>DNJC01000046.1:3757-5912 GCA_003490025.1 Geobacter sp. | reverse complement strand
ACAGCATGATGCAAGGGCGCAGCCGCACCAGTTGCAGGTTTAGCGTTTCCGGCCGCCGGGGTTGAAAAAAAAAGGGATTTGTGCTCTAATCTCACGCTGTGGAAGAGTGCGCCTACATAGGTCTGGGGAGCAACCTGGGAGACCGGGAACTGAAGCTCCTGATGGCGATCGCGGAGCTGGGGAAACTCCCGGGAACGAAGGTGACAGCCGTGTCTCTGTTCTATGAAACGGAACCGGTCGGGGGAGTCCCGCAGGACGATTTCTACAACGCGGCGGCCCGCGTCGCGACGGCTCTCAAACCGCTGGAACTCCTGGACCACCTGCAGCGCATCGAGACGGAGGTCTTCAAGCGCGTCCCGACGGTGCGCTGGGGCGCGCGCAGCATGGACCTCGACATCCTCATGTATGGCGACCTCGTTTGCCACTCCGACCGGCTCACCATCCCGCACCCGCGTCTCGCCGAGCGGCGCTTTGTGCTGCAACCGCTTGCCGATATCGCTCCCGACCTGGTACACCCTTCCCTCGGCAGGACTGTCAATGAACTTCTCGCGGCGCTTCCCGTCGCGGAGAAGGTGGTAAGGATCTAGGGGGAAAGATGAAGTTTCTCATTTGGGCGCTGCTCGGGTACCTGGTGTACCGGATGCTGCGAGGCAAGGCGGCGCCCGAAATAGCAAAAGAGAGCGCCGCATCGGAGACCTTCCAGGATCCGGTCTGCGGCGTCTACGTATCGGAGGCCGACGCGGTTGTCGGCAACCTGGAGGGGAAGCGCTATCACTTCTGCTCCATGGCATGTTTGCNNCTCGGGCTGGTGGACGGTGTGACCACCAATCCGTCCCTCATCGCCAAGAGCGGCAGGCGTTTCGAGGAAGTGATCAAGGAGATCACCGGGATCGTCGACGGCCCCATCTCGGCGGAGGTCATCTCCCTCGAGCATGACGGCATGATCGCGGAGGCCACCGAACTGGCCAAGATCCACCCGAACATCGTCATCAAGCTCCCGATGACCCCGGAGGGGCTGAAGGCGACCAAGACCCTCCACTCCAGGGGGATCAAGACCAACGTCACGCTGATATTCACGCCGATGCAGGCGCTCCTCGCCGCCAAGGCGGGCGCCACCTACGTCTCCCCCTTCGTCGGGCGTCTGGACGACATCTCCCAGGACGGCATGGGGATCATCCAGGAAATCAGGACCATCTTCGACAACTACGGCTACGAGGCGGAGATCATCGTGGCCAGCATCAGGAACCCGATCCACGTGCTGGACTCGGCCCTGATCGGCGCAGACATCTGCACCATCCCCTACTCGGTCATGCTGCAGCTTTCCAAGCACCCGCTTACCGACGCCGGGATCAAGAAGTTCCTGGAGGACTGGGAGAAGGTTCCCAAGTAGGCGTGCTGAAAACGACGCAAATGCAGGAGCGGCATTCCTGCCGCGATTCCGCCTTCGCTTCAGCAGGGGGGGGAGTTGTAGAGAATACAGGAAGGTTGCCAGTGAGGGCGGGTCCGGGACCCGCCCTTGCTTTACCAGCTGTTTTGTTTACGGAATCGGGACTACTGCGCTCCGTTTCTGCGCTGCATCTTCACATAGACGGCGACGATGAGGGCGCTCAAAACCAGCACCGCGAAGAGCGCGTGGTGGGAGTATTTCATGATCAGGTCCTGGTTGCTCCCTATGAAGTAGCCGATGAAGGTGAGCACCGTTACCCAGATCCCGGCGCCAAGAAGGGTGTAGAGGGAGAATTTCAGGTGGTTCATCCCGGCGAGGCCGGCTGGAAGCGAGATCAGGTGCCGCACCACCGGCAGCAGCCTTCCGATGAAGGTGGAGATCTCGCCGTGCTTCAGGAAGAATTTCTCCACCTTGGCGAACTTCTCCTCGGTGATGAAAACGTACCGGCCGTACTTGAGCAAAAGCGGGCGTCCGAGGTAATGTGCCGCGAAATAGTTGGCGTAGGCGCCGACCAGGCTTCCCACCGTGCCGCAGAGAATCGCCGCGGTCACGCTCATCTGTCCCTGCTGGGCCAGGTATCCCGCCGGCGGCATCACCAATTCGCTGGGAATCGGGAAGACGGAACTTTCCATCGCCATCAGGAGAAAAATACCGGGATAACCCATCGTCCCTATGGTTTGTACCAGCCAATCCACTACTGCATGCATG
>DNJC01000046.1:0-3751 GCA_003490025.1 Geobacter sp. | reverse complement strand
AAGCGGCGAATGCAAGGAAAACAATGGGAAAAGAAATCTTCGTCATCGGCCACAGAAACCCCGACACCGACTCGGTCGCCTCGGCCATTGCCTATGCCGCACTGAAACGCTCGCTCGGCGAGGCGCGGGTGACCGCTGCCATGGCGGGGCCCCTGAACCCCCAGACGACCTGGCTACTCGCCAGGCTCGGCGTCGAGGCGCCGCTCTACCTCGCCGACGTGCACCCGAAGGTGCGCGACGTCATCAGGCGCGCGCCGGTAACGGTGCAGGCGGACGCCCCGCTTCTGAACGCGCTGGAGCTCTTCCACCACAACGGCATCCGGGTGCTCCCGGTTCTCGACGACGCCGGCGCTCCGATTGGCGTCATCCCGCTCCTGAAGATAGCGGAGCGCTCGCTCATGACCGGACCTGACTCGCTGCGGCGGGTGACCGCGTCCCTCGCCTCGCTCGCCGCCTGCCTGGAAGGACATTTCCTCTCGGGGGCTCCCGATACGGATCCGGAGGAACTGCACCTCTTCGTCGGGGCGATGGCTGAAGGCTCCTTCACCGCCAAGATAGCCGGTTTCGATCCCAAAAGCCTGGTGGTCGTGACCGGGGACCGTCGCGCCATACAGCTCAACTCCATCGAGCGGGGCGTGCGCCTGCTGGTGGTAACCGGCGGGCTGGCCGTCGACGACGACGTCGTGGAACTCGCCGCGGCAAGAGGGGTGGCGCTTCTTACCACGCCGCTCGACACCGCGGCGACCGTCTCCCGGGCGCGGTTCTCCACCCCCGCCGGCCAGCTGGCCGAACCTCTCTTCGAGAGCGTGCGCGTCGGGGAGCCGCTCGGCCGCCTGCGGGAGAAGCTTCTGCATTCCGGCGAGAGCGTGGTGCTCGTGCTCGAGGAGGATGGGACCCTGGCGGGGGTCGCCACCAAGTCGTCGCTCTTCGCGCCGCTGCCGCACTCCCTGATACTGGTCGACCACAACGAACTCTCCCAGTCGGTCCCGGGGGCGGAGGACCTGGAGATCCTCGAGGTGATCGACCACCACAAGCTGGGGAACGCCCCGAGCAGCAACCCTATCCCGTTTGTCACCGCGCCTGTCGGCAGCACCTGCACCATCGTCGCCTCGCTCTACGACCAGCACGGCGTCATCCCCTCGCAGTCCGTCGCAGCCCTCATGCTGGCAGGGATACTGTCGGACACGGTGATCCTCAAGTCCCCGACCACCACGAATCGGGATCGCGAGACGGCCCTGCGGCTGTCGGCGCTGGCGGGACTCGACTGGGAGGCGTTCGGCGCCGAGATCTTCGCCGCCTCCGGCGCCCTCTCCGGGTACGGCAGCCCGGCGCGCGTGGTCGGTTCCGATTTCAAGCTCTTCAGCCAGGGGGAGGTCCGCTTCGGAGTGGGACAGGTCGAGGTGTTCGGCTTCGCCGAGTTCCACGACATGAAGGGAGAGCTGAAGGGGGCGCTCGCCTCGCTGCGCGAGAAGGAGAAGCTGGACGTCGCGGGGCTGATGGTGACCGACATCTCCACCGAGAGCACCATGTTCCTCATGGACGGGGGGCAGGCCTACACCCGCTTCATGGGATACCCGCAGCCCGAGCCGCAGGTTTTCGAGATGAAAGGGGTCATGTCACGCAAGAAACAGCTGGTGCCGCACCTGATCAAGGTGCTGGGAGGACGCTAATATGGGCGGATCGTCGTTTCTGGAGAGGATCGCCGGCGAGGTGCTGGTCGGCGACGGCGCCATCGGGACCATGCTCTACGCGAAGGGGGTGGCGCTCGACGCCAACTTCGAGCACCTGAACCTGGTGCGGCCGCAACTGGTGCTGGATCTGCACGCCGAATACGTCGCAGCGGGGGCGCGGGTCATCGAGACCAACACCTTCGGGGCGAACTACGCCAAGCTCTCCGCCATCGGCCTGGGCGGGAAAGTCGCCGACATCAACCGCCAGGGGGGAGTTCTCGCTAAGCGTGCGGCGGCCGGGCGCGACGTCTTCGTCGCGGGCTCCATCGGGCCGCTTGGGCGCGGGAAGCAGGAACTATCTCCCGAGCAGGTGAGGGAGTGCTTCCGGGTGCAGTCCGCGGCGCTCGCAGAGGGAGGGGTGGATCTCCTCATCCTGGAGACCTTCGCCGAGCTGGAGGAGCTGGAGGTGGCGGTCGCCGCAGCCATGGAAACGGGGCTTGCCGTGGTCGCGAACCTCGCCTTCGGGGAGGGATCGCGCCTTTCGGGAGGGATCGGGGCCGAAAGCGCCGCGCTCAGGCTGGCCGCGGCAGGGGCCGACATGGTGGGGGCGAATTGCGGTGCAGGGCCGCTGGAACTCCTCGCCACGCTGAAAAGGATAGCCGCCGTCACGCAACTCCCGCTCGCCGCCTATCCCAACAGCGGCTTCCCGGAGTACGTCGACGGGCGCTACATCTACCGGACCACGCCCGACTACTTCGCCTCGATGGCGCTGGAGATGGTCGCGGCCGGGGCGTCGCTGGTGGGGGGATGCTGCGGCACCACTCCGGAGCACATCCGCGTCATGGCCAAGCGGCTGCAGGGGAGCCGTCCGGCCGCACGCGCCGCCGTGACTGCGGTTGCCGTCTCCCAGCCGGTCGAGCCGCCCGCAACGGCAGCGAAAGGGTTCCTCGACAAGTGGGGGAAGGAGATGGTGGTCACCGTCGAACTCGACCCGCCCAAGGGGCTCGACTGCGGCAAGGTGCTGGCGGGGAGCCGGGCGCTGAAGGAGGCGGGGGCGGACGCCATCAACCTCGCCGAGAACCCCCTGGCGCGGGTGCGCATGGGGAACCTGGCGCTGGCGACGGTGATCCGGCGCGAGGTGGGGATCGAGGTCATCGCCCATGTCACCTGCCGGGACCGGAACCTGATCGGGCTGCAGTCCGAGCTGATGGGGGCGAGCCTTCTCGGGGTCTCTTCCATCCTCGCCGTCACCGGCGATCCGGCGAGCCTCGGCGAAGACGCCGGGGCCTCCTCCGTCTTCGATCTCAACTCCTTCCAGCTCATCAAGCTGTTGAGCGACCTGAACCGCGGCGTGAACGCCCTCGGTAACCCCATCGGCGCCGGGACCGGTTTCACCATAGGCGCCGCCTTCAACCCGAACGGGCAGAGGATGGAGGTGCAGGTGGCGAGGCTCGCGAAGAAGGTAGCCAACGGCGCCTGCTTTGCCCAGACCCAGCCGATCTACGATCTGCAGCGGTTCGAGCAGATGATGGAGCAGACCGCGCACCTCGGCATACCGATCCTGCCGGGCGTGCTGCCGCTGGTGAGCGGGAGGAACGCCGAGTTCCTGCACAACGAGGTCCCCGGCATCGTCCTGCCGGACGAGGTCCGGAAGCGGATGGCCGGAAAGGTCGGGGAGGAAGGCGTCCGCGAGGGGCTCGCCATCGCCCGCGAGTTCATCGAGGCCGCCATCGGGAAGGTCGGCGGATTCTACCTGATCCCACCCTTCGGGAAGTACGAGATCGCCGTCGAACTCGTTAGGTTCATCANNTCAGGCGACCAAGGCAGCGTGTGACCTCTCTGTTCAGGCTCTTGAACTTTCGTGATTTTTTCATGTTTTGACCTGCATCAATTTAAAACCAGACGAAGGAGTGGATGATGAAGAAGGATATTTTGGAGAAGGGCGCCATCCTCCAGCGCGACCGGGAAACCTACGGCATCGCGCCGCACATCCCGGGGGGCTTCACGGATACGGCCACCCTCAGGAAGATCTGCGACGTGGCCGACAAGTACAAGCTGGAACTGAAGATCACCTCAGCGCA
>DNJC01000133.1 GCA_003490025.1 Geobacter sp. | reverse complement strand
GGGATGCAGTCGCAGGACCGCGGTTCGGCTCAGGTCGGGGTGACGGTGGCCGAGCAGCTCGGGCTTCCCTGCGCCACCACCCTGGTGGGCCTTGCCTACGATAACGGCACCGTGATCGCCAAGCGGGAACTCGAAGGAGGGTTGAAGGGGGTCGTGAAGCTGAAGACCCCGGCGCTGCTCACCTGCCAGCTCGGGCTCAATACGCCGCGCTACCCGACCCTGCCCAACATCATGAAGGCGAAAAAGAAGGAGGTGCTCGCGATTCCCGTCGCGGAGCTGCTGACGGAGCAGGAACTGACCGGCACCGCCGGCGCCTACCCCCCCCCGAAGAAGGGTTGCGGCACGGTCCTGGAAGGGGACCTGGGCGCCATGGCCGACAGACTCATCGGCATCCTGAAAGAAAAAACAGCGGTCATGAGATAGGAGGAGAGACATGAAAGCACTGCTTGTATGTGAATACCGGGAAAGGGCACTTCTTCCCGCGAGCTACGAACTGGTGGCCTTCGCCGACAGGCTGGGAGCCGAGACAGCGATGGTGCTGATCGGAGACCCGTCCGCGGCTCCCCGGGTGACCGGCAAGCTCTACCTGGCCGGCGCCGCCAGGTACGGCGAGTACAACCCGGACCTGCACAAAAGAATCGTGCTGGAAGCGGCGCAGCGCGAGAGGGCCGACTACATCGTCTTTCTCCACTCGTCCTATGGCTGGGACCTGGCCCCGCGGGTGGCGGCAGCGTTGAGGATCGGCCAGATCTCCGAGATCGTCGGCATCGCCGACGGCGGCTTCGAGGTCGGGATCTGCAACGCCAAGCTGCGCCGCAGCGTGGTTCCCCGGACCGGGCGGGCCGTCCTCACCCTGCAGGCCGGGGCCTTTACCCCTGCCGGGGAAGCGGCGGGGACCCCGCAGATAGAGCAGATCGATCTGGCCGGGGAAGCTTCCCCCCTGGAGTTCGTCGGCTACGAGCCGGCGGAAGAGAAGGGCGTGGACCTGACCAAGGCCGACGTCATCGTCAGCGCCGGCCGCGGGGTCGGGAAGAAAGAGAACGTGCCGGTGATAGCCGCCCTGGCGAAGGCGCTCGGCGGGGAACTCGGGGCGAGCCGCCCGGTGGTGGATGCCGGCTGGGTGGAGCACAGCCACCAGGTCGGGACCACCGGCCAGTCCGTCTCCCCCAAGCTCTACGTCGCCTGCGGCATCAGCGGCGCCATCCAGCACCTGGCCGGGATGAAGAAGTCGGACTTCGTCATCGCCATCAACAAGGACAAGGACGCGCCGATCGGTGAGGTCGCCGACGTGCTGGTGGTCGCCGATGTGCTGCAGTTCGTGCCGGTTCTGACGGCGAAGCTGGTGTGAAGTGAAGGGGAGCTCGCCTGAGGTGGGGCGGCTGGAACAGCCGGGCGGGAGGGATGATGATGGGCACGATGAAAGAGAAGCCTCGCTACAACGTGGTCTCCGTCAGGATCACCGACGAGGAGTGCGAACGGCTCCGCCAGTTGCAGCGAAAGACCATGAAGAGCATTTCCGAGATCATGCGGGAGGCGATCCAGCAGGTGACGCCGCAGGTGAAGGGCGTCTGAGGCAGAAGGAGCAGGAGCTAAAATTTTTTATCCATAAATAGGTATTGAGGTACCGGATTGCATGCCGAACCGGCGACCGGAACCGCAACGCCGAAACCCCGCGCACCCTCCCTAAGCGGGAGGTGCAGGACGACAACAAGGAGGAGAACCCGTGTTAACAAAAGCATTCATACCGTACAGAGGCTATTACAGCACACCTTTCGTCCGCTGGCAGGGAAGCCTCGCCAACGAGCACGCAGTAGTCCTCGGGGCGGCCACCACCAAGCGCTTCATGGAAGCCAAAGGGTGGGACCCGGCCATGCTCGACTACGTGCTCGTCGGCAGCACCGTCTACCAGCAGCAGTGGTTCTATACCGGTCCGTGGGCCGCGGCCATGATCGGCGCCGAAAACGTTCCCGGCGTGCTCATCACCCAGGCGTGCTCCACCTCGGCCTTCACCCTCTACCAGGCAGGCATGGGGGTTGAGACGGGGATGTTCCGGAACAGCTGGTGCCTCCTCGCCGACCGTTGCTCCAACGGTCCCCACGCAGTCTGGCCCAACCCCGCAGGCCCCGGCGGCAAGCCGGTCGCCGAGGACTGGTTCCTGGACAACGTGAACAAGGACCCTTGGGCGGGAGAAGCGATGATCCGGACCGCCGAAAACGTGAGCAAGGAGTTCGGCATCACCCGCGAGGAGTGCGACGCCCTGACCCTTCGCCGCTACGAGCAGTACCAGGATGCACTCGCCAACGACCGCGAGTTCCAGAAGCGCTACATGTTCCCGGTCGAGGTCCAGGTGTCCCGGAAGAAAACCATCACCGTCGAGGCCGACGAAGGGGTCACCGCCTCCACCCGCGAGGGGCTGGCGGGGCTCAGGCCGGTGCTCCCCGAGGGGGCGCACACCTTCGGCGCCCAGACCTTCCCGGCGGACGGCAATGCGGGGATCTGCGTGACCACGCGCGAGTCGGCGCGGGAGTTGAGCGCCAATCCCGAGCTCGAGATCCAGCTGGTCTCCTTCGGCTACGCCCGGGCCAAGAAGGCTCACATGGCGGCCGCCGTGGCCCCCTCGGCCCAGATGGCCCTCGACCAGGCTGGGATCAAGGCTTCGGACCTCGGCGCGGTCAAGACGCACAACCCCTTTGCCGCCAACGACATCGCCATGGCGAAGGTGCTCGGTCTCGACACCCACAGCATGAACAACTACGGCTCATCCCTCATCTACGGCCATCCCCAGGGTCCCACCGGGGCACGCCTGATGATGGAGGGGATCGAGGAACTGGCCCAGAAAGGGGGAGGGTACCTCCTCTTCTCGGGCTGCGCAGCCGGCGATACCGCCGCCTCCGTCGTCATCAAGGTCAACTGAGAACAAACCCATAACGCGAGCAAAAGGAGCTGATCATGGAATACCAGTTCATCACCATGAAAAACGAAGACCGTGTGCTGACCATCACCCTCAACAGGCCTCCGACGAACCCCCTGAACGGCGAGTTCGGCCGGGAACTCTTCAACGCGTTCAGCGAGGCCGAGCAGATGGAAGGGGTGAACGTGGTCGTCATCACCAGCGGCCAGGAGAAGGCCTTCATCGCCGGGGCCGACATCAAGGAAATGGCGGCGCAGGACCAGGCCGAAGCCGAGACCTTCTCGAAGCTCCTCCAGGGGGCGAACAACATCCTGACCCGGATGCGGAAGGTGGTCATCGCGGCCATCAACGGCCACGCGCTCGGCGGCGGCTGCGAACTCGCCCTTGCCTGCGACTACCGCCTGATGGTGGGGGGAAAGGCCCTCATCGGCCTGCCGGAAGCCGGGCTCGGCATCATGCCGGGCGCGGGAGGGACGCAGCGCCTGCCCCGTCTGGTCGGGATCTCCAAGGCCCTCGACATCCTCCTCTGGGGAAAGACCATGGGGGCGCAGGAAGCGCTCGCCATCGGCCTCGTGGACCGGGTCATCGAGCCGGAGAACTTCACCGAGGAGGTCGCCACGTTCGCCAAGAAGCTTGCCTCCGGGGCCGGGAAGGCGCTGGGGAGCATCAAGGCGGCCGTCCACGAGGGGATCGACCACCATCTGGAGCAGGCCCTGGCCATCGAGCGGAAGCACGTCGCCGAGAACAACAGGACCCACGACGCGAAGGAGGGGCTGCAGGCCTTCATCGAGAAGCGCAGACCGGTTTTCGCCAGTCATTAATCAACCACCGTCGGTAAAAAAGGAGAAGATCATGAAATTCGAAGATATCAAAACAGTAGGCGTCGCCGGAGCGGGGAGCATGGGTTCCGGGATCATCCAGGTCGCAGCACAGGCGGGTTTCCAGGTAAGGGTGTTCGACCTGAGCGAGGCGATGCTGCAGCGGGCGCAGAAGACCATCACCACGAGCCTCGACCGCTTCGTCAAGAAGGGGACCCTGACCGAGGAGCAAAAGGGCGAGGTCCTCGGCCGTATCAGCTATTCCACCGACATCAGCACGCTCTCCGCCGCCCAGTACATCATCGAGGCAGTATTCGAGGACGTAGCGGTCAAGAAGGAACTCTTCAAGCAGCTCGAACCGGTCCTCGGCGCCGACGTGATCATCGCCAGCAACACCTCGTCGCTCTCCATCACCGAGATGGCTTCGCTGGTCAAGTGCCCGGAAAACTTCGTCGGCATGCACTTCTTCAACCCGGTACCGATGATGAAGCTGGTCGAGGTGATCCCGGCCCTGCAGACCAGGAAAGAGACCACCGAGCTGGCGCTCGAAATGGGGAGGAAGTTCGGCAAGAGCCCCATCACCTGCAAGGACACCCCCGGCTTCGTGCTGAACCGGCTCCTGGTCCCCTACATGATGGACGCCATCCGCCTCCTGGAAGACGGAGTGGCATCCGCCGAGGATATCGATACCGCCATGAAACTCGGCGCCGGGATGCCGATGGGCCCCCTGGAGCTCCAGGACTTCGCCGGGGTCGACATCGGCTACTACGTGGGCGACATCTTCTTCAGCTACACGAAGGACGCCCGTTTCGCACCCCCGACCCTGCTCAGGAACATGGTCAAGGCCGGCCACGTCGGGCGCAAGGCCGGCAGGGGCTTTTACGACTACTCTGAGAAGTAGGGCGCCGCATAGCGGAAGATCATCGCCAATGAATGATCTTCCGCTGTCGGAATCTCCCCCTCCCCTTCAAGGGGAGGGCCGGGGTCACTGCCGTTAAGTTAAGAGCTTTACCCACTAGTAACCACTTACTCCTCCCCCCAGCGGGGGGAGGTCGGGAGGGGGGAAGACTAGCGGCTTCAGCGAAGAACCGGAGTAGGGGCGAATGATTATTCGCCCCTACCCTCCCCCTCCGGGGGCGGGGACCGCTTTGTCGAGAGAGAAGTGGGCTCAAGTTCCTTAACTTAATGGCAGTGAGGGACGGGGTGGGGATGGGTGAAGACGGAAATGCCCATTTTTTTTGGCCTTTCGAAGGTAGTAGAACGGTATTTGTGGGTAGTGCGAAAGAGGGCCTCGATGCGGTGCAATGACTCAAAGTACAAGGTTTTTTACGCTAGAACGTCGTGTTTTGAGCCTTGAGCTGCCAGTCGGAAAAATACAAACGGGTCTGATGACAAGGAGACACATCATGGGCAGTAACCTGGCAAAAGGAGGAGAGTTTCTCCTCGCCGACGCGGTCGGGACCGCGATCTTCGTTCCGGAACAGTTCACGACGGAACAAAAGCAGATAGCCGAGACGACGGAAGAGTTCATGAAGAACGAGATCTGGCCGAACATCGACCGGATCGAGGACAAGGATTTCGGGTTCATCGTGGAAAAGATGAAGCAGTGCGCGGACCTGGGACTCTTCCTCACCGAGGTCCCCGAGGAGTACGGCGGCCTGGAACTGGAGAAGACCACCAACATGCTCATGATCGAGAAGGTCGCCCCGGTGGCTTCCTTCGTCATGGCCTTCGGCGGCCACACCGGCATCGGCATCCTCCCCCTGGTCTACTACGGGAGCGCGGACCAGAAGGAGCGCTATCTCGGCAAACTCGCCTCGGGCGAGTGGATCGGCGCCTACGCCCTGACCGAGCCGGACTGCGGCAGCGACCCCCTGAGCTCGCGCACCACGGCGGTCCTCAGCGCTGACGGCTCCCACTACGTACTTAACGGCACCAAGCAGTTCATCACCAACTCCTCCTTCGCCCATCTCTTCACCGTCTTCGCCAAGATCGACGGCAAGCAGTTCAGCGCCTTCCTGGTGGAGAAGGATTTCGAGGGTTTCTCCGTCGGCGCCGAGGAAAAGAAGATGGGGCTCAAAGGCTCCTCGACCACGCAGCTCGTGCTCCAGGACGTCAAGGTGCCTGTTGAGAACCTCCTGGGCGAGGCGGGGAAGGGGCACAAGATCGCCTTCAACGTGCTGAACGTGGGGCGCCTGAAGGTGGCGACCCAGACGCTGGGGATGGCGAAGGGTGCCTTCGGGGAGTCGGCCTCCTACGCCGGCGAACGGAAGCAGTTCGGCAAGGCGATCGGCGAATTCGGCGCCATCAAGGAGAAGCTCGCCGACATGACGGCGGCTATCTTCGCCTCCGAGTCGGTGGTGTACCGGGTGGCGGGGCTTTTGGACCAGCGGCTGGCGACCCTGGATCACGGCGGGGCGGACTACTACGAGCGCTACCAGAAGGCGATCGAGGAGTACGCGGCTGAGTGCGCCATCGCCAAGGTGTTCTGCAGCGAGCAGCTCGACTTCGTGGTGGACGAGGCGGTGCAGATCCACGGCGGCTACGGCTACATCGCGGAGTACGCGGTGGAGCGCTACTACCGCGACTCGCGCATCCAGCGCATCTTCGAGGGGACCAACGAGATCAACCGGATCCTGATCCCCACCATGCTCCTGCGCAAAGCCGAGGGGGGGATCCTCGATTTCCGGAGCGGGATCGCCGAGGCGCAGGCCGAGCTGGCGGAGGGGACCGAAACGGCGAACTTCCGGGAACCGTTCGACCGGGAGCTGGCGCTGATCGCCGACCAGAAGAAGCTTTTCCTGTCGATGTTCGCGGAGGCCGAACAGTCCAAGGAATCCCAGGAAGTGATGATGGCGCTGGCGGACATGGTCATCGCGATCTTCGCCCTGGAAAGCGTGGTCGTCAGGGCGAGGAAGGTGTTCGCCTCGGCGAGCGAAAAGAAAAGGGAGCTGTTGATCGCGGTAGTCAAGGTCGCCGCTTTCGAGAGGGGCGCCCAGTTCCAGGCGGCCGGCTTGCGCTTCTGCGCGTACACCCAGGAGGGCAACCGGCTCCTTGCCATGCAGAAGGGGATCGTGCGTGTCGGCGCCTATCCGGGCGAGGGTCTGCTGGGCGCCAAGCAGCTTCTGGCAGGCGCGGCAAGGGAAGCAGGGAAATACATTTTTTAGGGCGAAAAACGGCGATCAGGCCAAACAGCAGACAGGTCCCAAGGGCTGTCGGACAGAACACATGAAAGAGGAGGAAGTCATGACGAAAAAGGTAATGCTTCAGATTGCAGCAGCGGCGCTTCTGGCAGCGCCGGCAGTGGCACAGGAAGTCCCCCAGACCCCACCCCCGACCTATAACTGCGACTTCGAGCCGGCCTGCGAGGTTGCCCCGGGCATCTACGGCAAGATGGCCTCGCCCGTCACCAGCAAGTTCAAGCTCTCCTTCGGCGGCTTCGTAAAGCTCGACTACATCTACAACTCCGTCAACCTCGGGCCAACCGGCGGGACGGTCCCCAGCCCCGGCATCGCCGCACTGGGGACGCTGCAGCCGGGCGGTATTCCCAAGTCCTCCTCCGCCGCCGGCCAAGAGGACCAGACCCTGATGACGGCCCGCCAATCCCGCTTCTGGATCAAGGTCGACGGTCCCGCCCTTCTCGGCGCCAAGACCGGCGCCCTCATCGAGGCCGACTTCTTCGGCGCGGGCTCCGGCAACGAGGGGGCGAACCTGCGCATGCGCCATGCCTACGGGACCATCGACTGGAAAAACACCCAGGTGCTCTTCGGCCAGTCGTGGGACAGCTTCGGACCCGCCGCCGCATCGACTCTCGACTTCGGCCAGGGAGCCACCACCGGCAACCCCGGGAGCCCCAGGGTCGCCCAGATCAGGGTCACGCAGAAGGTGGCGCTGAGCGAAAACAACTCCCTGAAACTGATCGCCGGGGTCCAGAATCCCCCGCAGGACAGCAACACGGCCACCGGCGCCGCCGGCGAAACCTGGGGCGGCAAGGTGAACCTGGCCGGGCAGGCCATGCTGGTCAGCAAGGCGCTCGGCGTCGCCCCCGGCTTCTGGGGCCTCCCCATGAACTCCTTCACCGCCGGATTCTTCGGCCTGTACGGGAACCAGGATGTGGCGGGGAACGCCGAGATGGTCGATTCGTGGGGATACGGATTCTATACCTTCGTGCCGGTCCTGAAGTCCTCGGACGGCAAGAGCCGCGCCATGACGGCGTCCTTCGAAGGGCAGACCTACATGGCGGCCAACATGGCCTTCGCCCACGCGACGGCCCACACCCTCATAGGTCCCGCCGGAGACAAATCCCCCGCCAAGGGGTACGGCCTGTTCGGCCAGGCGATCTTCTACCCGACCCAGAACCTCGGGTTCACCGCAGGCTACGGCAAGCGCAGCGCCTACGACTACGGAAGTTATGCCGGCGTCGCCAACTTCCAGAAGTACAGTTCCCAGATCTTCGGGAATGTCGCCTACGACCTGAACGCGGCAATCAGGGTGGCGGTCGAGTATCAGCACCTGAAGACGCTGTACGGCAACAACACCCCGGGGACTTCCGACTCCGGTACGGCAAACATAGCCAGGGTTGCGGCGATGTATTTCTTCTAGGATCGGGACGCGAACGGCAACTGGCGAGAGCTTTCCCTCAAAGGAGACGGAACATGGACGGCAAGGATATCAACTGGGCAGGCTTGGCGAAGAACCCCAAGTTCGTAGAGCTGCACACCAAGAAGAAAACGTTTCTGGTTACCCTCTGGTGTTTCGGTTCGGTCGCTTTCTACCTGCTCCCGATCTGCGCCGGGTACTACCCGGAACTAATGAAGATGAAGATCCTCGGGCGGCTCAATTTCGGCTACTTTTTCTGTCTCCTCGAGTTCGCCGTCATCTGGGTCATCGCCCTCTACTACGCCTACAGGTCCAACAACTTTTTCGACCCGCTGACCCGCGACGTGATCGACGTGATAGAGAAGGAGGCGCAAAAATGAGACGGTTCCTTACCACGCTATGCATCGGCGCCTCCCTCTGTCTCACTGCCGGGGCCGCTACCGCAGGTAACGCCACGCAGGTCTCCCCAGCCGCTGCGGTCGCCGCCACCGTGCCTGCCGTCGCAAGCCGGCCGGCCCCGGCGATCGCCGCCTCCGCACCCGCCTTGCCGGCGGCAACTCCGGCACGGGAACCGGCCCCCGCGGCCAAGGAGGTCAAGACCAACAAGGCCATCACCATGAGCATGTTCCTGGCGATGATCCTGCTCACCGGGGCGATCGTCTATCGCGCCGCGAAGTCCACCAAGACGACGGCGGATTACTACACGGCGGGAGGCGGTATCTCCGGGATGCAGAACGGCTGGGCCATCGCGGGGGACTACCTCTCCGCGGCCACCTTCCTCGGGATCGCCGGCATCACCTCCATCTTCGGCGCCGACGGCTTCATGTACACCGTCGGTCCGTTCTTCTCATTCGTCACCATCCTGCTGGTGGTCGCCGAACCGTGCCGCAACGCCGGCAAATATACCCTCGGCGACATCCTCTCCCTGCGGACCCCCTCGAAACTGGTACGGGGCGCCGCAGCGGTCTCGGCGGTCGTCGTCTCCACCTTTTACCTGATCGGCCAGATGGTTGGGGCCGGGAAACTGATGCAGCTGCTGCTCGGCATCCCCTACAACAGCGCCATCGTCGGTGTCGGCGCGCTGCTGGTCGTCTACGTCACCTTCGGCGGCATGAAGGGGACCACCTGGGTGCAGATCGTCAAGGCGGTGCTGCTCATGCTCTGCGGGGTGACCATGACGGTGCTGCTCCTCGTCAAGTTCGGGTTCAACCTGGTCGCCTTTTACGATGCGGTGGCGGCGAGCGCACCGGTGCAGGATCATGTCCGGTCGCTCCTGAAGCATGCGGCACCCCAGCCGGGATACGACTACGGCCAGCGCTTCCTGGAAAGCGGGCTTCTCCTCAAGGATCCGGTCGACCAGGTGTCGCTGGGGCTTGCCTTCGCCCTCGGGGCCGCCGGTCTCCCCCACATCATGATGCGCTTCTTCACCGTCCCCGATGCCAGGTCGGCCCGCAAGAGCGTGGTGATCTCCATGGTGCTCATCGGCAGTTTCATGATCATGGTGACCATGATCGGTTTCGGAGCCGCGCTGTACATAACCCCGCAGCAGGTGATGGCGGTGGACAGGGGCGGAAACATGGCCGCGCCGATGCTCTCCCAGTTCCTGGGGGGCGGGGCGGGGACCATTCTCGGGGATCTCTTCCTCGCCTTTGTCTGCGCGGTTGCCTTCTCCACCATCATCGCCGTGGTCTCCGGCCTCATCCTGGCCTCCTCCGCCGCGGTGGCCCACGATCTCTACGTGAACGTCCTCAAGGACGGCAAGCCGAACCAGCGGGAACAGATGAAGGTGGCGAGGGTCTCGGCATTCGTCATCGGCGCCGTAGCGATTGCGCTCGGCATCGCCTGCGAGAAACAGAACATCGCCCACCTCGTGGTGCTGGCCTTCGCCGTGGTCGCCTCCAGCAACTTCCCGGTGCTGCTCTTCGCGCTGTTCTGGAAGCGGTTCAATGCCGGCGGCATCGTTACCGGCCTGACGGTCGGCGGCCTCTTCGCCATCGGCGTCGTCATGGTATCTCCCAACATGACCTATCCGAAAAAGATCGCCGCCGATGCGCGGAAGGTCGTTCTGGCGCTGGAGAAGAAGCAGGCGGACGGCGCCCTGCTCGCGGTGAGGGAGCTGAAGGCCCTTAACAAGGCACGGCTGGACTACGCCGCAAACAAGGACGGGAGATCGCTGGTGGGGCTCGATGCGCCCCTGTTCCCCCTGAAGAACCCGGCCATCCTCTCCGTGCCCGTCGGCTTTCTCTCCGCGATCCTCGGCACCTTCCTGTTCGGGACCAGGCGCGAGGAGAAGATGTTCGACGAACTCTACATCCGCCAGAACACGGGGTACGGCGCGACCGGGACCATAGACCACTGAAGCTCGCCCCCGGGGGCGCGGCAGCTCTATCACAGTAACAAACGGTGAACCAATTCACTCAAAGGGAGAACAAATCATGAGACTGGAATCGAAACGATGGATCTACCTGGTCCTGGGCACGCTGATCAACTGCATCATCGGCCAGACCTACGCCTGGAGCGTCTTCGTGCTCCCGCTTTCCACCCATTTCAAGTGGAGCATGGCCGACGTCTCGGTCGCCTTCGCCATCTTCCACTCCGTCAGCTTCATTCCCATCATCGTCGCCGGGAAACTGCAGGAGCGCGTCTCGCCGAGATGGATCATCGCCGCCGGCGGGCTGGTCTACGGCCTCGGCATGATCGGGGTCGGCTACGTGCAGACCCTGCCCCAGCTCTACATCGCCTACGGCGTCATGGGCGGGCTTTCCATGGGGACCATCTACTCCGGCGTCGTCCCCAACCTGGTCCGCTTCTTCCCCGACCGCCGCGGCATGGCCTCCGGCGTGCTCGCCGCTGGTGTCGGCTGCGCCGCGCTGCTCTGGGCGCCGGTCGCAGTCGGCATGATCAAGACCTACACCGTCCTCCCCACCTTCAAGATGCTGGGCTGCCTCTACCTGGTCGGCATCTGCGTCCTCGGCCTCATGATGAAGACCGCCCCCGACGGGTTCGCTCCCGCCGGCTGGGTGCCGTCCGCACAGTCGCAGAAGGCGATGAGCATCCCCGACCGGGACTGGCGCGGCATGCTGGTCGACCCGCTCTACTACCTCCTCTCCGCGACCATCATCATGGGTGCGCTCTCCGGCCTGATGATCGTTGCCCACGCCTCGCCGATCCTGCAGTCCGTCGGCGGTTATTCGGCGGCCGCCGCCGGTTTCTGGGTCGGCATCCTGGCGGTCTGCAACTCCGCGGGACGCGCCGGCTGGGGGATGATCTCGGACCGTTGCGGCCGCATGTCGACCATGGTGGTCATCTACATCATCCTCGGCGTCGCCATGTTCTGGCTCGCCACCAAGCCGTTCGCGGTGCTCGTCCCGGTCCTGGTGGTCGGCATGTCCTTCGGCGGGTTCATGGGGCAGCTCGCCTCGATCACCGCCGACGCCTTCGGGTCGAAGCACCTGCCGATGAACTTCGGCGTCATGTTCGCTCCCTTCAGTATCGGCGCCTTTTTCGGCCCGAGGCTGGCAGGGAGCATCAAGGTCGCCACCGGGAGCTATTCCCAGGCATTTCTCATCGCCAGCGCCCTCTGCGTGGTCGGCATCTGCCTGGCCGTGGTGGCGCGCAGGGTTCTGCTGAAAAGGATGAACGAAACGGTGGTTCCCGAGAAAGCGCCCGGACTCGTGGCGACGTAGCAACGATTCTCCCTCCCCCCTGAAGGGGGAGGGACCTGTAGGAAAGATCATCGCCAATCGAAGATCTCAAATCGGAAAAACAAAAGGAGAACAGTCATGGGAAGATGGAAAAACATAGAGAAGATCCCCGCACCGCATTTCATCCCGAAATACGGCCCTCTGTCCGGGATGAGGATACTGATGAGCGCGACCGTCGTCGCAGCTCCCTTCGGCGCCGCATTGTTGAGCGAGATGGGTGCTGAAATCATCCAGATCGAACTCCCCGACATCGGCGACCCCTTCCGCAGGCAGTACCCTCCCATAGTCGAGGGGGACAAGGAGATCAGTGCGGGGTGGGTCCAGAACGCCCGCAACCGGCTCAGCTTCACGCTCAACACCAACATGAAATACCCGGAATCGAAGGAGATCTTCCTCTCCCTCATCAAGAACAGCGATGTCTGGCTGGAGAACATGGTCTGGATCGACAAGCTGGGGATTTCCGAGGAGATGCTGTTCGAGGTGAACCCGAAGCTGATCATCGCCCATGTCAGCGGCTTCGGCCGGCCCCAGTTCGGGGGGACGCCGGACATCTGCAACAAACCCTCCTATGACAACATCGGCCAGGCGGAGGGGGGGTACACCTTCCTGAACGGTTTTCCGGAACCGAGCCCCCCGACGTTCGCAGCAGCGTTTTACAACGACTATCTGACCGCCATGTTCACCGCCCTCGGCATTGCAGCCGCGTACGCCAACGTGCTGAAAGGGGGGATGGGGCAGGTGGTCGATATCGCCCAGGTGGAGGCCCAGGCCCGGGTGCTCGACGACGCCTGGACGGTCTGGGCCAACATGGGGATCGTGAAAAAGCGCTTCGGCAACAAGGTGCCGATCTTCCAGCCCGGCGGCATCTACCGGGCCAAGGACGGTCGCTACCTCAGCATCGGGGCCTTCGGCAATGCGGTCTATTCCCGCTTCATCAAGGCGCTCGACCTCGACCTCGACTACTTCAACTACGACGCGGCCGGTGCGACACGGGAGGCGGTATCGTCGCCCATCGGGCAGGAACTGGAGGCCAAGACCAAGGCATGGATCGAGGCGCGCACGGCCGAGGAGGCCCATCAGCACCTGAAGCAGTTCAAGGTGCCGAGCGGCATCGCCAAGACCACCGAAGAGATCTACAACGATCCGCACTGGCATAGCCGTGGCAACTTCATCAAGTACACGGACGAGACCCTGGGCAAAGAGGTGGAGGCCTTCGGCTTCGTGCCGAAGCTGAGCGGGACACCCCAGAGGGTCTGGCGCGGCTCTCCCAGGCTGGGACAGGATACCGACGCGGTCCTGAGCCAGCTCCTGCAGTACAGCGACGCGGAAATCGCCGCGTTCAGAGGGAAAGGGATCATCGACTAGCGGCAGGCGCGGGACCCCGGGGGCTCTGCGTTACCGGCATTGGCCGGGACGCCCCCCGGAGGTCCGTCGGTTTCCGAAGTCCATTAACGAATTTCCCCTCGCCCCTTGGGAGAGGGGCAGGGGTGAGGGCGCATCCACGAAGCGACCGTGTTGCCCGGGATAGGCTCCCTCACCCCGACCCCCTCCCGGAGGGCGAGGGAGAGATCGCGTAAGCTCGCATAGTTACCGATAAAACTACCAACACGTCTCGCAGCAACAGAGCCTTTCAGGAAACCTGATCAGCGACCATCTTCCGCTATCACAATCTCCCCCTCCCCTTCAAGGGGAGGGCCGGGGTGGGGATGGGTGAACGGGGCACCCTCCCCACGGCCGTTCCGGTTGTTCAACGAGCGAAAAAGTTCTTGACAACAAAACGGCAGTGGGGTAAAAAATCCATAAATTGGTATTTAAGTACCGGAATAAGATTAAAGCAGCAGGGCAGTGAGACGACGAAAAAAAGGGGGGAGCGAAGTGAACATTCACGAGTATCAGGCAAAGGCGATTCTGAGGGAGTTCGGCGTGCCGGTCCCGGACGGTCACGTCTGCTACAACGGGGCGAGCGCCAGGGAATGGGCCAAGCGGCTCGGCGACGGCCCTTGGGTGGTCAAGGCGCAGATCCACGCCGGAGGGCGCGGCAAGGGTGGCGGGGTGAAGCTGGCCCGCAGCGCCGACGAGGTGCGCAACACGGCGCGGGAGATGCTCGGCATGACGCTCAGGACCCACCAGACCGGCCCCGAGGGGAAGGTCGTCACCCGGGTCCTGGTGGAAAACGGCTGCAACATCGAGCGCGAGCTGTACCTGAGCCTCCTGGTCGACCGCGGCACCTCCCGGGTAACGGTGATGGCCTCGACCGAGGGGGGGATGGACATCGAGCAGGTCGCCGCCGAGACGCCGGAGAATATCTTCAAGGAGGCGGTGGATCCGCTTCTGGGGCTGACTTCGTTCCAGTGCCGCAACCTGGCCCTGAGCCTCGGCCTGAGCGGCAAACTGACCGCCAAGGCGGTGGGCCTCCTGCAGGGACTCTACTCCACCTTCGTGAGCTGCGACTGCTCGCTTCTGGAGATAAACCCCCTGGTGGTCACGGCGCAGGGTGAACTCCTCTGCCTGGACGCCAAGTTCGGCTTCGATGACAACGCCGTCTTCCGGCATCCCCGGCTCGGCGACATGCGCGACTACGACGAGGAGGATCCCAACGAAGTGGAAGCCTCCCAGCACGACCTCTCCTACGTGTCGCTTACCGGCAACATCGGCTGCCTGGTGAACGGCGCCGGTCTCGCCATGGCCACCATGGACATCATCAAGCATTCCGGCGGCGATCCGGCCAACTTCCTCGACGTAGGCGGCGGGGCGACCATCGAGCGGGTCACCGAGGCGTTCAAGATCATCCTCTCCGACAGGAACGTGAAGGGGATCCTGGTCAACATCTTCGGCGGCATCATGAAGTGCGACGTGATCGCCACCGGCGTCATCGAGGCCGCCCGGCAGGTCTCCCTCAAGGTGCCGCTCGTGGTGCGGCTGGAGGGGACCAACGTCGCCAAGGGAAAGCAGCTCCTGGCGGAGAGCGGGCTGAACATCGTGGCCGCCGAGGGGATGGCCGACGCGGCGAAAAAAATAGTCCAGGCCGTGGCTGCCTGCTGACAGGAGGGGACAAATGAGCATTCTCATCGACAGGAACACCAGGGTCATCACCCAGGGGCTCGGCGCCACCGGGCTCTTCCATGCGCAGGGTGCCCGCGAGTACGGCACGCAGATGGTCGGGGGGGTCACCCCCGGCAAGGGTGGGGGCGCCATCGACGGCTTTCCCCTCTTCGACACGGTGCGGGAGGCCGTGGAGAAGACCGGCGCCACCGCCTCGGTCATCTACGTCCCGCCGCCGTTTGCCGCCGACGCCATCATAGAGGCCGTCGATGCGGGGATCGGGCTGGTCTGCTGCATCACGGAGGGGATCCCTGTGCTGGACATGGTGAAGGTGAAGGAGTTCATGCGGGGGAAGACCACCCGCCTGGTCGGCCCCAACTGCCCCGGCGTGATAACCCCGGGTGAGTGCAAGATCGGCATCATGCCGGGGTACATCCACAAGCCCGGCAAGATCGGCGTCGTCTCCCGCAGCGGCACCCTCACCTACGAGGCCGTCTGGCAGCTGACCTGCGTGGGGCTGGGGCAGTCCACCTGCGTAGGCATAGGTGGCGACCCGGTCAACGGCACCAGCCATCTTGACGTCCTCAGGATGTTCGAGGAGGACCCGGACACCGAGGCGGTGATCATGATCGGCGAGATCGGCGGCAGCTCCGAGGAGGAGGGGGCGTATTTCGTGCGCGATTACATGACCAAGCCGGTGGCGGCGTACATCGCCGGGGTCACCGCCCCTCCCGGCAAGAGGATGGGGCACGCCGGGGCGATCATTTCCGGCGGCAAGGGGACGGCGGCGGAAAAGGTGGCCGTGCTCCGGGAATGCGGCATATCGGTGGCCGCAAGCCCCGCGGAGATGGCAGCCGCGCTCCTGAAGGTCTACAAGCCCGACGGACTCAGGATCGCCGTCTAGAGGTTCGACACCTTCAAACAACTTCGGTTGCACCATACGTCAAGGAGACGCCCATGCTCGTCATCTCCTGCATCAAACAGGTACCCGACACGACACAGGTGAAGATCGATCCCGTGACCAACACGCTGATACGGGAAGGGATCCCCTTCATCGTCAATCCCTACGACACCCATGCCCTCGAAGAGAGCCTGCGCCTGAAGGACACCTACGGCATGCGCACCGTCGCCCTCTCCATGGGACCGCCCAACACGGAGGTGACGCTGAGAAAAGCCTGCGCGCTCGGCATAGACGAGGCGATCCTCCTCTCCGACCGCTGCTTCGGCGGGGCCGATACGCTGGCGACCAGCAGGGTCCTCTCTGCCGCCATCGAGCGGCTCGCCAAGAGGGAGGCGGTGGGGATCGTGTTCTGCGGCAAGCAGACCATCGACGGGGACACCGCCCAGGTCGGCCCCGGCATCGCCACCCGCCTCGGTTTCACCCAGCTGACCCTGGTGGACCGCATCGAGCACATCGATTTCCTGAAAAAGAGGATCCGGGTGCGGCGCAAGCTCGAAGGGCGTCACGAGATCGTGGAGGCGCCGCTGCCGGTGATGATCACCGTGGTGCGCGAGTTGAACCGTCCCCGCTACCCGTCCGTGCCGATGCGCCTGGAGGCCGAGGACGCGACCATAACGGTATGGGACAACAGGGTGCTGCAGCTCGATGCGGAGACGGTCGGCCTCAAGGGGTCCCCCACCTGGGTGAGCAAGATTTTCTCCCCCCAGCGGGACCAGGGAGAGATCATCGGCGACGGCGTGCACGACCCGGAGGGAACCGCCGGGCTCCTCATCGAAAAGCTCATGAGCAAGGATCTGCTGGCCGTTTAAATTCGACGCGCGACAGAGGGGATTTTTATGTCTGAACAGATAAAGATGAAAAAACCGCGCGGAAAGGTGCGGTATATCGAAGGGCGCTGCATCGGCTGCGGCGAGCGCTGCGTGAGCGCCTGCCCGGTGGACGCCATCGCCATGGATGAGGCCGGCGAGCCGGGAATCGCCCTCGCCAAGTGCATCGGGTGCGTCAAGTGCGTCAAGGCGTGCGCCGCCGGCGCCCTGGAGATGTTCTACACCATCGAGGAGCTGGAGATGCTCAAGCGGTGGGAAAAGGAGCACGGCGCGGCCGAGGAGGAGATTGACCCGGCCGAGAAAGAGCTCCGGGCCATGCTGGCGCGCTACCGCGGCGTGTGGGTCTTCGTAGAGCAGTACGACGGCGAGGCTGCCAAGGTTTCCTGGGAGCTGGTCGGGACCGGCGCCAGTCTGGCCAAGACCCTCGGGGTCGAGGTCTCCGCGGTGATCGTCGGCAGCGACGTCGAGCACCTTTGCGGGGAGGCGTTCGCCTACGGCGCCCACAAAGCCATCCTCCTGGACGACCCGGTGTTCACCCACTATCGCACCAAGCCTTACACGGACGCCATCTGCCACCTCGTGGAGAAGCACAAGCCCGAGATCGTCCTGATGGGGGCGACGGGGCAGGGGAGGGACCTGGCAGGCGCCGTGGCCACCATCGTCAGGACCGGTCTCACCGCCGACTGCACGGGACTCGGCATCGACGACAAGAGAAACCTGATGCAGACCCGCCCGGCCTTTGGCGGCAACATCATGGCCACCATCATGTGCGACCGCTTCCGGCCGCAGATGTCCACGGTCCGCCCCCACGTCATGCCGATGCCCGAGCGCTTGGCCGTGGCGAGAGGGACGGTGATCCGCGAATCGTTCGCCCTGCGGGAGGAGGACATCCCCGTCAAGGTGCTCGAGGTGCTGAGCGACAAGGGGGGGCAGGACGTCGACATCGCCGGCGCCGAGTTCATCGTCTCCGGTGGCCGCGGCCTGATGAACAAGGAAAACTTCGCCATGCTCCAGGAATTAGCCGACGAGCTGGGCGGCGTGGTCGGCGCCTCGCGCAGCGCCGTCGACGCAGGGTGGATGCCGCACAGCCGCCAGGTCGGCCAGACCGGCAAGACGGTGCGCCCGAAAATATACATCGCCTGCGGCATTTCCGGCGCCATCCAGCACCTGGTGGGGATGCAGGACTCCGACGTCGTCATCGCCATCAACCGCGATCCCGAGGCGCCGATCTTCCAGGTCGCCACCTACGGCATCGTCGGCGACCTGTTCCAGATCGTCCCGGCGCTCATCCGCAAGGTGCGCAGCCTGAAACTGCAACGCACCGGCGTCGTAACCGACCGGCTAGCCAGCTGAACGTCCACCGTTTGAGAGGTACCAATCATGCTAATCGACCATGCCCTGTTCATACCCCTCTTTGCCATAGCGGTAGCGACCTTCTGCTATAGCTGTTACCAGCGCCTGCAACTGGTTGCCGTGGGAAGTCCGGAAAACCGCTTCGACCAGCTGGGCGTGCGGCTGGCCGGGACGCTTTCCTTTGCCTTCGGGCAGAAACGGGTCCTGGCCCGGCCGTACGGGGTCAACCACTTCTTCCTCTTCTGGGCGTTCATGCTGCTGCTGATCGCCAACGGCATGTTTCTCCTGGAAGGGCTGATCCCCGGAGCCGGCCTCAACCGTTTGCCGACCCCCCTGCACCATGGCCTGGCGTTGGTCTTCGACCTGGTCTCCGTGGTCGCACTGGCCAGTGTCGCGGTCGCCTTGGTGCGCCGGCTCTTTTTCGCCCCCGCGTACCTGGAGAACGACTACACCTCGGCCAAGAGCGGCGAGGCCCTGCTGATCCTGGCGCTCATCGCCACGCTGATGATAGCCTTCTTCGTCCTGAACGGAGCCCAGATCGCCCTCGGCAAGGGAGAGGCGTGGCAGCCCGTCTCCGCCCTCTTCGCGGGGGGATTGGGAGGACTTTCCCCTGCGGCGCTCGGCGGGGTGGCCGCGGCCTCCTGGTGGACCCACGCCGTGGTGCTCTTGCTGTTCATGAACCTTCTGCCGCGCAGCAAACACATGCATATACTGACCGCCATCCCGAACTGCTTCCTGCGCAACCTGGAGAACGGCACCGTGCAGCCGCGGGAGGAGTTCAAGAAAGGGGCGCGCTTCGGCGTGAGCGGGGTGGACCAGTTCACCTGGAAGGATCTCCTGGACGGCTTCTCATGCACCGAATGCGGACGTTGCCAGGACGTCTGCCCCGCCTTCAACACGGGAAAGCCGCTCAACCCCCGCCGCGTCATCCACGACGTCAAATTGAATGTCCTGGCGAACGGGGCTTCGCTGAAAGAGGGATGTGCGGGGCAGGTCCCCCTGATCGGCGAGGCAGGGGAGGGGACGGTGAGCGAGGAGGCACTCTGGTCCTGCACCACCTGCGGGGCCTGCCTCTCCATCTGCCCGGTGCTGATCGAGCACATGCCGAAAATCACCAAGATGCGCCGCCACCTGGTGCAGGAAAAGGCGAAATTCCCCGAGGAACTTCTCAACCTGTTCGAAAATATGGAGCAGAGGAGCAATCCCTGGGGCATCGCGCCGTCGGAGCGCGCCAAGTGGCTCGCCACCCTGGGCGAGCGACCCTTTACGCCCGGGCAGACCGAATATCTTCTGTTTGTCGGCTGCGCCGGCGCCTTCGACAGCCGGACCAAGCAGGTCACCGTTGCCCTGGCGACCATCCTCGACGCCGCCGGCGTCTCCTGGGGGATCCTGGGGAAAGACGAGCAGTGCTGCGGCGACAGCGTCCGCCGGCTCGGCAATGAGTACCTCTTTGACAAGATGGCCAGGGAGAACGTGGCGCGTTTCAAGGAGAAGGGGGTAGCCAAGGTGGTGACCCAGTGCCCGCACTGCTTCAACACCCTGAAAAACGACTACCGGCAGTACGGGCTCGAGGTGGAGGTGCTGCACCACAGCGAGCTGATCGAACAGCTCATTGCCGACCGAAAGCTACGGCTTCCGAAAAAGGCGTCAGTCGGGAAAACCATCTTCCACGATTCCTGTTATCTCGGCCGCCATAACGACACCTATGAGGCGCCGCGCCAGGTGCTCCAGGCGGCCACCGGCGCGAGGCCCGACGAGTTCGGGCGCGCCAAGGAAAACGGCTTCTGTTGCGGCGCCGGGGGCGGCAGGATGTGGATGGAGGAGCAGACCGGAACGAGGATCAACCTGGAACGGGTCAAAGAAGCCGTGGAGCGGCAGCCCGACACCGTCTGCGTCAGTTGTCCCTACTGCATGACCATGATGGAGGATGGCTTGAAGGATGTGGGAGGGGAAGGGGTCCGGGTCAGGGATATCGCCGAAGTCGTAGCGGAGGCGCTTGCCTGAGGCGTGCCGAAGCCCGGGTGGAAGACTTTCAACCAGGATGCACATGCTGCCATGTGTGCTCCTTTCGGAGCCGGGGGGACGCCCCCGGCTTTTTAAAGGATTCTCCTTACGCCTGGTTCGCTGTCAACAGCTCGTCCATTTCATCCTTGAGCGCCACTCCGGACAGGCCGCGCTTCATGGCCTCCCCGGTCAGGTACAGCAGTTTGGCGGCGGCTGCTTCGTAACCCAAGCCTTCCGGCGGGCGGATGTTGGAGATGCAGTTCCGCTCCGCGTCGGTATTTCCCGGCTGCGGCCCGTAGGTCAAGTAAATGCCGAGGCTGTCGGCGGCACTGAGCCCGGGACGTTCGCCGACGATGATCACCGCCACCCGCGCGGCAAGAAGGCCGCCGATGGCGTCGGACAAGGCGACACGGCCGTTAACGACCAGGGAGATCGGGGCCATGCGGATATTGCGCGCCCGATAGCCTTCCGCTACGGCCTGCAAAAGCGGTATGCCATGCCGCTCGACAGCGGTCGAGGAGAGGCCGTTGGTCAGGATCAGCGCCACGTCCGTCTCGCCGGCAGCGAGGTCCGTCAACCGGCACCGGGATTCTTCGGTGAGAAGCCGGCCGAGGTCGGGGCGGCGCAGATACTGCTCGCGACTGGCGACAGGGGTGTTCAGGATCAGGGGCTCCAGGCCAAGATCCCGCATCTCCCCCGCAAAGTCGTCGATGGCCCAGGGTAGGTGCACTGCATCGCGCGCCTGGGCATGGGCCAGTTGGAAATCGAGCTGGGCCTTGGTCGGAAGCGCGTGCCCGGCCCGCCCCAGTGCGATGCGCGCCTGGGTAAACCGGCGCAAGGCAACCCACGAATCGGTCATGGCGTCACCTTCGCTAACTCTTTCATGGCGCCGATCAACTGCGGCGATTGAGCGCCCCGGCTCAAGGCGTTGCTGCCGTCGAATATCCCCACGCGGTTCAGCCAATCCTCGAATTCGGGAGCAGGGCGGAGTCCCAGTATGCGGCGCAGGTACAACGCATCGTGGAACGAACTGCTCTGGTAGGCCAGCATCACGTCGTCGGCCCCGGGGACCCCCATGATGTAGGTGCAGCCTGCCACGGCCAACAGTGTCAACAGGTTGTCCATGTCGTTTTGGTCCGCCTCGGCGTGGTTGGTGTAGCAGACGTCGCACCCCATGGGCAGGCCGAGTAGTTTCCCGCAGAAATGGTCTTCCAGCCCGGCGCGGATGATCTGCTTCCCGTCGTACAGGTACTCGGGTCCGATGAAACCGACCACGGTATTGACCAGTAGAGGCGAGAAGGCGCGGGCAACAGCGTAGGCCCGTGCCTCGCAGGTCTGCGCGTCGATGCCGTGATGGGCGTTGGCAGACAGCGCGCTCCCCTGGCCGGTTTCAAAATACATCACGTTGTCACCGTGAGTTCCCCGCCCCGAGGCCAGTGCCGCGTCGCGGGCTTCGGCCAAAAGCGCCAGGTTGATGCCGAAGCTCTTGTTGGCCGCTTCCGTCCCGGCGATTGACTGAAACACCAGGTCCACCGGTGCGCCGCGGCGCATCAGTTCCAGGGTGGTAGTGACGTGAGCCAACACGCAGGACTGGGTCGGTATTTCATGGCGCTGGATGATGTCGTCGAGAAGATACAGCAGGCGTTCCACGTTTTTCGGGCTGTCCGTCGCCGGGTTGATGCCGATGACCGCGTCGCCGTTGCCGTACAGCAGCCCGTCCAGGACGCTGGCGAAAATGCCGCGGGGATCATCGGTGGGATGGTTGGGTTGCAACCGCGTGGAGAGCCGGCCCGGCAGCCCGATGGTGTTGCGGAACCCGGTGATGACCGAGCAGCGTCTGGCCACGGCGATCAGGTCCTGATTGCGCATGATTTTGGAGACTGCCGCTGCCATTTCCGGAGTCAGCCCCCAGCAGACAGTGGAGACATCCGCGTCCGTGACGGAATCGCTCAGCAGCCACTCCCGGAGTTCGCCCACCGTGAGGGACGAGATCGGGGCAAACGCGGTCCGATCGTGGGAGTCGAGAATCAGCCGGCTGACTTCGTCCTCCTCCGGCGGAATCAGCGGTTCAGCGAGGAACGTTGCCAACGGCAGATCAGCCAGCAGCCATTGGGCAACGGCGCGCTCCTCTTCCGAGGAGGCGGCAATCCCGGCCAGTTCGTCCGCCGCCCGCAACGGAGACGCCTTGGCCAGCAGGGATTTGAGACCGTCGAACCCGTAGCCTCGCCCTTTGAAGTTCTTGCGGAATTTCATGCCGGCCGGATCTCCTGTGATATCGATGCTTCATGATCATGAGCTTCACAATTCAAGGTCTTCATCTGACCCCGCTTTTCTTCAGACTCGACCGTGAACTCGTTCTTTCGTCCTATCTGCTGTTGTTGAGGTAGTGTTCGAGGCCTTCCGCGGAGAAACCGGACATCTTGTTGGAGCCAATGACGATCAGCGGCACGCCATTTCCTCCGAGTTCCTGATGCCGTCTCTTTGCGGCACTGTCTTTTTCTATGTCGTAGGCCACGAAGGGAATGTTCTTGTTACTCATGTAGCTTTGGGCCTCTTTGCAGTACCGGCACCAAGAAGTAACATATATCTCCACGGTGCCGGAGAACCTACTCGACGTTGGCTTTGTCGGGTTAGACACCGTCGCGGAAATTCTCACAGCTTTAGCCTCAGGCGCGGGAGCAACGTCGTTGTCACTGTAAGTCTTCAACTTTTTAACTTTTTTAGATTTTGGAGGCGGTGTGTCCTTGAATGTCACTACGCCGTTCTTATCCACCCACTGGTACATCTCCGCCGCCGCAATCGAAGAAAATAAGAAAATGGTTAAAACGGAAATGAGCATTTTGAACGGCATATTCCCTCCAGAAGATATGTTGTTTTTGTCGGCTGTTAGACCATGAAAAGTTTCGGATTCCAACCGCCGCATGAGATATTATTCGGGGCGGAAATATGCTACGCTAAACAACCACTAGCTGTTGCACTTCGAACTTGAATCAGCGGTAATAAAGAAAGGCATTGTCCATGAATAACGCAGCCAAGCCTAACCCCTTGATCGAACTGTCGATAACCCTGATCATTCCCTCGATCATACTGATGAAACTCTCCGGTTCGGAGGATCTGGGTACGGTCAACGCACTGCTACTGGCGCTGACTTTCCCGCTTTTCTGGGGCGTACGGTCGCTATTGCGTGAGCGCAAGGTCAATGTGCTTGCGGTGCTGGGCCTTGTCAGCATCCTGCTTACCGGCGGCATCGGGTTGCTGCAATTGGATACATATTGGCTGGCCGTAAAAGAGGCAGCGATTCCCGGCCTGATCGGCCTGGTTGTGGTCATCTCCGCCTTCACCAGTAGGCCGCTGGTGCGTGTACTGTTGTTCAGCCCTGCGCTGATGAATGTCGAGCTAATCCACAAGAACCTTCATCAGCGGGGGAACGCGGTAACCTTCGAGGCGCGTCTGAAAATCACCACCTGGATGTTGGGAGGCTCATTTTTATTTTCCTCTGCCATGAACTATTTTCTGGCCACCTGGATTGTTAATAGCCCGGCTGGCACTCCCGCCTTCAACGAGGAACTAGGGCGCATGAACCTGCTGAGTTATCCTGTGATCGCGCTGCCGTCGATGCTGATTATGATAGCTATATTTTACTATCTGTCGCGTACTATTTACGAGCTTGCCGGGCTGAAACTGACGGAAGCGATGAAGCACTGAATCACTGGAAAATCTTGATCTTTCGTCTTCGTCCTACGCCGCTACCGCGACCCCTACGCCCCCTTTTGTGTCTTTTGCGCTTTTTCGTGGCAATCGATTTTCCGGTTTTTTTGCGGTCTTTGCGGCTTTGCGGTCCAAAGGTTTTGAAGCTGAGAGGTAGATTGACCTGACCCGTTTTAGGGGCCGGTCGTGCCGATTGTTGGCAACTCGCCTTGGAAGGGAATAGAAGCCCAGTGACCCGGATATCCTTCACCTTTGAATTCAAGCGCAATATTTCTCTACCCTTCTCCCCTCATTACCGCTCACAATTCAAGACTTGCCCCCCCGGGCTTCACAAGCTGTGCGGCCAATGACCTGATATGCCGGTCGTCGGTCCCGCAACACCCTCCCAGAATTTTCAAGCCCAATTCCCGGTGCAGTGCTGCAACAGAGTTTCCGAAAGTTTCCGAATCTTCCTCCACCAAAGTAGCGCTATCGTTAAGATCTTCCGGGCTAAGCGCTGCGGTATTGGCCAACAACCCGATGACTCGTTGCCGAACCAGGTCGGAAGAATTCGTCTTATGCATCAGCGCCGAACTGGCAAAGGAAGCATGGGTGCAGTTGATCATATAGGCCCAAGGTCGTGGAGTCACGGTAGCGTCGATGGCTGCTATTGCATCTTTCAGTGGCGTTCCATCCAGCAGGGTCCCTTCAGGACGCACAACGAAACTAAGGACGTAGGGCTTGCCGGTGGCGGCAAGAGCAAAAGCAAGGCCGGTTGCTTCACTAAAAGCCGGCAGAGTAGCGGCGAGGAGGAAATCGACCCCTGCTTCAGCCAACTTCTCAGCCTGCCAGGAGTGGAACTTCAGCGCCTCACCGACAGCCAGCGCGTCACCAGGACTGTAGGCATCCCCGCGGCAGCTCATCAAACCACAGATGACAACTTTCTCCGCGTACCCTCCATAACTTTTCAAGATGGCACGTAGAAACCTGGCATTGTCCCCGTTGACATCGACTCCGGCATAACCGGCCGCATCGATTCGCTCTCGGCTCGCCCGCCAGGTCGGGGTGGACAGAAGGAATGGCAAGCCAAACTCGCGCCCAATGTCCAGGTACTGCCGACAGATGGTCTCCAGAGCCGCGCGTTTCACATTTTCATAAATAAAGGCCGAATTGACAAGATAAGGGTCGAGTTCCAGGCCGCCGTCGCGTCGAAGGCGCTCGATGACCGCCCCCTCGCCAAGGATGCAGGGA
>DNJC01000060.1 GCA_003490025.1 Geobacter sp. | reverse complement strand
GGAGGGGGAGGGGCAGGGAGGGGGAAGTCTGCCGCTTCTTTGCTGAAGCCGCAAGTCTTCCCCCCTCCCAACCTCCCCCTGCTGGGGGGAGGAGTAAGTGGTAGTGGTGACGCTCTTAACTTAACGGCAGTGAGGGCCGGGGTGGGGATGGGGGTATGTAGCTTTGCTGGAGTGGGAGCAAAGCCATCCTTGCAGGGAACTGCCAGGCGGAAGGGGATCGCCCCCTATGTGGTCAGGTAGTAGGTGATCTCGTTATGCCCCACAAGCAGTTCGAGCCCGACCAGCGCCGGCCCGTCGCACGGTTCGGCCCCGAGTTCGTCGAGAAGCCCTGCCCCGAACGCGCCACAGTCGGGGGTGAAGAAGAGCTCGATCGCACCCTCCTCGCCGGGTCGCTGGAAAAGCGCCATCGCGCGCGGCCCGCCCGCGGCCCTGAAGGACGCGGTGAAACGATCCTTCACGGACGCGACTTTTCCTGCGGCCACAAGATCCGCGTCGATACTCAAACGATACCAATCCATCGTGTTCCTCCTTGAAGCCCCTGCCGGTAAGTGAGCGGGGTGCAGCCATACTAGCTTTTGCCGCGATCACAGTCAACAGACAGCACTGGAAACCTTCCGCAACCCTTCCGCCACCACCTCGGCCAGTTCCCTGACCCTGGTGCCGCCCGCCTGCAGGTCCTTCAAGCCATCCTCGATCATGGTCATGCAATAGGGGCAACTGACGCAGATGGTGTCCGCCTTCTGCTCCAGCGCCTCCTTGACCCGGTTCAGGTTGATCCGCTCACCCTGGTGTTCCTCCTGCCACATCCTGCCGCCGCCGGCGCCGCAGCAAAACGACTCCCTGCCACTGCGGGAGAATTCGCCGGGAGCCTTTCCAGTGGCAAGTTCTAAGGCCTTCCTCGGCGCGGAGTAGACGTCGTTATGTCTCCCGAGGTAGCAGGAATCGTGGAACAGAAGCTTGCCGAGATCGCCGACCTCCCTGTTCAATTTCAGCCGTCCCTGTTCCAGCAGCCGGGCGAGCAGCTCGGAGTGGTGTATCACCTCCAGCTCCATCCCGTACTGGCGGTAGTCGTTTTTCAGGGTCGAGAAGCAGTGCGGGCACTGGGTGACGACCTTGGTCACTCCCCTCTCCTTGAGAAGGCGCGCGTTCTCGTCCGCCATCCGCTCGAAGACGAACTCGTTCCCCAGGCGGCGCAGACTGTCACCGCAGCATTTTTCGTCCTTGCCCAGGGTGCCCCACGAAACGCCCGCCGCGTCCAGTATGGTGGCGAAGGCGACCGTCGCCTGTTTCTGCCGGGAATCGAAGGCGCCCGCGCAGCCGACGTAAAAGAGGTATTCCGTCTTTCCCGCCTCGAAAGCCTTGACTTCCATCGGGCCGTGCCACTTGGTCCTTTCGGTCGGCGCGATCCCCCACGGATTGCTTCTCCCCTCCATGTTCTCGAAAAGAGGGAACAGCTCCTCCGGGAAGCTGGACTTCATCTGCACCAGGTAGCGGCGCATCTTCACGATCTTAGGCATGTGTTCGATAAGGACCGGGCAGACGCTCATGCAGGAGCCGCAGGTGGTGCAGGCCCAGATGGATTCCTCGGTGGTGGTCCCCTCCCCTTCCTGGCCGATCAACGGCATAACACCAGGCTCTCCGATCTGGAGCGAAGGGGCATTGGAGAGGAGGTTGGTCTTGATGGCGTGAATGACCTGGCGCGGGTTCAGCGCCTTGCCGGTGGCGGCGGCGGGACAGGCGTCCTGGCAGCGGCCGCACTCGGTGCAGGAGAATCCGTCAAGGAGATCCTTCCAGCTGAACTGCTGCACCGTGGAGGCCCCGTAGCGCCCCCCCTTCACGAACTCCTCGCGGGGCTGGTGATTCGGCTTTTCCGCGCTGGCCAGGAAGATGTTCGGAATTCCCGTGAGGATGTGCATGTGTTTGCTGGCGGGAAGCAGGCAGAGAAACGCGAGCAGCGCCGCGGCATGGAGCCACCAGAAAAAAAGGGCGAGCGAGGCGAGGCTGCCGGACCAGGAGGCGGAGATGAGCGCGGCCACCAGACCCGAGACCGGCATGGCAGCGGCACCTTGCTCCGTCCCGGCGGCTATGGTCGCGCCGTGCAGGCCGAAGTACGCCACCATGAGCAAGGCGATCAGGGAGAGGATCAGGAACCCTTCGACGCTGCGCGCCTTGACGTAGTTGCTGCTCATCGACGAGTGGGGAAAGAAGAGCCGCCGGGAAAAAGCGACCAGCACCGCCGCCAGGGCGAGCAGCGAAGCCAGGTCGAAGGCGAAGAGCAGAGCATGGTGCAGAGCGGCGGGGAGGAAAGAGAGGGTGAAGCCGGGGATGATGCCGCTTGCCATGAACTCGAGGTTCGCCAGCATGAGGATGATGAAAGACCAGAAGATGACGGCGTGGTTCCAGCCGAACCTCTTGCGGATCACCTGTTTTTGTCCGAAGACATGGACGAGCATCCGGCCAAGGCGCAGAGCCGGGTTGTCGAGGCGCTGGTCCGGCTGCCCCAGCGTGACCAGGCTGAGGCGGCGGTAGCAACCGACGCTAAAGAGAAGCAATGAGACAAGCAGCAGCGCTCCGAAGAGCATGGGATTTGGTGACATGGCGACTTTCCTCTTTAAAACAGTTACTTCGGCTTATTGAACAGCAGGCTCCCTGGTCCCAAGCTCCAGCTTGGGAACCAGAAGCATGGCAAAACGTCATCGAATGGCAACATCCAGCAGGTGCCAATGCCCTCACCCCGACCCTCTCCCGGAGGGCGAGGGGGAATGGGAAAAAGGGGGGGAGGGCCGGGGTGAGGGAAGGCTTCTCAACCGTTCACGCACTCCCGCTCCGCCCCCTGCGGACGCTGTTTCAGCGACCGCAGACGTTGCGTGATGGCCGGCACGACCTCGAACAGGTCCCCGACTATGCCGTAGTGGGCGACCTCGAAGATCGGCGCATCCTTGTCCCGGTTGATCGCGATGATCAGATCCGAGTCCTGCATCCCCACCAGGTGCTGGATCGCGCCGCTGATGCCGCAGGCGATGTAAATCTTCGGGCGCACCGTCTTGCCGGTCTGTCCCACCTGGCGCTCATGCGGCATCCAACCGGCATCGACGGCGCTGCGCGATGCCCCCACCACCCCGCCCAGCTGTTCGGCAAGCTGGTGCAGGAGCGCGAAGTTCTCCTTCCCCATCATGCCACGCCCCCCGGAGACGATGAACTCGGCGCCGGCCACGTCGACATGCCCCTCGTTCTTGTCGCGGATGATCGCCAGCACCCGGGTCAGCATCTCTTCCTCGCGTACGGGGCAAGTCACCCGGATGATGGCGCCATGTCTTTCCTCGACACGCTCCCCCATCTGCATGACGTGAGGCCGGACCGTCGCCATCTGAGGGCGGAACTTGTCGCACATGATGGTCGCCATGATGTTCCCCCCGAAAGCCGGACGGGTCTGCATGAGGTTGCGCTTGTCGTCGATGGCAAGTCCGGTGCAGTCCGCCGTGAGGCCGGTGCCGACCACAGTGGCGACCGCCCCTGCCAGGTCGCGCCCCATCCCCGTCGCACCCATCAGGATGATCTCGGGACGGTAAGTAGCGATGAGCCGGCAAAGCGCCTTCAGGTAGGCCTCGGTCCGGTAATGGCGGAACTGCACCCCATCGACCAGGTAGGCCTGGTCGGCACCGTAGCAAAATGCCTCCAGGCAGATCGGTTCCACGTGCTCGCCGATCACCAGCGCCGACAGCTTTACTCCCAGCGTGTCCGCAAGTTCCCGCCCCTTGCCGATCAGTTCCCAGGAAACCTTTGCCACCTCTCCCTCGGTCTGCTCCACGAACACCCATACGCCCCGGTACGTCGCAAGCTTTTCAGCGAGCGCCTTCGCCTCCGGATCGAGCTCTTCCTCCAACTCGGCAGCGCCTGATTGCTTGGAAATTTCGTCCAGGATCTTCAGCTCTTCCGGGGTGAAGAACATCTCCAGTGCCTGCGCGGGGCAAACCTTTACGCATTTTACGCAGCCGATGCACTTGTCCGAAAGTACCGCCGGCTCACCAGCGTCCGTCATCTCGATTGCCTGCACCGGGCAGGAACTCTCGCAGCGGGCGCCGCAGGCGATGCATTTCCCCTCGACGACACGGGCCTTGCCGCGCGGTCTTTTGATTACCTTCTTCGCTTCAGTCATCTTTTCGCTCCTGTCATATGGCAAGAAGGTCCCGACCCAGTAGCTTGTCCACCAGAAGATTTGCAGAACCGACCGGGTCGCTCATGCCGTCGCCTACTATTTCCCCCTTTTCGCGCTCGGGAGAAAAGATCCTGCTGACCCAGGTGGGGGACCCCTTGAGCCCGACGGTCTGCTCGTCCAGTTGCAGTTCCTTGTTGCTCCAGAGCTGTACGGACGCTTCGCTCGATTCGATGCGCATCGGTACCGTAGGGTAACGCGGGCGGTTCAGCTCGCGGACCACGGTGATCATCGCCGGAAGCGATGCCTCCACGATCTCGTGCCTTCCTTCCAGCTTGCGCCTCACCCGTATCTTTCTCGCCACGGGATCAATCGCCTCGATACGGTCAACGAGCGTAAGTTGCGTGTACCCAAGCCTCGTGGCGATCCCGGGTCCGACCTGGGCCGTATCGCCATCTATGGTCTGCTTGCCGCAAAAGACGATTCCCACCTCTTCAGCTTCGTTCAGCTTCCTGATCGCCTCGGACAGAACCCGGCTGGTGGCCAGGGTGTCAGCGCCGCCAAAGGCCCGGTCCGACAGCAGGATCGCCTCGTCGGCCCCAAGGGCCAGCGCCTTCCTCAGGGTTCCCTCCGCGTTGGGAGGCCCCATCGAGATGGCGGCGACGCGGAAGCCGAAGCGGTCCTTCAGCCTGAGACCTTCTTCCAGCGCGTGGGTGTCGTAAGGGTTGACGATGAACGGGATCCCTTCCCGCACCAGCGTGTTTGTTACGGGATCTATCTGCACCTGTGTTGTGTCCGGTACCTGTTTGATGCAGGCGACTACGAGCATGGGTTTCTCCAGATTTGACGCTTACGTCAACGGAAGATCGTGGTTCAAAAAAAGCCCTCGTTGCAGAGGGCGGTTCTTTATTTTGTAGGAGCGGCATTCCTGCCGCGAGCGGCGCCCTCACCCCTACCCTCTCCCGGAGGGCGAGGGAGAGTTGGATAAGAGCTGAAAAAGCAGTGAAACCCCGGTTACCTCTTGGGCGGCGGCGTCACGTAACCTGCGCAGGTCCCTTCCAGCTTCTCGTGGATGGCGTCGAGCAGTTCCTGCTCTCCGGTCAAACCTACGGCGGCGCTCAGATTGAGGGCCAGGGGGAGCAATCCCATCAGCAGGGTCCGCATGTTGCCGCAACCATGGCTCCCTCCGAATACCTCGGCCAGTTTTCGCTGCAATCCCCGCCCGATGACGAAACCCACCAGCCCCTGGAACTTCGCCTCCACGTTGCGGCAATCGGGTGTGGGCGATCTGCAGAAAGCGGCCTCGGCGGAGACGATGGCCAGTGTCGTCACGTCGACGCCAACCCGAACCTCTATGTCGTGGTACCTGTCCTTGAGGGTCGCCGTCAGCAAGGCGGTCCCGTTTTCCTGTTTCAACAAGCGGTACGAAATGTCCCGCTGGAAGTCCTCCATCCCGTTCAACTGCTCTGTCATTACGACCCTTTCGGCTTCACCTTTGGAATGAAAATCTGGTCCGGGTCGAGCACGTTGTGGATCAGGTGCAGCTCTTCCCTGGTAGGGGGCAAAGTTTCGCCGCTTACCCGGGAGATGTCAAGATCAAATTGGCACATCTCGCGTATCTGCTCCGGCGTGTTGCCGGCATGGCAGGTGTCGAGGTAGATCCGCCCCGTTTCCTCGTCGAAGCGAAAGACTCCGGCGGTGCTGATGACTGCGGACGGTCCCCCGCGATAGGCCGCGCCGTATAGCTCGCGCCTTGGCACCGTCTCGCCGCCCGGCCACTTTTTCACCTGCCACCCCGGACTGGTGATGTAGCTCACCTTCTCGGTGAAGCGGCGCTTCTCGTGCACCATGATGAATACGGTCCTCTTGGCGAACGAGTTGATGTCCGGGTTACCGCCCGAGCCGGTCAGCCGCAGTTCGGGAGCGAGGTAGTCGCCGATGCAGGTGGTGTTCACGTTGCCGTACTGATCCACCTCCGCGCCGCCCAGGAAGCCGAGATCGACGTAGCCCCGCTGGGCTATGCTGAAGGCGTCGTGCAGGCCGGAGGAGCGGGAGGCGCCCATCTCGCAGCGGGCGTCTCCCACGGAGGTCGGGAGTTCGGGCGGGCGGCCGTCGAGCGTTCCCGCCTCGAAGATCAGCTTCAGGCTCGGTGCGTGGGTTTTCTGGGCCAGCATGATGGCGACCATCGGGAGACCGGTGCCGGCAAAGACCACTTCATGGTCCTGTACTTCCCGGGAGGCGGCGCAGCAGAGCAGGTCGGCCAGGCCGTATTCCTCGGGGTTTGCAAATGCCTTGTCCATTACGATTGCCCCCTTTTTCCGCCGGTGCTGTAATTCAACGCGGTGTTGGCCTTGAGGTCCAGCATGCGCGGCCACCCGAGCTTTTCGAGGTAACTCATGTGATCGTGTCCGTGGATCCACTCCTTGGCGAAGTCGTCGAATCCCTCCTGGGTCCTGGTCTTTGCGTAGAAATCCTTGAGGAAACCGCCGTCGACGTCGTAGCGTCCGAACATGCCGGTCGGATGGGCGCCGAAGGGGCACTCGAGGATGTAGTCCACCTCGAAGCTCGCTATGCTGTTCCGGTCGGCGTCCCTGCGCAGGTACTCCTCGGGGACGATCTCTTCGGCCATGACGATGGTGATGTCGGCCGCACGGGCCACTTCGGGGTCGGAGTAGAATTGCCCGTTGACCCGAACGGTTCCTTCCTCCCCCACCTGCTGGACGCAGAGGATCGCCACATCGACCTTCGCGGCCGGCACCAGCACCTGCGACCCGGCGCCGAAAAAGGGATCCTCGGTGAAGACGTACTTGTGCTTCGCCACCCGTTTGCCGTCCCTGAGACCCGCCCTCCCCAGCATGTCGAAATCGGGGTTGTGGATGTCGGTGCCGAGCGAGGTCTGGGTGACGGCATAGGGGGCGCCGCAGGCGGCTGCAGTGAACCGGAACAGCATCTCCGCGTGACTGTAGTCCTCGACGATGATCTCGCCCCTGCCGACCTTCCTGGAGAGGTTGGCGCCGTACTTGCCGTACAACTCGTGGCCGACCCAGCACGACTCCCAGATGTCGACGCACCCCGCGCCGACGAGGAACTCGGTCTGGGGACCGCCGTTGACCTCGATGAGATGCAGCCCCTTCCGACCCTGGCGGATCAGCTCGAAGACCAGGGCAAAGGGACGGCGCCAAATGGTGAACCCGGAGAAGGTCAGGCTGGAACCGTCCTTGACTATCTCCGCCGCCTGCTGCAGGGTGATACGTTTGCCACTCATGGGGGCCCTCCTGTAATGGTCGGACGTCAGACAGCTCTGACGCAATGATCACGCGAAGTTGCGCAGTATCTCCCTGGAAATGACGATCCGCTGGATCTCGTTGGTCCCCTCGTAAATTGCCGTGATGCGGGCGTCGCGGGCGTAGCGCTCGACCGGGAAGTCCTTGGTGTAGCCATAGCCTCCCAGCATCTGTACGGCGCTGTAGCAGGCCCGGTTGGCGGCTTCGGTGGCATACATCTTCGCCATGGAGGCCTCCTTGGCGAAGGATTTGCCGCTCTCCTTCCTGTAGGCGGCCTGCATCAGCAGCAACCGCGCCGCTTCAAGCTCCGTGTACGCATCGGCGATCATCCACTGGATCGCCTGGAAGTTGCAGATCTTCTGGCCGAACTGGACCCTCTCGGTGGCGTACCGCGTCGCGTAGTCCATCGCCGCGAGCCCCACTCCCAGCCCGAGCGATCCGATCCCGATGCGCCCGCCGCACAGCTCGGCGACCGCGATCCGGAAGCCGTCGTTCAGCTTCCCCATCAGCGCACCCCTGGGGATCCTGCAGTTGTCGAAGATCAGTTCGCAGGTGGCCGAGGCATGCTGCCCCGTCTTCTCCTCCTGCTTGCCGACGACCAGCCCGGGCGCCCCCTGCTCCACCAGGAAGCAGCTGATCCCCTTTCCTTTGGGCGCACTCTTGTCCGTTACCGCCCAGACCACGAAGACCCCCGCGTAGGGCGCGCTGGTGATGAAGATCTTGGAGCCGTTCAGCACCCAGTGGTCGTTGTGCAATTCCGCAGTGGTGGTCATCCCGGCCGGATCGGAACCGGCGCCGGTCTCGGTGAGGGCGAAGGCCCCTGCCGGGTACTGGCCGGAACAGATGCGGGGGATGTAGGTCTCTTTCTGCTCCGTCGACCCGACCGCCTGGATCACCTCGCACACCATGTTGTTGACGGAGACGGTGACCGCCGTGGAGGCGCAGGCCCGGGCAATCTCGGTCATGGCAACGCTGAAGGCCACCACGCCCGCCTCGGAGCCGCCGTAGGCGCTCTCCACGTTCAGCCCCATGAAGCCAAGCTCCGCCAACTTCTTCAGGTTGGCAAGAAAGGCGGGGCGATCATCCTCCCGGTCCAGTTTTGCCGCCAGCGGCTCAAGCTCCGCCTTGGCGAAGTTGCGAGCGGTATCCTGGATCAGCTTCTGCTCTTCGGTAAGTTCCAGAAACATCTATTCCTCCCGGTCTGTGCCTGCTATCCCGTTTCCCGCCCGTCCCTCCCCTGCAGCGACCACCGCAGGATGAGTCGGGGTTCCGCCGTCGTCATCTCAGCGCCACTATCGGAACATCCAGCTCCTGCCCCCACTGCTGCCACTCCACGGCCCCCCTGGAGGCGAAGACGGCCCGATACTCCTCGTCGGTGCCGACCACGAGCGATTCTTCGAGCCGCTTCTTGAAGTGCGGCTCGAGCGCTGCCACCGCGACCCAGCCGTCCTGCGCCGGGTAGATGTTGTACTCGGGACAACCGCCGCCAAGGTTCGCTCCGGGAACGGTGCAGCCGTAGCGGAGCGGTTCCGCCATTGCCTCCGCGGCCGAGGAAAGGGCGACCTCGCAGTAGCCGCTCCCGAGTCCGCGGTGGCGGCCCAGAAGCAGGGCCAGCGCTCCCTCCACCGTCTGCTCGCCTCCCGCCATGTCCGCCAGCAGCGTGCGCGGCATGTGGGGAGGGGTCAGGAGCCCGAGGGACGCCTGGTAGGTCAGATCGTGCCCCGCCTCGTTCTGGCGCGGCGAGGGATATCCCACGATGGCGACCTGGCAGAGGGCCGGGTGCCTTTCATGCAGCGCCTTCCACCCCAGCCCCAGGCGCTCCAGGGCGGCGGGACGGCTGGCAGTGATGAGGAGATCCGCTTCCGAAAGATAGGCGTGGAGCCGGGCCAGACCGGCCGGGTCCTTCAGGTCGACCTGGACCACCGTGTGGCCGGCGGCCATGTCCGCGTACCAGGTCTTGCTGTAGCTCTCCATCGGATCCCCCGCGGGAGGCTCCACCTTGACCACTGACGCCCCCATCTGGTGCAGGCGTCTCGCCGCGACCGGCCCCGGGAGATTGACCGCCAGGTTCACTACACGTATCCCTTCCAGAAGTTTCATGGCTCCCCCTTCCCGATCATTTCTCGATCCCGGTCCTGGCCGGCACGCCGGCCTGGAAATAGTGCTTCACCTCCACCATCTCCGTCACCAGGTCGGCCGCCTCGATCACCCGCGGATCGGCGCTCCTGCCGGTCAGAACCAGTTCCACCTGCTCCGGCTTCGCGGCCATCAGCGAAAGGATGTCGTCCACGCCGATCAGCCCGAACCAGGCGGCGCCGTTGATCTCGTCCAGAATCACCAGGTCGTACTCTCCGCCGGTAAGCACCTGCCGCGCCAGCTCCAGCGTCTGCTGCGCGATAGCTATGTCCTCGGGGTCGAGCCTGTCCTTGTAGATCCAGCAGTCCCGCCCGGTCTGATGGATGGTGAGAAGCGGGGCCAGCTGCTGGGCCGCGACATGTTCGCCGTACTGTCCGCCCCCCTTGATGAACTGCACCATGCAGACCCGCAAGCCCCGCCCCACCGCCCTGAACGCCAGCCCCAGGGACGCGGTGGTCTTTCCCTTGCCGTTCCCGGTATAGACCTGCACCTTCCCCACGTCGAGCGTCACCTGGCGCACCTCGCCGTCATCGCCGGCACGAACTGCATCACGTCGGCAACCACGAGGACGTCGGCGATCTCGCCTATCGGCGCATCCTTGTCCTTATTGATGGCGACGATGAAGTCCGCCTTCTTCATCCCGGCCAGGTGCTGGATCGCACCGCTGATGCCGCAGGCGATGTAGAGTTTCGGGCTGACCGTCTGGCCGGTGGTCCCCACCTGGTGGCTGTGCGGAGCCCATCCGGCATCGACCACCGGACGGCTCGCGCCGAGTTCGCCGCCCAGGGCCCGGGCCAGTTCCGCTATCACCGGGACGTTTTCCTTTTTCCCGACCCCGCGCCCGGCGCTGACGATCACCTCCGCCCGGGTCAGGTCGACTTCCTTTTGTTCGGCCGCTTCATAGCCGACGAATTCCACCTTTGCGGCCGTTTCCGCCAGCTCCAGTGCCTCGACTTGCGGGGACCCCTGCGGCTCGCCCTGGAGGGAGAACGCGCCCGCCTGGATGGTGACCACCGTAGTCGTCCCCTTGGCAGCCACCGATCTGCGCATCTTGGCGTTGCAGCAGGTGACCTCGAACTTGCCGTCCACAAGCGCCACCACCTCGGAGACCTGGCCGGTCCTCAGGGACGCCGCCACCCGGGGAGCGAGGTCCCAGCCGTAGCTTGAATGTATGAAGACGATGTAGTCCGGGTTCTCCTTGGCGACCGCCGCCAGCACCAGTTTCTTGTGCAGGTCCGGGTTGTACTCGCCGTACTTCGCCGCGTCGGCCAGGTAGAGCCGGCCTTCGAACTTGGGAGCGTCCGCCGCACTGCCGACCAGGACCATGGCGGTCTCGGCGCCGAGTTCCTTGGCGAAGGCAACCAGTTCGTATGTGGAGTCGAGCAGCTTCCCCTGTCTGTATTCCGCTATAAGCAGAGCTTTCATATCTTCCTCCCTAGGCTGCCCGCAGCACGGTCGTCTTTTCCTTGAGTATCCCGAACAGCTTCTCGATCTGGTCCTTCACGTCCCCCTCGATGACGATCCCGCCGCCTTTCCTGGCCGGGGGATACATCCGTGCCGTCGCCGTCAGTTCCTCTTCCTGCAGAAGTTCCGCGATCGGCTGGACCGCTATCTCCTTCTTCTTCGCCTTCATGATGTTGGGAAGAGTCGGGTAGCGCGGCGTGTTGAGGCCGAGCTGGCAGGTCACCACCGCGGGGAGCTTCAGTTTCGCCACCCCCTTGGTCCCGCCTTCCAGCTCCCTTTTCGCCGTGATGACGCCGTTGTCGTAGGAGAAGCCGACCAGGGTGGTGGCGCAGGCGAAGCCGAGGATTTCGGCGACGGTGACGCCGACCTGTGCCGACCCGCGGTCCTGGGACTGCATTCCGGTGAAGACCAGGTCGTAGTTCTGGGAGGCTGCATGCCGCGCTATGGCCGAGGCGATCTGCCACGGGTCCTTCTGGTAATACTTCGGGTCCTGGATGTGGACGCCGCGGTCAGCGCCCATGGCCAGCGCCTTCTTCATCGCCTCGACGACGCGATCCGGGCCGATGGAGAGGACAGTGATCTCCGGCTCGCCGCCGAGCTGCTCCTTCAATTGGACCGCCTGCTCCACAGCGTACTCGTCGTATTCGTTCATGCGGAAGGCGAGATCCGTCTCGTCGTACCAGGTCCCGTCGCTGTTCAGCTTGAACCTCGACTCCATGTCGGGAACTTGCTTGATGCATACCAGTATCTTCATAGCTTCCTCCTGTTAGCCTCTCTTCTGTAGGAGCGGCATTACTGCCGCGATCATTCCATTATCGCCTGGGCACCGCCCTCACCCCTGCCCCTCTCCCGGAGGGCGAGGGGTGCTGTACTGTTTATCTCGTTCCCAAGCTCCTGCTTGGGAACGAGGAGGAACTTTTACCCGCTTGGCCATCTCTCCCTCGCCCTCCGGGAGAGGGTCGGGGTGAGGGCGCCGATCGCGGCAGGAATGCCGCTCCTACAGCGCGAACTCGCCGTCATCACTTCATCTACTGGCCTCAAGGACCTTGGAGAGGCTCGCCGGCTGCAGCCGCTCGGCCACTATCTCCGCCAGGTCCCGCGCCTGCAGTTTCCCCTCGCAGTCGCCGGTCTTGATCCCGTCCTCGAACATGGTCAGGCAGAAGGGGCAGTTCGAAACCAGGACCGGCGCTCCGGTTTCCTCGGCCATCTTGACCCGCTTCACGTTGATCCTGGTCCCCAGTTTTTCCTCCGCGAGGATCCTGCCGCCGCCTGCGCCGCAGCAAAAGCTTTCCTTCCCGGACTTGTCCATCTCGTTGATCCGCCCGCCTGCCTCGTGCAGGATGTTGCGCGGCTGCTGCACGATGTCCTGGTAACGGCCGATGTAGCAGGAGTCATGGTAGGTGTAGTCAAACTGGTGCGCCTCGATGGCCAGCTTCCCTTCCCGCATCAGCCGGTCGATGAAGACGGTGTAGTGCTCCACCTCCGCGTCCAGCCCGAGATCCCGGTAATCGCGCCCGAGCGTGTTGAGGCAGTGCGGGCAGGTGGTGACGATCTTCTTGATCCCGTACCCCTTGATCAGCTCGATGTTCTCCTGGGCGGTCATCTGGTACAGGTACTCGTTGCCGAGTTTGCGCACCGGCTCGCCGCAGCACTTCTCCTCCTTGCCGAGGATGCCGACCCGGACTCCGGCGGCGTTGCAGATCTTCACGAAGCTGCGGGCCACTTCCTGGTTCCTTTTGTCGAAGGAGGCGTAGCAACCGACGAAATAGAGGACGTCGACCTCGGCGCCGTCGCACAGCTGCTGCACCTGCAGACCGTGGCTCCAGTCGCCGCGGCTGGCATAGGCCATGCCGAACGGGTTGCCGTTCACCTCGACGTTGTTGACCGCGACCATCACTTCCTCGCCGGGGAATTCCCCCTGCATGAGGACCAGGTTGCGGCGCATCTCGACGATCTTGCCGACGTGCTCCACCTCGGCGGGGCAGATCTCCTGGCAGGCGCGGCAGGTGGTGCAGGACCAGAGCACGTCGTTGCCGACTTTCTCGATCAGGCTTCCCTGCGGATTGCCGAAGGCGACCTCCCCCACCTGCTGCACGACCTGCATCGGCGATAGCGGCTTCTCGGTGTTCCAGGCGGGGCAGCGATCCTGGCACCTCTTGCAGCTGGTGCAGGCGTCCGCGTCGAAGATGTCCTTCCAGGTGAGGTCGGTCACCTTCTCCGCGCCGAACTGCTCCACCCCTTCCTCTTCCAGGTTGATGGTGGCGAGGCTTCCCTTGGGCCTGAGGTCCGTGAAGAGGTAGTTGGCCGGCGTGGTGAAGAGATGCCGGAACTTGCTGTACGGGATCGAGACGATGAAGCCGAGGACCAAGAGGAAATGCGTCCACCACCAGAGGGTGTGCAGCTGTTTCAACGAACTGGAATCGAGCTGGGCGAACTGGTTGGCGACCAGGAGGCCGACGGGTGACCAGCCGGCAAGGCCCGGGTTTAAGCGGAGTTCTGTGGCGGCGATCCTGACCCCCTCTGCGAAAAAGCCGGTGAGGATGATCCCCGTCAACAGCAGATGCATCAGGTAGTCGTCGCGGGTGATCTTGAGCCCCTCGGGACGGAACAGGAAGCGGCGCAGGGTAAGGCCGAAAAGCATGAGCAGCGCGAAGACTCCGGCGAGATCGAGAGCGACGGAATAGAACTTGTAGAAGCTCCCCTTCAAAAGGACCAGGCCGAAGACAGGCTGGGTGAAGTCAGCCTGGAGCATAACCAGCAGCGTGCCGATGAAGAGGACCGCGAAGCCCCAGAAAAAGATGCCGTGCGGGAGGCCGGGACCGGCCACCCGCAGCACCTTGATCTGGCCCAGCATGTTCCTGAACATGAGGACGACCCGCTCACCGAGGTTGTCGAGGCGATCCAGCGGCTTTCCCTGCCGGTACACCGCGACCCGCTGGTAGAAGCCGTAGCCGCAGACAGCCAGTGCGATCAGCGTCAGCAGATACATGGGGAGAACGACCCCGTGCCCTACGTTCCAATATATTTCCCTGGTAGCTTCCATCACTGACTCCTGCGGACCTTGGTCTTCACTTTTGTGCCCCCTGGCTGGGGCGAGGTGGAACTCCCTCCCCGATTACGACAGCAGCATCTTCGAGACGACCACCCGCTGCACTTCGTTCGTTCCCTCGTAGATCTCTGTGATCTTGGCGTCGCGGTACATCCGCTCGACCTCGTAATCGCAGATGAAGCCGTAGCCGCCGTGGATCTGGATCGCTTCCTTGGTGACGAAGGTTGCCGCCTCCGAGGCGAGCATCTTGCACATCGCCGACTCCATCGTGTAATTCTTCTTGGCGTCCTTGAGGCAGGCCGCCTTGTAGGTCATCAGCTTGCTGGTCTCGATCTTCGCGTGCATGTCGGCGAGCTTGAACTGGATGGACTGCAGCTCGCAGATCGGGTGGCCGAACTGCTTGCGCTCCTTGGAGTAGGCAAGCGCCAGATCGAAGGCTCCTTCGGCAATCCCCAGGGCCTGCGACGCGATGCCGATGCGGCCGCCGTTCAGCGTGTCCATGGCGATCTTGAACCCCTGTCCCTCCTGCCCCAGCAGGTTCTCGACCGGTATGCGGACGCTGTCGAGCGCGAATGCCGTGGTGTAGCTGCCGCGGATGCCGAGCTTCTTCTCGTTCTTGAGAATTTCGACACCGGGAGAATTCAGGTCGATGATGAAGGCTGAGACACCTTTGTGCTTCAAGCTCTTGTCCGAAGTGGCGAAGAGGACGCCGGTCCCTTTATACCCGCCGTTGGTGATGAAGATCTTGGAGCCGTTGATGACGAAGTGGTCCCCATCCCTTTTGTAGGTGGTGGCGATGGCGCCTGCATCGCTGCCGGCGTCCGGCTCGGTCAGGAGGAAGCAGCCGATGACCCTGCCGGTGTTCAGGTCGGGGAGCCATTTCTTCTTCTGCTCCTGCGTGCCGAAGGTGTAGATCGGGCCGCAGGCAAGGGAGGTGTGGGCGGAGATGAGGACGCCGCTTGAGCCGCAGGCTTTCGATACCTCCTCCACCACGATGGCGTAGGCAAGCATGTCGAGGCCTGCGCCTTCGTACTCCTCGGGGAGGTAGCTCCCGAGAAAACCCATCTCACCCATCTTTGCAACCAGCGCGTCCGGGATCATGTGCTCCTCGTCGATCTGCATGGCGATCGGCTTGATCTCCTTGGTGACGAAGTCGCGAACGGAATCCCTCAATACCTTGTGGTCCTGGCTCAATTCAAAATCCATGTCATCCCCCTTTTTAGAGAACGTTCAACGTTCAAGGTTCAACGTTCTGCGTTCACACCTGCAGGCCCGCATCCTCTTTTATGTGGCGTTTCTCTGTCGACTGTCTGATGGTTAAGTTTTAAAAACGTTGAACCTTGAACCTTGAACGTTGAACGGGTTCATTTCCCCTTGAACTCAGCCTTTCGCTTCTCCACGAAGGCGCCCATACCTTCCTTCTGATCCTCCGTGGCGAAGAGCACGCCGAAGAGGGAACTCTCGTAGCGGAAGCCGTCCTCCTTGGTCATGTTGAGGCCGTTGACGATGGCGTTCTTCGCATAACCGACGCCGAGCCTGCCGTTTTTCGCGATCTCCCGCGCCAGCGCCAGGGCCTTGGCCGCCAGTTCCGCCTGCGTGCAGACCTCGTTCGCGATCCCCCAGGCATGCGCCTTGGCCGCCGGGATCATCCTGCCGCTGAAGACGAGTTCCTTCGCCTTGGCGGGCCCGATCAGCCGCGCCAGGTTCTGGGTACCGCCGAAGCCGGGGATGATGCCGAGCGTGACCTCCGGGAAGCCGAACCTGGCGTTGTCGGAGGCGTAGATCACGTCGCAGGCAAGGGCCAGTTCGAGGCCGCCTCCCAGCGCGTAACCGTTCACCGCGGCGATCACCGGCTTGCTCATCTTCTCCATGAAGAGCATCAGCCGCTGTCCCTGGATGGCGAACTGGTGCCCCTGGTACGAGTTCATGGCCACCATTTCCTTGATGTCCGCGCCTGCGACAAAGGCCTTCTCGCCGGCGCCGGTGAGTATCACCACCTGCACGGAGTTGTCCTGCTCCAGGCCGTAAAGGATGCATTCCAGCTCGTTCAGGACCTCGCTGTTCAGGGCGTTTAGGCTTTCCGGGCGGTTCACCGTCACCGTGGCGATCCCTTCGTTTATGTCGCAGAGGATGTTCTTCCCTTCCATAGCACTCTCCTATGCCGTCGGGGCGTGACGCCGGCCGGCTCAGTAGTTGTAGAAACCCTTCCCTGCCTTCTTACCCATGTAGCCGGCGTCGACCATCTTCACCAGCAGCGGGCAGGGGCGGTACTTGGGATCCTTGAACCCGTCGTGCAGCACGTTGCAGATGGCGAGCACCGTGTCGAGCCCGATGAAGTCGGCAAGCTGGAGCGGCCCCATCGGCTGGTTGGTGCCGAGCTTCATCCCCTTGTCGATATCCTCGGCGGTGGCGATCCCCTCGTAAAGCGCAAAGGCCGCCTCGTTTATCATCGGAATCAGAATCCGGTTCACTATGAAGCCGGGGTAGTCCTGGGAGACCGCCATCTCCTTGCCGAGCAGGCCGACCAGGGCGGATATGGCCTGGAAGGTCTCTTCGCTGGTGGCGATGCCGCGGATCACCTCGACCAGTTGCATGACCGGCACGGGGTTCATGAAGTGCATCCCGATCACCTTGTCCGGGCGCTTCGTGACCGCCGCTATGCGGGTGATGGAGATGGAGGAGGTGTTGGAAGCGAGGATCGCCTCTTTCGGGACCACCTCGTCCAGTTTGCGGAACAGTTCGAACTTGAGCTTCTCGTTCTCCGTCGCCGCCTCGACGACCAGGTCGCAGGCCGAGAAATCGTTGAGGTCCTTGGTGACCCCGATGCGCGCCATGATCCCCTGGATGCTGGTGCTGAAGATGACGCCTTTCTTCGCCTGCCGTTCCAGGTTCTGTTCGATCGATTTCAGGGCCTTCTCGAGTTGCGCCTCGGAGATGTCGTAGACCAGGACCTGGTAAGCATGCTGTGCGAGGACATGGGCGATGCCGCTTCCCATCTGCCCGGCTCCTATAACACCAACCACCTTGAACATGTCTTTTCCCCCCTTATTTGAAGACGTTCTACGTTCTACGTTCTATGTTCTACGTCAACCCCAGCTTCTACCGGCGCCGACTACACCCTCTCGAAAATCACCGCCACTGCCTCGCCGCCGCCTATGCAGAGCGTGGCCAGCCCGTAGCGCGCCTGGCGCTTGTGCAGTTCGCGAACCAGGGTCGCCGCGAGCCGCCCGCCGCTGGCGCCGATGGGGTGCCCGAGGGCACAGGCTCCGCCGTTTACGTTAACCTTGGCGGGGCTCAGGTCCAGTTGTTTCATCGCTATCATAGTCACCGCGGCAAAGGCTTCGTTGATCTCGAAGAGGTCTATGTCGCTCACCTTCAGCCCCGCCCTGGCGCACGCTCCCTGGATCGCACCAACCGGCGCCTCCGTGTACTGGTCGGGATGCAGGCTGCAGGTGGCGTAGGAGACGATGCGCGCCTTCGGGGTCAGGTTGCAGCGCTTGATGGCGGATTCCCCTGCCAGCAGGCTGAAGGCCGCGCCGTCGTTGATCGAGGAGGCGTTGGCCGCCGTGATGGTGCCGGTCTTGCTGAACGCCGGCTTCAACTGCGTCAGTTTGGCGAAATCGACCTTGAACGGCTCCTCGTCTTCGGACACCAGTTCGTCGCCCTTGCGCCCCTTTTTCAGCACCGGCGAAATCTCGTCCTTGAAGATTCCTCCCTTGATTGCCTCCTGGGCCAGGCGATAGGAGCGCAGCGCGAATTCATCCTGCCCCTCGCGGGTCAGGCCATGCCGCTGGACCGCGTCCTCGGAGATCTCCCCCATGTGCCGCCCGGAGTACGGGTCCTGCAACCCGTCGTAAATCAGCAGATCGTGCAGCTGCCCGTGTCCCATACGGTAACCGTAACGGGCCTTCTTCAGCAGGAACGGGGCAAGCGACATGTTCTCCATCCCGCCGGCCACCACCACTTCCGAATCCTCGAGCCTGATGGAACCTGCACCAAGCATGATCGCCTTAAGCCCGCTGCCGCAGACCTTGTTGATGGTCATGGCATGGGCGGTATCTGGAATCCCCGCCGCGCGCATCGCCTGGCGGGCCGGCGCCTGGCCGCAACCGCCGGAAAGGACCTGCCCCGCGATCACCTCGTCCACCTCGGCCGGGTCGAGACGGGCTGCATCGAGCAGCGCCTTTATCACCGAGCCGCCCAGGACCGGCGCCTCGATGTCGGACAGCACACCCCCGAACGATCCGAACGGGGTCCTCAGTGACTCAACGATAAATACGTCTTTCATGGCACCTCCAGCAGCAGAAATTTGAGTAGCACTATACAGGCAGTTTACGTGCATGTCAACCATATTTAAAACGTGTTTCTACTTTATCTCCGTTATTTTCGACCCTGCTCCATAACCAAAGGATCAACAGCTGTTTATCAAAAATAAAGCCGTTTTCAAGAGGTTCCGTCAGTTTCGGAGCCTGGGAAAAGCCTTGTAGCCCTGCAAAGGTTAACCATGGCGTGCCTTCATCCAACGTTTTAAAATCGGCAGTTAATGATTTCGCGCTGCCTTTTATCCCTACCTTTGAGGGGATAGCCGGGGTTCCGGATGCGGGATGCTTCGACCCCCTGGGCCACGAGTTGATACTTGGCGGACTCCGGACGCGGATAAAGGACGGAAGCGTGATGGGATTGGTGGGGGGCAAACAAAAAAAGAGGCAGGTCCGTCGACCTGCCTGATCCTGCCACGACCGCGAGGAGTGAGCGCGGGTATTCCAGGAGAATAAAGGTCCGGCGCAGAGCACGGAGCGCATGTCAGCCGGTCATGGCATATTGCTGCATCCGCGCGGTCAGGGCCGGGACGAACTGCACAACATCGGCGACCACCAGGACGTCGGCCACCTCGCCTATAGGGGCGTCCTTGTCCTTGTTGATGGCCACCACGTATTCCGCACCCTTCATCCCGGCCAGGTGCTGGATGGCGCCGGAGATGCCGCATGCCACGTACAGCCTGGGCCTGACCACCTGTCCGGTGGAACCTACCTGGTGGCTGTGGTCCAGCCAGCCGGCATCGACCACGGGCCGGCTCGCCCCGAGTTCCCCGCCCAGCGCCTTTGCCAGCTCGGCGATAAGGGGGATGTTTTCTTTCTTTCCTATCCCGCGCCCCGCGCTCACCACCACCTCGGCCGAACCGAGATCCACCGTCTTCGCCTCGGCGGCCTCGTATCCGACCAGCTCGATCCTCGGCGGCTCGGCGGCGATCTCGACGGCGACGATCTCAGGGCTGCCGCTTGGCTCCTCCCAGGAGAGGAAGGCTCCACCCTGGACGGTGATCACCACCCGCTCGGTGTCGGTGGCCATGGTGCGCCTGAGTTTGCCGTTGCAGCAGCCAACCTCGAACGCCCCCTCCTTCACCCCCAGCACCTCGCTGACCTGCGCCGCGCCAAGGGCGGAGGCCACCCTGGGAGCCAGGTCCCAGCCATAGGAGGAGTGGACGAAGGCGACGCAGTCGCTCCCTTCCCTTCTGGCCGCCTCTACGATGATCTTGGCGTGCTGGTCCGGGTCGTATTCGCCGTAACGTGCAGCATCGGCCAGGTAGAGCCTCCTGGACGCCTTGGGCACGGCACCCTCCCCCCCTATCAGCACCATGGCGCGCTCCCCGCCCAGCGCCTCGGCAAAGGCGAAAAGCTCGTAGCTTTCCTCGCGCAGCCGGCCTCCCCGGCATTCCAGGACCAGTAATGTTTTCATGACCTCCCCCTTAGCGCGTCGACGCGCATTTCGTTTTGAGAATCTCCACCAGTTCCTCGAGCTGGGACGACATCTCCCCCTCGATCACCCTCGCGCTCCCCCTCTTCTGGGGGAGGTAAAGAAGCCGCGTCCCCGCCCTCCTCGGCTCGTCGGCAAGAGAGGAAACCGCGATGGCCTCGATCTCCTTGCGCTTCGCCTTCATTATGTTGGGGAGGGTGGGATAACGGGGGACGTTCAGTCCCAGCTGGCAGGTGGCCACGGCCGGCAGCCTGAATCTCACCACCGCCTTGGTCCCCCCCTCCAGCTCGCGCCGCGCCGTCACCACGCCGTCGTCGTAGCTGAACCCGACCAGCGTCGTGGCGCAGGGATACCCCAGCATCTCGGCCACCAGGACCCCCACCTGGGCGGAGCCGCGGTCCTGGGACTGCATCCCGGTGAGGACCAGGTCGAACCCCTTCCCCCTGGCGTAGGAGGCGATCAGCGCGGCTATCTGCCACGGGTCCTTGGTGGCCGCCGCCTCGTCCCGGATGTGGACCCCCTGGTCGCCGCCCATCGCCAGCGTCTTCCGGATCGACTCCTGGACCCGGTCCGGTCCGATGGAGAGGACGGTAACCTCGGGCTCGCCCCCCAGCTGTTCCTTGAGCCGTACCGCCTGCTCCACCGCGTATTCGTCGTATTCGTTGATCCTGAAGGCGAGATCGCCCTCCTCGTACCAGGTCCCGGCGCCATTGACCCTGAAGCGGCACTCCATGTCGGGGACCTGCTTGATGCAGACAAGTATCTTCATGGCTTCCTCCTGTTGTTATGCGGCCTGCAGCGTCATGGTCTCCACCTCGGAGGCGACCCTGAGCCGCCCCCCGGTGGCGCGCACCACTTCCTCCGCCGAGACCCCCGGTGCCACCTCCCTGAGGAGCAGCCCCTCCTCGGTCACGTCGAGTACGGCCAGGTCGGTGATGATCCGGTGCACCACTCTCCTGCCGGTAAGCGGGAGGGTGCACTGCGGGATGATCTTGGGTTCGCCGTTCCTGCTGACGTGCTCCATCACCACCACGATCTTCTTGGCCCCGTGGACCAGGTCCATGGCCCCGCCCATCCCCTTGACCATCTTCCCCGGGATCACCCAGTTGGCCAGGTCCCCCTGTTCGGAGACCTCCATGCCGCCGAGGATGGCGAGATCTATGTGGCCGCCGCGGATCATGGCGAACGACTCGGCGCTGCTGAAGAGGGCGGCGCCGTCCATCATGGTGATGGTCTCCTTTCCCGCGTTGATCAGCTCCGGGTCGATCTGGTCCTCCCGCGGGTAAGGCCCGATTCCCAACAGGCCGTTCTCCGACTGCAGGATCACCTGTTTCCCCGCCGGGATGTAATTGGCCACCAGCGTCGGGATGCCGATGCCCAGGTTGACGTAAAAGCCGTTTTCTATTTCCTGTGCCGCGCGCTGTGCCAGCTGTTCCCTCGTCAAAGCCATGGTCTTTCTCCTTTCCGGGTCAGCAGCGCACCGTCCGCCGCTCGATCCTCTTTTCATGCCCCTCGCAGCGGACCAGCCGCTGCACGTAGACGCTCGGGGTATGGACGCCGGCCGGGTCGATCGCCCCGGGCTCCAGCAGTTCCTCGACCTCGGCGACCGTCACCTTGCCCGCCGCCGCCATCATCGGGTTGAAGTTGCGGGAGGTCTTGGCGTAGACCAGGTTTCCGAGCCGGTCCCCCTTCCAGGCCTTCACCAGGGCGAAATCCGCGGTCAGCCCATGCTCGAGGAGGTAGTCCCGGCCGCCGAAGCTCCTCACCTCCCGTCCCTCGGCGATCGGCGTCCCCACCCCGGCGGGGGTGTAGAAGGCCGGGATGCCTGCTCCGCCGGCGCGGATCCGCTCGGCGAGGGTTCCCTGCGGCACCAGTTCGACCTCCAGTTCCCCGGAGAGGAACTGCCGCTCGAACTCCTTGTTCTCCCCGACGTAGGAGGAGATCATCTTCCTGATCTGCCGGTTCTCCAGGAGGATCCCCAGGCCGAAGCCGTCCACCCCGCAGTTGTTGGAGATCACGGTCAGATCCTTCACCCCCTTCTCGCGCAGCCCCTGGATCAGTTTTTCCGGGATGCCGACCAGTCCGAAGCCACCCACCATGATGGTCGCCCCGTCCCCGATCCCGTCCAGTGCGGTTTCTATAGTTTCGTTGATTTTCATATCTTCTCTCCTCTTACTAATCCTCCAGGGTGAATTCCCAGGAGCACCACAGGTACTCGGGATGCGGATCGGGAGGACAGGCGAGACAGCGGGTGGAGATCCTGGGATCGACCGTCCTGGCGAATTCGGTGTATTCCACGATCCCCACCGACTTGCACGGGAAGTCCGGGAGCCCTTTGCGCTTGCGTGCCGACTGCACCCGGCAATCGACCATGGTGAACACCACCCGCTTTTCCGTGACCTCGCCGACCTGCTGCAGGTTCAGGCGGGCGTAGAGGCGGTGGTTCAGGCACTCCACCAGCGCCGCGATCCCTCCGCCCGGCTCGATCCCCAGCCGCGCCATGATCCTCTTGGCCTCGATCGCCGTGAAGCCGCGCCAGGCCTCCCGGTCGGCGTCCATGGCCGCGTCGATGCCGTGGCTATTCTCTATGGCCTGGAACCAGAGCCCGTCGTGGGCCAGCCAGTTCTTGGCGTCGTCCACGATGATGTCGATGAGCGCCTGCTTGTCGAGTTGGTAAAGGAGCCGGACCCCTTCGTCGTAGACGACGCTTTTCGGCTCGGTGAATTCTTTTGGCAACTGGTGTAAGGTCATCGTTTTGTCCTCCGTACTCAATTAAGGGCCTTGCCAGCCGAAGCCTTGGCGAAGGCTGGTCAGATCCGGTTCATCTGTCTCGCCTCGGCAAGAAGCTGCTCGCGGAAATCGGGATGGGCCACCTTGATCAGGTTGAGGGCCCGCTGGCGTGCGGTCTGTCCCCTCAGCTTGGCCACCCCGTACTCGGTCACCACGTAATCGACGTCGTTTTTCCCGGTGGTGACCGACGCGCCGGGCTTCAATACCGGGACGATGCTGGAGACCAGACCGTTCTTGGCGGTCGAGGCGGTGGTGATGAAGCTTTTGCCGCCGCGGGAGATGTTGGCCCCCCTGACGAAGTCCGCCTGCCCGCCGGTCCCGCTCCACTGCACGTGCCCCAGCGATTCCGAGCAGCACTGCCCCAGGAGGTCGACCTCGATGGTGGCGTTGATCGAGACCACCCTGTCGTTCCTGCCGATGTTGTAGGGGTCGTTGGTGTAATCGACCGGGTGCATCTCGATCATGGGGTTTCCGTCCATGAAGTCGTAGAGACGCTTGGTGCCGAGGGCGAAGGTGCCGATGGTCTTCCCCTGGTGGGTGTTCTTGCGGGAGTTGTTCACCGCCCCGCACAGCATCAGATCCACCATGCCGTCGGTGATCATCTCGGTGTGGATGCCCAGATCCCTCTTTTGCATCAGGGCCTTGCAGACCGCGTTGGGGATGCCGCCGATGCCGAGTTGCAGCGTCGAGCCGTCCTCGATCAGTTCGGCTATGTGGTTCCCTATCGCCTCCTCGACCGGGGAGACCGGGGGGATCTGCAGCTCGATGATCGGGTCGTGGCACTCGATGATGCAGTCCACCTCGGAGATGTGGATGTGGCAGTTGCCGTGGGTGCGCGGCGCGTTGGGATTGACCTGGACCACCACCTTCTTCGCCTTCTTGATCGCCTCCATGGTGTAAGCCACCGAGAGGCTGCAGGTGAAGAAGCCGTGCTCGTCCATGGGCGACACAACCGTCCCCGCCACGTCGACCGGCCAGTACTCCCTGAGGAGCTTAGGCACCTCGTGGAAATAGTTGGGAACGAAATCGGCCCAGCCGTTCTGCACCGCCTTGCGGGAGACGTGGCTCGTGAACCACGAGTTGACCCTGATGTGCGGTGTGGAATCGGCGGTAAGGTAGTCGGGGCAGAGATGGTGCTGCTGGTTGACGATTACCCCGGAGAGCTCCTTTTTCCTCGCGGCCAGGGCCTTCACGAAGAGGGTCGGCTCCCCGGCGCAGATGGGAAAGCAGAGGTGGTCCCCCGACTTGACGATGGCGGCGGCTTGCTCCGGCCTGCAGAGCTTCTGCTGGTACTCGTGCTCATGGTTTTTGAGGGCGACTGCTGCGTTGGACATGGTCTCCTCCTGTTTCTGTTAGGGTTAGTGTTGAACTTTCTCTAAAGGCCGGGGCGGCTCCGGGCACCCCATGGCCCTGGCTACCTTGGAACCGGAGGCCCTCCCCAGTGCCGCGCAGATGTAGTTGCCCGCGTCGAGAAGCCCCGTGAGGCTGACGCCGGTCTCGATGCCGAGACCGTCGAGCAGGTAGAGGAGGTCCTCGCTGGCCAGGTTCCCGGAGGCCCCCTTGGCGTAGGGACATCCCCCGAGACCGGCCACCGAGCTGTCGACGGTGGCGATCCCCTGCTCCAGGACCGCGAGGGTGTTGGCCAGGGCCTGCCCGTAGGTGTCGTGGAAATGCACCGCCAGCCGCTCGATCGGGACCCGGCCTGCCACCTCCCGCACCAGGGCCCGGGCCCGTCCCGGCGTTCCCACCCCGATGGTGTCCCCCAGCGAAATCTCGTAGCACCCAAGCTCCACGAGCCTTCCGGCCAATAGGGCGACCGCTTCGGGCGCCACCTCACCCTGGTAGGGGCAGCCGAGGACGCAGGAGAGGTAGCCCCGCACCGGGATGCCGCGCGCCGCGGCCCCGGCGACGACATCGGCGCAGCGCTCCAGGCTCTGTTCGATGGAGCAGTTGATGTTTCTCTGGGAGAAGGCCTCGGAGGCTGCGATGAAGACGGCTATCTCACCGGCGCCGGCGGCGAGCGCCGCCTCCAGCCCCTGCCGGTTCGGGACCAGCACCGGGTAGCGGACCCCCTCGCCGCGCCTGATCCCCTCTAACACCCGGGCGGCGTCGGCCATCTGCGGCACCCACTTCGGGGAGACGAAGCTCGCGGTCTCGATCACGGACAGGCCGGCCAGGGTGAGCCGGTCCACCAGCCCGATCTTGACCCGGGCCGGTATGATTTCCCGCTCGTTCTGGAGCCCGTCCCGCGGCCCGACCTCGACCATCTTGACCGTTCTCGGCATGGCCATCTCAGTCCCCCCCTTCGGCGGCGAGGGAGAGGAGTTCGGCCCCGTCGTGCACCAGGGCGCCGACCGCGAAATTGAGCTCCTGCACCAGCCCGTCCCGCGGCGCGGCAATGGTGTGCTCCATCTTCATCGCCTCCAGGATCATCAGCGGGCGCCCCTTCTCCACCCGCTCCCCGGCGCGGACCATGATGGCCACCACCTTTCCGGGCATGGGGGCGGTGAGCCTTCCCCCCGCCCCCTCTTCCTCGTCCGTCGGGGCGTAGGGATCGTGGATGACCAGGGTGTGGCTTTTGCCGTGCTCCATTATGGTGAGGGAGTTCCCGTGCCGGACCACCGTCGCCCTCACCCTCGTCCCATCCAGGTCTGCCAGCAGATCCCCCCCGTGGTCCAGCTGGCCGCGCGCCGTGACACTCCCGGCAGGGAGATCGAGCCGGTAGCCGCCGCTGCCGTAGTGCGCGGTGACGCTAACGACCGCCTCGCCATCCAGGAAGTGGAGGTCGTGGTGGTTGTCGCAGTTGAGCCGCCAGCCGCCGGTGCGGTTCCAGGGGGAGAAGGGGTCCGTGGAGCGCGAGGCCGCGCGCGTTGCCTCCTCCTCCCGCCGCAGCAGGACGTCCAGTGCGGCCAGGGCCAGGGTCCGGTCCTGCGCCGGCCCGGCTGCGGGGAAGAGTTCCTCGCGGTGGCGGCCGATGAAGCCGGTGTCGAGATCGCCGGCGGCAAAGGCGGCGTGGGCGGCGACGTTTCCCAGGAAGCCGACGTTGGTGGTGACCCCCACCACCTGGTAGTCGGCCAGCGCCTTCTGCAGGCGGCGCAGGGCTCCGGCGCGGTCGCTGTCCCAGACCACCAGCTTGGCAACCATGGGATCGTAGTAGATGCTGACCTCGTCCCCCTGGCGCACCCCTGTGTCGATCCTGACGTGGGCGCTTTCGGCGGGGGTGACCAGGTGGGCCAGCCGGCCTATGGAGGGAAGAAAGTCCCGCGAGGGGTCCTCGGCGTAGATGCGGGCCTCGATGGCGTGGCCGCCGATGGCGAGGTCGTCCTGCCGGCAGGGGAGCGGCAGTCCCGCCGCCACCTTGAGCTGCCACTCGACCAGGTCCTGCCCCGTGATCATCTCGGTCACCGGGTGCTCGACCTGCAGCCTGGTGTTCATCTCCATGAAGTAGAAGGAGCCGTCCTCGTCCAGGAGAAACTCCACGGTCCCGGCGCCTGCATAGCCGATGGCCCGCGCGGCCGCGAGGGCTGCCTCCCCCATCTGCTGGCGCAGGGCCGGCTGCATCCCGGGGGCCGGCGCCTCCTCGAGCACCTTCTGGTGGCGGCGCTGGATCGAGCAGTCGCGCTCGAAGAGGTGGACGGCGTTGCCGTGGTTGTCGGCGAAGAGCTGGATCTCGACGTGGCGGGGCTTGGTGAGGTAGCGCTCCAGCAGGACCCGGTCGTCTCCGAAGCCCGACTGGGCCTCGCGCCTGGCGGCGGCCAGGGAGAAATCGAACTCCTCCGCCTGCCAGACCACGCGCATCCCCTTGCCGCCGCCGCCGGCGCTCGCCTTGATCAGCAGCGGAAAGCCGATGCGCTCCGCCTCGCCGCGCAGGAAGCCGGCGTCCTGGTTCTCGCCGTGGTAGCCCGGCACCAGCGGCACCCCCGCCTTCTCCATGATGGTCTTGGCCGCGCTCTTGGAGCCCATGGCCTCGATGGCCGCCACCGGGGGTCCGATGAAGACGATTCCCGCCTCAGCGCAGGCCCTGGCGAAGGGGGCGTTCTCGGAAAGAAAGCCGTAGCCGGGGTGGATGGCCCGGGCGCCGCTTCTCGCCGCCACCTCTAGTATGGCCTCCCCCCTCAGGTAACTCTCGCCTGCGGGGGCGGGACCGACGCGGTAGGCCTCGTCGGCCAGGGAGACGTGCAGAGCTGAGGCGTCGGCGTCGGAGTAGACGGCCACGGTCCTGATGCCGAGGCGCCGGGCGGTGCGGATGACGCGGCAGGCGATCTCGCCGCGATTGGCAATGAGTATGGTGTCGAACATGGTCATCTTTCCCCCCACGATGGTGTTATTTTTTCCAGGAATGCGGAGAGCCCTTCCTTTCCTTCGGCCGAGGCACGGGCGTCGGCGATCCGTTCGGCGGTGTCCCGGATCATGGCGTCGTCGACCGGGCCCGACGCCACCCGCGCCACCAGCCTCTTGGCGGCGGCCATGGCGTTGGGTCCGTTGGCGAGGAAGCAGCCCGCCACCCGCTCCACCGCGGCGTCAAGCTCCTCCTCGGCCACCACTTCGTGCACGAGTCCCAGGCGGTGCGCCTCGCTCGCGCCGAAGCTCTCCGCGCTCATGAAGTAGCGCCTTGCCGCCCGCGCCCCGATGCCCCCCACCACGTAGGGGGAGATCACCGCCGGGATCAGCCCGAGCTTCACTTCAGACAGGCAGAAGGTGGCGCGGCGGCTGGCGATGGCCACGTCGCAGCAGGCCACCAGCCCCACCCCGCCGCCGTAGGCCGCCCCCTGCACCCGGGCGACGGTCGGCTTGGAGAGGCCGCTGAGCGTGCTCATCAGCTCCGCCAGGGCCAGGGCGTCGCGGAGGTTGTCGTCCCGCCCGTAGTCGGCCATGCGCCGCATCCAGGACAGGTCGGCGCCGGCGGAGAAGCTCTTGCCGTTCGCCGCGAGAATCACCACCCGCACCTGCGGGTCCCGGTCCAGGCGCCTGAGTTCGGCGGTGAGGGAGGCGATCAGGGTATCGTCGAAGGCGTTGTGCAGTTGCGGACGGTTCAGGGTCAGCGTGGCGCGTCCGATGCCGTCGATGGCGGTAACGATTGCCGGTTGGTCCATGATTTTTCCCCCTACATCCTGAAGACGCCGAAGCCGGTCGTCTCCGCCGGTGCGTTGAGCGCCGCCGATATGCCCAGGCCGAGCACCATCCTGGTGTCCGCCGGGTCGATGATGCCGTCGTCCCAGAGCCTGGCGCTGGCGTAGTACGGGTGCCCCTGGCTCTCGTACTGTTCGCGGATCGGCCGCTTGAACTCCTCCTCTTCGCCCGCCGGCCACTTCTCGCCGCGCGCCTCCAGACCGTCCCGCTTCACCTGGGCCAGAACGCTCGCCGCCTGCTCGCCCCCCATGACCGAGATCCTTGCATTGGGCCACATCCAGAGGAATCTCGGCGAGTAGGCACGGCCGCACATGCCGTAGTTGCCGGCGCCGAAGCTGCCGCCGATCAGAACGGTGAACTTGGGCACCTTGGCGCAGGCCACCGCGGTGACCATCTTGGCGCCGTCCTTGGCGATCCCCCCCGATTCGTACTTGCTCCCGACCATGAAGCCGGTGATGTTCTGCAGGAAGACGAGGGGGATGCCGCGCTGGCTGCAGAGTTCGATGAAGTGGGCGCCCTTGAGGGCCGACTCCGAGAAGAGGATGCCGTTGTTGGCGACGATGCCGACCGGGTAGCCGAAGATGTGGGCAAAGCCGCAGACCAGGGTGGCGCCGTAGAACTGCTTGAACTCGTCGAACGAGGAGCCGTCCACGATGCGGGCGATGACCTCGCGCACGTCGTACGGTTTCCTGGTGTCGGTGGGGATGATCCCGTACAGCTCGCTGGGATCGAACAGCGGCTCCTGCGGCTCCTTCAGGTCGAGTTCGGGGCGCTTCACCCGGTTCAGGTTCGCCACGATGCGGCGGGCAAGCTGCAGGGCATGGCCGTCGTTGGCCGCGTAATGGTCGGTGACCCCCGAGGTGCGGCAGTGCACCTCCGCTCCCCCCAGGTCCTCGGCGCTCACCACCTCTCCGGTGGCGGCCTTCACGAGCGGCGGTCCCCCGAGGAAGATGGTCCCCTGGCGGCGGACGATGACGCTTTCATCGGACATGGCCGGAACATAGGCGCCGCCAGCGGTGCAGGACCCCATCACCACGGCGATCTGGGGGATCCCCTTGGCGGACATGTTGGCCTGGTTGTAGAAGATCCGGCCGAAGTGGTCCCGGTCCGGGAAGACCTCGTCCTGCTGAGGGAGGTTGGCCCCGCCGGAGTCGACCAGGTAGACGCAGGGAAGATGGTTCTGCTCGGCGATCTCCTGGGCGCGCAGGTGCTTTTTCACCGTGACGGGGAAGTAGGTCCCCCCTTTGACGGTGGCGTCGTTGGCGATGATCAGGCATTCCCGTCCGGAGACCCGGCCGATGCCGGCGATCAGGCCGGCGGAGGCGATGTCGCCGCCGTACATGTCCCAGGCGGCCAGCTGCGAGATCTCCAGAAAGGGGGAGCCGACGTCGAGGAGCTGCCTGACGCGGTCGCGCGGGAGGAGCTTGCCCCGTTCGGTGTGCTTCACGCGGGCCTTGTCGCCGCCCCCCTGCTTGATCCTGGCCACCTTCCCCCGCAGGTCCTCCACCAGGGTGGACATCACCTCGCGGTTTTGGCGGAACTCGTCGCTGTTGGTGTTGATGGAACTCTTCAATGCGCTCATGACGGATGTTTCTCCTGTTGGTCGGGTTTGCTCGCCATCAATGCGTGGTCTCGTTGAACAGCTCCCTGCCGATCAGCATGCGGCGGATCTCGCTGGTTCCCGCGCCGATCTCGTAGAGCTTGGCGTCGCGCAGGAACCTGCCGGTCGGGTACTCGTTGATATAGCCGTTGCCGCCCAGGCACTGGATCGCCTCCAGGGCCATCCAGGTCGCCTTCTCGGCGGCGTAGAGGATGACGCCGGCGCAGTCCTTGCGGCTGGTCTCGCCTCGGGCACAGGCCTTGGCGACGGCGTAGACATAGGCGCGGCTGGCGTTCATGGTGGAGTACATGTCGGCGATCTTCCCCTGCATCAGCTGGAACTGGCCGATCGACTGGCCGAACTGCTTGCGCTGGTGGATGTAGGGAACCACCACGTCCATGCAGGCCTGCATGATCCCCAGGGGGCCGGCGGCGAGGACGGCGCGCTCGTAATCGAGGCCGCTCATCAGCACGTTGACCCCCTTCCCCTCGGCTCCGAGGACGTTCTCGACCGGAACCTCGCAGTTCTCGAAGACCAGCTCGCAGGTGTCCGAACCCCTCATCCCGAGCTTGTCGAGCTTCTGGGCGGTCGCGAACCCCGGAAACCCCTTCTCGACCAGGAAAGCGGTGATGCCGCGCGGACCTGCATCCGGGTCGGTCTTGGCGTACACCACCAGGGTGTCGGCATGGGGGCCGTTGGTGATCCACATCTTGTTGCCGTTGAGGAGGTAGCGGTCGCCCTTTTTCTCCGCGTGCAGCCGCATGCTGACCACGTCCGAACCGGCGCCCGGCTCGCTCATGGCGAGGGCGCCGACGTGCTCGCCGGAGATCAGCTTCGGGAGGTACTTTAGTTTCTGGGTCTCGCTGCCGTTGCGGTAGATCTGGTTGACGCAGAGGTTGGAGTGGGCGCCGTAGGCGAGTGCCACCGCCGCGGAGGCCCTGGAGAGTTCCTCCATGGCAATCGTGTGCTCGAGATAGGTCATCGCCGACCCGCCGTACTCCTCGGAGACGGTGACGCCCAGGAGGCCGAGCTCGCCCATCTTGCGCCAGAGGTCCATCGGGAAGTGGTTGTCGCGGTCGATGTCCGCTGCCCGCGGTGCGATTTGGGAATCGGCGAAGTTCTTCACCGTTTCCCTGAGGATGTTGGCGGTCTCGCCCAGGTCGAAATTGAGAGTAGGATACGGTTTCATTTTCTGTCTCCCTTGTTTTCAGTTGATTGGTGGCATCCACTTCTGCAATGTTGATTGGCTTGGCTACTTGCTTAGATAGATAGCAACGCCAGTGCCAAACACTGTTAGCTAAAAACGCAATTACCGATTCAGCCATACAACAACTTGATTTATAACTATATTTTTCGTACAGATCCCTGCCAGGAATCGATTTCCGGGGTTGTGGCCGGGTGTTAACTCCAGTAGACACTTTAAGAGCCCGCAAGCGCCACATGCAGAAACAACATTGCCATTACAGATAGTTATGGCGTGTGTTAAGATAATGCGACAGCATTCTCCAAAAGTAGACAGAAGTACGGAGCAAGACCATTAATAAAACGAATAAATAGATATAAATTAGTGAGATAGCAAGGAAGAATAAGAATTATTGGAGGGAAGAATAACGATGTTATTGCAATTTGAGGTTTGTTGCTCCCTCGCCCTCCGGGAGAGGGTCGGGGTGAGGGCGTTGCAGTCTGCGACGGGTGCTTCGTGGCAGCGCCCTCACCCGGCCTTCGGCCACCCTCTCCCAGGGGGCGAGGGCTCGGTTCGCCCGACGAAGGGGCTTCGGCCGCAGGCGGGAGAGGGGTGTGCATGGAGCGGCGGGGTCGGCCCGCCTCAGCTGCCGGTGAAGACGGCGGTTCTTTTCTCCAGGAAAGCGGCAACGGCTTCGTGGTGGTCGCAGGTATGGTGGGCCATGGCCTGCAGCGAGGCGCAGGTTCCCAGGAAATCGGGGAGCGTTCCGCGCTGGGCCAACTTAAGCAGCCTTTTGGTGAGCCGCAGGGCCTGCGGGGGCTTTTCCGCTATCTGCCGGGCCAGCTCCCGGGTTCTCTCCAGGAGCTGATCCGGTTCCGCAAGCTCCAGGAATATGCCGAGTTGCAGGGCCTCGGCGGCCGAAACCAGCCGGCCCGTGAGGGTCATTTCCGCAGCCTTCTGGTACCCGATCAGGCGTTGCAGGAACCAGGCGCCGCCGTCGCCCGGTATGATGCCGAGATTGACGAAGGTTTCCCCCACCACAGCCTTGGTGGAGGCGAGGCGCAGGTCACACATGCAGGCCAGGTCGAAACCCGCGCCGATGGCGGGGCCGTTCACCGCCGCGATCAGCGGTATCTCCGCCTGCTCCATGGCCAACGGAAGCCGCTGGATGCCGCGGCGGTACTGGTCATGGATCTCCAGCGCGCTTCCCCCGAAGATGCCGCGTCGCTCCTGCATCTCCTTCACGTTGCCGCCACTGGAGAAGACGGCCCCCTCACCGGTCATGATCAGGACCGAAACGGCCGGCGTCCTGTCCGCCCACTCCAGGGCGGCCAGAATGTCGTCGACCAGGGCGGTGCCGGTCAGGGCGTTGCGGACGTCGTTGCGCCGGAAGGTAAGCTGCGCCACCCTCCCGGATAGTTCCAGCGTTGAATCTTGAAGCGATGGCATGTCCATGACGTCTCCTTCAGAGAATTACCCCACGGAGAAAAGGGGACAGGCTGCATTATCCAGGGGAGAAAAGGGGGGGAGAAAAGGGGACAGGCTGCTTTTTCCAGCGATGCCCCTAATAAGTAGCCTGTCCCCTTTTCTCTACAGCGATGCCCCTAATAAGTAGCCTGTCCCCTTTTTCTCTCCCTTTTTCTCTTGTCCCCTTTTTCTCTAACGCAGCGGAAGATCAGAAGAAATAGAACGCCGCCAGGCGTCCGACATCGGCGCTCCCCTGGTCGGAGAGACCCGCGAGGTTCCCGGTGCCGTTGGCGACATTGCCGTACTTGGTCTTGAGGTGCTGGTACTCGACCGCGACCCGCACTGCCGCGTTTAGATCGTAGGAGATGTTGGCGTACATGTTCGAATTGTACTTCTCGAAGTTCGGGATGCCGGAGTAGCTTCCGTAGTCGTAGGCGCTGCGCCGCCCGTAACCCGCCGCCACGCCGAACTCCTGGACCGGATAGAGGATGATCTGACCGTAGCAGCCATACCCTTTGGCTGCGGTCCTGGCACCGGTCGGACCGACGAAGGCGCCGGCGGTGGCGCCGTTGACGCTCTGGTTGGCCGCCAGGTAGGCCTCACCCTCGAAGGACGCGGTCCTGGCCCTGGACTTGCCGTCGGCAGACGACAGCAGCGGCACGAAGGTGTAGAAGCCGTACCCCCAGCTGTCCACGGACTTGCTGTTCCCTCCGAGGTCCTGCTTCCCGTACAGGCCGAAGAAGCCGGCGGTGAGCGAGTTCAGCGAAAGGCCGAAATAACCGGGGGCGACGCCAAGCGTCTTGCTGACCAGCATCGCCTGGCCCGCCACGTTGGGTGTCCCCCCCCAGGTATCGGTGGCGCTGCCGCTCTGGGCGTTGCTGTCCTGCACCGGGTTCTGCACGCCCACCACGAGACGCAGGGCGTTGTCCGGGGTCAGATCGACCCTCTGAGTCAGCCTGATCTGGGGGACCCGGGGGTTGTTCGGCGCGCCGGTCTTGTTGCCGGAACCGAAGTCGATGGTCGAGGAAATCGCCGGTCCGAAGATGTCATAGGCCTGGCCGAACAGAAGCTGGGTGTTGGTCCAGTCGAGCGAGCCGTTGGCGAGCCTCAGGCGCATGTTGGGGCTCTCGTTGGAGGAACCTCCCCCGCCGTAGAAATCGACCTCGACGATGGCGCTGGTCTTCGCGCCACGGAAGGTGGGGCCGGCAGCCTTGAACCAGAGCCGGGACTGGCGGGCCGTGAAAATCGATTGATCCTGCTGCCCTGCCAGCGAACTCTCCTTCGGGATGCCGTTTTGCAGCGAACCGAGCGCGCCGTTCGCTCCGAGGTTGACCGAGTTGTAGGCGTAGTCGAGCTTGACGAACCCGCCGAGGGAAAGGTTGAACTTGCTGCTGACCGGCGAAGACATCTTCCCGTAGATGCCGGGAGCGACCTCGCAGGAAGGCTGGAAATCGCAGTTGTATCCGGGTGCCGTGGCCTGGGGAATTTCCTGGGCCAGGGCCGGAACAGCGAACAGAACCGCGGCGGCTGCCAATATGAAACCTCTGTAGATCATCTGCGTCCTCCGTTTTCTATTGAAATTGCATGGCACGTGCTGCGTCATTGGGTTGGATAGCGGCTCTAGTGTTCGGCCGCCTTGGCGATGCCGATCCCTGTGCTCTGACGGACGTAGATCTCGTCGAACATCTCTTCCGCCCGCCGGTCCCGGAAGGCAAGGCAGCCGACGACGGCAGCCAGAAAGCCCAGAGGGATGGAGACGATGCCGGGGTTCTTGAGCGGGAAGAGAGGCGCATCGAGTCCCATCATCGACTTCCCGTCCTTGTTCTTCCGGTAATCGGCCGTCGCCTTATCGAGCGCCTTTTGCTCCTGCACGGCCAGCGTGACGCCGGACGCCTTTTTCTTCTCCAGCGCGTCGGCCACCTTCCTGGCATCGGCCGCGACCTTCTTGGGATAGGTCATGTTGGGGGAAACCAGCACGAGCCCAATGGCTGCCACGGTCCCGACCACTATCCCGGAGACGATGCCGGCCGTATTGAACCTGCGCCAGAACAGGGAAAGCATGATGACCGGGAAGTTGCCGGAGGCGGCGACGGCAAAGGCCAGTGCGACCAGTGCGACTATGTTCTCCTTCTCCGCGGCGATCCCCATCCAGATGGCTGCGGCACCGACCACCAGCGAGGTGATGCGGGCGGTCCTGACCTGCTCGCGCTGATCCGCCTTGCCATCCTTGATGATGTTGACGTAGATGTCATGGGCGATGGCGGCAGAGGCTGCCAGAACCAGGCCGGAGACAACGGCGAGGATGGTGGCGAAGGCCACGGCGCAGACGAAGGCGAGGAAGAGGTCTCCGCCGATGGTACCCTCGCCTCCGCCCATGGCCTGGGCCAGAAGCAGGGTCGCCATGTTGCCCCCCTTGTCCATGGCCGCGATCTTCTGCGGCGTGATGTGGATGGCGGCGCCGAAGCCTAGGAAGGTGGTCATGATGAAGAAGGCGCCCATCAGGAAGACCGCGATCTTGATCGACTTGCGCGCCTCCTTGGCGTTCGGGACCGTGAAGAAGCGCATCATGATGTGCGGAAGACCGGCCGCCCCCAGTACCCAGGCGAGTCCCAGGGAGATCTGGTCCAGCGGATTCTTCAGGAAAAGGCCGGGTTGCAGGAACCGCTTGCCGTAGTCCATTCCGGGCTCGGCCACGGGATGCTTGAGCACGGCCATACGCACGTGATCCTGAATGAAGTCGTTGTTGACCACGTCGGCAAAGAAGCGGATCGGGTTCACCCCGGCCTTGAGCGCCACCAGGAGCGACAGGAGCACCGCCGCCGCCAAAAGGAGCGCCGCCTTGATGATCTGGACCCAGGTGGTGGCCTTCATGCCACCGAAGACCACGTAGACGATGAGGAGGCTGCCGACCCCTATCACGGCCACCTTATAGGGGATGTCCAGAAGGAGTTGCATCAGCTTTCCCGCACCGACCATCTGGGCCAGGAGGTAAAAGGTCGAAACCGCCACGGTGGAAATGGCTGCGGCTGCACGTACCGGCTTTGCGGAGGCGCGGTGACAAAGGATGTCCCCCATGGTGTATTTCCCGCAATTCCTGAGCGGCTCCGCCATGATGAGCAGTATGGTGACAAAGCCGAGGATCGGTCCGGTGGAGTACATGAAGCCGTCGATGCCGTAGAGCGAGATCAGCCCCGACATGCCGAGGAACGAGGCGGCAGAGACCACGTCACCGGTGATGGCCCAGCCGTTCTGCAGACCGCTGATGCCGCCGCCGGCCGTGTAGAAATCCGCCGCCGTGCGGGTTTTCCTGGCGGCCCAGACCACCACCCCCATGGTGGACAAAATGATGAGAGCGAACATGCTCAGGGTGATGGTCTTGTTGGTCTTCACCTTGGCCGGGGCGGCGCTTTGGGCGGCTGCGGACGCGGTTGAGGCGGCGGGTTGGGCGGGAGCGGGAAGAACCTTGACTGAGGCTCCCGCAGGTTGCGGATTTAGCGTCCCCCCGGCGGGTTCGGCGGCGAGAGCCGCCCCTCCAATGGAGATGGCGATGATTGCGGATGCCACGATGCGTTTCATGTTTTCCCCCTATTGGATCTGCTCGACAAGTTCCTTGGTCAGACGGTCGAAGTCGCGGTCTGCGACCCTGCCGTAGTGGATGGCTATGAAGAAGCTGATGACGAACTGCGCCAGGGCGAAGAGATACCCGACATTGATGTTGCCGATCACTTCAATGCTGAAGAGTCCCGGGGTGTAGCCTGCACCGAGAAGCAGCAAGAAGTAGCATCCGGCTGAAAAGGCCCACCAGCCGTACATGAAGGCGACTTTCTTGCTGTGCAGTTCCTTGAACCTTGGATGGCCGGCTATGGCGGCCCAGTCGTACGCTTTTTCTGTCATTTTTTCGCTCCTTTTCGCAGGGGGGATATCGGGAGGTTCACAGGTTGGGACACAACAGGAGCAACGATAATGCCAAAACATTGTTTTTATAATTACCGGCAACAGAAGGCGGCAACAGTGCCGCAATTCTGCATGTTTGTGGTCTGCCTGGCGATTGAGGCGCCGGTCGGGACATAACAGCCGGTGTTAACACCTGTTGACAGGCGGAGCAGGCAGGACGGGGTGGAATGGTAAAAAGTTACGTAGTTTCAGGAACATAAAACCTGTTATAGAAACGTTAACAGCGTCTCCTGCCGTTTACAGATCGTTAACGTTCGATCCCAAAGCAGGCCACGGCAGGGCATGAGAGAAGGACGTACAAGGCTCAGGTATATGTAAAACATTGTTCCGAGCACTCCATTATCGCAAAAGCTCCCTCACCCTGTCCCTCTCCCGGAGGGCGAGGGGACGTTAGGCAGGTGCGTATCTCCATTGGTTACGTCTTTCCAGAAGGAGCTGCTTTAACTTTCTCAGAAGCAAGTATCGGGGGGCGTGGCGCGGATGGGGTCGGGGGAGGTCAGGAGGGGGGATGGGGTTCGCACGGGACGAGAAAAGAGGCCGGGGCGTCCCCCGGCTGTCGGAGAGGGATAAAGGGGAGAAAAGGGGGCCGTGATCAAGTCGCCAAAACGCCTTGACCGGACAGTTTTTGCAGTTTCTTGTAAAAGCCGGGCCTGGAAATGCGAAGCAACTGTGCCGCCTGAAGCTTGTTGCCTTTGCAGCGTTCCAAGGCCTTTTCGATAACAAGCCTCTCGAAGCTCTCCACGATCTCTTCGAGGCTCTTGGAGCCAAGACCGAGACTGAGGTCCTCCACGAACCCAGGCAGCGGCGCGCTGGGCGTTTGCGCTGCGTTGCCGTGAATCAGCCGTGCCAGTTGGGTGGGGAGGTCCTCCCGACGGATCAAGGGTCCAGTCGTGACATTGAAGGCGCTCTCGAGGACGTTGCGGAGTTCGCGGATGTTGCCAGGCCAGTCGTAGGCACGGATGAGCCCCCACGCCTCGGCATCTAGCCCCTGGATTTCCAGGCCGAACTCTATGTTGAACTGGCTGATGAGGTGGTTCGTGATGACGGCGATATCCTCCTTGCGCTCGCGCAGCGCAGGTATGTTGAGCGACACCACGTTGAGGCGGTAGTAGAGATCCTCGCGGAACTTGCCGTCCTTGACCAACTGCTCCAGGTTGCTGTTGGTGGCTGCCACCACCCGGACGTCGACCGTTTTAGGCCTGGTGCTGCCGAGCTGGGTCAACTCCTTTTCCTGCAAGACCCGCAGCATCTTGACCTGCATGCTGAGGGGCATGTCGCCGATCTCGTCGAGGAAGATGGTGCCGGTGTGGGCCTGCTCGAATTTCCCCACCTGCCCTCCCTTCTTGGCCCCGGTAAAGGCGCCTTCGGCATAGCCGAAGAGCTCCGATTCCAGGAGATGTTCCGGTATGGCCGCGCAGTTGACCTTGACGAAGGCGGCATAGCGGCGGGGGCTCGCCGCATGGAGGGCGTGCGCGAAGAGTTCCTTGCCGGTGCCGCTCTCGCCGCGCAGCAGGACGTTCGATCCCTTCCCCGCGACCTTCAAAAGGCTCTGCTTCAGCTCTGCCATTTTGCTGCTTTGCCCGATGATGCTGTTGACATCGTACTTGAACAGCGATTCCTTGCCCGCGACCGACCGGGACTGGGAGCGGGTCTCGGGGGTGTTCTGCAAGCGATTGGCGATCAGTGTGATCTCCCGGATGTCCTTGAAGAGGATCTTCCCCATGCAGCCGATCACCTTGCCGTCCTTGATGAGCGGAAACCGGCTGGAAATGACCTCGCGCCCGTTCATGTAGTGGACGTAGCCGATCTCGGGCCTGCCGGTCTCGATGACAAGCGGCATCCGCGACGCCTGGGAGTTATGGTAGGCCTTATGGATGTGCTTTCCGATCATGGTCTGGGGGGTGGTATCGAGCACGTCGGCGAAGGACTGGTTGACCAGCACCACCTTGCCGTGACGGTCCACGATGATGATGCCGTCGTAATCGAGGTTCATGAAGCTGTTGGCGGAGCGAAGCAGCTCGTTCAACTCGGTGGTATCGTCCCGGTCATCGTCGGGAAAACTAAGGGTGAGAACGCCGCCGTAGCTTTTGCCTTCTTCGAGCAACGGGGTGTAGTTGCAGAGAAGTTGTCGATTCCCTACCACCAGCGTCTGGTTGCTGAAGCTGATGCCGCTTCCCATGAGATTCACGAGGTTGCCGACGTTGACGACGTCGTCAACCCTGCAACCGAGGACGGCGGAGGGGCAGTTGCACAGAAGCTCCTCCGCGACCTCATCCAGTGAAGCAATCCGCAGTTCGACGTCGAGCCTGATCACTCCGTCCCGCCTCACTGCTCCGGCCGTGTCACCGCGGTCAGCGGCGTATGCATCAATAGGCGTCATGGTTACCTCGACACAGCAGAAATGGTTGCCTTCCCGGCAAATCCTCGATGCAAAGCCTATGACTAAAGGGAGACGACCTCGTCCGGCATGTCGGTCAGTTTCACGCCACCGTTGCTGCTGACGGCGAACGTGTTCTCGATCCCGATCACTCCCTTCCCCGGAAAGACGAACTTCGGCTCGATGGCTATGGTCTGTCCTTCCTGCAGCGCGACCTTGAACCCCTGTGCGAGCACCGGGAACTCGTCGAGTTCCAGCCCCACGCCATGACCGACGAACTTGGCATTCTCCCCCGGAGCACCCATGAAGTTCTGGGCAAGTCCCGCGGACTCAGCCATCTGCGCCGCCTTGAGGAACAATTCCTCGCAGATCGCCCCCGGCTTCAGGTTTTCCACCACGTAGTTCTGGATGGCGATTGCCGTGGCAAAACCGCGCTCCAGTTCTGGGTCGAGTTTCCCGATCACGAAGAAACGGGTCATGTCGACGATGTAGCCGTTGAAGACGCCGGTATAGTCGATGAGTACGGGCGTGTTAGCGCAGATGGTCGCAGCGGAAGCGCCGTGCGGGGAGGCGCTGGACATCCCCTGTCCGGTCACCGCGCCGTCGAAGAAACCGGGATCGCAGGCGGTGGCGGAAGAGACGGCCAGTCCCTGGAAGAGTTCCTGGTTGAAGGACCGCATCCGCACGTACCCCTCGCCCCCCGCTTTCCTCAGGCGGTACTCGAACTCGGCGGCCAGGTCCACCTCGCGCATACCCTCTTTCAGGAACGACGGTACTTCCTTGAAGATGGCGCAAAGGCGCGCCCCGCTGTCGCGCATCTGTTCCAGCTCCCAGGTCGACTTTACCGAACGGATGTCGCGGTTGATGGAGGAGATGTCCACGAACTCGCGCCCCGGCAGCAGCTTCGCGTAGTAGTTGTACTGCTGCACCGGCGCTACGTCGAAGGTGAACCCTATCCTGGTAATTTCGGGCCCGAAGAGATCGGGGAATTCCTTGCTGGAGGGAAAGGGTCGGGTCTCCTCGATGCAGCTTTCCTGCCGGGCCCGGCTGTAGCTCTTGCGCACCATGAGGCGCGGACTTCCTTCTGCCGGCACCCAGAGGGTCGAGTTCTGGCGCGTGCCGGTGAAATAGTAGACGTCGATGGGATAGATGAAGAGCGCTCCGTCGATCTCCTTCGACTTAAGTTCCTGTTGCAGCCTGGCAACTCTTTGTTGCGATTCCTGTCTGGTCAGCATTAGTCGTCCCCCAATCATTGAAGTAGGCAATCTCTGTCAGATCCTTGCGCGGTCGCTGTTTAGGTTCCTGGTCGGGATAGCCAAGCGGCGTCACGCCGACCACCCTGATACTCTCCGGAATTCCCAGCTGTTCCTTTATGGCCGACTCATCATACCATCCCATCCAGCAGGTGCCAAGTCCGAGACCGTGTGCGGCGAGACATATGTGTTCGAAAGCTATGGCAGTATCGGCGACGTAGTACTCTATGCCGTTCTCAATCCCTGACTCGGCAGGATCCGCGCAGACCACAATCACCACCGGCGCCTGCGCGAGAGCCTTCTTCCCGGGGTTCTCGTCCGAAAACCCGTTCAAAAGTGCCTGTTTTTTCTCCCCAGAGTTCAGCACGAGGAAGCGCCAGCACTGCATGTTCTTCCAGGAAGGCGCGAGCCTTGCCGCTTCCAGCACCAGCCCGACCTTGTCCCAAGACACCGGGATATCCTTGTACTTCCTGATGCTCCGCCTGTTGTTGATGACCTCGAATACGTCCATGTGTTCCTCCAGCTCAGTCCTGCTCCCCCTCGCCTTCCGGGCCTTCACCCGCCGTAGCCTTGGCGCAGGCGGATCGGGGTGAGGGCAATCAATCGCGGCAGGAATGCCGCTCCTACAGGTTTCCTCCTGTACTCTTACACCTTCCGCGCCAACTCCCCCTCACCCCCCGGGAGAGGGTCGGGGTGAGGGCGGCGCTACCGGCTATCGGTCCCTTCGTGGCAACGCCCTCACCCGGCCTCCGGCCACCCTCTCCCGGAGGGAGAGGGGTTGAGTTTGCTTCTCCCGCAGGGCCTTCAACCGCCGTAGCCTTGGCGCAGGCGGATCGGGGTGAGGGAGAGTTGCTACATGTTGCGCCGGTACTCGCCGCCCACCTCGTAGAGCGCCCGGGTGATCTGCCCGAGCGAGGCGTACTTCACCGTCTCCATCAGTTCGCCGAAGATGTTGCCGCCGGAGACGGCGACCTCCTGCAGACGCTTCAGCGCCTGGGGCGCCTTCTCCTTGTTCCGCTCCTGGAAGGCTCGCAGGTTCTTGATCTGCTGCTCCTTCTCCTCATGCGTCGCCCGCGCCAGCTCGCCCGGTACCTGGTACCCTTCCTCGTCGGCTCGCGGGTTGAGGAAGGTGTTGACGCCGACGATCGGGAGTTCCCCGGAGTGCTTCTTGTGCTCGTAGAGCATCGACTCGTCCTGGATCTTGCCTCGCTGGTACTGGGTCTCCATCGCCCCCAGCACGCCTCCCCTCTGGTCGATCCGCTCGAACTCGACGAGTACGGCCTCCTCCACCAGGTCCGTCAGCTCGTCGATGATGAAGGCGCCCTGGAGCGGGTTCTCGTTCCTGGCGAGCCCCAGCTCCTTGGTGATGATCATCTGCACCGCCATCGCCCTGCGCACCGATTCCTCGGTGGGGGTGGTGACCGCCTCGTCATAGGCGTTGGTGTGCAGCGAGTTGCAGTTGTCGTAGATGGCCATCAGGGCCTGGAGCGTGGTCCGGATGTCGTTGAAATCCATCTCCTGGGCGTGCAGCGACCGGCCGCTGGTCTGGATGTGGTACTTGAGCTTCTGGCTCCGGTCGTTGGCGCCGTACTTCTCCCGCATCACCACGGCCCAGATGCGCCGCGCCACCCTTCCTATCACCGTGTACTCCGGGTCGAGCCCGTTGGAGAAGAAATAGGAGAGGTTCGGCGCGAAGTCGTCGATGTGCATGCCGCGCGAGAGGTAGTACTCCACGTAGGTGAATCCGTTGGAGAGCGTGAAGGCGAGCTGCGAGATCGGGTTCGCTCCGGCCTCGGCGATGTGGTAGCCGCTGATGGATACGGAGTAGTAGTTCCTCACCTTCTGCTCGATGAAGTACTGCTGGATGTCCCCCATCATCTTCAGGGCGAACTCGGTGGAGAAGATGCAGGTGTTCTGCCCCTGGTCCTCCTTGAGAATGTCCGCCTGCACCGTGCCGCGCACCGTCTGCAGCGTGCAGCACTTCAGTTCCTGGTACTCCTCGGCCGACGGCTCGCGCCCCTTTTCCTTCCTGAACTGCTCCACCTGCTGCTCGATGGCGGCGTTGAAGAACATCGCCAGCATCATCGGCGCCGGTCCGTTGATGGTGATGGAGACGCTGGTCGAGGGGGCGCAGAGGTCGAAGCCGGCGTAGAGCTTCTGCACGTCCTCGACGGTGCAGATCGACACGCCGCTCTCCCCCACCTTGCCGTAGACGTCGGGCGGGTAGTCCGGGTCCTCTCCGTAGAGCGTCACGCTGTCGAAGGCGGTGGAGAGCCTTTTCGCGCCGTCGTCCTGGCAGAGGTAGTGGAAGCGCCGGTTGGTCCGCTCCGGCGTCCCTTCGCCCGCGAACTGCCGCTTAGGGTCCTCCTCGACGCGCTTGAAGGGGAACACCCCCGCCGTGTACGGGAAGTACCCCGGCAGGTTCTCTTTCATGCTCCACTTGACGATCTCGCCCAGGTCCCGGTAGTCCGGGACGCAGACGCGGGCGATCCTGGACCCGGAGAGGGAGGTGGTGTAGAGATCGGTCCTGATCTCCTTGTCGCGCACCTTGGTGACGAGCGCCTCGCTGCGGTAGGAGGCCTTCAGCTCCGGCCATCCCTCGATGATGCGCCTGGACTCTTCGTTCAGCTTGCAGTCCAGGGAGCCGATCAGCTGGTCCAGCTCCGCACGCGTCCCCTCTCCCTGCACCAGCTCCCGGGCCCCCTTCAGCTGGAACAGGTTCCGGGCCACCCCGGACTGTTCCTCCACCGTCTTTCGGTAGCCGCGCACGCTCTGGACGATCTCGCCGAGGTAATGGACCCGGTCGGGCGGTATCACGTACTTCTTGAGGCTTTCCGTCTCCGCGACCTCAAGGCTTGAGTGCCATCCCACCTGTTTCTTCTCGTTCAACCTTTCCAGCAAAGCCAGGTACAGGACGTTGGTGCCGGGGTCGTTGAACTGGGAGGCGATGGTCCCGAAGATCGGGAGTTCGGTGTCGGCAAGCTCGAAGAGGTTGCGGTTGCGCCGGTACTGCTTCCTGACGTTTCTGAGCGCGTCCAGCGCACCCTTGCGCTCGAACTTGTTCAGCGCCACCAGGTCGGCGAAGTCGAGCATGTCGATCTTCTCCAGCTGGGTCGGCGCGCCGAACTCGCAGGTCATCACGTACAGGGAGACGTCGCAAATCTCGACGACCCCCGCGTCCCCCTGCCCGATCCCGGACGTCTCGATGATGACGAAATCGAAACCGGCGGCGCGGACCACGTCGATCGCGTCCTTGATCGCCGCGGAGAGTTCGGAATGGGATTCGCGGGTGGCAAGCGAGCGCATGTAGACCCGCTCCGTGTTGATGGAGTTCATCCTGATCCGGTCGCCCAGGAGCGCCCCGCCGGTCCGCTGGCGGGAGGGGTCGACGGCCAGGATCGCCACCCTTTTGTCGGGGAAGTCCCTGATGAAGCGGCGCACCAGCTCGTCCGTGATGGAGCTTTTCCCGGCGCCGCCGGTCCCCGTGATCCCGAGCACGGGAACCTCGCCACCCAGGGACTGGATACGCCCCCGTATCGTCGTGTACCCCTCATCGTGCTGCTGCACCGCCTGCTCCGCCAGGGTGATCAGGGTGTTGACGGCGCGGATCTCACCCTCGGCCAGCTTCCCGATCTCCTCGTCGAGGTCGCGCTGCGGGGCGAAGTCGCACAGCTCCAGCATGTGGTTGATCATCCCCTGCAGCCCCATCCTGCGGCCGTCCTCCGGCGAGAAGATCTTGCTCACCCCGTACCCCTCGATCTCGCGGATCTCGTCGGGGACTATCACCCCGCCGCCGCCGCCGAAGACCCGGATGTGCTCCGCGCCACGCTCCTTCAGGAGGTCCCGGATGTACTTGAAGAAAGGGACATGCCCACCCTGGTAACAGCTCACCGCTATCCCCTGGGCGTCCTCCTGGATGGCCGCGCTGACGATCACCTCCACGGACCGGTTGTGCCCCAGGTGGATCACCTCGGCCCCCGAGGCCTGGAGCATGCGCCTTATTATGTTGGTGGACGCGTCATGGCCGTCAAAGAGACTGGTCGCCGTGACGAAACGGATCTTGTTCTTCGCTTTGTAGGGTGCCGCGGCTGCGGTGTGCATATCGTTTCTCCTTGTTCATTGAGTGGGGAGGCCGCTGCCTCAATCGGACAGGGTGAACTCCCAGGCGCACCAGAAATCCTCGGGGTGCTCGTCCGGGGGGCAGGCCAGGCAGCGGGTCTTGATCCTGGGATCGATGGCGCTGGCAAACCCGGAATATTCGACGATGCCGACCGATTTGCAGGGATGGTCCGCCAGCCCCTTCCGTTTGCGGGCCGACTGCACGCGGCAGTCGATCATCCGGAACACGGCGCGAGTCTCGGTGACCTCCACGCACTGCTGCAGGTTTATCCTCGCGTAGAAGCGGTGTTTCAGGCACTCGACCAGCGCGGGAATTCCGCCGCCCGGCTTCAGTCCCAGCCGCTCCATGATCCTTTTCGCCTCGATGGCGGTGAAAAGCCGCCAGGCGTCCGTGTCGATCTCGACCGCCACGTCCATGCCGTGCTTCTTTTCCAGTGACTGGAACCAGACGCCGTCGTGCGCGAGCCAGTTTTTGGCGTCGTCGACGATGATCCGGACCAGTTCCTCCTTGCTGAGCGAGTAAAGAAGCTGTATCCCTTCGTCGCCGGCCACGGTTGCCGGCTCCACTTCCTGCAAAGCACTCTGTGTGGTCATGATCACCTCCCGTATGTCTACCTGATGTAGGATCGGCATTCCTGCCGCGAACTGCAGCCAAAAACACCCTCACCTGTTCCTTGGTCTGCAGAACTGCAACTCCCTCACCCTGTCCCTCTCCCGGAGGGCGAGGGGACGCTCGATCACCTGCACCCTGAGGGACCACCAATCCCGTCGGGTGTATCTGCTTGATGGCACTGCCGTTTCAGCCCCCTCGCCCTCCGGGAGAGGGTTGGGGTGAGGGCGTTGCATCAGCAGAACTGCCGCCTGATGGGGAGCCCGGCGGCTACCTGCCGGGCTCCCCTCTTCGTGTCTAATGGTCGCTCGCCTTGGCGATCCCTATCCCGGTGTTCTGCCGCACGTCGATCTCGGCGAACATCTCCTCGGCACGGCGGTCGCGGAACAGCAGACAGCCGATGACGGCGGCCAGGAAGCCGAGCGGCACGGAGACGATGCCGGGGTTCTTGAGCGGGAAGATCGGCTTGTCCAGCCCGACCATGGAGGTCCCGTCCTTGTTCTTCTCGTAGTCGACCTTCGACTTCTCCAGGGTCTTCGCCTCCTTGTCGGTGAGCACCGCGCCGCCGGCCACCTTCTTCTCCAGGGTTTCCACCACCTTCCTGGCGTCGGCGGCCACCTTCTTAGGATAGGTCATCACCGGCGAGACCACCACCAGGGAAAGCGCCACGACCGTTCCGACCACGAGACCCGAGACGATGCCGGCCGTGTTGAACTTCTTCCAGAAGAGCGACAGCATGATCACCGGGAAGTTACCCGAGGCGGCAACGGCGAAGGCGAGAGCGACCAGGGCCACCACGTTCTCCTTCTCCGCCGCAAGCCCCATGAGGATCGCCGAGGTGCCGACGAAAAGGGAGGTGACGCGGGCGACCTTCACCTGCAGGTGCTGGTCCGCCTTGCCGTCCTTGATGATGTTCACGTAGACGTCGTGCGCGATGGCCGCCGAGGCTGCCAGCACGAGGCCGGAGACGACGGCGAGAATCGTCGCGAAGGCGACCGCGCAGATGAAGGCGAGGAAGATGTCGCCGCCGAGGCTGCCCGCGCCGCCGCCCATGTGCTGGGCCAGAAGCAGGGTCGCCATGTTGCCCCCCTTGTCGACGGCCAGGATGCTCTGCGGGGTGAGGTAGAGGGCGGCGCCGAAACCGATGATGCTGATCATGAAGAAGAAGCTGGAGTTGAGGAAGAGGGCGATGATGATCGATTTCCTCGCCTCCTTGGCGCTCGGGACGGTGAAGAAGCGCATCAGGATGTGCGGGAGGCCGGCGGCGCCGAGGGCCCAGGCGATGCCGAGGGATATCTGGTCCAGCGGGCTCTTGAGGAAGAGTCCCGGCTCCAGGAAGCGCTGGCCGTAGTTGAAGCCGTCCTTGGGCACCACGTCCTTCAGCACGTTCATCCTGACGTGCTCCTGGATGGCGCTGCTGTTGACGATGTCGGTGAAGAAGGTGACCGGGTTGAAACCGGCCTTCGCCGCGACGAGGATGCAAAGGACGGTGGTAGCACCCATGAGGAGCGACGCCTTGATGATCTGCACCCAGGTGGTGGCCTTCATGCCGCCGAAAACCACGTAGGCGACCATGAGCGCGCCGACCCCGATGACGGAAACGCGGTACGGGATGCCCAAAAGCATCTGCATCAGCTTCCCGGCCCCGACCATCTGCGCGATGAGGTAGAAGATGGAGACGGTGACCGTGGAGAGGGCCGCAACGCCGCGCACGATCTTAGGCGAGGACCTGAAGGAGAGGATATCCCCCAGCGTGTATTTCCCCGCGTTGCGGCACGGCTCCGCGATGACCAGGAGGATCGCGATGAAGGAGAACATCGGCCCCACCGCGTACATGAACCCGTCTATGCCGTAGAGGGAGATGAGACCGGACATCCCGAGGAAGGAGGCGGCGGACATGTAGTCGCCGGCGATGGCCCAGCCGTTCTGGAACCCGGTGATCCCGCCCCCCGCGGTGTAGAAGTCGGCGGCGGTCTGCGTCTTCTTGGCGGCCCAGACCACGACCCCCATGGTGACGGCGATGATGATGGCGAACATGCCGATGGTGATGCCGCGGTTGGGCGTCACCTTGGCGGCCGGGGCCTCGGCGGCCTTGGCGGTTGCGGCGGCCGGAGCGCTCTTCGCGGGCGCAGCTATCGAAGCGGCCGGCGCCGCGGCAGCGGTGCCCACGGCCGGGGCCGCTGCGGCGAAGACAAGCGGGGAGACGCAAAGCGAGACGGCGATGGTTAAGGCGGCTATCTTATTTTTCATGGTCTCCTCCTTTTATTTGAGCGCGTCGATCAGCTGCTTGGTCAGCCGGTCGAAATCCTTGTTGGCGACGTGGGCGTAATAGGCAGCCACGCCGATGGCGACCACGAACTGGGAGAGGATGAAGAGGTAGCCGAAGTTGATGGGACCGATCACCTTGACGTTGAAGGTCTCGGGGAAGTAACCGGAGATGACGGGGAGGAGCAGGTAGTAGATGGTGGAGACGATCCACCAGCTGAACAGGAAATTCCTCTTCTTGTTCTTCAGTTCGATAAACTTGCTGTTGCCGGCGATCGCTTCCCAACTTACATTGTCGTTTTCCGCCATGGTCTCACTCCTTTTGTCGATGGTAAGGCCCGCGTCCCAGGAGGCCCCTCCTCCTGAGGCAAAGCCGCATTTCACTGACGGACGTAGCCGAACTTCGTGGAGAGCAACTCCCCCCCCACCCGCAGCGACGGTATGATTTCCTGCTCCAGCCTTGCGCCGATCATCCTGAACGAGGGGCCGAGCATGGCGACCGCTCCGACCACCTTCCCCGCGTAATCCCTGACAGCCACCGCCACGGTGACGATCCCCTCGCCGAGGCCGCCGCAGTCGACGGCGACCCCCTGTTCCCGGATCAGCTCCAGTTCGCCCTTGAAGATGGCGAGGTCCGGGAAACCCGGCTGGCCGCGGCGCCACCTCTTGCCGATTTTTTCCAGGAGGTCCCAGGAGTCGATGGAGCGCATCGCCTTGCCGGCGGCGTTGCTGAAAAAGGGGTAGCACATCCCGAGCAGCGGTTCCGCCTTCATCTCCCCCTGCCGGTCCACCATGTCGACGAAGAGGACCTCGTCCCCCTTGAGCACGGTGAGGTACATCGCCTCGTTGTGCTGTCGCGCCAGGGATTCCAGCACGGGCCTTGCCTCCGAGACCAGCGACGGGCAGCCGGTCTCGTGGCTGCGGCGCAAAAACGATTCCATCACCCTCGCATGCCTGAAGCGCCCCGCCTTCTTCTGAAGCCTCCGGCTCAGAAGTTCTGCGCAGGAGCGGTTGTAGCGTCCGCTCTCGACGGCGCACTGCACCACCCCCTTGTTCTGCAGGCTCTCCAGAAGGCGCATCGTCTTGTACCTGCTCACCCCGATCCTCTTGGCGAGCGCCGACAGGGAACACTCCTGCTCCTCGTCGGCCAGGACCTCCAGCAACTCGACGGCCTTTTCCAGTTTCTGCTGCGTCACCCGGTTCCTCTTTTTCAGATCCTTTTCCATGACCGCACTCTCCGCTAGTCCCAGTTGGCGATCTTCATGGTCCCCTTCTCCGCAAGGCTCTGCTGCATCTTGAAGACCTTGAAGAGCATGTGCGGCTCGTGGCCGACCTTCAGCTCGAAACACTCGCGCCTGGCCCGCTCGAAGTACTCCTGCATGATGGGGCGGTAGTCGGGGTGCACGCACTTGGCGATGATCTCCTTCGCCCGGTCCCTCGGGCAGAGCCCGCGCAGGTCGGCAAGCCCCTGCTCCGTGACCAGGATATCGAGGTCGTGCTCCGTGTGGTCGACGTGCGGAGCCATCGGGACCACGCAGGTGATGCCTGTCGGATCCGTCTTCGAAGGACGGGTGGAGGGGGTGTGCATGATGGAGAGGTAGGCGTTTCTCAGGAAGTCGCCGGAGCCGCCGATGCCGTTTATCATCCTGGTCCCGCCGACCAGCGTCGAGTTCGCGTGGCCGTAGATGTCGAACTCCACCGGCGTGTTCATGGCGATGACGCCGAGACGGCGGATCGGCTCCGGGTTGTTGCTGATCTGCATGGGGCGCAGCACCACCTTGTTCACGTAGAAGTCCCAGTTGTCGTAGAGGCGCTTGAAGCCCCCTTCCGAGAGGGAGAGCGAGGTGGAGGAGGCGAAGTCGAGCTTCCCGGAATCGAAGAAGTCGAGCATGGTGTCCTGGATCACCTCGGTCCAGACCTTGATGTTGGAGAAGGGCCCCTTGACCATCCCCCCGACCACGGCGTTCGCTATGTTGCCGACGCCCGACTGCAGCGGCAGGAGGTTCTTCGGGAGGCGACCCGCCTTCACCTCGAACTGGAAGAAGTCCATGATGTTGGCGGCGATCTGCTCGGAGACCTCGTCGGGGGGGGAAAGCGCGCGCCCGCGATCCGGCTGTTTGGACTCGACGATGGCGACGATCTTGTCCGGGTCGCACGGGACGTACAGCGAGCCGATCCGGTCGTCCACCCGGCTGATCAGGTAAGGCTTCTTGTAGGGGGGGCGCTCCGTCATGACGATGTCGTGGATCCCTTCGAAGGACGGGATGGCCGTGTTGATCTCGATGATCAGCTTGTCGCAGTGCTGGATCACCTCGGTGGCGCAGCCGATGGACCCTCCCAGTATGATGGAGCCGTCCTCGGTGATGCCGCTCGCCTCGATGAGCCCGAGATCGAAGCCCCCTCCCCTTTGCTTCGTGTAAAAGCCGTAGGCCAGGTCCTGCGCGTACAGGGAGAGATGCTTGTCCCCCATCCGGACCGTGCCGTCGTTGACCTGTTTTTGCACCACCTTGCCGGTCTGGTAGGGCCACCTCTTGTCGGTCATCTGAAGCGATGCCCAGCGGTCCTCTATTTCCGCACCGATCGACGCGCCGATGAAGAGGTTGAAGCGCATCTTCCCCTGCAGGTTGTTCCGCTCAACGTAATCGGCCAGTGCCGCCGGCACCACCTTCGGGTACCCCACCGGGGTGAACCCGGACCAGCCGAGATCCATGCCGTTCTTGAAAAACGGTATGGTCTCTTCCGCGGTCATGATCCTCGCGCGCAGGCTCTCCTTCCTGATCCTCTTATGCAGCTCGCTCATTTCAACCTCCGTTTTGTTTGATTATCAAATGCGCCGGGAGAAGCTTTCGGTCAGCCCCTCTCGGGTCGCCAATCCATCCTTAACACTAACGTCAGCTGGAGATGCGGCGGGAGAAGCGTCTGTCCGTAATCGCGGGAATATACGATGCAAGTAGGTGCGGTATGCGCCGTATTCGGTTTATGGACGATCCACATGACGGATAAAATAGCTTCAGTTTACGTGCATGTCAAGCAATAATAGAACATATTTTTATACAATGACGGAATTTCTCCACCGTCACCCGCCAGCCCGCGTCAGACGGGGCTTCGCCGATAGCGGTTGACAAAGTCCCGCATATGCCCTAAGAATGTCCTGGAAGTTTACGTAAAGGTGAAACGGATGAATGAGCTGAGAGAAGGCGAGACGGCGGTATCGATCGGGGACCTGGCCAAGGAGTACGGCCTGACCACGAGGACGCTACGGTACTGGGAAGAAGTTGGGATAATCGAATCGGTGCAGAGGTTGGATGGCGCCGTCAGGGGGTACACGCCCTACTACTTCAGGAGGATCAAGTTCATCCTGAAGCTGAAGGAACTGGGACTGAGCATAAAGGAGATGCAGGATCTCTACGTTGCCTACGGCAACGCGAAGCAGACGGAGCGGATGATCCCCCGGCTGATCGAGATCCTGGACCAGCATATAGAGACGGTCGACCAGAAGGTCACCGGGCTGGCGTCGCTCAGGAAGGAAATCGTGGGGTACCGGCAGAAGATGATGAAAAGGGTGGCGCCGGGGGGTTAGCCGAGGGTGAAGTAGAAGGTCGCACCCTTGCCGGGTTCACCCTCCGCCCAGATCTCGCCGCCGTGGCGCTCGATGATGCGCTGCACGCTGGCCAGGCCGATCCCTGTCCCCAGGAAATCCTGCGCGGTGTGCAGACGCTGGAACGGCGTGAAAAGGCGGTCCGCCTGGCCCATGTCGAACCCGGCGCCGTTGTCGCGGATGAAATAGACTCTCTCTCCCCGCTGCTCGGTGACGCCGAACTCGATGACGCCGTCGGCCTTCTTGGCCGAGTACTTCCAGGCGTTGCCGAGGAGGTTGTCGAGCACCACGTGCAGAAGGTGGGAGTTAGCCTCGCACCTTACCCCCGGCTGCACGATGCACGTCACCTTGCGCTGCGGTTCGGTGAAGCTCAACTCCGCCATGATCTCTTGCACCATCTCGCTCAAGTCCAGCTCTTCGCGCGTAAAGTTGCCGCTGTTTCTGCGGGAGAAGTTGAGCAGCGTGTCGATCAGGTGGTTCATCCTGATGCTTCCCTTCAGGATCTCCTGCACGTACTCCTTGCACTGCGGGTTCAACTCCTTGCCGAACAGCTCGATGATCACCTGGCTGTACCCGTTGATGGCGGTAAGCGGCCTGCGGAGGTCGTGCGAGACGGTGTAGCTGAACGCCTCGAGATCCTCGTTGGCCATCTCCAGCTCGCAGGCGCGTGCCGAGAGGTGTGTGTGCAGCACCTCGATCTCCTCGGCCGCCTGCTTCCTCCTGGTGATGTCGGAAACCATGGCGAAGGAGCCGGTGTATTCCCCGTCTCCCCCCTTTACCGGAATGGCGGAGACGCTGGCCCACACCTTCGAGCCGTCTTTGCGCACCAGGATGGTCTCGTAGTATTCGGACACCCCCTGCTCCCTGCTTTTCAGCTTGGCGACTATGTCGTCATGCAGGCAGGTGTCGACCAGGTCGATGAAGGGACGGCCGAGGACGTCGCCGACCTCGAGGCCGAGCATCTCGGCGAACTGGCGGTTCACGTAGGTGAGCGTGCCGGCTGCGTCCGCGCCGAGGATCCCCTCCTGGGAGGTCTCGACGATCATCCGGAAGCGTTCCTCGCTTGCCTTGAGGGCCGTTTCGGCGGCTTTCCACTCGGTGACGTCGGTCATGACGGCGAAGGAGCGGATGATTTCCCCCTGGGCGTCGCGCTCAGCCGAAGCGGAGAGGAGCACGTCCAGGACCTCGCCGCTCTTTTTCACCAGCTGGTAGTTGATGTTCCTGCAGAACCCGGTGCGGAAAAATTCCGGGAGTACCACCTGCTCGGCATAACTGCGCGATGCAGCGGTGAGGAAGTCGGTGGACCTGCGACCTATCACCTCGTCGCGCCGGTAGCCGAGAACCTCTAGCCAGTAGTTGCTGACCCCCAGCACGACCCCGTCCCTGTCGATGGAATGCAGCATGACGGGGGTGTCGTTGTACTGGGCGCGAAAGCTCGACTCGTTTTTGCTCAGGGCCTCGATCAGGGCACCCTTTTCGGCGCAGAGCCGGCGCAGTTCGACGTTTTCCGCCTCCGCCTCGGCAAGGCGGGCCTGCAGTTCATGCAGCAACCGCTCTGCCTGCGGGGAGTCGATCTCCGGCATTTCGTCTTGCCCCCCGTGCAGTGTTGCAGGTTTCTCTTGCATATACGGCAGCTCCGGCATTGTTGGACTTCCCGCTGCCATTGTTTACGCTTTACGGGGGAAACTGTCAACTGAATTCAGTTATCAAATAGGCATAACTGCTCGTTATCAGGTCAGACCAATTGGCCGCCGACCCGTTTCCGGCATCCCTGCGGCGGGCGATGGCATCCCCTTTATTTCCGCGGCAAACTTTGTTAAGGTACCGCCTGCCTCACCGCATACGCCACACTCCAAGGAGGAACATAGTGTCAGAATCAGCCTTGAAAGTCCATGACAACGAACCCACAGAGATCGATCTCAGCGGCGATCCCGGCTGGATCCCTTTCGATGCGCCGTCGCTTGTGGGCGATTCGCTGCGCTTTGTCTCCGGCGACACCCACGGGGACCGTTTCCGGGCGCGCTACTATCGCGACGCCGACAGACATCTCCACGCGCGCTACTGGCTCGGTCCCGAGGCGGAAGGTCCCCCGGGACACGCGCACGGCGGAGCGATCGCGGCGATCATGGACGAGTCCCTCGGCCTCGCGGCCTGGGCTGCCGGCTACCCTATCGTGGTAGGGAACCTCAACGTGAGCTTTCGCAACATGCTGCCGCTGCAACAGGTGGTAACGGTGGAAAGCCGTGTGGTCTCCGCGGAGGGGCGCAAGGTGATGGTGCATGGCCGCATCTTCCGCGGCGAGACCACCTTCGCCGAGGCGCAGTGCCTCTGCATCACCATCCCCGGCAAATAGTCACATCGGTCCGCGGCGGCACGCCTGCCGCCGCGGGTTCCAGCAACTTCCCCCCTCCCCTCCCGCTCACTGGCAACCCCGCACCTTTTACTCTCTCACGACGCACCCCCGCAAGAACTATTCCCAGTTGCACTGTCAACCGAACCGGCTGCAGCTCTCTCTCGGTCCCGTAAAGACATGTCACTGCCTGCAGCGGCAATAATCCTGCCTACATTTTCCCTCTTTTTCGTAAAGGTTAATATCCAATTACCCATAAAGAATCCCCGGTTATATGCCGATGATTAACCACAGAGGGAGGGTACAAAAGGCACTTCCCGCGCAATTACTTTCCATCGCTAGAGGGAGAAGACAGATGCAGATCAGCAAGTTCAAGGATTGGAAGATCGCTACGAAGGTAATGAGCATTTCTCTGGTTACTATCCTTATTGTCACGGCGGTGAACTTCCTTTATCTGTTGCCCAACCTGGAGCAGAGGGTCCTGGCCGAAAGAGAAGACACGCTGAGATCGGTGGTCGACCTCCCCGTCGAGCTGCTGGCCGAATACGATCAGCGCGCGCAAAAGGGAGAATTCTCCCTGCAAGAGGCGCAGAGCAGGGCGATGACGCGCATCCGGATGATGCGCTACGCGGACAACCAGTACTTCTGGATCAACGACCTGAACGCCAGGGTGATCATGCACCCGATCAAGCCGGAGTTGGAAGGAAAGGATCAAAGCGGCACCAAGGATCCCAACGGCAAGGCCCTTTTCATCGAAATGGCCGAAGTTGCCAAGGCGAAGGGGAGCGGGATCGTGGAATACCTGTGGCCCAAACCGGGCTCGACGGTCCCGGTGTCAAAGCTCTCCTACGTGAAGCTCTACAAGCCTTGGGGCTGGGTGGTAGGGAGCGGACTCCACATGGACGACCTGCACCAGGTGATGGCGGCGATGCGGTGGAAGATGATGGGGATCACGGCGGCGCTCGCGTTTGCCGTGCTGATGATGGGGTACCTAGTCGCGGGGCGTATCGGGAAGAACATCGGCAGATTGATAAAGGTTGCCGACGACCTCGCGTTGGGGGACATCGATGTCGAGATCGAGATCGATTCCCGGGACGAGACAGGCAAGCTTGCGGAATCTTTCCGGAAGATGGTCGACAACATAGCGGAAGCGGCAAAGATGGCGGAAAAGGTTGCGGCCGGGGACCTCACAGTCGATTGCAGGGCGAAATCCGATAAGGACATCCTCTCCAAGAACCTGAAGATCACGGTGGAGGCGGTGAAGGCGATGGCCGCCGACGCCGACATGCTGGCCAAGGCGGCGGTGGAAGGGAAGCTCTTCTTGCGGGCCGATGCGTCTAAGCACCAGGGCGAGTACCGGAAAATCATAGAGGGGGTGAACTCGACCATCGCCAGACTCGTCGGCCTCCTCGACACCATGCCGGCTCCCGCCATGATCATCGACAAAGACTTCAACGTGATGTACATGAACGAGATCGGAGCCAAGGTGGGCGGCAGGACCCAGACAGAGGTGGCCGGCAGGAAATGCTACGACCACTTCAAGACCTCCGACTGCAAAACCGGCAACTGCGCCTGCGGCAGGGCGATGCAGGGGGGTGTAGTGGCAAATAGCGAAACGGACGCGCATCCCGCAGGAGTCGATCTCGAGATAGCCTACACCGGGATGCCGCTCTACAACGAGGCGGGGCACGTCATAGGCGCATTCGAGGTGGTCTCCGACCAGACGGCGGTGAAGAGCGCATCGCGCCTGGCGAAGAAGATCAGCGATTACCAGGCGGCTGAAACGAAGAAACTGGTGCACGGCCTCGACAAACTCGCCAAGGGGGACGTCAACTTCTCCCTCACCACCGAAGCCGCCGACAGCGATACCAATGAGGCCAAGGAAATTTTCGATTCCCTGGCCGGTGCCGTGAACAGCTGCGTCAACGTGATCAAGACGCTCAATGCCGACGCCGGCATGCTTTCGCAGGCGACCAAGGAAGGACGCATCAACACCCGCGCCGACGCCGAGAAGCACCAGGGGGCTTATCGGGAGATCATGCAGGGGGTCAACGAAGGGTTCGCCACCATGGTCGGCTTCCTGGACAGCATGCCAAGCCCGGCGATGATCATAGACAGCGACTTTACCGTCCTGTACATGAACCAGCTCGGGGCGAGGGTCGGCGGCAAGACGCCGGCGCAGGTGGCCGGCACCAAGTGCTACGACCACTTCAAGACATCTGACTGCAAGAGTTCCAACTGCGCCTGCGCCCAGGCCATCGCAAACGGGCACGAAGCGACCAGGGAAACCGACGCCCACCCCTCAGCAGGCCTCGATCTCGACATCTCCTATACCGCCGTCCCCATCAAGGACGGCAACGGCAAGGTGATAGGCGTGCTCGAGGTGGTGACGGACCTGACCTCGGTGAAGACGGCGGCACGGCAGGCGAAGAAGATTGCGGATTATCAGGACCACGAGACGAAGAAGCTGGTGGAAGGGCTCGGGAAACTGGCGCAGGGGGATGTCAGCGTGAAGCTGGCCACCGAACCGGCCGATGGCGATACCACGGGGGTCAAGGAGACCTTCGACACCATCGCCGCGGCAGTCAACAGCTCCGTCGCCGCCACCCGGAAAATCTCCGAGGCTGCCAAGCAGATCGCAGCCGGGGACCTCACCATCCAGATCGTGGAGCGCTCGCCCGAGGACGAACTGATGATAGCGCTACGAGCCATGGTGAACAAGCTGAGCGAAGTGGTCACGGACGTCAAGGCGGCCGCCGACAACGTCGCGGCAGGAAGCCTTGAACTTTCCGCAAGCTCGGAAGTAATGTCACAGGGAGCGAGCGAGCAAGCTGCTTCTGCGGAAGAGGTCTCCTCCTCCATGGAAGAGATGTCCTCCAACATAAGGCAAAACGCGGACAATGCCATCCAGACCGAAAAAATCGCCTCGAAATCGGCAAAGGATGCGAAAGAAGGCGGCGAGGCCGTTTCCCACACGGTCGCCGCCATGAAGGAAATCGCAGGCAAAATCTCGATCATCGAGGAGATCGCCCGGCAGACGAACCTGCTGGCTCTGAACGCAGCAATCGAAGCTGCGCGGGCCGGCGAACACGGCAAGGGGTTCGCGGTCGTGGCGTCGGAGGTCAGGAAGCTCGCGGAAAGGAGCCAGAAAGCGGCGGCCGAAATCTCCGACCTCTCCTCCAGCAGCGTGGAGATCGCGGAGAGGGCCGGCCAGATGCTGAACCATATGGTTCCGGACATCCAGAAGACGGCGGAACTGGTAATGGAGATCAGCGCCGCCTGCCGGGAGCAGGACATCGGGGCGGAACAGATCAACAAGGCCATCCAGCAGTTGGACCAGGTCATCCAGCAGAACGCGTCGGCCTCCGAAGAGACGTCCTCCACCGCGGAGGAACTCTCGGGCCAGGCGGAACAGCTGCAGGACACCATCACCTTCTTCAAGGTGGCGGGCGGCGAGCACAGCGCCAAGCGGCAACAGCCGATGGCACAGACGCAGGCGAGGATGAAACCGGCGGGGAAAAAGATGCTTACCCAGGCGGGAAGCCTGCCGATGGAAAGGAAAAGGGTTGCAGCGGTGAGCGGCGGGTTGTCGCTGGAGCTTGACAACGATGACAGCGGCTTCGAAACCTTCTAGCCTGTAGAAGTTCATCCGATCGGCGCTAACGGCAGCGCCGGGTTCCCATCCCCGGTGCTGCCGTTTTGCTGTCTATGGCAGCCGCGCTGACCCGTATACCGATGGCGACATATCCTTTCGCCAGCATCGCAGCCTACAACAAAGATCATGCGCGAGGCGGACCAGGTGAAACTCAGGCAGGCAAGGCGGACGGGGATGGGGGGAAGCGGGTCAGGACGAATCTGATTTTGCCGTCTTTACAGCTTGAACTGCCTAACCAGACGCTGCAGCTCCTCCGACTGCGCGGCAAGGGTGGACGCCGCGGAGGCCGTCTCGGTGACGCTCCTGCCGGTTTGATGCACCACGTCCGTTATCTGCTGCATGCTGCGGGTGATCTCGTCGGTGGTGGAGGTCTGCTGCTGGGCGGCGGTCGTTATCTGGTTGATCTGGGAACTCACCTCGCTCACCTGGGCCAGTATCTCTTCCAGGGCCTGTCCCGACCTCGCCGAGAACTCCGCCCCCTTCTCCACCTCGGCCACGCCTTCCTCGATGGCGGCTATCGCCCCCTTGGTCCCGCCCTGTATCGCCTTGATCATCTCCCCTATCTCGCGGGTGGCGCCGGTGGTCCGCTCGGCCAGGGCGCGCACCTCGTCGGCAACAACGGCGAAGCCGCGCCCCTGCTCGCCGGCGCGTGCCGCCTCGATGGCCGCGTTCAGAGCCAGCAGGTTGGTCTGGTCCGCGATGTCCTGGATGGTCCTGATGATCGCATCGATCTGGTCGGACCTCGACCCCAGTTCCTCGACGGTCCGGGCGGCCCCCTTGACGCGGCTCGCGATCCGCTCCATCCCGAGGGTCGTCTGGCGCACCACATCGGCGCCGGAACTGGCCGTGCGGCTGGCGCGATTGGAATTTTCCGCCGCGTTCAGGCAGTTGCGCGCTATGTCGCTGGAGGTGGCCGCCATCTCCTCGCTGGCCACCGCCACCGAGTTGGTCTGGGAGGCGACGTTGTCCGTCCCGGCCGATATCTGCTCCGCGCTTTCCTGCAACTGGTGCGAGCTCCTCGCCACCTGTTCCGAACTCTGCTGTATCTGCCTGATGATGTCCCGCATGGTGGTCTGCAGCGAATCGATGGAGCGGATGATGGTGCTGATTTCGTTGTTGCGCTTGGCCGATACCGGGTTGCTGAGGTCTCCCTTGATCATGGTGTCGAGGAACCCGATGATCCGATTCAGTGCGTCGTTCACCGACCAAAAGAGCAGGCCGCTGAAGAACGCTCCCAGGAGCAGGAAGACCGTGGTGGAGATAACGGAGAGGGCAAGCGAGAAGGAACGGCCCGCCACCACGGCAAAGACCATGCAGAAGCTGTAGCAGATGCAGAGAAAGACGATGCGGGTGCGGATGCGCAGATGCAGGTAGGTATCAAGTAGAAAATTCATGACCTCTCCTCAACCTTTCCCCCTATGCAGCAAGGATCTTTTTCACTGGCGGCTGAAACGACGGGACAGAAGGCACCTTCCCGGCCTGCTGTACTTATTCCCCTACCGTCCCTTTTCGGACGATTAAGGCGCGGCTTTAATATTTATCTAGCCACGGTCTCTCATTCAAATGGTGTCGGTGCTGTTTCAGCCCGGCAAAGGCGCTACCGCTTTGAGACAGTGAATTTTTTATTAAACCTTTCTGTAAGTGAGCCGATTGCTATAGAAGCAGCAAATAGAACGGGAAAGGAGCACCCGCGGATGGGAATACTTTGGCATTACTACCTCTGTCTCACCATCAGGACCAGACTCACCATTCTCTGCCTCTGCTACAGTGCCTGCATCCTGGCCGCAACCATGGCCGGCACACTGGACTCACGGCTTTTGCAGGTGGGAGCGGCGCTGCTGTTCATCCTGCTGGGAGCCATTTTCGGCGGCATCAACATCTGGGGCATCACCAGCGCCATCACACGCACCATCGCCCACCTGGACAGGCTCTCGCAAGGGGACCTGAGCCAGGAGATCGTGGTCAAGCGCACCAACGAGATAAGCAGGATACTGATCGCCATGCGTGGCATGGTGGGAAAGCTCACCGAGGTGCTGCGCAACATCCACGGCGCCAGCCTGCAGATGGAGCAGTCCTCGTTCCAGATAGCGGAGATATCGAACGAGATATCCCAGACCAGCAAGTCGCAGCAGCAGCGGGTGCTGGACGTCTCCGCCGCGACGGGCGAGGTGCGCATGATGTCCGAATCGGTGCGCGAGCTATCGGAGACGATGCTCGGCAACTCCCTGGAAACGGAGCGGGAGGCCGAACAGGGGCTTCAGGCCACCCGCGAGAACATCGAGCAGATGCGGCTCACCGTGGCGGAGGTGAACCGGGCCACCGAGGAAACCGCCGCGCTGAACCAGGTGGGGGAGCAGATCCACACGATCATCGCCAGCATCACCGACATAGCCGACCAGACCAACCTGCTGGCGCTGAACGCCGCCATCGAGGCTGCACGCGCCGGAGAACAGGGGCGCGGCTTCGCCGTGGTCGCGGACGAGGTGCGCAACCTCGCCAACCGGACCTCGCGCGAAACCCAGGAGATAACCAGGATCATCACCGAGTTGACCGGGCAGGTCGGCGCGACCATGCGGACCATGGAGCGGATCGTGGAGAGGGTGAACGGCGGGGAGCAGAAGACGCTGCAGACTGCGCAGATCATAGAAACCATGGTGGCGTCGGTGCGGCACTCATCCTCGGCGAGCCAGCAGATATCCGAGGCGAGCAGGTCGCAGATGGAGACGCTTTCCGAGCTTCAAAAAAGCCAGGACTCCCTCTTTTACACCATCAAGGACAACAGCTCGAAAATCGGGGTGACGGCCACCATCAGCGAGGACCTGAACGCGGTGACCAAGCAGTTCAACCGGCTTCTTGAGAACTTCACCTTCAGCACCGACACCACGATCGAGCAGAAGGAGAACGAGCAGCGTCGCTACCCGCGCGCCAACAACGGCCTGCTGGTCCTGGTGCGCAGGCCGGGGACACAGCAGGAGATCAAGGGAATCACAAGCGATTTCAGCATCACGGGGCTGCAACTGCGCCTGTCGGATTCAGACGGGCTGGAGCGCGGCTCTCAGGTGGAGCTCGACATCATGACCCCGGGGAGTTCCCTCGATGAGTATGAGCACCAGACTCCGCTCAAGGTGACTGCGCGGGTGGTCTGGTCTCGCAGCAGCGACAGCTGCACGACCTGCGGCCTTGAATTCCGGACGCTCAATCCGGCACAGCAGCAGCGGATCGAGTCCTGTTTCCAGCATTTCAAGAAGAACGCCCGTTTCTCCTGACGTCTCCTTCCGTCCCGGCTCAACGTAAAAAGGCGCCCGGTTTTTTCCCGGGCGCCTTTTTTGTCAGCTGCGTTCACAAAATCTGCTTGCTTCCCGCGTCTTACTTCTTCTCGCCAGACTTCACCGTCCTGAGGGTCCAGGGCCCCCTGGTCGGGGAGGGGGAGATTGTGAGAGCAAGAAGATTGGCGCCAATCGGGTAGCCTAAGGGGAAACTGCAGCATCCTTCTTCACGGCGGCGGTGCTATCCGCAGGCGCGGCGGCAGCCGGTCGACCGGCGCCTGACATGGATGCGGGAGGTAAGGAAACCGCTGCGGGCACTTTTGCGGCACGCGCTTGCAGCGCGGCATCCATGCCGACGGGACCCAACCCTACCGTTTCCCGAATGCGGGCACGGCCCGAAGGAATGTACATAACCGCAGGTTTGGTCGCCTGCGCGGGTTGGGCAGCAGCGGTAGCGACCGGCGGCGCGGCGCCCTTCCCGCCTTGAGCCGGCGCGGCATCGGCCGCTTGGGGCGGAGCAGGCGTCGGCGCTTTTTGCACTTTCGGGGGAGGCGCCCAAAGCTCAGGTCCGGGGGTTTCGGCAGCCCCGTAAGGATCACTCTCAACCAGCTTGAGCAGTGCCGGTTCCAGCGTGGCGGCGGCATTCGGGTAGTATTTCTGCAGGGTCCGCACGGTCTGTGCCGCTTTGTCTTCCCGCCAGGTGGTGGCGTAGCACTTCGCGATCATCAGGAGGAGTTCCTCACGCTGCGGAGTCCTCGGGTAGCTGGTCAGGGTTCTTTCCAGCCACGTTGCCGCGATGTAGTAACTTCCTTTTTCATAATTGAACCTGGCCTGCTCCAGCATGGTGGCCTCGCCTGGTTCCGCGTAGGAAGCGGACGGGGAGACCAGGAGAGCCAGGAACAGTGCCGGCACCAGCATACGAAGCGCGCGCATGAAAATCCTCACTTCATCACAGATATTTTCGTAAGCACCTGGCGCGGGCACGCTTGAAGCGACGCACAGGCGAGCAAGTACATAATATAGAGATGCTTACCGCTGAGGCGAAGATTAGTGTAGCGGCGAAGTAATGTCAAAGATTTTAACGATGCCTCCCGCACCCCGCCCCCTTCAACCGCCCTTGTCAAGCGGTCGATCTCTCCGTGGCCGGAAAGCCTGCGGAAGTGCGCGAAAGACAGGAAATAATTCTTTACAAGACACCTTGAAAAGAATATCATTCGCCGCAAGAGGTGTATACAAGAATGATTGACGAAATAGATCTCCACATTCTGGAAATACTTCAGGAAAAAGCGCGCATCCCCAACGCCGAGGTAGCCCGGCAGGTCGGGATGGCGCCGTCCGCCGTTTTGGAGCGGATCCGGAAGCTGGAGGAGCGGGGGATCATCGAGGGTTACGAGGTGAGGCTGAACCCCGCCTGTTTCCACCAGGGGCTCTCCGCATTCGTCTTCATCGAGTCGAACGGGACCGCCGACGAAACCGCCCGGGCGCTCGCCGCCATCCCGTCGGTCCAGGAAGTGCACCAGGTGGTTGGGCCGGACGGCTTCCTGGTGAAGGTGAGGACCGCCGACCATACCACCCTCGCAAGAATGCTGCGCCAGCAGATCCAGCCCCTGAAGGGGGTCAAATCGACCCGGACCCAGGTCGTCCTGGAGACGGTCAAGGAGACCAGAAGGGTGGATCTGAAACCAGCGTCGCACGATATATTCAAATCACCGTAGAGGAGAACCGAGTTTATGCCGATGTCAGCTTCTTTCAAGGACCGCCTGTTCCACCGTATTCCCGAGATTCAGCAGCATTTCCAGACCCCCTTCCACCTCTACGACGAGGCCGGCATCCGGGAAACGGGAAGCCAGCTTCTCGACGCCTTCTCCGGGATCCCCGGATTCCGTGAGTTCTATGCGGTGAAGGCGCTCCCCAACCGCGAGGTGCTCAAGCTGATGAAGGAAATGGGGTTCGGGTTTGACTGCAGCTCCATCCCGGAAGTGATCCTGGCCCGGGAACTCGGCGCCAAACCGCAGGACATCATGTTCACCTCCAACAACACCAGCCAGGAGGAGTTCGAGTTCGCCGCGCTGGACGGCGGATGCATCCTGAACCTGGACGACGTCTCCCTGATCGACAAGGTTCCGGTTTTCCCGGAGATGATCTGCTTCCGCTACAACCCGGGGCCGCGCCGCACCGGCAACGTCATCATCGGCAATCCCGAAGAGGCGAAGTACGGCGTGTCGCACGAGCAGGTCGTCGAGGCGTACCGCCGCGCCAAGGAGCGGGGCGCCACCCGCTTCGGGCTGCACACCATGGTCGCCTCCAACGAACTCGACTACACCTACATCGTCGAGACCGCCCGCATGGTCCTGGAAGTAGCCGAGGAAGTTGAAGCGGCGCTCGGCATCAAGTTCGAGTTCGTCAACATCGGCGGCGGTTTCGGCATCCCCTACCGCCCGGACCAGAAGCCGCTCGACCTCCCCAAGATGTCGGCCGAAGTCACCGCGCTTTTCGACGGCTTCCGCAAGCGCCACGGTCATGCACCGGCGATGTTCATGGAGAGCGGACGTTTCATGACCGGCCCGCACGGCGTCCTGGTAACGACCGCGATCAACAGCAAGGAGACCTACCGGAATTACATCGGCGTTGACGCCTGCATGTCGTCGCTCATGCGTCCGGCGCTTTACGGCTCCTACCACCACATCGACGTGCTCGGCAAGGACGGCCATGAGAGGAGCGAGGTGTACGACGTGGTCGGCTCGCTCTGCGAGAACAACGACAAGTTCGCCATTCAGCGCGAGCTCCCGCCGGTGGAAGACGGCGACATCCTGGTCATCCACGACTCCGGGGCCCACGGCCACGCCATGGGGTTCCAGTACAACGGCAGGCTGCGTCCCAAGGAGCTGATGCTGCGCGCCGACGGCCGCGTGGAACTCATCCGCAGGGCCGAGACGGTGGAAGACTATTTCGCCACCTACAACTTCGAGCCCTGCGTGCTCCCCGCGGCGCCCTAGGACGGCGCCGGCAGAAAAGCCAGTCGACGCAACACTGAACGAGCGGCCCTTCGGGCAAAGGCGCTTGGCATAACAGCCAGGCGCCTTTTTTCATTGCCCGGCCCCGTCGCGATCTCTCCCTCGCCCTCCGGGAGAGGGTTGGGGTGAGGGAGCCTGCCCCGGGCAACACAACCCCTTCGTGGATGCGCCCTCAAAGAAAAAGGCACCCAGCTTATGTAGCCAAGTGCCTCGTAACTGCTATGTCATCTGCGCTCAGGTGGCCGGTTGCTTTGCGGCCGGCTGCTTTGCGGCTGCCACCTTTTTCGCTCTGGGAGCCTTGGCAGGAGCCTTCTGGGGCGGGGCGGAAATCGGAATGAATAAAGCCGGTGCGGCCGGCAGCAGACTCGTGAAATGCGAGCAGGCTATCTTCCTCGTGGTCCCATCGCAGAACTCTATAGAAACCCTGTAAGGACTCACCTCGACCACCTTACCAACGCCCCATTCAACAGCTATTGAATGGCTCACTACGTCTCCTCTTCTGATGGACATGTCTTTCCTCCGCATTAGTTTTGCAACAGTAACTTCGAAACGCCCGACGGTGGTACACGATCACCAACAGTCGACGCAGGCTACTTGCACTCATTTAGCTGTCGCCTCATGTACAAGGCTGGCTGAGCAACGATGGAAAGCGGACCGCAGGAAAGGAGTTCAGAAAAAAGTCGCGGAAGGTTCCCCATCATTCGTGGAGAAGTGGATGAAGATAATCATCGAGGCGGGCCGGTGAAGGGACCACAAAAAGTTGAGGCCCCTGGTAAACCAGGGGCCTCATCCATGTGTAAAGCCTTTTCTCGGACGGTGCAGGAACCGACTGCCGCCCCGCCTGGTACTTTACCTAGACCCTTTTCACGTTGGCAGCCTGGAGGCCCTTCGGCCCTTTGACTACGTCGAAAGTCACGCTATCACCTTCAACAAGGGATTTAAACCCGTCTCCGCTGATGGCGGAAAAGTGGCAGAATACGTCCTCGCCATTTTCCTGCTCCAGAAACCCAAACCCCTTGCTGTCGTTAAACCATTTTACTGTTCCGTTTGCCATGTACTTTCTTTCTCCAAATGTGTTTTTCTGAATTTATCCGGAACTGTTCCAGATCGTGCTTCACCCTACCAGCTTCGTATCTACAAAGCAAGCTATTTAAATATACCTTCATATTGTACTCATTTTGAAATATAGGATGCTCCTATGAGATTCCAGCCCCCCTCCCCTTTGGCAAGGATTTCACCGGCATCCAGCCAATAGGACTGTATATACAGCAGTTTGGGACAATGCCGACCTTTAAGTTCTGTGGGACCTCTCATGATAAGAATGGACTTGCTATTAGTCCATTTGTCGTAGACAATGACACCCAAATTTCTCGCATAAATGGCTTAAACCAAGCCAATGTGCATTTAATTTATGGGATTGAGACCAAAATCTTTAGGGAGAGATCAATATGGCAAAGCCGAACTTCAAATTCCAAAAGCGCCAGAAAGAGCTGGACAGGAAAAAGAAACAGGACGAAAAAGTGCTGCGCAAGCAGGAAAAGGAACCTTCCCTCGCGGAAGATGAGGCGGACGCCCTCCCGGTCGCGGCAGAGGACGAGGTACCCTCTGAATAACGTAGAAAGCGAGGTCTTCGGTTCTGTAGGGAGAAGGTAAGGTTATGAAGCGTATTTTTTGGATGGTCCAGGCCGCAGGTTTTTACTGTCTAACCTTGGTACCCGCTCTAATGCCGGCTGCAACGATCAATCGTTTAGGTTCGATCCTGGGGATTTTGATTTCGCGTATCCTTCCCAAGCGCCGCGCCATAGTGATGGAAAACATGGATCACGCGCTCCCTTACCTGAAGGGCCATGCGCTCTGGACTACGCCGGACCGGGATGTCCGGCTCCTGGCCGAGGAGACCTTTCAAAACCTGGGCAGAAACCTGGTGGAGATATGCAGGCTGTATCACGGGCAAGGGGACCGGCTCATTGACCGCATCGACCTGCGGGGACGCGAACACTTCGAGGCCGCCAGGAGCAAGGGCAAGGGAATGATCGTTTTCAGCGGCCACTGCGGAAACTGGGAACTGATGGCGCTGTCGCTCAGCCGGATTTTCGGCGATGGTGTCGTGGTAGTGAAACCCCAGAAAAACCCCTATTTCAACCGGATGGTGGAGCGGATGCGCATGAGCTACAACAGCCGGGTAATCTACAAGAAAGGGGCTCTCAGGGGAATCCTGGGCGCATTGAAGAAGGGGGATTCCGTCGGCATCCTGGCCGATCAGGCCGCTACATCCGAGGATGGGGTATTGATAGATGTCATGGGGCGAAAGGCATGGGCCTCGACGGGGCCGGTCCTCATCGCCCAGAGAAGCGGCGCTGCGCTGGTCCCCGTCTTCATCCATCGTGAAGGGGACCGGCATGTGCTCACCATCTACCCGGAACACCCTGTAAGCGGGGACATGAGCGAGGAAGGCATAAGGAAAGAGACCCAGGCCCTGTCGCGTTATGTGGAAGATTTTGTGGTGGCTCACCCGACACAGTGGTACTGGGTGCACCGCCGCTGGAAGCGCGCCGGAGAGGCTATCGCTTAGGGAGCCGTACTCCCTTGCCTTTCAGCCCCAGTTGTTCCAGCTCCGCCATTTTCCCCCGGGCAGCCTCTTCGGAAGGGAAACAGCCGGCACTGAGCACGAAGGACGGGACAGGGACGTTCACCTGTCTCAGATCGGACTTTATTCCCTGGGCGGCAAGGCGCCGCTGCTCCCGTGCGGCAGGGTCCTTGTCGAAATAGGAACCGGCATAGACACGATAGGTCCCCGCCTTGTCCTTGAGGACGAAGTGATCCGCGTTCATGCCGCGGAGTTTTTTCACAAGTTTGTCGGCCGACTCAGAATCGGCGAACTCCCCCACCTGGATCCGCAGCATCATCTCCGCTTTTTTGGGACCCGGCCCGACTACCGGTACCAGACCCGCTTTCCTGACCGCCTTCTTGGCGCCCACCAGCCTGTTCAGCCCAACATATTCCCCCAGTTCAAGAGTATATGAGCCCGGTTTGCAGCTTTCTTCCATGGGAGTTCCTGCGGCCATCCGGGCTGGCGCGATTACTTCAACAGAGTTCTTCGGGACAACCGGTTCTGCAGGAGCGGGGGGGACTTTCGGTGGCTCCGCAGTTTCGACCTTTGCGGAAGCAGGGTTGACCGAGGGCTCCAAATGCACAGAAACGTCCACCTTGGCAGGCGCGGTTGCTTCAGCAGGAGTCTTTGCGACAACCGGTACTTCAGGAGTCTTTGCTACAACCGGATCTGGAGGCGCGGAAACATTCTTCGACGGTTCCGCGGTTTCAAGCTTAGAAGGAATGGGCTTTGTTACTGGCTCAACTGGCGGCGTAGCGACTTCAGCTTTGGCTGGCGCGTTTACTTCAACGGGTATCTTAACGGCAACGGATTCGGCAGAGGCGGCAGCCGCCTTCGGAGGTTCCGCAGTTTCAACCTTTGCATGAACTGGCTCGGGTACAGGCGCAACAGGCGGAGCAGCGACTTCAGCTTTGGCAGGAGCAACAACGGGAGCGGCCGGTGGCGGCTGCATGCTAACTTTAGTTGCTACATCAGCTGCTGCCGGAGCGGCTGGCGCAGGCGCCGGTTCTGCGGTTGCCTTCGCAGTCGGCGTCGACGTACTGGGCAGAGCGACAGGTTTCGTTGAAGGTTGCGTGCCGGCTTTTCGTGCTTGAACCTCCTCCACAAACTTGAGCACGCTCGGGTCCAACTTGCCTTTGGATTGCGGGAACTCCTTCAGCAGGGTTTTTACCGTTCGCAGCGCCTTCTCATCCCGCCCTGTAGCGGCATAAGCGTTGGCCATCATCAGCAGCACCTCCTCACGTTGAGGGGTGTCCGGCCAGTTCTTCAGGATACGTTCCAGCCAGGTCGTGGCGAAGTAGTAGCCACCGCTCTGGTAATGGCTTTTGGCGTTCGCCATCATGGCATCCTCGTCCGATTCCGCGTAAGAGGCAAACGGACAGCAAAACACAAACAAAAGCACCGACACCAACAGCATCCGGACGTTGAACATGTAATCCTCACTCAGCCAGCAGGTTCTCTGACTGTTTCGCACCATTCCCTGTCAGTTACCTGAGCCACACTATCAATCCGCACATCACCTGTGCTTTCACAGACAATTTATACAACGGGAACGGGAGTTCACAGTGTTGTCAGCGATGGCGAGATTATTGTAGGTCCACAACGATGTCAAAGAAATTTTAACAATATCTAGCCACAGAGACACTTTGACATCTCCAGGAGCACCAGTGCCAGTTGCCGAACATTTGCAGGACGCTATCGGCAAATTGCCACGGAGGACCAGGAAATGCGGGGCAGGTTTTGCATCTAGGCGGATGCCGGCCCAATATAGGGGTACACACCGTAGTTCGAACCATGATAAAATGAACTTGTAGCAAGGTATTAATATGAATAAGGAGAAGAAGTATCGGCGCAAGCCAGGAGGCAGGCCATGAGATCCAGCATAAAAGACACAACAAAGGGCGCGTTACACGAAGCAAAAGGAAAAGTCAAAGAAACTACCGGTAAAATTTTCAGCAACGTGTCGTTAGAAGCTGAAGGTAAGGCAGAAAAACTTGCCGGCAAAGTGCAGAGAAGTACCGGCAAGGTAGAGAAGAACATCGAAAAGGACGTCGCAGCCGAGAAACATCGAGGCAAATGGTAATTTTATAGAGGAGAACAATTCGGGGTACCAAGGATAAACGGGGGCGGCCTACAGGTCGCCCTCCTCCGTTCAGGGGTGGACAACTGCCCCATCAGGCCACGCTGAAGGCTCAGATCAGGCTCATGGGATGCAACAAACGTTCTGGGCGCTGCCCAGTAAGTTCCCGGGCAGCCTCCCCGCTAAGGCCGGTTGTCATTTCTGCAGGAAGATCGCCACGGTTCTATACCGCCCCGAAAAATTCGTCCAGTTCCCCGATCCATGCCTGCTTGATTCCTTCCTCCACAAAACTCGCCTTAAAACTGTTGCAGGCCAGTTGATAAGCCTCTTTCGCCCCGAGTTCAGGGAGGGCCGCGAAGATGGCGGTGAAGTTCTCGTTCAGATATCCGCCGAAATAGGCCGGATCGTCTGAATTGACGGTTGCGACAATGCCGGCAGCCAGCAGTTTGCCGATGTTGTGATCGGCAAGTCGCGGGAAAACGGCAAGCTTCACGTTGGAGAGGGGGCAGACCGTCAAGGGGATGCGTTCCCTTGCCAATCGTGCCACCAGGTCGGGATCATCGAGGCAATGCACGCCGTGATCAATCCTTTCCGCGCCAAGCAGATCGAGAGCACCGCTTATGTACTCGGCGGACCCCTCCTCTCCGGCATGGGCCACCAGCCGAAGCCCCAGCGCCCGGCAACGTGCAATGACCCTGGCGAATTTCTCCGGCGGATTGCCGCGCTCAGAGCTGTCGAGACCTACGCCGATGAATTTGTCGCGGAAAGGCAGGGCCTCCTCCAGCGTTGCGAAAGCGTCCTCTTCGCTCAGGTGGCGCAGAAAACAAAGAATGAGCGAGGCGCTCACTCCCTGCCCTTCGCCGCGGCGAACCGCCCGATCGAGCCCGCTGATCACCGTTTCGAACGGGACCCCCCGGGCGGTGTGCGTCTGCGGATCGAAGAAGATTTCCGAATGAATCACATGCTGTGACTTCGCGCGCGCCAGGTAGCTCCAGGCCATGTCGAAGAAATCTTCTTCGGTCCGCAGTACACCCGCCCCGGCGTAGTAGACGTCGAGAAAACTCTGCAGGTCCGTAAAGGCGTACGCCGCGCGCAGTTCATCGATGGAGCGGTACGGGAGCTCGATGTTGTTGCGGCCTGCCAGCTTGAAGATCAGTTCCGGTTCCAGCGAGCCTTCGATGTGAATATGCAACTCGGCCTTGGGCATGCGGCACAGGACGTAATCCAGCCTTTCCCGTGAAATCGAATCCAGGTTCATGTGTAACTCCTGATGCAAGGGGCAAATGTCAGCGAGGACGTATTTGGCTGTTGACGCAGGCAGGTCTTTTTCGCTATCTATATCTGTTGGTAGTCTGCGTCAAACCTGTGACCTTAGGGTCTGACGTATACAACTTGGCGTACAGTTTACAGTTGGAAAAACGGGATACAAGACTGCGCGGGAAATCTTTGGTGGCCCAACACAGACACCCCGACCTGAGTACTCTACTGAGTACCAATTGCAGTCAATACTATTGTGAGCACATGCCAATCCAGAGATCAATCGAAGCAGTCTCACTGAAAATTTGTTTAGTTACGACGCCAGGCACTTAGAAGGGGCTGCACTAAATCAAGATGGCACGGTAAATGCTAGAAACAACTACTCGATCGCATAACATCCACCTCACAAAGGTTGCATCATGAAAACAATCGGATTACCCAAGAAGCAAGGGATGTACGATCCCCAGTTCGAACATGACGCCTGCGGCGTCGGCTTTGTCACCAACATCAAGGGGAAGAAGTCCCACGAGATCGTCCAGCAGGCCATTACCGTCCTGGCCAACCTCGATCACCGCGGCGCAGTCGGCAGCGAACACAACACCGGCGACGGCGCCGGCATCCTGATTCAGATGCCCGACGCCTTCTTCCGCAAGGTCTGCCCCGCATCCGGCATCGACTTGCCGCAACCGGGCCACTACGGCGTCGCCATGCTCTTCACCTCGCCCGTGGCTACCGAGCGCAGCGCCGCCAAGCACCTCTTCCAGCGGATCATCTCCGAGGAAGCGGTGGAGATGATAGGCTGGCGCGACGTCCCGACCGACAATTCCTCCCTGGGAGATACGGCCAAGGCTGGCGAGCCGCTGGTGCGGCAGATCTTCTTCAAGCGCAGCGCCTCCTGCCCGGACGAGGACGCCTTCAACCGCAAGCTCTACGTCGTGCAGCAGCGTGCCCTTCACGAGATCCGCGACAACGGTGTCGATCCCTTCTGGTACTTCGCCAGCATGTCGACCCGCACCGTGGTCTACAAGGGTATGCTGATGCCCGCCCAGCTGGACCAGTACTACCCCGACCTGCGCGATCCGGCGATGGAGACGGCCATTGCCGTGGTCCATTCCCGTTTCTCCACCAATACCTTCCCCAGCTGGGACCGCGCCCACCCGTATCACCTCCTCGCCCACAACGGCGAGATCAACACCTTGCGGGGCAACGTCAACTGGATGCATGCGCGCCAGTCCATGTTCAGCAGCGAACTTTTCGGCGACGACATCAAGAAGCTGTTGCCGGTGATCGACACGAACGGTTCCGACTCGGCGATGTTCGACAACTGCCTGGAACTCCTGACGCTGTCCGGCCGTTCGCTCCCCCATGCGATGATGATGATGGTGCCTGAGCCGTGGGAAAACCACGATACCATGAGCAAGGAGAAGCGGGCCTTCTACGAGTACCACTCCTGCATGATGGAGCCCTGGGACGGCCCGGCGGCTCTCACCTTCACCGACGGCCGGATCATCGGCGCCGTCCTCGACCGCAACGGCCTGCGCCCCTGCCGCTACTACTTGACCGACGACGACCTGGTCATCATGGCCTCCGAAGCGGGCGTGCTGCACGTGCCGCCCGAGAAGGTCATCAGGAAGGGGCGGCTGCAGCCGGGCAAGATGTTCCTGGTGGACACGGAAAAGGGACGCATCATCCCGGACGAGGAGATCAAGAGCGAACTGGCCGGCGCCAAGCCGTACGGCGACTGGGTGAAGGTGAACCACCAGCTGCTTGCGGACCTCCCCAAGGCGGAAAAGACGCGGCCCTTCGATCCCGCCACCCTGGTGCAGCGTCAGAAGGCCTTCGGCTACAGCTTCGAGGATCAGCAGACCATCATCGGCCCGATGGCGACCGACGGCATTCAGCCGCTTGGTTCCATGGGAACCGACACCCCGCTTGCGGTCCTCTCGGAGAAGCCCCAGCTGCTCTACAACTATTTCAAGCAGCTCTTCGCCCAGGTGACCAACCCGCCGATCGATCCGATCCGCGAGGAGATCATCACCGCGACCGCTGTCCGCATCGGCTCCGAGGCGAACCTCTTGAAGCCGTCGCCGACCAGCGCCCGGGTGATCCGCCTGGAGCACCCGATCCTCAACAACGAGGAGTTCGAGAAACTGCGCAACCTGGACCGGCCGGGCTTCAAGACCACCACCCTATCCCTGCTCTTCAAGGCCTCCGACGGCGCAGAGGGGATGGAGAAGACGCTCGAGAGCCTGTTCAAGACCGCCGTCCACTGCATCGAGTCCGGCACCACCATCCTGATCCTCTCGGACCGGGGAGTTAACGAGGAATATGCCGCCCTTCCGGCCCTTTTGGCCGTGGCCGGCCTGCACCACCACCTGATCCGCACCGCCACCCGGACCCACGCCTCGTTGATTCTGGAGTCGGGCGAACCGCGCGAGGTGCATCATTTCGCGGTACTGCTAGGCTACGGCGTCACCGCCATCAACCCCTACCTGGCCTTCGAGACCATCGACGACATGATCCAGCAGGGGATGCTCCCGGGCCTCGACCACAAGACCGGGGTGAAGAACTTCATCAAGGCTTCCGTCAAGGGGATCGTCAAGACCATGGCCAAGATGGGGATCTCCACCATCCAGAGCTACCGTGGCGCCCAGATCTGCGAAGCGGTCGGCCTGCATGATTCGGTCATCGACAGGTTCTTCACCTGGACCCCGTCCCGCATCGGCGGCATCGATCTGAACGGCATCGCCCGCGAGCTTCTGACCCGCCACCGCAAGGCCTACCCGCAGCGGCTGGCAGCGGAGCCGACCCTCGATCCGGGCGGCCAGTACCAGTGGCGCCAGGAGGGAGAGGAGCACCTCTTCAACCCGCTCACCATCCAGTCGCTGCAAAAGGCGACCAAGACCAACGACTACCGGGAGTTCAAGGTCTTCTCCAAGCTGATCGACGACCAGAACGAGCGCATCTACACCCTCAGGGGGCTTCTGGACTTCAACACCGATATCCGCGTGCCCGTGCCGCTTGACGAGGTCGAGTCGGTCGAGGAGATCATGAAGCGGTTCAAGACCGGGGCCATGTCCTACGGCTCCATCAGCCAGGAGGCACACGAAGCCCTGGCCATCGCCATGAACCGGATCGGTGGCCGCTCCAACACCGGCGAGGGTGGCGAGGATCCCGAGCGCTTCACCTGGACCAACGAGCAGGGCGACTCGAAGAACAGCGCCATCAAGCAGGTGGCTTCCGGCCGGTTCGGCGTGACGAGCGACTACCTGACCAACGCGGGAGAGCTGCAGATCAAGCTGGCTCAGGGCGCCAAGCCGGGCGAAGGCGGGGAGCTTCCCGGCCACAAGGTCTACCCGTGGGTTGCCAAGACCCGGCACACCACCCCCGGCGTCGGGCTTGTATCGCCCCCGCCCCACCACGACATCTACTCCATCGAGGACCTGGCGGAGCTGATCCACGACCTGAAGAACGCCAACCGCCGCGCCCGGATCAGCGTCAAGCTGGTCTCCGAGGTCGGGGTCGGCACCATCGCGGCCGGTGTGGCCAAGGCCCATGCCGACGTGGTGCTGATCAGCGGTTACGACGGGGGCACCGGCGCCTCGCCGCTCTCCTCGATCAAGCATGCGGGGCTCCCCTGGGAGCTCGGCCTGGCGGAAACCCACCAGACCCTGGTGCTCAACAACCTGAGGAGCCGGATCATCGTCGAGGTGGACGGCCAGTTGAAGACCGGCCGGGACGTGGCCATCGCCGCCCTTCTGGGGGCCGAGGAGTTCGGTTTCGCCACGGCACCGCTGGTCACCCTCGGGTGCGTCATGATGCGGGTCTGCCACAGCAACACCTGCCCGGCCGGCGTCGCCACCCAGGACCCGGTCCTCAGGGCCAAGTTCGCAGGCAAGCCGGAGTACGTCGTCAACTACATGCGCTTCATCGCGCAGGAGGTGCGGGAGATCATGGCCGAACTCGGCTTCCGCAGCTTCAACGACATGGTCGGGCGCGCCAACCGGCTGGAGCCTAAGCGGGCCATCGCCCACTGGAAGGCCCAGGGGCTCGACTTCAGCAAGATCCTGTACCAGCCGAAGATGGCAATCGCCGGGAGCCGCTACTGCATCGAGGCCCAGGACCACGGCCTGGAGAAATCGCTCGACTACACCAGACTCCTGGATATCTGCAAGCCTGCCCTCGAGAGGGGGGAAAAGGTGAGCGCCGAACTCCCCATCACCAACGTGGACCGGGTGGCCGGCACCATCGTCGGCAACGAGGTCACCCGCGCCTTCGGCGCGAAGGGGCTCCCCGACGACACCATCAGGCTCAAGTTCCTAGGGAGCGCAGGCCAGAGTTTCGGCGCCTTCATCCCGAAAGGGATGACCCTGGAACTCTCCGGCGACACCAACGACTACCTCGGCAAGGGCTTGAGCGGCGGCAACATCGTGCTCTACCCGCCTGCCGGCTCCCCGTTCAAGGCCGAGGAGAACATCATTGCCGGCAACGTCGCCTTCTACGGCGCCACCGGCGGCACCGCCTACCTGAACGGGATGGCCGGGGAACGCTTCTGCGTCCGCAACTCCGGGGCCAACGCGGTGGTGGAAGGGGTCGGCGATCATGGCTGCGAGTACATGACCGGCGGCATCGTGGTGGTACTGGGGGAAACCGGCAGGAACTTCGCTGCCGGCATGAGCGGCGGCATCGCCTATGTCCTCGACGACGAAGGACAGTTCAAAAGCCGCTGCAATACCGAAATGGTGGCCCTGGAGCAGTTGGACGAGCAGGACCTCGGCACCCTCAGGGGGATGATCGAGCGGCACGCGGAACTCACCGGCAGCACCCGGGCCGCGGACATCCTGAAGAACTGGCGCACCTTCGCCCACAAGTTCATCAAGGTCATGCCGACGGACTACAAGCGGGTGCTCCAGGCCATCGCCCGGGCCGAGGCAGCGGGATTGAGCGGCGACGAGGCCTTGACGGCGGCATTCGAAGAGAACGCCACCCGGGCCGCACACTAGAAAAGCAGGTCAAGGTTAAGGTTGAGGTCAAGCAAAATCCCTCTCAGCCTTAACCTCAACCTCAACCTGATTGATATAGGATAGAGCTATGGGAAAACCAACCGGATTCATGGAATACCTTCGCGAACTCCCCTCCGACCGCGAGCCGCTGGAGCGGCTCAAGGACTGGGACGAGTTCCACCTGCACCTGCCGGAGGAGAAGCTCCGCACCCAGGGAGCCCGTTGCATGGACTGCGGCATCCCGTTCTGCCACACCGGCAAGCTGGTGAGCGGCATGGCCTGCGGCTGCCCCGTCAACAACCTGATCCCGGAGTTTAACGACCTGGTCTACCGCGGTCTCTGGCGGCAGGCCTACCTGAGGCTCTCGCGGACCAACAACTTCCCGGAATTCACCGGACGGGTCTGCCCCGCCCCGTGCGAGGGGTCGTGCACCCTGGGATCCATCGACCCTGCGGTCACCATCAAGAACATCGAGGTGAGCATCATCGAGCGCGCCTGGGAGGAAGGGTGGGTCACCCCCACCCTCCCCAAGGTCCGTACCGGCAAGAAGGTTGCGGTGGTCGGCTCCGGCCCCGCCGGCCTCTCGGCGGCCGACCAGCTCAACCAGGCGGGTCACCAGGTGACCGTATTCGAGCGGGCCCCCCTTCCCGGCGGGCTCCTGATGTACGGCATCCCCAACATGAAGCTGGACAAGGTAGGCGTGGTACTGCGCCGCATCCGGCTGATGGAGCAGGAGCAGATCACCTTTGTCTGCAACACCGCCATCGGCGGCGCCGACTACCCGGTGGAGAAGCTGCGCGGCGAGTTCGACGCGGTGGTCATGGCCACCGGCGCCACCCTCCCCCGCGACCTCGGCATCGAAGGGCGCTCGCTTACGGGGATACACTTCGCCATGGATTTCCTGACGGCCAACACCAAGGCCATTCTCGACCAGGCCAGCGACGTCATATCGGCCCGGGGAAAGGACGTGATCATCATCGGCGGCGGCGACACCGGCACCGACTGCGTCGGCACCTCGCTGCGCCACGGCTGCAGCTCCGTGACGCAGCTCGAGATCATGCCCCGTTCCCCTGACACCCGCGCCGAGGACAACCCGTGGCCGGAGTGGCCCAAGACCCACAAGGTCGACTACGGCCAGGAGGAAGCCGCCGCCAAATTCGGCGCCGACCCGCGGGTCTTCCTCACCACGGCGACCAGGTTCGAGGGAGATGCGGAAGGGAAGGTTAAAGCGGTGCACACCGTCCAGGTCAAATGGGAAAAGAACGCCCAGGGGCAGTTCGTCCCCACCCCGGTGCCCGGAACCGAAGAGGTCCGGCCGGCCGACCTGGTGCTTTTGGCCATGGGCTTCCTCGGACCGGAGCAGGAGCTTCCTGCCGCCCTGGGGCTTGAGCGTGACGGCCGCAGCAACATCAAGGCCGACTTCGGCAGCTATGTCACCAACATTGACGGCGTGTTCGCTGCCGGCGACTGCCGCCGCGGTCAGAGCCTGGTGGTCTGGGCCTTCAACGAAGGGCGCGGTGCGGCGCGTGAGTGCGACCGGTACCTGATGGGAGAGACCGAACTCCCCTAAAGCTTGCCGAGTCGCAGGCTCGGCTCCAGCCACCTTGAATAAAACGAAGGCCCCCTCAATCGGCAGATTGGGGGGGCCTTTTCCGTTCCAATTCGGGGGTTAACCCCTGTAGCAACTAGTGATTATCCTCACCTTCCTCTCACTTTTTCATTGTCGACATCCCCTTGACGGGTATACTATGCGTCATGAAATGGACAGTAACCTTCTCAGGAAAGGCATGGAAACAAAAAGCGAAGCTGCCTGAGCGGATACGTTTGCTGCTCTTCCAGCTTGCCAAGGATATTGAATTTTCCGGTCCAGTTAGGGGAGACTGGCCGAATTACTCGAAACTACCAGACGATCGACATCACTGCCATCTGAAGAAGGGACACCCCACGTATGTGGCAGTGTGGAAAGTGGAACGAGAAAACGTGTCGGTGGAGATCATATATGCAGGAACACACGAAAAAGCACCATACTGACGAGCTGGTGAACGTTACCCTTCAAGTCCGCCGGAGGGATCTACCACTACTGAAACATTATGCTGACGCTCTCCGAAACGAAGAAGGGCCGTTCACAGTCGCTGAGGTATTTCCCGAGTATGTTGGCCGTGAGAAACAGGCGGCCTTACGGGCCTATCGTCATCGGGAAGGGCTGACCCAGAAACACCTCGCGGAAGTTTCCGGTATCCCCCAGCATCACATCAGCGAAATGGAAAACGGCAAGCGCACAGTCGGCAAAGAGCGTGCGAAAAGACTTGCTCAAGCACTGAACTGCGACTACCGCCAACTCCTGTGAACGCCACCGAATCCGCCCCCAAAAAAAGAGAAAAGGTGTAGGCTCCTTCGGGGAAACTACCTATAGCCGAGCCGGCAGGAAATTTCCGCGGCGCCACCTTGAACCAGCGGTATCAGTTCCCTGGTGATGCGGGCCTTCGTGATGCGGTTGACCGGGCCGGCTATGCTCACAGCGCCGACGACTTTCTTGGTAAAGTCGCGGATGGGAGCACTGACGCACCTGACGCCGACATCCTGTTCCTCGTCGTCGACGGCGTACCCTTTCACGGCAATCTGGCGGAGCTGCCGCCGCAACTTCTTCAGCTCGATGACGGTGTTCGCGGTGCAGCGTTGCAGCTGACCGGGGGGGAGAAACGGAGTCAACTCGTCGGCGGACATGAAGGCGAGGTGCAGCTTGCCGGCGGCCGTGCAGTGGACCGGGAACCATAAACCGAGCCGGGAAAAGACCCTCACCGGGAGATCGGTCTCCACCGCGTCCACGTAAAGGATGTGCCCCCCCTTGAGAACGGCCAGATCGGTAGTCTCGTTGCTCCTGGCAGCCATCGATTCGATCACCGGGCGTGCCTGGCGCAGCAGCCCCATCTGCCTGACCATGGTCTGCCCCAATTCGAAATTCTTCAACCCGAGCCGGTAGCTCCCCGTCTCCGGGTTCTGCTCGACATAATCGCGGGACGCAAGGGTCGCCAGCAGCCTGAAAACGTTGTTCTTGCCAAGGGAGAGACTCTTGCTCAGCGCCGTGACGCCCAGTTCCGCATAGTCGCCATGGAACTGCTCCAGCACATCGATGGCGCGGGAAACCGTTTTTATGTGATAACTCGATCTGTCTCTTTCCATCTTCATCCCGATGATCTTTACCGATTACTGCTGGTTCACCGCAATCGGCGCCTCCGTAGGGGCGAATAATCATTCGCCCCTACACGGTCCCCTTCCGTCACATCTGGTTCACCGCAGCACCAAGCGCCGCCTATGCGACGCCATATGCCGATCGGCAACGTCCCGGCCTTCTCCCCTCAGCCACATTTCAGCTTCCGGGCCGGTTTTAAAGAGCCTGATGACACCCTGATGTTTCCTGGCCGATTTCTTCGCCGATATGACACTCAGGGTGCTCACCGGGGATTCGATCCAGGCAAATCTCTTCAGTCCCGCCGCCATCAGGCGAGGGAACCAATCGTCGGCGACCCAGTTGGAGGCGCGCACCCAGGGACCGGTGACCTGCCTGTTGTCGTTGAACACGGCTGTGGCTCTTCTCGATATCAGCAGTTTGAGTACTTCCTCACACCCATCCTTGACGGTCTGCTGGGAAGGCATGTTCCGCCAATCTACCGATACCCAGTTGTTGTTCGGGTCCCAGCTCACCGTGACGTCGGTTTCCTGATAACAGTTCTTCAGCATGAGCTACTCCTCGTACGGCGCAGGATGCACCAGGCAGGCAGCCGATTTCTTCTGGGCGACATCGCCGCGCCTGATCTTCCCCTCCACCACCTCGGCCTCGAAGTAATGCCCCCCGACGTAGGAGCCCACCCGTATCTTGCCGACTTCCGTTCTCTTGATCGCGCCGTGGGCATATACCTCGCGGTAAACCGTGATCACATCCCCTGGGCAGATGGCCTTCTTCACGTCCTTGGTGCCGCTGTGGAAAAGCGTCACCTTTCGCCCCGCCGTGGTCTCCACTTCGCCTCTCAACTCCTGCTGTTTCTTGGTGGGCTGTGCTGTCGCAGGCGAGCACGCCATAAAGGTTATCGCCAGGACCATCAAGACCTTCATCGCTGTTTTCATCTCCACGTCTCCTTTGCAATCGGTTGACTAACTCATCATCCTGTAGGAGCGGCATTCCTGCCGCGATTGCCGCCGCTTGATCGCGGCAGGAATGCCGCTCCCACAACGCGAAACTGTCCGCCTACCAGATGTAGGCTATCTTGAAGTGAAACGCGTTGGTCACCGGGGTGTTCTTTCCTTCGATGCCGTAGTCGTATCTCATGGTAAGGCTCATCGGGTTCGTGAAATGAATCAGCAACCCTCCTCCGGCGCTCAGTTCGTTGCTGGCGGAATTGGGGATGGCGGCTCCGGTCGTTTCATTGGTCGAACGCCCCGTGGTCTGATAGTCTGCCGCGAGGAACGGCTCCAGATACTGGTGCGCACGGTAACCCAGCCGGAGATTGGCGTGAAAGGTGCTCCCCGGATCGACATCGTCGGCGCCCGTCTGGTGCCTGAGCGATTTGAAGATGTAACCGGCCTGGCCGTCGACGTTGAGGTCGCCCAGTTGGATGTCCCCGACGAGGGTGGTAAGGCTCCCCCAGGTCTTGTCCGACACCGCATCGGCGCCGACCGGAATCGACAGGAAGCTTTGCACCCCCACCGTGCTGTTCTTGCCCGGCTTCATCCAGACCGCGAAGCCGGTCAAAGGGTCTCCCAGGCCTGTCGCCGAGACGCCGGTTTTCTGGACGCTGATCTCCGGCAGCAGGAATTCCCAGGCGAAGCCGACATCGGGAAGTGACTTGAAGGTAAAGAACCGCACGTACTTGGTGAAGCCGACGGCCGTAAAGGTATCGGGCCCGCTGACCTTGGACCCAGCGCTGTCGAAAGCCTTGTTGTCGGTCTGCACGTAGGAATACTGGGCTACCGCGTTGAACGATTCGTAATTGACCGGCAGTGCGTACTCATGCGGGCCTATCACATTCAACGGGATGCCGGATGCGGCAGCGGTTGTTGCCAGAGCGAGGGCTGCCAACAGTGCTGCGGTAAATGTCACTGCGTTCTTCGGGCTGTTTCTGCGTTTTACATCCTTCATCGGACTATCTCCTTTTTAAACATCCATCTTCATAAGGGCGATGTTTTCCATATGCGGCAATGCCTCCCTCACGAGTTGCGGCAGGGTTTTGCCGGTTTCATCGCATATGCGCAACAGCTCTTCCAGTTCATCCTCGCTCAAACGTACCGACAGGACCCTCTTGCGCGGATTATCCTTAAAATTGCTCATGGCGATGCTTCTTCTTTCAGTCGAAGTGAATCACGGGCTTCAGAATGCCGTCGGCCTTGGTGGTCATCATCTCCAGCGCACACCCGACGTCGGCAAACTTGAAGTGATGGGTGCTCAGCTTGGTCGGATCGACCCGCCCGCTCAGGATGAGCCGCATCAGCCGCCCCATCCGTTCGCTGCCGCCCGGGCAAAGCAGCGTCTTGATGGTCTTCTCGCCCATCCCGACACCCCATTCGAGTCGCGGTATTTTCACGTAGTCGCCATGCCCGAAATAACCGATATTCGAGATCGTCCCTCCGGGCCGGGTCACCTTGAAGCAGTTCTCGAAGGTGACCTGCGAGCCGAGGGCATCCATCGCCGCATCGGCGCCCTGCCCCCCGGTAAGCCTCAGGATCTCCGCGATGGGATCCTGTTGCTGGAAGTTGATGGTGACGTCCGCGCCGTACTCCCTCGCCAGTTTCAGCCTCGACGGCACGCAGTCCACCGCGATGATCAGGCCGGCCCCGAGCAGCCGGGCGCCCGCGGTCGCCATCAGCCCGACCGGCCCCATGCCGAAGATCACGCCTGAGCCTCCCAGCGGGATGCCGGCGTTCTCCGCACCCTTGAAGCCGGTGGACATCATGTCCGTGGCGTAGGCCGCGGCCTCGTCGGAAACCCCCTCGGGTATAAGGGCCACATTGGCCTCCGCGTCGTTGACGTGGAAGTATTCCGCCATGCTGCCGTCTTTTTGGGTGGTGAACTTGTAGCCGCCCAGAAGAACCGTGCACTGGGAAGTGAAGCCCCGCTGGCAGTTCTCGCACCTGTAGCAGGGGGTGATCGCGTTGACGGCGACCCGGTCGCCTTCCCTGAAACCCTTAACCGCGCTCCCCAACTTGTAGACGGTGCCGACGGCTTCATGGCCTAGGACCCGGTCCCTGATGTCTCCGAGACCTCCCGCGACCGTGTGCACGTCGGAGGTGCACACCATGGCGAGGGTGGTCTTGATGATGGCATCGTTGGGGCCCGGTTCCGGAATGGGCCTGTCGACCATGGCAACTTCGTTGATTCCCTTCATGACAAACGCCTTCATCGTCTTCCCCATAAGATGTTCTCCTTTTCACCTTCAGGTATGCTGCGGTTCCCGCTACTGGACAAAGCGGTATCTGGCGGCGCCGTCTTCAGCCTCGGCCAGGAATTCCACTTCCATGCCGACACGGACGTCGATCCCGTCGCTGTATCCTTCGATACGGGCGATGCTTTTGCGCCGGTTCTCCTCCACGATGGCCAGCAGGTAGGGTGTCTTGTCTTTGAAAGCGTCCGTTCCGCTGTGAACGATCGAATAGCTGTATAAGGTGGCGCGCCTTTTCATGCCGTTACCTCCCTCTGAAGATGTTGACCACACAGGTGGCCGCAGTGCCGCCTATGTTGTGCGTCAGGCCGATGTCCGCATTCCCCGTCTGCCTGTCACCGGCTTCTCCGCGCAGTTGGGTGACCACTTCGTGGATCTGGCTCAGGCCGGTGGCCCCGATCGGGTGCCCCTTGGCCTTCAAGCCGCCGCTCAAGTTGATCGGCATGCTCCCTTTCGCCGCGGTCCTTCCCTGAGACACGCCGAGCCCCCCCTTCCCCTTGGCGAAGAAGCCGAGGTCCTCGATGTTGATGATCTGCGTGATGGTGAAACAGTCGTGCACCTCGGCGAAATCGATATCGGCGGGCTTGAGCCGGGCCATGGCGTAGGCCTGCCCGGCGGCATGCACGGTGGCGTCGAATGTGGTCAGGCTCCTCTTGGAGGCGAGGGTCAGGGTGTCGCCGGCGTGACCGGAGCCGATCACCTCGACCAGGCGCCTGCCGGAAATCGCCTGCGCCACCTCGGTTGCCGCCAGCACCACGAACGCCGATCCGTCCGAGATCAGGGAACAGTCGAAAACGGTAAGAGGATCGGCGACGGGGAAACCCTGCTTCACCTGTTCCACGGTGATGCGCTTTTGCAACTGCGCATCGGGGTTTAGCAGGGCGTTCTCGTGGTTTTGCACCGCGCAGAGCGCCATCTCGTCCCGGACGTTGCCGTACTCGTGGAAATACCTGTTGGCGATCATGGCGAACAGCGACGGGAAGGTCGCGCCGAGTCCGGCCTCCAGTTCGACGTCCGAGGCGCCAGCGAGACCTTCGGTCACCGTCTCCGTCGACTGATGGGTCATCTTCTCCACACCGCCGACCAGGACCACGTCGTACAGACCGGACGCCACGGCGATCCAGGCCTGCCTGAACGCCAGCCCTCCCGAGGCGCAGGCCCCTTCGACGCGGAGCGCCGGAATGTTGCCAAGGCCGAGCACCTCGCAGGCGAGGGGCGCGACATGCCCCTGGCCGCAAAAGAACTGGGCGTTGTAGTTGCTCATGAAGAGGGCCTGGATTTCTTTTTTCCCGATCCCGGCGTCACGGATCGCCTTGTCGCCTCCCTCGAGGATCAGGTCCCTCAAGGATCTGTCCGGGAAGCGGCCCATCCTGGTTTCGCCCACGCCTATGACGGATACGCTGCGCATTTGCTACCTCTCTTTGATCAGGTTGAGGTTCAGGGAGTTGCCACGGAGTAACCCGACCGCTTACAACTCGATGACCTTCAGCTCCGGATCGACGATCAGCTCCGCCCCGGTCGCCAGCACCACTTCCTCGACCGTCAATCCGGGGGCGATCTCCTTCAGTTCCAGACCGCGCGCGGTGACATCTATCACCGCCCTGTCCGTGATGATGCGGTTCACCACCCCCTTGCCGGTGAGCGGCAGGGTGCAGTTCTTGGTTATCTTAGGCGCGCCGTTCTTGCTGCAGTGATCCATGATCACGACGACACGCTGGGCCCCGTTGACGAGGTCCATGGCGCCGCCGGGCCCCTTCACCATCTTCCCCGGCACCACCCAGTTGGCCAGGTCCCCCCGCACCGAGACCTCCATCCCCCCCAAAATGGAGAGGTTTATATGGCCGCCGCGGATCATGGCGAACGATTCCGCGCTGCTGAAAAGGCTGGAGCCGGGGATCATGGTGATGGTCTCCTTGCCGGCGTTGATCAGCTCCGGGTCGATGTCCGCCTCCTTGGGGTAGGGGCCGATGCCGAGCAGGCCGTTCTCCGACTGCAAAACCACATGCCTGTCCGGGGGTATATAGTTCGCGACAAGAGTCGGAATGCCGATCCCCAGGTTCACATAAAAGCCGCTCTCGATCTCCTGCGCGGCGCGTTGCGCAATCTCTTCTCTTGTCAAAGACATGCCCTGTTTCCTCCTTAGGAACTTACCGTTCTCCGCTCGATGCGCTTTTCATGACCCGAGCACTGGATGACCCGCTGCACGTAAACCCCGGGTGTGTGGATGAAATTGGCATCGAGCTGACCCACGTCCAAAAGATCCTCCACTTCGGCGATGGTCACCTTGCCGGCAGCCGCCATCATCGGATTGAAGTTGCAGGCGGTCTTGTTGTAGACGAGGTTGCCGGCCCGGTCCCCCTTCCACGCCTTGACGAAGGAGAAGTCCGCGCGCAGCGCGGTTTCCAGCACGTACTCCTTGCCGCCGAAGCTCCGTATCTCCTTGTCCCTGGCAAGCTCGGTACCGACGCCGGCCGGCGTGTAGAATGCCGGGATCCCCGCGCCGCCGGCCCGGATCCTCTCCGCGAGCGTACCCTGCGGGACGAACTCCAGCTCCAGCTCCCCGGCCAGGAATTGCCGTTCGAATTCCCTGTTTTCGCCGACATACGAGGCGACCATCTTCCGTATCTGCCTGGTTCTCAAAAGGGTCCCCAGTCCGTAGTCGTCGATGCCGCAGTTGTTGGAAATGATGGTCAGGTCCTTGGTCCCTTTTCGCAGCAACCCTTCGATCAGCTTCTCGGGGATGCCGACCAGCCCGAATCCGCCGGCCATGATGGTCGCTCCGTCCTGAATGTCATTGATCGCTTCCTCTATCGAAGTGCGGACTTTCATGCGTATGCTCTCCTTCTCACGATGTTGTACCTGCCATCCCGGCACTGTTTTGGTCTGTCCCGCACACCCTACTCCTCCCCCCAGCGGGGGGAGGTCGGGAGGGGGGAAGACTGCGGCTTCCAACGAAGAACCGGCCGGGTTTCCCCCTCCCTGGCCCTCCCCCTCCGGGGGAGGGAACGATTCTGCTACCTGATTAGCGCCGCTCTTCCGCCGTTCAGGATGAATAGCTTGCTTTGGAGCGCAGGCGTATCGGCTGCGCGACCCAGCCGTCCAGCTCCAGGGCCGAGGTCCCTCCCCGGTTCACGTTGCAGGCGAGCCAGCACCTGGTGGGGAAAGGGCAGGCGGCAAGACCCGGTCCCGCGCCGGCGGCGCCGTCGGAGGCTTCGAGGAGCGCGCCGCGGATGGCGGCCACCTCCTCGCGCGCCAGGTCGTGGACGATGAACACCAGCCGACCGCGGCGATCCTCGAAAGGGCCTTGATCCGGCCACTTGGCCAGGCTCACCGGCGGGTAGGCCACGTCCTGCACGCAGTGGATGACCCGCGGCAGGGGGTCGCCCGCGATGTCCATGAGCCCCTTGACCCGCAGGATCTTGGGGCCGTGCCGCTGCAGCACCCGTCCCATCTCCACGGCGAAGTTGCGCCAGGGGACCGGTCCCTCGAATTCGATTACGAAACTGGTGACAGAGTCATCATGGCGCTCCCTGGCATGGGCGAAGCTACGGGCGCCTCCGGTTTTGTCGCCGCGCCGAACCAAGGGGTGGTGGCCACCGGCCACACGCCTCCGGGCCTGCTCCTCGCCCAGCCAGGTCGCGACGCTGCTCGCCCGTAACCCGGTCTGGTAGATGCCGCATCCGAACAGCACCTGCGGTCTGACCCGCCCCAGATGCACCTCGATCCGCGGCGTACCCGGGTTGAGGGCCTCCAGCCGCTCGCCCAGGGCGGCGCGGCTGTCGATGTCGGCAAGGTCGCACTTGGTGATCAGCAGCCGGTCGGCCATGGTGACCTGGCGCACGGCCTCCCGGTGCTTGTCGAGCTGCTTCAGGGCGTGGGTGGCGGAGACCGCCGTGACGACGCCGTCGCACCGGTAGCGGGCCGCGACGAACCATTCCTGGGTCAGGGTCGAGATCACCGGAACCGGATCGGCCAGGCCGGTGGTTTCGATGACCACCCTGGACACCGGCGGGATCTCGCGCCTTGAGCTGCGCTGGGCCAGGTTCTTCAGGGCCTTGACCAGGTCGCCCTGCACGCTGCAGCAGATGCAGCCCGAGTCGAGGATGATCATGTTCTCGTCGACCCGCTCCACCAGGTGGTGATCGATGCCGACCGTCCCGAATTCGTTGATCAGGACCGCCGCCCCGGCCATCTCCGGATGCTGCAGCAGGTGGTTCAGCAGGGTGGTTTTCCCGGCCCCCAGAAAGCCTGTGAGCAGGGTCACGGGAATCCGTTTGTCGGCTCCCGATTCGGCTGCAAGATCCAACTGCTCCGTCTCCTTCATGTGCGGTTCCTCCCTTGGCGATCGGCGTCCACGCCGTTTTGCGTCTCTGCCTGCAACTATGCTCCCTTTAAGCCGCCTTCAGCCTTGCCAGGCAATCCAGCACCTGCTCCGGCATGGCGTCCCCCGGAACGTCTATGAAGAAGAACTGCTTAGGCGTCAATTCCGGCAGCGCCTCGCCCGTCCAGACCGTCCCGGAGAGGTCGACGCCGTGTGCCCTGCCGGCAGCGGGGAAATCCCCGGCACCGATGAAGGCGTCGATCTCCCCGAGCGCCGGGCCGTCGACGACCCCGGCACGCCCCAGACGCAGGGCCAGGGGCCAACGGTAGTGCCCGGCGACGTTCAGCAGGGGGCGGTACAGCTCCAGATCGGCCGGACCGAGGTCGACTTCCGGAAACGACTCTTCCAGCAGCAGGCCACCCACCGCGGCACCGGAGACGAAACGCGCCAGATCGGCGACATACATGGCGCTGTCCTCTATGCTCTCCCCGTCCAGCGCCGCATCCTCGCGTCCGGCCGCACGGTTCGCCCTGTGCAGCCAGTGGCTTGGGGACGGCATGGACAAGACCAGCGGCACCCTGCCGCGCAGTTGCGCCAGCACCGCGTCGATGATCTCGGCAAGAAGCTCCCGCGGCTGCGGCTGTTCCAAAAGCCTGCGCAGCGGGTAGGAAAGCTTGCGCTTTCCCGACAGCTCGCCCCGGACAGCGGGATTTTTCTGCAACCAGGCATCGAAGAGCTCGCCGACCTCAAGCACCGCCACGTCCGGTTTCAGCAAGCCCTGGGCCTGGGAGAAGTAAGCGAGATACTTGCTGGCGCTCTCCCAGGGGTCACCTGACTCCCCCAGCAGCAGGCGCCTGGTGTAGGAGAAGGATTTGAGCCAGATCCTGATGTCGACGCAGGCATCTTCAGCGGCTATGAGATCGGCGAGATTCTGGCTCATTTCTTTTCATCCCCAAGGGCGCCCAGCTCGGCGAGACGGGCTTCCAGTTCGTCGATCCGGACATCCTTCGGATGACGCATGTAGTTGGGCTTGGGCTTGTCGGCCTCGCGGGTAATCTCGGGAGAGCCGACGTAGAGGGTGCCGACGTCGTCGCCCCAGCAGCCGAAGTACTGCAGATGCGCCGGGGGCTTGGGCGTGTTCCAGGTCTCGACGAACTGGGCGTAGGGAACCCCGCGCCTGACGCGGTCCTTGCGCTCCTTGTCGCGCAGCTCGCGGGTGGCGTCCTGGTTTATCGCCAGGGTGGCGTGGTCGAACTTCACCTTGTAGAGCTTTTCCGCCACCCCTTCGGAGATGAGCCCTTCCTCGATGTCCTTGATCACCGCCCTGGGCTCGCGCTCCAGGAGGTCACCGTAGCCGGCGCCGGCGCCCTGGGAAATCATGAACATCTCGCCGCGCTTGGAGATCTCGAACCCCATCCCCATGTGGTGGGTGGTGTAGCTGGCGCCCTCGAACGGCTGCTCGTTCATGATCTCGGCGATGGAATGCTTGAACTTGTGCGGCTCGTCGAGCAGCACGTCGTAGACGTCGACCCCCTTCACCTTGCAAAGCGGGTAGGCGCCGCAGGAGTAGCCGCCGAAGAGACCCTGCATCGGCGGGATCTTGGCCCCCTGGCAGACGGTCATGAAGCCCCACTGCTCGCTATCCTTGGTGGCGACCATCATGGTGTACCCCTGCCCGCCGCGGTACTTGCCGGGGGCGATGGCGTCCTTGGTCATCTTCTTGGAGACGAGCTGCAGGAAGGGGACTTCCTCCTCGTTCAGCTCCTGCTCGCCGATGTCCGCCATGGTGGCAAAGATCGGCGCCAGGGCGGGTTCGCCGTCCGAGTCGGAGCGGGCGCCGTGCCCCATGCCGTTCAGGTCGGCGCAGAGGTTCCCCAGGGTCTCGCCGTGCTGGCTCACCCCCCCCCAGATGAAGGTGTTGATCATGTTGAAGGTCGGCGCATGGACCTTGGTGTACTTCTCCGGGCAGCTGTAGAGGAACTTGGCCACGGCGTGCTGCGCCGCGGTGAAGCCGGTGAAGATCGACATCAGGCTCTGCGAGTTCGGCGCGTCGTAGGAGCAGTCGACGATGGAATTGGGATCGGTGACCACCTCGATCGGGGCGAAGGCCGCCTGCCCCCTGGGGAGGTCCGGCCAGACGTAGCAGAGGAACATCTGGGCGATCATCCCCTTGAGGCCGGCCAAAACGGTGTTGGTGGCGCGGTTGGTGAACTCGGGGCTCGAACCGCGGAAGTCGAAGATCAGCCGGTCGCCGGTCTTGGTGAGCTGGCAGTTGATCTTCACCACGCAGTTCTCGCGCAGGGTCGAGTCCTGGATGATGTAGGTCCTGACCGTCATGTCCGGCCACTCGCGGATGCGGCGCACCACCTCGGCGCGGACGTTCTCCATGGTCAGCCGCAGCGTGGAGATCAGCGCCTGGGGACCGTCGGTGCGAAGCGTCTCCTCGACCCGCTGCTTGATCCGCAGACAGGCGTAGAGCTTGACCTTCATGTCCTCGAACTGGAGCTTCGGCTCGCGCACCGAGTTCTGCAGAAAGGTGAGCACGTCGCGCTTGATCTGGTAGTTCTCGACCACGCGGAACGGGCTCATCTTGAGACCCTCGTCGAAGGAGGTCTCGGCCATGGACGGCATGCCGCCCGGCTCGATGGCGCCGTTCTCCCCCTCATGCACCGTGGAGGCGACCCAGCAGACCAGCTTGCCGTCCCAGAAGATCGGCAGGATCATGCTCTGGTCGGTGTTGTGGACGTTGCCATAACGGGAGTCGTTATGGATGAAGCCGTCCCCTTCGCGCACCCCCACCGTAGGATCGTTCATCCAGTTCTTGATGATGAACTTGATCGGGTGGTGCACCAGCGTCGAGAAGATGAGCACCCCCCCGGCGCTGGCGATGGCCAGGTCGCCCGAGGCTGTGTACACGCCGGTGATGACGTCGCCCCACTTGGCGCCGGGGGCCGCCCCCATCGCCTCGACCATCTCGAAACCTTCATCGCAGCCGGCCTGGACCCGGTCCCGGATCTTGGCCGTCACGTGCACGTCGTTGACCACCTGCATGGCCGCCTCTTCCGCCTCGGAGCGCGGCATCAGGTCGTGCCGGCGCATGATCTCCGGATCCGGGCCAAGGAACAGGGTGGTATCGTTTAGGAACTTCTTGATCAGTGCTATTTCCTCGGCACTTGGTGTTTTTGCCGCAGTCGACACATTCGTCTCACTCATGTTCAAATCCTCTCAATTGGTTAAGGTCTGCTGCTTCCCGGCGGCGCTTCAGCCCCGCAGGAACCAGGAGGCGCCTTGTTTGGCCGAAACGAAGTTCCAGCCCGGATTCACCAGGTAGGTGGTCACCTCGGAGGCGATCACCGCAGGTCCTGCGATCTGCACCCCGGGCTCGATCGCGGCCCGGTCCCAGACCGGCGTATCGAGAGAACCGTCGTGCCCCACGAAGTGGCACTTGCGGCTGCTGCCGGCGGCGGGGGGAGCCTTGCGCTTGGCCTGGGCGACCGGCTTGATGTCGTCGAACTGCACCGTTTCGTGACGGACGTAGGCCGCCACGCGGATGGTGTTGATGCGGATCCCCGCCTCGGGAGCCTGGCTCCCCTCGCCGAAACGCTTGCCGTAGTCCTGGGAGAACTGGGAGATGATCGACATGACGTCGGCAGGGCCGTGCAGTTCGTGCACCGGGATGACCGCCGTGGTCTGCACCAGCTGGTTGCCGTAGCGCATGTCCAGCTCCAGGCTGTGCAGGATCTGCCCGCGCGGAATCCCCTGGCGGATCAGGTCCTGGGTTCCCGACTCCTTCAGCTCCGCGACGATGTCGTTGAAGCGGTCGTAATCGTCGTAGACGTGCCGGCTGTTCGAGTCGTAGAGCACCATGTACAGCGACTTCTCGTGGATGTGCAGCTGATGCATGTTGCCGGCGCCTACCGCCGAGAACACCGAGCTGAAGGGGGGCGCCAGGATCCTGTCGATGCCGAGGTTCTGGGCGATGCCGCAGCAGTGCAGCGGGCCGTTGCCGCCGTAGGCGAGCATGGTGAAGTCCTTGGGGTCGTAACCCCTGGCCCGCATCTCGGTGAAGAGCCCGTTGGCCATGTTGTCGTCCACCTTCTGGCGGATCAGGAGGGCCGCCTCGATGGTGGAGCAGTCCAGCTCGTCGCACAGGGCGTCCTCGATGGCGCTCGCCGCCCGGCGCGGATTGAGAGGGATCGAGCCCCCCGCGTAGTTCTTGGGATCCAGATACCCCAGCACCAGGTCCGCGTCGGTCACCGTCGGCCTCATGCCGCCCCGGTCGTAGCAGGCGGGACCGGGATCGGAGCCGGCGCTTTCCGGGCCGCACTTGACGGTCTCGTACATCCGGTCATAGGAGGCGATCGAGCCGCCGCCGGCGCCCAGGGTCACCAGGTGCACCATCGGCACGGAGACCAGCCAGCGGTCGACCACGGGGTTGAAGTCGTAGTGCTTGATCCCCCCCTCGACCACGATGCCGATGTCGTAACTGGTCCCCCCCATGTCGGTCGCCACCACGTTGCCGAGCGCCGCCTGCATGGCGAGGTGCTCGGAGGCCGCGATGCCGGAGACCGGGCCGGAGTGGATGGTCTGCAGGGCGTCGGTGGAGTTCAGCTGCGCCATGCCGCCCGAGTTGTGGATCACCAGCATCGGCTTTTCGTAGCGGTGGGCGCGCAGGTTCTGCTCCAGGGCCGACAGGGCGTGATACATGGTCGAGTGGAGATAGCCGTCGACGATCGCCGAGGTGGCGCGGACGTACTCCCCCTTCCTGCCGGCCACCTGGTGCGAAAGGATCACCGGTATGGCGCCCAGCAGGTGGGAGGGGTACTCCTCCAGGAGGATCTCCTCGATGCGCTCCTCGTGCATCGGATTGACCACGGAGTTGACCAGGGAGACCACGATGATCTCGGCCCCCCGGTCCACCAGGGAGCGGATCTGGACCCGGACGTCCTCCTCGTCCAGCCTCATGACCATCCTTCCCTCGAAATCGAGCCGCTCGCGCACGCCGCGGATCATCTGGGGGAGCACCAGGGGGTCGGGGCGGGCCGCGTTGGGGAGGTCCTGCTTGCCGAGATCGTCCAGCCCCTCGCCGTAGCCGCGGGCGCGGCTGAGCGGCACCGTCGCCTCGAATCCGGCGGTCACCAGCATGCCGATCCGGGGCCCCTTGTGCTCGATCAGGGCGTTGGTACCCAGGGTGGTCGCGTAACGCACCGAGTCGACCTCGGCCAGAATCTCCTCCAGTTCCAGACCGAGGACCTGGTACGCCTTGCTGAGCGCCTCGTTGAATCCCAGCGCAAGATTGTGGTGGGTGGTGAGAGCCTTTTCCTCGATATACTTGCCGTCCCAGACCACGAAACAATCGGTAAAGGTGCCACCGATATCTACAGACACGCGCCTCATACTGTCTCCTTTATTCTTGCTCTATGCCGACGTTCCAACCTGCACCGGTCAGGGCTCAGGGAAACGACGCGATTTCGCCGTTCGATTAGTGGCCGCCGTGTCCGGCGCCCAGGACGACTTCGGGACCTCTCACAGGCTCAAGGACCTCCTCGCGGCCGGACCACTGCTCCCTGAGCGCCGCCAGATCCACCTCCATGTCGTAGAGCGGGGGATGCCCGGGGATGGCGTATTCGGTCTCCACCTGGGTGCCGCACTTGGGGCAGTAGTACTCGAGGATGCGCACCCATTCCGGATCCGGACTGAAGGTGAAACGGTACTTTTCCGGATCGATGATGGGGGGATGGATCTCCCTGGGATCGCGGTCGTGCACCAGCATCCCTTCCTTGTAGTTCCTCTTGGCGGGGCCGATCTCGTGGTTGCAGACGCGGCATTCCCAGGTCTCTTTTTCCAGGTCGATGCGGAGATATTCGGTCATCAGTACTTTCATGGTTTCAACCTCTCTTATTCAGCAGGATGTCGCCCGCGTCGCTGATGACGAAACTCCATCCGTCCAGGACCCGGCAGGTAAAGAAGTCTTCCTCGATGATGGCGGGGCCCTCGCCGTGGTCGCCGGGTTTCATCTGGTTCAGGTTGTAGACCGGGACTTCCAGGCGCCCCTTGCGCTTGGTCTGCAGGGTCCGGTTGCTCTGCAGGGTCGCCTTGTCCCCCTTCCGGAAGCTCGCCCTGCTCTCCCTTTCGCTTCTCAGCACCTTGACCGCCCGCAGCTCGACCTCGACATGGTCGGCCTTCCTGAACGGTTCCGGCACTTGGCCGCCGGTGAATGTCTGGCCGATCTCCTTCCCCTCCACGGTCGCCACCAGGCGGACGCGCAGGTCGTATTTCCCCTCGGCGAAACCCTCGGCGTACATGTCACGGGCCGCCTTCAGCTTCAGCTCCGCGAGGGTCTCCTTGAGCTTGGCGTCGTCGATGCCGTGGATGGTGGCGGCGTAATGCTGGGAGATGTCGCACTGGCCGATGCCGTAGGCGCTGAAGACCGCGGCCATTTTCGGCACGGCGACGGTGTCAATCCCCGCCTTTTCGGCGACCCCGCAGGCGTTCAGCGGCCCCGCCCCCCCGAAGGCGAGCAGGATGGTCTCCTTCGAGATCTTGGTGGAGCGGTGCAGCTCGACGGCGACCTTCTCCTCGTAGGCATGCTCCATCTGCAGCAGGGCATCCACGAGACTGAGCCCCAGGGGTTTTGCGATGTTCTGCTCGACCGCCGCCTCCGCGCGATCGGCGTCCAGGGCCAGATCGCCTCCGAAATAGGAGGCCGGATCGAGGATACCGAGCAGCAGGCTGGCGTCGGTGATGGTCGCCTCCTTGCCGCCGCGGCCGAAGCAGGCGGGGCCGGGGACCGCGCCGACGCTTTCCGGTCCGATCACGATGCGACCTTCATGGGCCCGGAACATCGAGGAGCCGCCCACACCCGCGCTGATGATCTCGCAAAGGGGGAACGATACGGTGATCCCTTCGACATTGCCGCGGCGCCGCTCCGCCACCGTGTCGTTCACGTACTGGCCGATATCGGTGGTGGTGCCGCCGATATCGATGGCGACCACGTCGGAGAAGCCGTACAGCTTGGAAAAGGTCTTCATCCCCTCCATGCCGCCGCGCGGGCCGGAGCTGTAGGTCTTGATCGCGACCGACTTGGCTACCCGCGAGGAGTCGCCGTCGTTTCTGAAGATCTGCAGCGGATTCTTGGTGCGGTAGCTCCTGAGACGGTTCTCGGCGTTGTAGAGGAAGTTCTCCATGGCCGGATGCAGGAACGAGTTGATCAGCGCGGTCCAGGTGCGGCGCCCGAGATGGGTGTCGGCGCTCAGATCGGAGCCGTAGAGGATCGGCACGGCGCCCAGCAGGTGGCGCGGATACTTGCGCAGGGCGACCTTCTTGAAAGCGGTCTCACCCTCGATGAAATCCTTGCCGCCGAAGCTGACCACCAGCCTGTTGGCCCCGGCAGCGGTGAGTTCGTTGATCGCCTTCACGATCAGGTTATCGCGGTCCTCGCGCTGCATCAGGTCGTCGTCCAGGATGGCGACGCGGCTCCCTACCAGCGCTGCGTACAGCTCGGGGTCGTGTTCCGCCAGGGTGACCAGCAGGTCCCTGGAGGCGCCGTGAACGATCAGGCCGAGACGCGGTCCCTTGCGCTCGCAGATCGCGTTGGTACCCTGGGTCGTTGAGTAGCGGATGAGATCGACCTCTTCCAGCAGCCGGGCGGCGTTCGGCTCGCCGTAGAGCACGCCCGAGGCCTTCTGGAGCCCCTCGAAGAAGCACTTACTCAGATCGTACGGAGTAGTCAGGACCTTGGTCTTGCTGATCACCCCGTCATTGAGAATGCAGATATCGGTAAGTGTCCCACCGTTATCGATGTTGATTTGTAATCCCATGCTGCGTTACCTCCTACCTTGGGGTTGCGTTGTTGACGATTAACCTTTTGGCGATTGCCTACCGTTATTTTTGCCGGCCGTTTTGCTGCACCTCCTTTCCTTGGATTTTTCAGCGGCTGTTCTCTCCGGCGTCCGGCATTGCCGCCCCCTCCCCCGTTCGCCGCAGGGGCGAATGATCATTCGCCCTTCGCTCTATCAGGGAAGACGACCGTTCAGGATCGGGCGGCTTCCAAAAACATCGTTTTACCGATCGCCTTCCTATGAGCAAGCGCCGTGCCACCCCGCAGTCGCCCGCCTTTTGGCGCAGACAAGCCTGCGGCAAACCTCGGCGCCGCCTGCAACCAGGGAGGTGCACGGCATATTTTCAGTGGAAATGGTTTTATTGTGTAACAGCGTTTCGTCTAACATCTGAGACTGAGACAGTCTCATTCCTGAGACACGATCCGTCCCCCCAAACGGAGATCCGAACCGGCATCATGAGCCGTGAAACCGGCAATTTCCGGGCTACCAGGGGGGCAGCGGGCGCGGCGGGAGCAGGACCCGGCACGGGCGGGAGTCAGGGAACGCGAGGGAAAACACGGGTTGCCGCAGGCATGGGCCGGGTGGGCCTCGGCGACAGCCCGGATTTCGCATGCGGGAAAAGGTGTAGATGCGGCGTCGGCCCGTTCCCTTTTTTATGCCCTTGTCTTTTTTAGCGACGATATGCTAAGGTCGTTACGAGTGACAATAACATGGTTTTACTGGGGCCAGGAATCGAGAGAGCAGGAAACGCCCCGAACAAAGCTGTCCAAGGAGGCAGCCCCATGGCTTTGTTGAATCCCTACATCACCTATCCGAAAGATTGCCGCAAGGTCCTGAAGCTTCGTGACAATTTCGAGACGGGCCGCATCGCGGACGACCGGCTCGACCCCTACGAGAAGACGCTGGTCCAGGACTGGCTGCGCTGCAGGACCCTCGGTATCGATTCCGGCATGCGTGACGGCGTTATCCTTCCGGACGCGGAATACCAGGCCATATTAAAAAACAATTGTTTTATAATCGACAAGTCCGAACCGATACTGAACAAGGTCTCGCACCTGCTGGCCGGCGTACCCGGCATCCTGATACTGACGGACAACCAGGGGACCATTCTCTACATCGTCGGCGACCCTTCGGTGCGGATGCGGGCCGCCGATGAATCCGGACTGATCGAAGGTTCCTGCTGGCTGGAATCCCTGGGAGGGACCAACGGCATAGGGACCGCCATAGCGCAAAAGGAGGCGGTGCACATCTACGCCAACGAGCACTTCTGCGAAGGGTGGCACAAATGGTCCTGCGCCGCGACGCCGATCCTCGACCCCTTCTCCCAGGAGATCCTCGGCGTCGTCGACTTCACGACCTTCGACAAGGACTACCGGGAGGACGCGCTCGGGCTCACCTACTCTCTTTCGGGCCACATCATGGCCGAGCTGAGGTTACAGCTGGAACTGGAACGGATGCAGCTGATCCACGGCTACTCCGACTACTCCTCCCGCTTTCCGTCCGACGGCATCATCATCCTGGACCGGATGGGACGCGTTGTGAGGAGCAGCCCGGACATCGATCCGGACAACTGCGACCTGCAGCTGGGCGGCAAGAGCGACAAGGAGCAGCCGAAGAAGGTTCAGCAGCTCTATATTCCCGGCACCGAGCGGGAAATCGGCTCCCTGCTGGTAGTGGGACGCAAAAATTCCCCGGTCATCTCGCTGCCGGCCGTATCGGCGCGTATTCGCTGCGTATCCAGGTTCGGAGAGTTCGCAACCGCCAACGAGAACCTGAAACAGATCATGGAGCGGGTCAGCAAGGTGGTCTCTTCGGAGATCAACGTGCTGCTCATCGGAGAGACCGGGACCGGCAAGGAGATCGTGGCCAACTTCATCCACAACCAGAGCAAGCGGAGTTCGGGTCCGTTCGTGGCGGTCAACTGCGGGGCGATCAGCAAGGAGTTGTTCGAAAGCAAGTTTTTCGGCTACGAGCGCGGCGCCTTCACCGGTGCCGACCCCCGCGGCAGGAAGGGGCTCTTCGAATGCGCCAACGGAGGGACGCTTTTCCTCGACGAGGTCGGCGAGATGCCCCTGGACATACAGGCCGCCCTATTGCGGGTGCTGGAGACCGGCCGCTTCACCCAGGTAGGCTCCGACAAGGAACTTTGCACCGACTGCAGGATCATCGCTGCAACCAACCGGACGCTCTCCGACGAGATCGAGCGGGGGACCTTCAGGTCCGATCTGTACTACCGGCTCGGCGTGGCGAAGTTCGACATCCCGCCGCTCAGGGAGAGGCGCGAAGACATCCCGGTGCTGATCCAGCTCACCATGGTCTCCCTGTGCCGCAAGCACGACATGGCTCCCGCCACCATAACGCCCGAGGCGATGGATCTGCTCGTCGGCTACAGCTGGCCGGGGAACGGTCGCGAAATACGCAACGTGATCGAGTCGGCCCTCATTTGCGGGGCGGGCGCCATAACCGAGCAGGACCTGCCGATGAATATCACCTCTTCACAAAGGCCGGCCGCAACGCGCGTCCCGGAGACCGGAAAGCCGTACCCCGGGCCCGACAGCGGATCCGGCCCGGTCGACTTCAGGATCGACACCAACATCTCACAGCGCGAGGTGCACCTGATCGTAACCACGCTGGAAAAATATCGGGACATAGCCCTCGCCAGCGAGGCGCTCGGCGTATCCAGGGCAACCTTCTACAGAAAGTGCAAGGCACATGGCGTCACGCCCAGCGAATACACCTGAGCGAGGAGCGGGAAGGCTGAATCGGTGGAAGTTTCCTCTCTCCCGCGAGGAAGGTGGCCTACGTCATGAAAGATATCCCGAGGCATCAACCACGAACCACGCTCGCCCTTCTTAAATCCAGCCTCAGGAACTCGTTCACCCAGTTCGTTCTCGTTCTTACCCTGCTTTTTTCCCTCACCTCCATTTTGGTCATCACCTATTACATGACCTATCAGGCAGCCAAGGAACAGGTGCTGGATGTCGGCGGCGAAATGTTCACCAAGGTGGTGAAGGACGTAATCGGTTTCATGACGATGACGGATGGCAGGGTCAAGGCCGGCGAGATAACGCTCCCGCAAGCGCAGGAGCTGGTCCGGACCTACGTCAACGGGCCGAAGAAGCCGGACGGCAGCCGGGATATCACCCGATCCAGGATGTCCGTGGACGATTACATGTACGTCTGGGCATCTTCATACCGGCATGACAGAGGCACGATCACCATGCATCCGTTCAACATGGAGGGGGTCAGCTGGTGGGATTACCAGGTGAAGGGGCGCTATACGATCCGGGAGTCCTGGTCCAACCTGGAGAGCACCGGCCGGGTGTTCCGCCAGCTTTGGAAGAACCCGGGGGAGCCGGTTTACACCTTCATCGCCTATCAGGAGTATTTCGAGCCCTGGGACTGGATCGTCGGGTGCGGCGGGAGAGAGGAGATCATCTACGAAAGACGCCTGGAGGGACTGAAGGGGAAGTTTCTGAAGGTGGCCGCGATCTTTCTCTTGATCTCCATCGTTCACGTTTACTCCTTCACCCGCGTGGAGATGGCCCGCAAGCGGAAAGAGGACGACATCCGGGAACTCAACAAAGGGCTTGAAAAGCGCGTGCAGGAGCGCACCAGACAACTGGAGGAAACGAACCGGGAACTCGATGCCTTCGCCTACAGCGTCTCGCACGATCTGCGGGCGCCGCTGCGAGCCATCGACGGGTTCAGCGAGGCCCTTCTCGAAGATTGCGGGGGGAAGCTGGATGAGGAGGGGAAGCGGTACCTGGGTTACCTGAGGGAAGGGACCCGCGAAATGAGCGATCTCATCGACGGGCTTTTGCAGCTCTCCCGGGCGACGCGCGAAGGAATAGACCCGCAACCTGTCGATCTCTCCGAAATGGCGCAGCTGGTAGGCGAGGAACTGCGAAAGGCGGACCCCCAGCGCGGGATCGGGTTCTCCATCGCACCGGGCGTTGCGGCCTTTGCCGATCACCGCCTGATGCGGGCCGTCCTGGAGAACCTCCTGGGCAATGCCTGGAAATACACGAGCCGGCGCAGCGACGGCCGCATCGAGTTCGGTGTGGAAGCCAAGGATGGCGAATCCGTCTACTTCGTCAGGGACAACGGGGCGGGCTTCGACATGGCCCACGCCGACAAGCTCTTCCTGCCGTTCCAACGGCTGCACCAGGCCGAAGAGTTCCCGGGGCTCGGCATCGGGCTGGCGACGGTCGAGCGGATCATCCTGCGGCACGGCGGCAAGATCTGGGCGGAGTCGGCGCCGGGAAAGGGGGCGACCTTCCATTTCACCCTTCAGGAGGCTCGGACAAAGGGAATTTAAGACAGCTGTGTCTGTCAGGCGGCAAGCGCCCATCGAGCGAGTAAGGAGTCAAAAATGAGCGAGCCTCTTCGAGTACTGATCATCGACGATTACGAAAAGGATGCCCAACTCCTGATCCGGGCCCTGCGCAAGGAAGGGCTTGAACCCTACGCCGAGCGCATCTGCACCGCGCCGGCCATGGAGAGGGCGCTTGGTAGCGGATCGTGGGATGTGGCGATATCCGATTGTCACATGCCGGAATTCAGCGTCGAGGGTGCACTGGCGCTCTGGCAACGGGAGCTTGCAGACCGCCCCTTCATCGTGGTTTCCGGCGCCATCGGCGAAGAGGAGGCGGTGGCGCTGCTCAAGGCGGGAGCCCATGATTTCGTCAAGAAAAGCAACCTGGCCCGTCTGGTGCCTGCCATCAGGCGCGAACTGCGCGATGCGGCGGATCGCCAGGCGCGAAAAAGCGCCGAAGAGGCGCTGCGTCAAAGCGAGATGCGCCGCTGCCAGTTGCAGACGGAATTGAACTGCGCGGCCGAAATGCAGAAACTGCTGCTACCCCAGGCGCCCCTCTTCCTGCCCGGTTTCGAGATCGCCGCGTCATGCTTTCCCGCCCGCCAGGTCGGCGGCGATTTCTACGACTGGTACGAGACGATGCCGGGCATCGTAACCATCACCTTCGGTGACGTGATGGGCAAGGGGCTCGCGGCGGCCATGCTCATGACGACGGTACGGGCATCGCTACGTGCGGTAACCCTGCGTGTTCAGCCCTCGCTGGCGATCAAGCTCGCAGAACAGTCCCTTCAGCACGACCTGAACAGTTCCGAAAGCTTCGTGACCCTTTTCCTGGCGAGGCTGAACGTGGAGGCATCTCTGCTGACGTACGTGGACTGCGGCCACGGCTATGCCTTCCTCAGGCGCAAAGACGGCAGGGTGGAGGAACTGCTCCCGCGCGGTCTCCCTTTGGGGATCTCGTCGGCAGAGAACTATCAGGAGGGAGGGTGTGTCTTCGAGCCAGGCGACGCCCTGGTCGTGTACAGCGACGGCGTGATTGACGCCATGCCGGAGGCCGATCACGGCATGATAGCTTCCCGACTGGCAGGAGCGCCGGACGCCAGGGAGATGGTGGCTCGGATAGCGGCGCTGGCCCCCCCGGGAATTCCCCTCACGGACGACCTGACGGTCCTGGTAGTCCGCAAAAGCTGAGACCCGCTAGCCACTCGGTAGATTTCGCTGCACTACTTCTTGCTTGAGTCAACCAATTTGAGAGCGCCAGGCATAGGCGTTCATTTGGGCCTGAAGTACGTTGTCCAACGTCAATCCGGCGCTACCCAGACACGAAAGTACGGCATCGCTATCCATCGCTTCAAGGTGCTTGGCCACATGGAGCAGGCGTCCGAAGTCACCGGCGTGAGAGACCAATGCGTCCCTGATATCTTCGGAGAGGTTCAGAGCGCGCAGTACGTCATCCATGGGAACCTCGTAGACACTGTCCAGAATCGAAAGTATCCCCACGATAAAGGCCTTTTCCGCGGATTCCCGGTCGTTTTTCAAAACAGGATGCCGACAGGCCAGGTTCTCCATGATGCTTGCCCTGACAGCCGCCATCTCGACGAGAGGATTTTCCATGCCGCGAGAGTCGTCCCCGGCGAAGAGCGCCAGTTGCACCCAGCGCTTGATCTGGTGTCGTCCGATTATCGTGATGGCGTGGCGGACGCTTTCGATCTTGCTGCGAGCGCCTATTCCGACCGAATTTACCAGCAGCAACAGTTTGTAGGTGAGTCCGGGACTTTTCTTGATGATTTCCTCGATCTCCGCCAGTTCCGCGTCCTCGTCGAGCAGCCGCATCAGCTTCAGCATTGTGGTAGTCGATTCGCCAAGACGCTTCTTCTTCATGAGGGATGGCTTGGCAAAGTAGTATCCCTGAAACAGGTCGAATCCAAGCCCGAGACAGCTCTGGAACTCCTCGTCGGTCTCCACCTTCTCGGCGAGCAGTTGTAGCGGATAGCGCTTGAACTGCTTTATCGACTCTCCGAGCTGCGCGACGGGGCTTTGGATGAGATCGACCTTGACGATGTCGACGATGTTGTATAGCTCGTGGAAGTCCGGGTTGTAGTCGTGATCGTCTAGGGCAAGGGTAAATCCGAGTCCCTTGAGACTGCGGCAGTGCTCAACGAATGCGGGGGTAACTTCTATGGTTTCAAGCAGTTCAATGACGATTTGACCCTTGGGGAGGATGTTCAGCGAGTCATCCATCAGCAGATCGGTGTCGAGATTGATGAATCCCCTGTGCTGCCCGAGGAGGTTCTCGAGGCCGAACTCTGTCAGGGAGTTCACGATGACGTTGGCCGTCGCCTGGGTGGCATCACCGACCATGGAGAAAGGGGACGCCACGGATCGGAACAGCAGTTCATACGCAACAATTGATTCATTGCGGTTGAGAATGGCCTGACGTCCAATAAGACAATTTCCGCCTCCCATTGACTGTCCTCCACTGCCACTTCCAATTATTCATATTGGTAGTGTGACATTGAGATACTGTTCGGCGGGCCGCGAAATATCTTAAATAATTTAAGGTCTTGCGATTGGTAACTACTAGCCACAAAACTACTGCCAATGACAGTGGGGTAACCTGATAGACCATCAGCCAGGGGGGGGCACAATTCCCCCTCCCCTTCAAGGGGAGGGTCGGGGTGGGGCTGGGTGAAAACCGGGAGGAATGAAAAAGGCACTCAGCTAAGATAGCTAAATGCCTTGTAATGTTTTAGGGAAAGAGGAACGCCCATGCGGGGGGCCGTTTCCCGGTCTGTGAATCACTGCTTGGCCTATACAGGTTCTTCCTCAACAGCGAACTTATCCCACAATGCTGTCTTGAACCAGTTGGGCATGGTATCGGATTTTAATTCGAGGATGGAATTTTCGGTGACTTCAGCGACCCAGACCTTTTCAGCCGATGAGTTGTCGAATATGTAGGCCCGATTGGTGTACTGCACCGCGTCTGCCAGTAAGTCTAGCGAGCGCTCGTAACGATAGACAATTTTTTCTCTACTCACATCATGACCACCCTCGGCGACGCGGCTTGCCACTCGGGAGAGATTAATTTCGGGGTCTTCAGTCGCCACAAAGTACAGGTACGTTCGGAACCCCGATTCCTGGGCAAGTTTGAGGAACTCTACCTTGCTGGGGTGAGACATCACTGTCTCAAAAGTGAAGTCTACACCGGCCTCGACTAGCTTATGCCTCAAAAAATCAACCGCAACGGAGGCGAAATATGAATCTATCTCTACAGTGGTAAAAGATATCTTGTTATCCGAAAATTCCAGCCTTGCGACAGCATCAGACCGGCCCTTCTCAGCAAGTAGTTTAGAGTTCCGAAAGTAGCTGCGCACTTCATCAGCGGTGGTGGTTACACCATACGTAGCTAGATCAAGGTACCCGGAGCGGCTGACGTCCACCTCCATATCATCGGCATTGAGGTACACCCCCAACAAATCGGCCCCAATCTCGGCTTCAACAACAGCCTTGATGGTGCTCTTCCCTGATCCGTTTGGACCGGCAAACATACGCAAGCGCGGCTTGGCAAGGGTCATTTAACCTTCCGGACCTTTTTCTGACCAACAGCCACCTGAGTCGGTGCGGGGACTGTTTTGAGCACACTGTGAGTTCCATCAGGGTGAGATTCTATCAGTTTGCCATCGACAGCCTCAACCACACTACGCCCTGATGCCAGCGTTCTTGTACGGGCCTGCTTGACAGCATCTTCGGCCAGTTCCGGTATCCGATTTTCACGCTTGCTGATTGTTCTTTCGTTGAGTTTTTTCATAGGATTCTCCGTAACTTAGCGTACATACAACCAAGGTAGCGTCTTACCTCTTTAATTTAGTCTTCTATGACCCACGCGTCTCATTCGTAGCATTATTAACAAGGGCTGGCAAAGCTTTTCTTGCTACTACTGAGTTCTTAGCCCGCCTCGGCGCCGCGACAACCCGTGGCGCGTTAATCCTGGATCTCGGGCTCTACGAGCTTTGCGAGCTGTGCGAGGGACTCTTGCCAGCCGAGATAGCACATCTCGACCGGGATGGCCTCGGGCAGCCCTTCCTGTACTATGTCGAGTTCGGTTCCGCACGACACCTGCTTCAGGGTTACCGTCGTCTGCATTTCTCCGGGCAAGTTCGGATCATCGAACCTGTCGGTATAGCGAATCTTCTCGTACGGAACGAGTTCACGATACTCGCCGCCAAAGGTGTCGCCGCGGCCTGTTGAGAAGTTCGTGAACGACATCTTGTAGGTCCCGCCCACCTTGGCCTCCAGGTGGTGAACCTTGCAGGTGAAGCCGTAGGGGGGAAGCCATTTTGCCAGAGCTTCATCGTCTAAAAACGCCCGGTAGACACGCTCAGGATTCGCACGGAGCACACGGTGGAGCCGGATGGTACCTGTTGTCATGATGAATCCTCCTTTCGTTGTCCTACGGTTTAGTCGCTGTAAAGATCGCCCGCAGCGGTGCCGGGTGCCCTTCAATCGTCTTCTGCGCATCATCGGGATCAAGAAAATCCGCCAGCGATTCAAAGTGCATCCACTGCGTCGAGCGCTGTTCCTCGCGGCTGGTGCGGCTGGCGTCGACGCAGGCAATCTCCGTGAACCCGCAGCGCTTAAGCCACAAGGTCATCGCCGCAATCGACGGTAGGAACCAGACATTGCGCATCTTGGCGTAACGTCCTTGCGGCATGAAGATCGTCTCCTGATCCCCTTCGACAATCAGCGTCTCCAGAATCAATTCTCCCCCCGGGCGCAGACACCCCTTCAACTCGAAAAGATGGTCGAGAGGGGAACGACGATGGTAGAGGACGCCCATGGAGAAGACGCTGTCGAAGCAGGCAAGATTAGGGGGGACATCCTCGATCCCGATGGGGATGACATGATGCTGCGGATCGCGAAGGTAGCGTTGCATCACCTGGAACTGCAGCACCGAAACCAGGAAGGGCTCGATGCCGAGGACGAAGTCGGCGCCGGCGCCGCGCATGCGCCAGCCGTGATAGCCGTTGCCGCAGCCGACATCGAGGACCCTGCGTCCGGCCAGCGGCTGAATGTGGGGCAGAACGCGCTCCCACTTCCAGTCGGAGCGCCACTCGGTATCGATCGCGATGCCGAAGAAATTGTAGGGCCCTTTACGCCAGGGGTGAAAGGCCTGGAGTCGGGCGATCACCTCTTCGCGGTCGGTCTGGCCGAGATCGGCGCTGGAGCCGATGGTGACATCGTCTCGCAGCGCAATTCGGGACGGGCGTATCTCCGGCAGCGACCGCAGAGCGCTCAGCCAGCCCGCCATCTTGCCGTGATTGTCGAGGACCATTCTCTCGGGCAGGGTCGCTTGCAGTTGCTCTGACCAGCGCTCCTGGCCCATGGCGGCTAGTTGCGGATAGAGGGGATCGTAGAAATTCATTTGATCGCGACCAGAGAGGCGAAGTTGAAGCACTGGAACCAAAGATCGGAGGAAGAGAACCCAGCCGCCTGCAGCCGCTCCCGATGACAGGCGAGGGTCTCCGGGATCATCACCTTCTCCAGCGCGGACCGCTTCTGGCTGATCTCGAGATCGCTGTAGCCGTTGGCCCGTTTGAAGTCGTGATGCAGTTCCTCGTGAAAGTGCTGCCGCCCCGGCTCGCTGAAAGCGATCTTCTCGGAGAGGATGAGGATGCCGCCCGGTTTCAGCCCCGCAAAGATCCGCTGAATCAGCGCCAGGCGCTGCGCCGGGGGAATGAACTGCAGGGTGAAGTTGAGGACGACGACCGAGGCGTTCTCGATAGCGACCTCCTGGAGGTCGGCACAGACCATCGTCACCGGAACGGTCGGCACGGAGTCGCGAGCCAAGAGTTCGCGGCCGCGCTCGATCATCGCCGGGGAGTTATCGACGGCAATAATGCCGCAGTCCGGCTGATTGATCCGCTGGCGCATGGCGAGGCTAGCCGCCCCGAGGGAACAGCCGAGATCATAGCATCGACTCCCGGCCTGGGCGTATTTCGCGGCGAGGATGCCGATATTGGATATGATCATGCCGTAGCCGGGGACCGAGCGTTGTATCATGTCGGGAAAGACGGCGACGACCCGTTCGTTGAATTGAAAATCGATCATTTCCTGCAGGGGAGCAGCGTAGATGGCATCGGTTTTTTTGGTCACGTTCTTCTGGTCCTTTTAAAACTGGCTGTTCGTGTAAAAAAGAAGTTGAAGATAACGGTTTTGCCGCTGAACATCAACCCTTTGTACGCGCTTCCAAAATCCCCCTTACATGGTGCCCCCCTCGCCACTGAGAGGTTCCTCCGGTTCCTCTTCCCCTTTGAGCCCGAAGTAAAGCTGGCTGTGCAGTTTCAGATGCCAGTCCGGGTTCTTCTCCTTGGTGTCACCCAACGGTGTTGCCGCCTCCTCCCATTCCAGCAAAGTCGACAGTTCCTCGGTGACGTCCCTCAAGGTAAGGGTCCGCGTCTCCTTGCAGTAGTCGTAACAGTACCACTTGCGTGCCGGCCTGGTACCGATCACGCGCCCCCAACTGAATGGCGTCGAAATCCTGTTGCCGACGAAATCGTAAAGGGCGGCCTTCGGGCCAAGGCCCACCATCAAGGTGTTGGTAGTGGGACATAGGCCCAGTTTCTGGTGGAACTCCTGAAAATAGAAACAGCACGGGGAATTCACGAACCTTTCGATGTGATCGAACTCCAGGTCGGTCCTCTTCAGTATGGCGCGATCGAAGTAGTAGAAATGCCCGTTGGGCAGGTCGATTGCCCATATATCGCTCGGAGGCATGTCGATTCTGTAATCGGAGGTGAGGTTCTTGGCGCAGACTTTCATTAGGTCTTCCGCTCCAATGATGAATTTGTCCGGATGCCATGATAGCCGTTTCATCTCCGGTTTGACCTTGTCCCCGATCTTTATGGAATCGCTGACGGGGCTTCTGCTTCCCAGTCTTTTCCTTACCACCCTCCCCGGCTTGACACCTTCGAAGTCGTGAAGAACGACGTAGTAATCTGTGACCCGTTCCGAGGAGAGATACACGGCCACGGGGCACTCATCCTCGCTCTCACATAATTCCGTAATATTGAAACAGGCCGTGAAGGCGCTTTTTTCATCGCTGAGCTCCGCCCGCCACCTCGGCAGGGGGTCTTGCATATTCCGGAAAAGGAAAGTGTCGTCCGGGGGGATGAAGTCCGCGATATGGAGGTCCTTAAAATGCGGTGAAGCGAATCTCGTCGCCGTCATCTTTTCGAGATGTACGACCAAAATGGCATCGTCGGCTTCCCGCAGCAGAAGATGGCGGTCGGTTGAGCCGACCCACAGCAAGGGCTGGTCGCTCGAAAGGTCGACCTGCAGGGTGTCCGAAAATTCGAGGCGCACGGGAGACCGTTCTATGGCGAAGTACTCGGCAAGCTCGGCGTCAACCCGGTCCAGAACCGCCTGATCGGACATGCAGTTCCTGACGATGGCGGCTTTTTCATGAATGCCGGATCTGGCGAAATACTTATAAGCCTCGATCAGCTCTTCTTCCGGCTCCGGCGGCGTCAACTCGGCGATACGCGCCTCCAGAATGCGGCAGTATTCGGCGCTTTCTTCTGCTGGGAGATGAACCATGGCCCTGCGCGCGGCACTGAGACAGTGCTGGGCCTGGCTCAGGCTGGTGTCCTCCCGGGACGCGACCAGGAGGAGCGCTTTGATCTCCTCTCTGGCCTTTTCCTGCTCGCCTCTCAAAGACAGCTCGTAGACCTCCTTGAACGCCTCGTACCTTTCAAAGTAATGCTTCACCCCTTCCAGGATCTTCAGGGAAGGCTCCGGGTGTCCCGAGCCAACGGATGTCATGGCCCTCACCAGGTCGAGCCACACCTGCCTGGCGCTCCTTTCCGAAAGCCTCCTAAGCCTTCTGTTTTCGTACAACACCGAAAGGTAGGGAGAGATGGAGCAGGCTTCCCGGCAGGCTTCGTCCTGATCCATCTGGCCCTGCAGCCACCAGACGACGTCGAAGGCCTCCGGCCACGCGCTCTCCTTTGCCAGGGTGCGGAGACGCTCGAGCTGTGCCTGTGCCGATTCCTTTTTCTGCCTGCTTTTTTCGCCTGCGATCATGCTCGCGATCCTTTCCCGGCTGGCGCGGTCACGACCCGACAGTTGCTCCAGGAGTTCCAGCCTCCCCTCGCACCGTTCCGTCTGCGCGAGCCTTTCCCACAAGGCGGCGATTTCGGCGGCCTGCTTCTCGGAGTCCATGCGGGCCACGATGTCGCGAGCCCTCTGGTTGTTCGGGCAGAGCTGGAGCACCTGGCGCGCCCAAAGCTCCGCCTCCGGCATGTCTGCACGGTCCAGCGCCGAGAGGGCTCGCTCCAGGAGCGGCTCCGCCATCGCCTGCAAGGCCGACTCGACCTCCTGTTTCAGGCTTTCCAGGCTCCCCGCATAACCTTCCGTTTCCTCTGCCGCTTTCAAAAGCTTCAGGGCCGGCAAGAGGTTGCCATCTTTATAGACTATGTCGGCATACGCGACGAGGGCTTCCTTGTCCAGTTCGCCCCGGTGCAAGTCGTCGAAAATGGCCCTGGCCTCGGGCAGCGCGCCGCTGAGGTAATAGGCCCGGGCCAGCAGCACGCGAAGCCCCGGGTGGCGCAGATACTGGTTCTGCTGCGCCAACAACAATTCCACGGCTTGCGGGTAGGCTCCGATTTCCTCCACCAGGGCACGGGCAGCCCGCTCGACGAGCGGCAGCTCGTCACGGTCCAAAATCCTGATGCTGCACAAAAGCTCTGCCGCGGCGGCGAAGTCGAAACCATCAAGGAAGCATTGTGCCCTCTTCCAGAGTTCCGTCGGGGACTCGCCGGCGGAGGTCCCTTCCCTAGGCACCTTGCGTGGTTTCTTCTGGGATTTGGTGGCCGCCAGTGCCGGGTCGTGGGTGGCAACACAATCAAGGGCCTTACAGGAGAGAGCAGCCAGTTTGGCGTGGCAGGCGTCGATGGAAGGAAGAGCGATGTGCTTGATCAGGACGATGTTTGAGTCAAGGGGGTGGGGGGCGAGCCAGAAGGTCTCCCCGTACTGTTCCAAAAGCAGATTCTGGAGTCTCGACTTCATCACATAGCCATGCTCGCGCTCGGCATCGGACAGGCAGACCTTCGTTGGATTCACTTGTTTGATCAGTGAAATTAGTTCCAGTGAAGAGGGAATGAGAGGGGAGTTCAGTCTTTTGTGGGCGTTTTGCACAGCGATATGCCAGCTCATAGTGCTATCCCCCTTCGGCAAGACAAGTTAGCACATTTTAATACAACAGCCGACGTTGTCAAAAGCGAATGTGTGGGAGGGAGAAGCCAACTCGGTGGACTGCTGAGGGGGGCGGGCGCCTGCTGATAAGCGGTGGGTACTGAAACTTCTAGCCTCTCACGAGTCGTGATGTGTGCTGGAAGTTAGCCCCATTTCCGGGCATGATGAAGCAGTCTTAAAATCTGCAACGTCGGAGAACGCAGCCGATAGATGACAATGAATGGAGTCCCTGTGACGACGAGTTCCTTCGTGTCCGATAACCTTCCCGCCCGCCCTATGCCGGGATAATCAAGCAGGTATTCCACCGCTTCCTGAATCCGCGCCGCCATCTTTGCCGCAGCCTGAGAGTTCTCCAAGGCAAGATAGTCACCAGCCTGTCTCAGATCAGCCACCTTGTTTGGCCCCGGAGGGCCAAGATGTCTGAGATGTGTGTCCCCCAGCGTTCACCCGCCCCCTCCGCCGTTGCCTTCTTCGTTGTGGTTTCGCACCACTTGCTTTTTGCGGCATTTACAGGCGCTTTCCCGGCGTCCCGTCTGAGTGTCTTGTCATGTTTCATTGGATGTTTTTAGCCTTGATTGCCATCTTTTCTCGTTTTCTTGGAAAAATGTTTGTCGCGACCTGCCTATGACGCCGTGAGGTGGAAGTTGGATGTTTTTCCAAGAGATTGATTTCTCACAAATAATCTGTATAATCCCACGGCAACGGAAGGGGGGGATTTCCATGACGCGCGATGACATCATGTCTCAGATCCGGGAAAATGACCATTTCCTGATCCAGCACGGTATAAAGCGAATTGGCCTGTTCGGCTCGTATGCGCGGGGAGAGCAGCGAGAGGAGAGTGACATTGACCTGCTCGTTGAATTTGATGAGGGGAAGAAGAGCTATGACAACTTCATGGAGATCTGTTTTTTCTTGGAAGACATGTTTGGCAAAAAGGTCGATCTGCTCACGCCTGAATCCATAAGCCCGTTCATGCGGCCATATATTGAGAGAGAAGTCTTTTATGAAACCATCCATTAGCTACTGCCAGCATATCTTGCTGGAATCGGAGTACCTGATGGAGGCTTCCAAGCTGACGACGCGCGAACTCTTTCTTCAGGATGAGACGCTAAAGAGGGCATTTGTCAGGAGTCTCGAAATAATAGGCGAAGCTGTCAAACAGATTCCCGATGAGTTTCGTGCCAAGTATACCCAGGTTGAATGGCGGAAGATGGCCGGAACCAGGGACAAACTGATTCATGATTATCTGGGCGTCGATTACGAGCTTGTCTGGGATATCGTGCAAAATAAGATACCTGAACTTGGTGCGGCCATGACAGAGATTGTTGGTCGCGAAGCGGGGCCGGATTAGCGCAATACCGAAGACGTTTCCTCCTTCCTTCAAATCTCACTCAAGTTAGCAGCATTTTACCCTCTTCCACGGAACGCCGAGGTGCTTCAATGCTTGAAAAGTCGGTGCTGACAGCGGCCCTATATGTTACACAAGTTACCAGCGTCCCGCCCGCCCCAACTGGAAAGCGGCAATGGCCCGCTTCGCAATCCTCTTTGAAGACAGACTGCCAAAATCCTAACTGCGGCCATTTACACAAAGCTCTTCACACGCCCACGTCCAGACATCTTTCTTGAACTACTTGGGGGGGGGCGAAATAACTTGGCATGTTTTGGGGACAACTCGGCACGTTTTGGGAACAACTCGGCAGTTTTCGGAACAACTGGGTATGTTTTCGGAACAACTGGGTATGTTTTCGGAACAACTGGGCAGTTTTCGGAACAACTGGGCAGTTTTCGGAACAACTGGGCAGTTTTCGGAACAACTGGGCATATTTTCGGAACAACTTGGCATGTTTTCGGAACAACTGGGTAGGTTTTCGGAAAACTTGGCAGGTTTTACAGACAACTGGGTAGGTTTTCTAAACAAGTGGGCAGTTGTTCAGAAAACTGCGGGGATGGGTGATTGTGAAGGCCACCACCGCCTGCTGCAGAGGGGAAAGGAGAGCAGGCGATGGCGGCCGCGTCGTTGAGAGCTGAAGATCTAGATGGCCATCATGCTGAGGAAGTTGGACCAAGGCCCCGGGCCGGTGGACGAGATCGCTCTGATCCTGAAGTAGTACACCTTTCCGGGAGTGAGGCCGGTTAACTCGATCCGTTTCACCCGACCAGAGGTAGTGATGTGCCTCCAGTTGCTCTCTATTAGGGGATCGCCATCACAGCCCCACACCTCGTAACTCTTTGCGCCTTTGACCGCATTCGCCCTCGCTATCAAAACGTGTCCGTCATACACCAGTCTGAAGTTTTCCGTAGCGGTCAAATGGCCTGCGTTCCGCTTCGTTATGGGCTGCGGGTGAGCCCATCCGAGCTTCTGAGGGATGCTGGGGTCCTGGCTCCCCGCTAGTACCGCCATTCCGCGAAACAGCCCAAGCTGCGTACTGACTTCTTGCCGGACCGCCTGCAGTTCCCCCTCCTTCTCGCGGTTGCCACCTAACACATCGCTAAACAGGTTGCGGTGGCGCTCATGGGCGGACTGGATCTTCTGAAGATCCGGCAACAGCAAGGTGATGCTTTCCAGAATAGAGGAGTCCTTCGCCAAAGTGCTGATGAGGTCTCCAGTCACGCGAATCACCTCTTCGTCGCTTCCCCCACCTAACGGATTTTTCGCCATAGCGGGCACCTCCCTAGTTTGATTAGCAACTCCCAATACATTAGCACCCCTTTCCTGGGGCGCAACAAGCAAAAGCCGTAGCGCGAAGTACGCCAGGAACGCAAGCTACTGATGTTGACAGGGACCGCTGAGGCAATGTCACGAATATTGATTTTCGTGACAAAAAGCGTATGATTTTGTCACGAAAAGAATTTTCGCGACAGAAAGGATGTCTTGTGCCTAATCATAGTGCAGAACAGGAACTGAGGCAGATCGAGCAGCAGATTGCGTCGTATCCGCATGGAGTCGGTATAACCGACCTGGAGAAGGCCCTTTCCGCAGCAGGAATGGTTTTGAATCGTCGTTCCCTGTTGCGCCGTCTTAGTGTTCTCATAGAGAGCAACCGCATTCGCGCCACCGGAGTATTCAAGGGACGCGTATATTGGCCACTTGTACCAGAGTCGGCCAAAATCGCGGAACCTGGAGAATCGCTCATTCCCCTCTCCGAGGCCGGACGCGCAGTCCGCAGTTATGTCAGCCAGCCGATTCAACGTCGAGAACCGGTCGGTTATAAACGCGACTTTCTCCTCTCCTATCCCCAGTCGGGACCGTATCTTGACGACGCCATCCGTTCCCATCTGCATCAAATCGGCCGCTCCCACCAAAGGGTCTTGCCCGCCGGCACCGTGGCACGAGAGGTCATGGGCAGGTTGCTCATCGACCTTTCCTGGGCGTCCAGCTATCTGGAAGGCAATACCTACTCCCTGCTGGAAACCGAGCAACTGATCTCCTTCGGCCAGGCGGCAGACGGGAAGGATGCGCTGGAAACCCAGATGATCCTGAATCACAAGCAGGCCATCGAGTTTCTTGTAGAGTCGGCCGATGATATCGGCTTCAACAGGTATTCCGTCCTGAACCTCCACGCGCTCCTGTCCGACAACCTTCTCCCCAACCCGGAGGCCTGCGGCCGGCTGCGTCAGATTGCCGTCGGCATCGGCGGTTCGGTTTACACACCGCTATCAGCCCCGCAACTTTTGGACGAATACTTTCAGCGGGTTCTCGATACGGCGGATACCATCATCGACCCCTTCGAGCAATCGTTCTTCGCTTTGGTGCATCTCTCCTATCTGCAGCCATTTGAGGATGTTAATAAGCGGGTGGCCCGCCTCTCGGCTAACATACCTCTTACCAGAAACAACCTCTGCCCGTTATCCTTCATAGACGTGCCAAAACAAGCCTACGTCGAGGGGATCCTTGGGGTATATGAGTCGAACCGTATCGAGCTTTTGCGCGACATCTTTGTCTGGGGGTACGAGCGGTCGGTGAAACGCTACCTGAGCGCCAGGGAAGAGTTGGGGGAACCGGACCCGTTCCGCCTGAAATACCGCTCTGCCTTGACTGAGGTGATCCGCGACGTTGTCCTAAACCCTGCTGCGGGAACTCAGGAATTTGTCAATGGGTGGACCGCTAAACACCTTCCGGAAGGTGACCGTCAAAAGTTCATCACTCTGGTGCAGGCAGAATTGAGGGGCTTACACGAAGGGAATATCGCCCGATTCCGCCTGCGGCCGGCGGAATTCAAGATGTGGCAGGAGAAAGTATAGACGGGTCTCACTGCCTCTCTATCCTGTTCTACCGCAGGGGCTGGGAGCCGCTTTTCCGTAGATAGATCGTCGAGGTCCAATGTGAACGCTGAAGATTCCTCTTTCGAAGAGCTGTTGCAACTCTACCAAACGGTTGTTGCTGAGAACAGAAGGTTAAAAGAACAGAACCATGCTTTAAAAGCCAAATTGGGTATTGCGGAACTGTTTCTTTCTACCGGAAGCGAAGATCACGCGCCTGAAACAGCTGCCAGTCCACAAGGAAAAGATTCCATACCGCGACCCGCAGTGAGCAACGCGTCTGATGTGGCCGATAAGATCGGCCTCTTCATGTCGCTCTTCAAGGGACGGGACGATGTCTACGCAAAGAGATGGGAAGGTAAAAGGGACCATAAGTCAGGTTACTCCCCTGTCTGCCTGAATGAATGGGAAAGAGGAACCTGCCTGAAACCCCGCGTAACCTGCACTCATTGCGATAACAAGGCATATGCGTCCTTGGACCAGGGTGCTGTGAAAAAACACCTTCTTGGGGAGGTCGTCATAGGGATGTACCCAATGCTCCCTGACGATACATGCTGGTTCCTGGCAATCGACTTCGATAAGGGAGAGTGGCAAAAGGATATCTCAGTATTGAGAGCAGTCTGCCGCGAAGCGGACATCCCGGTTGCCGTCGAGCGTTCCCGATCCGGCAACGGCGGTCATGTCTGGATTTTCTTCGATAGTCCGGTACCGTCAGCGTTAGCAAGGAAGTTCGGCACATCATTGCTGACCTGCGCCACCAGCAAGCGACACGAGATCACCTTCAAGTCCTACGACAGATTCTTCCCAAATCAGGACACCATGCCGAAGGGCGGTTTCGGCAATCTCATAGCCTTGCCTTTGCAGAAAGAGGCAAGAAGGGCTGGGAACAGCGAATTCGTGGACGAGGAGTTTGTCCCCTACACTGACCAGTGGGCCTTCCTCGCCTCAATAAAGCGGTTGTCGGAGAATGACGCGAGATCGCTTTCAGCCATGCTGTGCCAAGGGCACGAACTGGGAGTACTCAAACCGGACGAAGAGGAGGTTCAAAAGCCCTGGGAAGCGGTTGAAGTCAAATTGTCGGAAGGGGACTTCCCTCGGAAGCTGGAAATTGTAAAAGCCAACATGCTCTTCATCCCGAAGGCCGGCATTTCGGAACGGGCGCTCAACCGACTGAAACGCCTGGCGGCATTAAGAAAATCCGGAGTTCTATAAGTTTCAGGCAATGCGCATGCCGACCTTCGACAAGCCCAGAATAATCTGCTGCGCGGAAGATACCCCCCAACATCTCTGTTTGCCGAGGGGATGCCAGGAGGAACTCGGCTCCGTATTAGCAGAACATGGCGTGGAGTTGACATGGCTGGACAGAAGCAATGGAGGCCGGAGGATCGACGTCGAGTTTAACGGTGACCTCAGGGAGGACCAGCCGATGGCGCTGGAAAGGCTGCTCGCCCAGGATAACGGGCTGCTATCGGGGACGACGGCTTTCGGCAAGACAGTCGTGGCAATAAAGCTGATTGCGGAAAGGAAGGTGAACACCCTTATTATCGTTGATAAGACGAATCTGGTCTCCCAATGGAGAAGCAAATTGATGGAGTTCCTCACCATCAATGAGTGCATGCCGGAGGAACAGCCGACCGGGAAAAGGAGAGGCAGAAAAAAGGCAAGGAGCATCATAGGACAGTTGGGACAAGGCAAAGACAACCTCAGCGGAATTATTGATATCGCATTGATGCAATCGCTAAGCAGGAAGGGGGATGTCAGGGATTGTGTCAAGGACTACGGCTTGATCATCGTTGATGAATGCCACCATGTTGCAGCCTTCAGCTTCGAGGAGATACTGAAGACAGCCGCAGCAAAGTACGTGTATGGCTTGACTGCTACCCCTGTCAGAAAGGACGGTCATCATCCTATCATCCTCATGCAATGCGGGCCGATCAGGTATCGGGATGACGCCAAGAAACAGGCGGAGAAAAGGCCATTCGATCATCTCGTCACACCAAGGTTCACCTCCTTCCGATCCCCGCCGGGGCGAGATGAGAAGGATGTCTCGATTCAGGAACATTATGCCGCCATGGTGGCCGATGAGTTGCGCAACCAGCAGATTGTGGACGATGTGGTGAAAAGCTATGAGAACGGCAGGAACTGTCTCGTGTTAACGGAAAGGACCGCGCATGTAAGGCTGCTTGCTGCCGCGCTTGACAGGAAAATTCCGGAAGTTATTACTCTGACTGGAGGTCGTGGAACGAGAGAAGCCGGAGAGATTTTGAAGCGCATAGCAGAGACACCCGGCGATCGGAAGATGGTACTGGTAGCAACCGGGAAGTACGTCGGGGAGGGATTCGATGAGCCCCGTCTCGACACGCTTTTTCTAACCATGCCAATCTCCTGGAAAGGCACCGTGCAGCAATATGCAGGAAGGCTGCACAGGCTTTTTGAGAACAAGAAGGATGTACAAATATACGACTACGTTGATACCCACGTGAGCATGCTGGCGAGGATGTACCAGAAGCGCCTCAACGGTTACGCGTCCATCGGCTACAAATCAAGAGGGGAAGGTCTCCTGGGGGAGGCTGTCGACATCATCTTTGATAATGGCAATTTCCTGCCAGTTTATAACAATGATATCCTCTCGGCCAAAAGAGACATTCTCATTGTCAGCCCCTTCATTACAAGAAAAAGAACGATCCTGATGATGCAACAGCTGCTGGTCGCCCTCGGGAATAATGTCAGGGTGACAGTAGTGACTAGACCGGTGGAGAACTGTGATGGAATGGATGCCGTTACGCTAAAAGCGACTCTCGCCTCACTGTGTGATGCCGGAGTAACTCTGGCTTTTCGCCCCGGCATCCATCAAAAGTTCGCCATTGTCGACGAAAAGATAGTGTGGTACGGGAGCATCAATCTATTGAGTTACGGGAGCGCGGAAGAGAGCATCATGCGCCTCGAAAGCACCAACATCGCCTACGAGCTGATGAAAACGATTGAATAGCATTGCGGAGTGTTGCGAGAGGGTGTTGCGGGGCACATCATTTCTGCAGGAAGATCTCAACACCGGCCTTAATCGCTGCATCTGCGAGTTGCCTATCCATGGTTGCCAGCGGCACGCCGAGACGCATAGCCAGTTCCAGGTAGGTAGCATCGTAGGAGGTCAAACCGTATTCCCGAGCGAGCTGATAGGTCCGATTCAGGGCACGGCGGGCCGTATCGTCGTCCGTAGTGATGGGAAGGCTTTCCAGAAGCTCGATGAATCGGACCGCCTCGGCTTCGCTGCATCGTTTACGACGCTCGGCCACGAGGAGCACATTCGCCACCTCCAGCGGCAAGAGGGAGGGTACCACAGCTTCCCAGTCAGTGAGACTTTCAAGCACCGTGGCTGTGTATTCCCCCGTCTCGTCTTCAAAGAACCAGGAAACGGCAACCGACGTATCCAGCACGAACCGATTCATCGCCTACCCTCGGCAATCATCTCCCTGATCGGCATATCCGCGTGCCTCCCCCTAGCTAGGGTTTTCAACTCTTCAATCACTCCCAGCACGTCCCGCTGCCGGACCGGCTCGGCCGGCACCAAGCGGGCAATTGCCTGGCCGTGGCGGGTGATGGTGACCTGTTCACCGTGAGCCACCTTTGCCAGCAACTCGGGGAGATGTGTTTTCGCCTGATAGACACCAATGTCCATACGAGCCCTCCTGTTTTGGTCTATACAAGACCAGAATATCATCGTTGCCACCGAGATGCAAGAACGACCAGGCAAGATCTTACCAATGGAGGGTGTGGGATTTCATGGGCTTAACAGCGGTATATGGTAGAGCGGAGGATTCTAGGAGTATCTTAAGCATCTAACTGCGTCAATGTAACCTGCGTCAATATCTGCGTCGGACCTAACAAAAAAGGCACTTAGCGAATTAGCCAAGTGCCTTGTTGTGTTTTGGTTGCGGGGACAGGATTTGAACCTGTGACCTTCGGGTTATGAGCCCGACGAGCTACCAGACTGCTCCACCCCGCGTCATGTGCAACTCGACATTTATACTACAGCGCACCTCGGGAGTCAATGTAAACATGACGTGATCACGCTTTTTTCTTGGAGAGCCTCTGACGCACTACCTCGAAAAGGAAAACTCCTCCGGCGACGGAGGCGTTCAGGGAGTTGACGCCTCCCTGCAGGGGGATGCTCACTACTTCGTCGCATCCCTTCCTCACCAGCGGACGTATCCCCTCCCCTTCCCCGCCTATCACCAGCGCTACCGGGCCGCTGAAATCCATTTGGTAGAGGGTGCGCTTGGCGGAACCGTCGGCTCCGTAAATCCAGAAGCCTGCCTGCTTCAGGGTCTCCAGGGCTTGGGAGATGTTGACCACCTGTGCGACGGCAACGGTGCCGGCGGCTCCGGCGGAGGCCTTCTCTGCTGCGGCGGTGACGCCTGCGGCGCGATCCTTGGGGATCACCACTGCGTGGGCTCCGGCACAGGCGGCACTGCGGATCAGGGCGCCCAGGTTGTGCGGGTCCTGTACGCTGTCGAGCACCAGGACCAGTCGGTCGGGCTCTTCCTTGATGTTCTCCAGCACGTCGTCCAGATCGGCATAGGGGAAAGGCTCGACCTTCAGGGCGACGCTCTGGTGGTGGTCGGTGCCGCAAAGACGGTTCAGGTCGGCTTTCTCGCGCTGGCGTACCGGAACCTTGCGCTCCGCTGCCAGTTTCAGCAGTTTCTCCAGCCGTTTGTCGGCGCTGGTGCCGGCTACGAACAGTTCAAAGATGCGACGGGTGCCGCGCAGGGCTTCCATCACGGGGTTCAGGCCGTAGATGATTTCTTCTTTTTGTTGCATAAGTACCTCAAAAAAGATGGAGCTTCTACCGCATAAGGTCTTTCCGAACTTATGGGTGAAGCTCCTGGATGCTGTTCTTTGCTCTCCGGTCGGCATCAAGCTGCTGGCAACGCCCTCACCCCTGCCCCTCTCCCGGAGGGCGAGGGGCTCTACCCCCCCCGGATCTCCCGGAGGCAAGGGGTTTTCTAGCCGGCTACTATTTCGTCTACTATCAGTTCGGCGGCTTTGACAGGGCTCTCGGCGGCGGCTATGGGACGGCCTATAACGAGGTAGTCGGAACCTGCCTTGACGGCTTCGGCGGGGGTCATGATCCGCTTCTGGTCGTCGGCGGGCGCAAAGCTCGGACGGACGCCGGGGGTGACGACGAGGAAGTCTTTGCCGCAGGCTTCCCTGATCAGACCTACTTCCTGCGGGGATGCTACGACACCGTCGACTCCGGCGCTCTTGGCCAGCTTGGCGAGCTTCACCACCATCTCGGGGACGGGGATGTCGATGCCGATGCCGCGCAGGGTCTCCTCGTTGGAGGAGGTGAGGACGGTTATGGCAAGCACCTTCGGGCGCGGGGTGGACCCCTGAAAGTTCTTGTCCAGGGTTTCCATGGTCTTGTTCATCATCTCGTAGCCGCCCATCGCGTGCAGGTCGCAGAGCTGGACGCCGAGGTTGGCTGCCTCCAGGACCGCCATGGCGACGGTATTTGGGATGTCGTGGTATTTCAGGTCGAGGAACACCTCGCCGCCGCATTTCTGGATCATGCGGACCGCGGCGGGACCGCAGGCGGTGTAAAGCTGCTTGCCGACCTTGAACATGCCGACATGCTGAGACAGGAGTTCGGCCCAGTACTGGACATCGCTGAACTCTTTTACGTCCATGGCGAAGATGATCTTCTTTATTGCTTCTTCTCTGGTCATATTCCTATCCTTTAAAGTCAAAACCATTGGCCACAGAGGAAATCTGAGGAAGTCTGAGAAAACAAAACTAGAGTTACCCCAAAGGCTTTAGAGTCAAAACCATTGGCCACGGAGTACGTCTGAGGAAATCTGAGAAACAAAGACTGGAGTTACCCCCAGAAGCTTCTTGGTCTAAGGCCTGTCTCAGAGGTTCTCAGAAGTTCTCCGTGCCAATGGTTTGGGTTTCAGGTTTATGCTTTAAGCGCCTCTTTGACGGCGGACTTTACCTTGGCTATGGCTTCGGCTACCGGGAGTATTTCTACTTCGCCGCTTCTCCGCTCCTTCAGCTCGACTTTGCCTTCTGCCAGGGCCTTGGCACCGACGACGATCCTCAGCGGGATGCCGATCAGGTCTGCATCCTTGAACTTGAAGCCGGGACGCTCGTCGCGGTCGTCCAGGAGCACTTCTATGCCTGCGTCCAAGAGTTCCTGGTATATCGACTCGGACGCTGCCTTCACCTCGTCCTCCTTGTTGCTGAGGGAGGAAATGATGCACTGGAACGGCGCGATGGGGATCGGGAAGATGATGCCGTTCTCGTCGTGGTTCTGCTCGATGCAGGCGGCGACGGTTCGCCCGATGCCGATGCCGTAGCATCCCATGAAGATGATCTGCTCTTTGCCGTTGGCATCGAGGAAGCTCGCGTTCAGGGCTTTGGAGTACTTGGTGCCAAGCTTGAAGACGTGGCCGACTTCGATGCCGCGCCAGATCTCGAGCTTGCCGGCCTCGCAGCGCGGGCAGGCATCGCCGATGATGACGTTCCTGATGTCGACGAAACCGGTGACGCTGAAATCGCGCTCCAGGTTCACGTTCTTCAGGTGCATGTCGCCTGCGTTGGCACCGGTGACGAAGTTGTGCATCCCTTGCAGGGAGAGATCCGCTATCACCTTCACCTTGGCCTGGAGCCCTACCGGACCGGCGTAACCGGTCGGAGCACCGGTGACCTTCAGGACGACATCGTCGTCCGCCATTTCCAGTTCGGCGCAACCGAGATGGTTTTTCAGCTTGATCTCGTTCAGGTCGTAATCGCCGCGGACAAGCGCCACCACCGGCTCGCCGTCGGCAACCAGCACCAGGGTCTTCACGACCTGGCTCGTGGTCACTGCCAGGAACTTGGCGACCTCTTCCACGCTTTTCTGGCCCGGCGTGCTCGCCCTCTCTAACGGACGGGGATCGGCGTGGTCGACAGCGTCGGTCCTGCGGGTCTCGGCCTTTTCCATGTTGGCCGCGTACTCGCAGGCGGAGCAGGAAACGATGGCGTCTTCGCCGGAGTCGGCCAGCACCATGAACTCGTGCGAGTAGTTGCCGCCGATGCTCCCGGTGTCCGCCTCGACGGCGCGGAACTTGAGGCCGCAGCGCTCGAAGATCCGGCGGTAGGCCTTGTACATCTTCTCGTACGAGACATCGGCACCGGCCTCGTTGACGTCGAAGGAGTAGGCGTCCTTCATGATGAACTCGCGGCCGCGCATAAGGCCGAAGCGCGGACGGATCTCGTCGCGGAACTTGCCCTGGATCTGGTACAGGTTGATCGGCATCTGGCGGTAGCTGCGGACTTCCTTGCGGACCAGGTCAGTGATGACCTCCTCGTGGGTCGGTCCCATGCAGAATTCCGCGTCCTTCCTGTCCCTGAAGCGAAGGAGTTCCTTGCCGTAGAAATCCCAGCGCCCCGACTCCTTCCAGAGTTCGGCCGGCTGAACAGCGGGCATCAGGAGTTCGATGGCCCCCGCCCTGTTCATCTCCTCCCGGACGATCGCTTCGACCTTCCGGATGGAACGAAGGCCAAGCGGCAGGTAGTTGTAGATGCCGGCGGCAAGTTTCCTGATCATGCCGGCGCGCAGCATCAACTTGTGGGAGATGACCTCCGCGTCGGACGGAGTCTCCTTGACAGTCGGGATAAAGTACTGGGAATAGCGCATTTAGTTAGACCTCGTGTGATTTAAATTCAAAAACAAAAACCGTTAGCACGGAGAAAATCTGAGGACTTCTGAGAATGGGAAGCATGACTTCCTACAATTCTTTTGCTTGAAAGATTTTTGATGTTACCTCAAGCCCGGTTTTGCCTTTCTCAGATTTGCTCAGATGTTCTCTGTGGCCAATGGTTTTGACGCTTGCCTTAAGTGTTTTCCTTTACCGCTCTCATGACTTCATCGACCAGCGCGTCCGCGAGTTCGGCTTCAGGCACCTTGCGCAGGATCTCGCCGTGCTTGAAGAGGAGCCCTTCTCCCCTCCCCCCGGCTATGCCGAAATCGGCCTCGCGTGCCTCGCCCGGTCCGTTCACCGAACACCCCATTACCGCAACGGTGAGATTCGCGTCAAGGTAGGCCAGCCGCCTTTCCACTTCCTCCGCCACGGGTATCAGGTTGACCTGGCAACGGCCGCAGGTAGGACAGGAAACGAAGTTGATGCCGCGCTGCCTGATCCCCAGGGACTTCAGTATGTCGTAGGCGACGCGCACCTCGTGCACCGGGTCGCCGGTCAGGGAAACGCGCATGGTGTCGCCTATCCCCTGGTGCAGGAGGATGCCGAGCCCTACGGACGACTTGATGGTCCCGGAGAAGATGGTGCCCGCCTCGGTGACGCCGATGTGGAGCGGGTAGTCGACGGCGTCGGAAAGAAGCCGGTACGCCGCCAGGGTCCTCAGCACGTCGGAAACCTTGATGGATATCTTGATCTGGTCGTAACCCAGGTCCTCGAGGATCCTCACGTGTCCGAGGGCCGACTCCACCATCGCCTCGGGGGTGGGGTGGCCGTACTTGACCAGCAGTTCCTTCTCCAGGGATCCGCCGTTCACGCCGATCCTGATGGGAATCTTGCGTTCGGCCGCGGCCTTGACCACCTCGGCAACCTTCCAGCGCTCCCCGATGTTCCCCGGGTTGAGGCGGAGGCCGTCGACGCCGGATTCAAGCGCCCTGAGAGCAAGCTTGTAGTCGAAATGGATGTCGGCGATCAGCGGGAGGGCGCTTTGGGCCTTGATCTCCCCGAGTGCTACGGCGGCATCCATGTCGGGCACAGCGCAGCGCACGATCTCGCAGCCGGCGGCAGCCAGTTGCCCGATCTGCTCCAGCGTCGCGGCCACGTTCCTCGTGTCGGTCGAACACATGGATTGTACCGAGCAGGGCGCGCCGCCACCAATGGCAACGTTCCCTATCATGATCTGCTTGGTCGATTTTCTCATAGCGGGACATAGTAGCCAAAACTATGGGGAAAATCAAGGAGGATCGCCCCTTTCACGATGACAGGTCCACCCCGAGTTCGGGTTGATTGGGTTGCTGCGGCCGGAGGCGCAGGCAGAAGAGAAAACACAGAGAACGATGGGATGCAGATCAAACCTGGAAAGGCGTGTTTCGTACCAGCCAATTCAACGTTGACAGATAGACCTTTTCCCTTTAAGTATGAGGGATGAAAAATAAAAGCGACGCACCTAAAAGAGATAGAGCGGCCAAACCCGCCGTTGAAAGCACGGAGAAGAAGTTACACAAGCCGCGCAAGGAAAAGGGCCCCCAGTTCAAGCCGTTCTGGGAGTCGGATCCCGCCCCGACGGAAGAGTCCAAAACCGACCGCAGAAAGCAGTCCAAGCCGACCGCACCGGCGGCACGCAAACCGGCTCCCAAATCCGATAGGCCCGGCGACGGTGAAACACCGGGTGAATATAGCCGTACCGGCGAGGCCGCCCGCAAAGAGCAATGGGCCACGGCGCGACCGGAACGGCAGAAGAGCGCGGCACAGGGTTCCGCCGCAAGGCCGGCTAGGGGAGCGACCGAGCGCGGGGCCGCTACCAAGCAGGAGCGTCCCGGCAGGGAGGAGCGTCAGCCGCTCCTTCGCAGCGGCCAGGTAATCGAACTGAGGATCAGTTCCACCAACGACGAGGGGTTCGGCGTGGCGATGCACGAAGGAACCCGCGTCCTCGTGGCCGGCGGGATCCCCGGCGAGGTGCTGGTCACCAAGATCACCTACGTCGGCCGCAGGGAAGCCTTCGCCAAGACCATCAAGTGCGTCAAGGCGTCCCCCGACCGGAACCCCGCCGCCGCCTGCAACATGGGGAAGGCGTGCGACGGTTGCGCGCTGATGCAGATGCGCTACCCTGCGCAGCTTTCCTGGAAGACGGCTCTCGTCACCCGCCAGCTGCGCAAGTACCCGTCGCTTTCCGAGGTGAAGGTTCACGACACGGTCGGCTCTCCTAAGGAGCTGAACTACCGCAATACAGCCAAACTGGTGGTGGCGGGGAAACACACCGATCCGGTGATCGGCATCTACCGCCGCAACACGCACGACGTCCTGGAGATAACCGACTGCCCGCTGCACCACCCGCTCATCAACAAGGTGGTCAAGGCCGCCAGGCTGGGGATCAAGAAGGGGAAGGTCCAGATCTACAACCCCAAGAGCGAGATGGGGCTTTTGCGTTACCTGGTGGTGCGCGTGGCCGAGCCGAGCGAGAAGGTCATGGTGGTCCTGGTTACGACCGAGCAGGGATACAACGAGATGCACCACCTCGCCAAGTTCATCCAGCAGGCCGTCCCCGAGGTCGCCGTCGTCGCGCAGAACATCAACAACTCGACCGGCAACGTCATCTTCGGCCACAAGGACCGCGCCATAACCAAGATGCAGAATCTGAAGGCGTACGTCGGCGACAAGAGCTTCCACCTTTCGCCGCACTCCTTCTTCCAGGTCAACAGCGGCGCCGCCCGCATCATCTATGAAAAGGTGCGCGAACTGGCGAACCTGAACGGAACCGAGCGGGTGATCGATCTCTACTGCGGCATCGGCGGGATCTCCCTTTTCCTGGCGGACCGGGCCAGGGAGGTGGTCGGCATCGAGTTCGTCGAGGCGGCCGTTGCCGACGCCACCTTGAACGCGGCGCTGAACCTTGCCGCCAACTGCCGCTTCGAGGCGGGGGACGCCCTGCACCTGGTGGACGAGATCGGCGAGGAAGGCGGCGCGGACCTGATCGTGCTCAATCCGCCCAGGAAGGGTTGCGACGAGAAGGTGCTGAAAAGCGTCGCCGCCATCCAGCCGCCGCGCATCATCTACGTCTCCTGCTCCCCGGAAACGCTGGCGCGGGACCTGGACATACTCTCCCGCCTCGGGTACCGGACCGTCGAGGTGCAGCCTGTGGACATGTTCCCGCAGACCATCCACGTCGAGGACGTGGCGCTGCTGGAGAGAGTTGCGGGATAAAACCTTCCCCCTCCCTGACCCTCCCCCTCCGGGGGAGGGACGCTTGGCCATCGCGGCAGGAATGCCGCTCCTACAAAGGTGTCATGGACACTCTCATCCTTCGATTGAAGAAGTTTTTCCCAGAGCGGCTTCACTCCCGGATTTTCCTCATCGGCGGCATGGTGCGCGACATCCTGCTCGGCATCGACTGCCAGGATATCGATCTCGCCGCGGCGGTTCCCGCCACTGAACTTACCTCCCTCGGATTCCGGCTGGTCGAATCCAAAAGCACTCCCAACATCTACTTCTGCTACCGCCAGGAATTCGGCAAGATAGAGGTGACCCGTCTCGACTCTCAGGACGAACTGGCGGTTGACCTGCAGCGCCGCGATTTCAAGGTCAACGCGATGGCCATGAACCTGAACGGCACCCTCATCGACCCCCTCGGCGGCCAGCAGGACCTGAAACAGCGCGTTCTCAGCACCTGCAGCCCCACGAGCCTCGACGATGACCCCATTCGGATCTTCCGCGCCTTTCGCTTTGAATGCGAGGGCTGGCGACTGGACGAGAACGCCGAGGTGATGCTGGCCAGCCGCGACTGGTCGGGCGATTTCAACCGGATCCCGGTCGAGCGTTTTTCGCAGGAGATGCTGAAGGCGCTGGCGAAGGGTGACCCGGCCCGCTTTTTCCGCCGCATGCTCCAGTTCCGCGCCGGCGCAAGCTACCTCCCTGAACTGTTCAGCATGGCGGAGGTGATAGCAGGCCCGCCGCAGCACCATCCCGAGGGGGACCTGTTCACGCACTCCATGCAGGTGCTGGAGCGGATGGCGCGCCAGACAGGGGACGTCACGGCGAGGTTCTGCGCACTGTTCCACGACCTTGGCAAGCTCTACACCCCCAAGGACCAGCACCCGAAGCATCACGGGCACGACGCCCTGGGAGCTTCAGCCGTCGATCCTTTCTGCAAACGGCTCCGTCTGCCGTCAGCGATGCAACGCGCCCTGAAGGCAACGAACCAGCTGCACAACACGGCAAACCGGTGGGAAGAGTTGCGGGATTCGACCAGGATCAAGCTGGCGCTGAACGCGATAAAAGGGGGGATCGCTTCTTTCCTGCCGCTGCAGGTCGCGGCGGACTGCGGCGGGTCGATGCCGGGTTGGGATGAGGCGCTGCGGGTGGCGTCGATGAACGCGGCGCAGTTGGGGATCGATCCGGAGATGTTGGACAACAAGGAGTTCCCGCCCGAGAAGCTGCAGCAGATCATCATGCAGCACCGGGTAGAGGAATTGAGGAAGACCCTCCCTCACCCTGTCCCTCTCCCGGAGGGCGAGGGGACGTAAGGCCCCGGTCCGTGCTTCTGTCTTGCATTTCTGTCTTGTCTTCTCGTCACGCCTTGGTTTCGCTTCTCTCAGAATTTCTCTGTGGCTAATGGTTTAGGACTTCGATTTACCGGTCCTTGACCGGTTCAGCCCGATCTTCAGCACCGAACTGTCGTAGATCATGTCGAACATGTGCTCTATCCTGAAGAACGCCGCCAGTACCGCGGGGTCGAAATGCCCCGCCGGATTTATCCTCTCGTCCCCGTTTCGGAAGACATCCAACGATTTTTCGTGGGTCAGGGCCCGCTTGTAGCTGCGCCTTGAGCGGAGCGCGTCGTAGACGTCCGCCACCTTGACGATGCGCCCCGATATCGGGATCATCTCTCCTTTCAGCCGTTTGGGATAGCCTGTGCCGTCCCAGTTCTCGTGGTGCGACATGGCGATCTCCCGTGCGACCCTGAGTCTTGGAGAGTCCCCGATGATCTCGGATCCGAAGGCAGGGTGCTGGCGGATCAAGGCCATCTCCCTCGGCGTGAGCATTCCTTTCTTCAGCAGTATCTCTGACGGAATCCTGATCTTCCCCACATCGTGCATCTGCGCCGATATGGACATGTCCTGGATGAACTCGACGTTGAATCCCATGTTGGCTGCAAGCGCACCGGCGTAGCGACCCACCCGAACGATGTGCCTTCCCGTATCCTCTTCCGCAGCTTCGCAGGCACGGGCAAGCGCCTCGATGGTGTAATTGAAGGCATGCTCCGTCTCCCGCATCCCGCTCGATACGGTGACAAGGGAACCCATCACTACGGCTGCGCTTCTTAAAACATCCGCATCGTACTCGGTGGCTCGGCCGGGATAGTTGAAGGCCTCGATGACGCCGCTCGGTTTGCCGCTGATCCGGCAACTCACGAAGTTCAGGATCGGCTCCGCCATCGCCGCCACCACCTTGGGATGGAAAAAGGTCTGGAACTCCTCGATGCTCGGGCAGATGTCCTTCCAGTTGAGGGCGACGACCTGGCTCCCCCCCTCGACCATCACCAGGCTGCTGGCATAGCTCGACCCGGCCTCGATGCAGATCACCTCCGAGGTCTCCAGCAACTGCCCATGCCGCAGATGGAATACCTGGCCGTCGCAGCAGGCGGAGTCGGGACCCTGGCTGGCGATCAGTATCCCGGCAGGTCCGCGGCGGCCGTTCCCACCCAGTACCTTGCCCAGCACCTCGCGGAACAGCTCGTCCGTGGTGAATTTGCGGCGGGTAAAGTCCTGCAGCGCCCCATCGGTGAGGGCGATGAGGTCGAGCGTCTGTCTAAGCGCCATGTGGCAAAGTTCCAGTGACACACTCAGCTCCTGCTGATTCGATGGAATAGGGACATTACCTTTATAGCTGATCATGGGGGAAACTTCAAACGGCAGTGAACCCATTAGCCACAGAGACAATCCGAGTCTTCCCCCCTCCCAACCTCCCCCCTCCGGGGGGAGGAGCTGTGACAAGGAAGTGCCCCGGGACGCTCTGTGGCTAACGGTTTTCTGTTCCGGAATGAGAAAAGGCCCGGCGTAACCGCCGGGCCTTTTCCATGCTTCAAGCTCTTCCGTCTTTAGGCACGTGCGGCGATTGCCTTCTCGTAACCCATCTGGAAAGCCTTCTTGTTCAGCTCGACGAACGCCTCCGGAACGCGGGCGAGAACTGCTTTCTCGGCCCCTTCCTTGGTGACGACCTCGGTCAGTGCCACCATGGCGCCCAGCGCCACGATGTTGGCGACGATCTCGCGACCGACGTCGTTCTTCGCGGTGTTGATGATCGGGAAGGCAACGGTCTTGAAGTTGCCGGCCGGGATGTTCTTCACCATGTCGGAATCGATGAGCAGCACCCCGCCTTCCTTCAGGTCGTGGGAGTACTTGTCGGCGGCTTCCTGGGTGAGAGCTAAGAGCGCGTCGACGACGGTTGCCTTCGGGTAATCGATGGCGCTGTCGGAGATGATGACTTCCGACTTGGAAGCCCCACCCCTTGCCTCAGGGCCGTAGCTCTGGGACTGGACGGCCTGCTTGCCGTCGTAGATCGAGGCGGCTTCAGCCATGATGACGCCGGCAAGGATGAGTCCCTGCCCGCCAGCCCCGGAAAATCTGATTTCGTATCTTTGAGACATCTGATCTTCTCCTTTATGGTTACTTGGCGCGCGCTATGACCTTTGCGTATTCGTCGGTGTAGTTGGGTCTCTCTTCCTTGTACAGCACGCCGGTGAGGATCTTGCCCTGGAGCTGCTCGGCAGTCATCTTCTCGGCGGCTTTCACCGGAACCGCGACGTCCTTCAGACGGTTCATCATCTCGATGACCGACTTGAACTTGTTGCGGCGACCGTACGTGGTCGGGCAGTCGTCGAGGATCTCGACTACGGAGAACCCTTTGTGCTGGATCGCTTCGGTGATCAGCTTGTCGATCTGGGTGGCGTGGTATGCGGTGCCGCGGGCCACGAAGGTGGCGCCGGCGCCGATAGCGAGCTTGGCGATGTCGAAAGCCGGGTCCGGGTTGCCGTAGGGGGTGGTGGAGGCCTTGGCGCCGGTCGGGGTGCAGGGCGAGAACTGGCCGCCGGTCATCCCGTAGATGTTGTTGTTCATGATGATGTAGGTCATGTCGATGTTTCTGCGGCAGGCGTGGATGAAGTGGTTGCCGCCGATCGCGGTACCGTCGCCGTCGCCGCCGACCAGGATCACGTTCATCTCCGGCTTTGCCATCTTCACGCCGGTGGCGAAAGCGGCAGCGCGGCCGTGAGCCGTGTGCAGGGTGCAGAAATCGAGGTAGCCGGGAAGACGCGATGCGCAGCCGATACCGGATACGATGGCGGTGTTGTTCTTCTCCAGACCGCAGGTGTCGATGGCGCGGATCAGGCCCTTCATGACAATCCCGTGACCGCAGCCAGGGCACCAGATGTGCGGCAGCTTGCCGGGACGGATGTACTTATCGTAATCAAAAGCCATGTTACTTAACCTCCTTGATCATTTCGAGGATCTGCCCCGGGTTGATCGGCTCGCCGTCGACGCGGAAGATGCCGGTCACGGACGCCTTCCCTTCGACGCAGCGCTTCACTTCCCCGGTGCACATGCCGAGGTTCATCTCCGGGGTGATGAAAGCCTTCACCTTGCCGGCGAGGGCGGCAATCTGCTTGTCCGGGAAAGGCCAGAAGGTCTTGATCCTGAAGAGACCTGCCTTGATCCCCTGCTTCCTCGCCTCGTTCACTGCGAAGCGGGCGGAGCGGGAGGTGGAGCCGAAGGCGACGATGGCGACTTCGGCGTCGTCCAGCATGTACTCTTCGAAGGTTACGATGTCGTCGATGTTGGCGTCCACTTTACGGATCTGACGCTCCTCCTCGGCCTGCACCAGGGTAGCCTTGGTGGTCGGGAATCCGTCCTCGGCCTTGTTGAGGCCGGTTACGTGGAAGCGGTAGTCGGAACCGAAAGCGGCCAGCGGGGGAACGTCGCCGAACTTGGTGTCGTACGGCTTGTACTCGGCCGGCGAAACGCTCGGAGCGGTCCTGTTGATGACTTCAAGCTCGCCCGGCTCGGGGAACACGATCCGCTCGCGCATGTGGGCGCCGATCTCGTCAGGCATGACCATGACGGGGGTGCGGTATTTCTCAGCCAGATTGAAGGCGCGCACCGTCTCCTCGAAGATCTCCTGCACGGAAGCCGGAACCAGGCAGATGGCGGGGTGGTCGCCGTGGGTGCCCCACTTGGCGCACATGACGTCGGACTGGGAAGGGCCGGTCGGCATGCCGGTGGAAGGTCCCCCCCTCATGACGTTATAGATGACGACCGGGGTCTCGGCGATGCAGGCATAACCGATTAGTTCCTGTTTCAAGGAGAGTCCGGGACCCGAGGTCGCGGTCAGCGACTTGGCGCCGGTGAGCGACGCGCCGATGACGGCAGCCATGGCGGCGATCTCGTCCTCCATCTGGATGAATTTACCGCCGATTTTCGGCAGTTCCGCGGACATAACCTCTGCCACCTCGGTGGAAGGGGTGATCGGATAACCGCCGAAGAATGTGCAACCTGCGTACAGTGCACCCTGTGCGGCAGCTTCGTTCCCCTGAAGGAATGCAACTTTTTTAGCCACTTTCAATACCTCCTAAGAATAATTAAGCTGATACTTTGATTGCAAAATCAGGGCACCTAAGCTCGCACTGCATGCACTTGATGCAAGCCTCAAGGTTCTTGACGCTCGCCACGAAACCCTTCATCTCCAATACCTTGGTGGGGCAAAATTCCACACAGATGTGGCACCCCTTGCAGTACTTCTCGATTATCTCGATTGTCGGCAGTTTTTTCTCCATCCACGTAGCTCCTTTGACTTAAATGCCCTTTAACAGGCTGGCAAAAATGGCTTTATAGCACATGCTGTTTACAAAATGCAAGCAAGTTCCGGTAAATCGGTACCTTAGCTCGGATTTTGGCAAAAAAGGGGTAAGGAGGGGACGCCTCCTTACCCCCTGGTAAACCTATGAGCCTGCGTTTTACTTCATGGAACCGACCAGCTCCTTGACGGCTGCGACGGACTTGTCCATCATCGCCTGCTCTTCTGCGTCGAGTTCGAACTCGAGGATCCGCTCGATGCCGCCCGCGCCGAGCACGCAGGGAACGCCGACGTAGAAGCCCTTGACGCCGAACTCGCCGTTCAGGTAAGCGCAGGTCGGGAGGACGCGCTTCTGATCCTTGAGGATCGACTCCGCCATCGAGATGGCGGAGGAAGCCGGGGAGTAGAATGCGGAGCCGGTCTTCAAGAGGGCGACAACCTCGCCGCCTGCGCCGCGGGTCCTCTTGACCATGGCGTCCATCACTTCCTTGGCCTTGGCTTTGTCATTGTATTTCTTCTCGAGGAGTTCCATGACGGGAATGCCGTTCACGGAGGCGTAGCGCACCAGCGGCACCATGTCGTCGCCGTGGCCGCCCAGGGTCATGGCGTTGACGTCCTTCACGGAGACGCCGAGTTCCCAGGCGATGAAGGTGATGAAACGTGCGGAGTCGAGCACGCCTGCCTGGCCGATGACGCGGTTGTGCGGGAAGCCGGTGATCTTCTGGCAGAGGGTGACCATGGCGTCCAGCGGGTTGGAGATGACGATGATGAAGGCGTTCGGTGCGTTGGCCTTGATCCCCTCGGCGACCGAGGTCATGATCTTGGAGTTGACCTCGATCAGGTCGTCGCGGCTCATGCCCGGTTTGCGGGGGAGACCTGCGGTGACGATGACGACGTCGGAGCCCTGGATGTCCTCGTAGCTGTTGGTCCCCTTCAGGTTGACGTCGAAGCCGTCGACCGAGCCTACCTCGGCGATGTCGAGCATCTTGCCCTGCGGCAGACCTTCGACGATGTCGAACATCACCACGTCACCCAGTTCGCGCAGAGCGCAGAGCTGAGCAAGGACGCCGCCGATCTGACCACCACCGATAAGTGCGATTTTCTTACGTGCCATGTTTTCTTCCTCCGTTAATAGAATGAGATGTCTACCTGGTGCAACGAAAGTTTTATACGATCGAGTTGATGATGGCGTTCAGCGTTGCGCTCGGGCGCATCGCGGCTTCGGTCTTGGCATCGTCCGGGTGGTAGTAGCCGCCCATGTCGACCGGCTTGCCCTGTGCCCCGATCAGCTCGGCGTTGATCTTCTCCTCGCTCTCCTGAAGCTCTTTGGCGACCTTGGCGAAGCGTGCGGAGAGTTCGGCGTCCTTGGTCTGCGCTGCCAGGGCCTCGGCCCAGTACATGGCGAGGTAGAAGTGGCTGCCGCGGTTGTCGATCTGGCCTACCTTGCGCGCCGGGTTCTTGTTCTGATCCAGGAACTTGGTGTTGGCCTGGTCGAGCGTGTCGGCGAGGAGCTGCGCCTTGTCGTTCTTGAAGGTCGCCGCCAGGTGCTCGAGGGAGACCGCCAGGGCCAGGAACTCGCCCAGGGAATCCCAACGGAGGTACCCTTCCTGCTGGAACTGCTGCACGTGCTTAGGAGCGGACCCGCCTGCGCCGGTCTCGAACAGCCCGCCGCCGGCCAGAAGCGGGACGATGGAGAGCATCTTCGCGGAGGTGCCGAGTTCCAGGATCGGGAAGAGGTCGGTCAGGTAATCCCTGAGCGCGTTGCCGGAGACGGTGATGGTGTCCTGGCCCGCCTTGGCCCTGGGGAGGGTGAACTTCATCGCCTCTACCGGGGACATGATGTGGATCTCGAGGCCGGTGGTGTCGTGATCCTTCAGGTAGGTGTTCACCTTCTGGATCATCTGGGCGTCGTGCCCCCTGTTCTTGTCGAGCCAGAAGACAGCCGGAGCGCCGGTGGCGCGGGCGCGGGAAACGGCAAGTTTGACCCAGTCGCGGATCGGGAGATCCTTCGCCTGGCAACCGCGCCAGATGTCGCCCTCTTCAACCTGGTGCTGGATCAGCACTTCGCCGGAGCCGTCGACGACGCGCATGGTGCCGTTCAACGGCGCCTTGAAGGTCTTGTCGTGTGAACCGTACTCCTCCGCCTTCTGGGCCATGAGGCCGACGTTGGAGGTGCACCCCATGGTGGAGGGATCGAACTGGCCGTTTTTCTGGCAGAAGGAGATGCACTCCTGGTACCACTCGGAGTAGCAGGTGTCCGGGATGACGCACTTGGTGTCCTGCAGCTTGCCGTCCGGGCCCCACATCTTGCCGGAGTCGCGGATGACGACCGGCATGGAGGCGTCGATGATGATGTCGTTGGAGGCGTGCAGGTTGGTGATCCCCTTGTCGGAGTCGACCATCGCCAGCGGCGGCTGCGTCTTGTAGGTCTCCTGGATGTCCGCCTCGATCTCGGCCTTCTTGTCGGCCGGGAGCTTGGCGAGCTTGGCGTACAGGTCGCCCAGACCGAGGTCCGGGTTTACGCCGAGTTCCTTGAAGGTCGCCGCGTGCTTCTCGAAGAGGTCCTTGAAGTAGACGGAGACGAAGTGCCCGAAGATGATCGGATCGGAGATCTTCATCATGGTCGCCTTGAGGTGCACCGAGAAGAGGACACCTTTCGCCTTGGCGTCGTCGATCTGCTCCTGGATGAACTTCCGCAGGGCCCGCACGTTGAGGAAAGAGCCGTCCAGCACCTCGCCTGCCTGCAGCGGGAGCTTCTCCTTCATGACGGTGACGTTGCCGAAGGTGTCGACGAACTCGATCCTGGCGGTGGTGGCGTCTTTCAGGGTGACGGATTTTTCGCTGTGGTAGAAGTCGCCGGCGCTCATGTTGGAGACGTGGGTCTTGGAGTCGGAGGCCCAGGCGCCCATCTTGTGCGGGTGCTTCTTGGCGTACCCCTTGACGGCGCGCGCCACGCGGCGGTCGGAGTTGCCTTCCCTGAGGACCGGGTTGACGGCGGAGCCGAGCACCTTGGCGTAGCGTGCGGCCAGGGCCTTCTCCTCCTCGGTCTTAGGCTCTTCCGGGTATTCCGGGAGCTGGTAACCCTGGGACTGCAGTTCCTTGATGGCGGCCTTCAACTGCGGGATCGATGCGGAGACGTTGGGGAGCTTGATGATGTTGGCTTCCGGCTTCTGGGTCAGGTCGCCCAGGTAGGCCAGCTCGTCCGGCAGCTTCTGGCTCTCTGTCAGGGAATCCGGGAAGTTGGCGATGATCCTGCCGGCCAGGGAGATGTCCCTGGTCTCCACGACGACGCCGGCGGCCTTGGTGAAGGCGTTGACGATCGGGAGCAGAGAGTAGGTTGCCAGTGCGGGGGCCTCGTCGATCTTGGTCCAAATGATCTTTGCTTGTGTTGTCATGATCTCTCCTTAGTTTTTATACCAATTGCACCAAAAGTTTTAACGAATGGGCGTCCTTCCGCCCGATAAATGATGTTTTATTGAGCCGCAGGAGCCTGGCTCCTGGTTCGCCGCCGCCTGCATGGAGGGCCGGATGGCGACCGCCGATATTTATTTAAGGGATTATGCGATGTTAGCAGGATACTTCGGGTTTACAAATTTTGTATACAGTATACAAAACGTTTTTCACTGTCAAGGGAAAATCTGGCGGGCTGTTACCGCGTTTGCAAATACCGAAAACAGGTGGGACGGGTGCTCTTTAACCCTTTACAATCACTGGGCGGGCGCCGGGGTGGCGCTCGGGATGGGGGTATGTTGCCGTCGTGCCGCGGAGGTCCCGCGGAGGTCCCGCGGGGTACCTGGAAGTCTCGTTCGGTGAGGAAAAAAGAATGGAAAACGTCAGTGCAGGGGGCGTTCCTGGGCGTAGCGCCTCGCCTCCGCCATGTCGTCGCGGCCGAGGTTACGCGGGATACGCAGGACCTGGCCGGGCCAGAGGTGGCGGGGGTCGCGGATCTGGGCGCGGTTCGCCCGGTAGATCAGCGGCCAGAGGGCGCTGTCGCCGAACACCTGGGGGTGCGAGGCGATGAGCGGCAGCGATTCGCCACGTTTGACCGTGTAGGAGTTGACCTGAGGCGGCTCCTTCTGCGGCTTCGCCTTCCGGCGTTCCACCTCGACCGCCTCCTTCCGGGCCGCGGCCTCGGCGCGCGCGCGCGCCAGTCGCTCCGCCTCGTTTTTTGCCCGCAGCTCCAGCTCCGCCTTCCTCTTTTCCTCGGCCAGCCGCCTGGCCTCCGCCTGCTGGCGCTCCGTCTCCTGCTGCACCGCCCTCTCCAGGAGTTCCCCCTTGAGGAGGGTCATCTCGAAGTAGCGGTCCGCCTCCCGGTACTCCTCGGACAGTATGAGGGAGTCACCCTTGAGGAAGGCCTGGTAGGCGCTCGCGTACTCGGCCGGGCGCAGCCTCTCACCCCCCTCAAGCTTCAGTCGCTCGAGTGTGGCGATCGCCTCGTCGCGGTACTGCGGCGGCTGCGTTGCGCAGGCCGCCGCCGTAAGTATGAGCAGCAGAGCTATGAGACGGGTGGCGAACCTCAAGGACCGGCGGCCCTATTTGGTCGCGAGACGGATGCCGAGCTCGCGCAGCTGCAGGGCATCCACGCCGGAGGGGGCGTCGGACATGAGGCAGGCGCCCTTCTGGGTCTTGGGGAACGCGATGACGTCGCGGATCGAGTCGGAACCGGTGATGAGCATCATGAGCCGGTCCAGGCCGAAGGCGATGCCGCCGTGCGGCGGGGTGCCGTACTCAAGCGCGTCGAGGAGGAAGCCGAACTTGCTCCTGGCGTTCTCCTCGGAGAGCCCCAGCATCTTGAACATGAGGGACTGCACCTCTTCCTGGTGGATCCTGATGGAGCCGCCGCCGATCTCGTTGCCGTTCAGGACCAGGTCGTACGCCTTGGCGCGGCAGCGCCCCGGGTCGCTCTCGACGTACTGGAGATCCTCGTCCATAGGGGCGGTGAACGGGTGGTGCACCGCGGACCAGCGCTTCGCCTCCTCGTCCCACTCGAGGAGCGGGAAGTCGGTGATCCAGACGAAGCGGAACTCGTTCGGGTCGGTGAGCCCCATCTTGGCGGCCAAGTGGTTCCTGAGCTTGCCGAGCGAGTCGTTGACCACCTTCGGCTTGTCCGCCACGAAGAGGAGGAGGTCTCCTTCCTGCGCGTCGAAGGCCTTGTCCATGGTGGCGATCTCTTCGGGGGTGAAGAACTTGGCGATCGGGGACTGCCACCCTTCCGCCGTCATCTTCACGTAGGCAAGCCCCTTGGCGCCGTAGATCTTGGCGAACTCGGTCAGGTCGTCGATCTCCTTGCGGCTCATGCCGCCGGCGCCCTTCACGTTCATACCCTTGACGATCCCGCCGCCGTTCACCACGTCGGCGAAGACCTTGAAGCCGGACCCCTTGACGATGTCGGAGAGTTCGACGAGTTCCAGGCCGAAGCGCAGGTCCGGGTTGTCGACGCCGAAGCGGCGGATCGCCTCCTGGTAGGTCATCCTCTCGATCGGGAGTTCCACCTTGACCCCTTTGGCCTGCGTGAAGATGCGGGCCATGAGCCCCTCCATCACGGTGATGATGTCCTCCCGGTCGATGAAGGACATCTCGCAGTCGATCTGGGTGAACTCGGGCTGGCGGTCGGCGCGCAGGTCCTCGTCGCGGAAGCAGCGGACGATCTGGAAGTAGCGGTCGAAGCCGGAGACCATGAGGATCTGCTTGAAGAGCTGCGGGGACTGCGGCAGCGCGTAGAACTCGCCCTTGTTGATGCGGGAGGGGACCAGGAAGTCACGCGCCCCTTCCGGGGTGGACTTGGTGAGGAACGGGGTCTCCAGCTCGATGAAACCGTTGTCGGTCAGGTAGGAGCGGGTCAGCTGGGCCACCTTGGAACGCAGGATCAGGTTCTGCTGCAGCGTGCCGGTGCGCAGGTCGAGGTAGCGGTACTTGAGCCTGATGTTCTCGTTCACGTCGACGAAACCGTCGAGCGTGAAGGGGAGCGCCTTGGAGGGATTGAGGAGCTTGCACTCGGTCACCAGCACCTCGGTCTCCCCGGTCTTCATCTTCGGGTTCACCGTCCCCTCCGGGCGGGCGGCCACGGTCCCCTTGATGGCGAGAACGTACTCGTTACGGGCGGATTCGGCTTTGGCGTGCGCCTCGGCGCACCTTTCCGGGTCGAAGACAATCTGGGCGATGCCGTCCCTGTCGCGCAGGTCGACGAAGATGAGGCCGCCGTGGTCGCGCCGCTTTGAGACCCATCCCATGAGGGTGACTTCCTGCCCGATATGGGCGCCCCTCAACTCGCCGCAGTAACTCGTTCTCTTCCAATCGCCCAGAAAATCTATCATCGAAAAAACCCTCCTTGGTTTTAATCACAGGAAATAAATCGCGTAACTATACCGAAAAAGGAATCTCGCATCAACCAAAAAGCACCCCCCGGCGCGCCCCCCTCCCCTTCGGGCGCGCCACGGACGCAAAAAGGCCCGGCAGAGATCTCTGCCGGGCCCGATACGGTTCCCGGTTGGTTTCAATTCGCCTGAGCCGGCCGGCCAGGCGTCAGGGCTGCTCGTGCCCGCGCATGGAGACATAGGCGGAGCAGCGTTTCTGCGCGAAGTCGAGGTGCTCCAGCATCGCCTCACGTGCCCCGTCCGAGTTGCGGTCGCGGATCATCTCGTAGACCTTCAGGTGGTGGCTGTACAGAAGCCTCTGGTCGTCCTCGGTGAGGTAGACGGCGCGCCAGACGTCCCGCTGGAACTCCTGCATGGCGTCGAAGATGCTCTGCATCATGTGCGACCAGACCACGTTGTGAGTGGCGCGGGCGACCAGCATGTGGAAGTGCGCGTCGAGATCCTCGGAGTGCTTCAGCTCCTCCAGGTTCTTGGCCATGCCGTCCACGACCACCTTTATGCGCCTGATGTCCTCGGGGAGCGCGCGCAGGGCGGCGTACCAGGCGGTCCAGGACTCCATCCCCTTGCGGACCTCGATGACGTCCAGGGCGCGGTCGCCGTCGATCCTGATCAGCTCGGTGAGCGGCATGGTGGCAGAGTTTTCCACCAGGGAGCGCACCACGGTGCCGCCCCCCTGGTAGGTCTCCACGAGGCCGGAGGAGGTGAGGATGTTCAGCGCCTCGCGCACCGACGGGCGGGAAACGCCGAACATCTCGGCGAGTTCGCGCTCCGGCGGGAGCTTTTCCCCCGGGTTGAACTCGCCGGCCAGGATGGAACTCCTGATCTGGTCGGCTATCTGGGTCGACACCTTCTTTGGTTTAATCGGTGAAAATTTCATGACCGCACGGATACTACATTAGCCAGACTAAGGCAACAGTTTTTTGGAGAGTTTACTCCGGCGCACAGGGCGGGAATGCCCCGGCGGCAGGTTCGGGGCGCCCGACGAGAGCGCCTCAAGCGTTCATGCTCATGGCCAGCAGTTCGGTCAGGTGGATCACCTTCACCTGCGGCTCCGCCTCGGAAAGCCCCTTCTTCAACTGCAGCAGGCAGCCGGGGTTTCCGGTCACCAGGTACTGCGCCCCGGTCTTCCGGACGTTCTCCACCTTGCGCGACAGCACCCGGTCCGACATCTGAGGTTTCTCTATGTTGTAGGTCCCTGCCGATCCGCAGCAGGCGTCGGCCTCGGCCAGTTCGCGGAAATCTATCCCCGGGATCAGGCTGATCAGGGCGCGCGGCTGGCTCCTTATCCCCTGGCAGTGCGAGATGTGGCAGGGATCGTGATAGGTGACCTTGAGCGGGAGCGGTTTCAGCTTCCCCTTGAACGCCACCGCCTCGGTGGCGAGTATCTCGGATATGTCGCGCACCTTGGCGCTGAAGGAGGAGGCCTTCGCATCTCCGTCGAGGTGATGCCCGTATTTCTTCAGCTCCGCGCCGCAGCCGCCGCAGTCGGTGACCACGAAGTCGAGGTCGTAGGACCCGAAGAGCTCGGTGTTGAAGCGGGCAGCCTCCTTCAACCCCTCCATGTCGTGCCCGAGCATGTTGGGAGCGCCGCAGCATTTCTGAGCCTTGGGGGTGATGACCTTGTAGCCTAGCTCGGAGAGGAGTCTGACGGTGGCGATGCTCGCCTCGCTGAAGATGAGGCTCATGACGCAGCCGAGGAAGAAGCCGACCGTCCCCTTCTCCTTCCCCACCGCCGAGGTCACCTCGCTTATGGTCTGGCGCAGCGGGGCCGAGGGGAGGGCCGGGAGGAGCCCCTCCATCCTGCCGAGCGCGTCCGGGAACATCTTCAAGAGCCCCAGCGAGCGGACCACCTTCTGCATCCCGCTTTTCTGGTAGAGCCTGAGCGGCGCCGTGGCGGTTTCCAGCCGGTCCGGGTGCGGCACCAGTTTCCTCAGGATGAGGTCCTCCATCATGGAGAGCCCCTGCTCCTTTTTCCTTTCACAGCGGAACTCCGCCACCAGCTCGCCCGCGTTGACGCCGCAGGGGCAGGCCGAGGCGCAGGCCTGGCAATCCAGACAGAGGGAGACGTACTCCAGGAACTTCTCGCTCTGCACCAGTTCCCCCTCCTGGAACTTGCGCACCAGCGCCACCCGTCCGCGGGGGGAGGCGGTTTCCAGGAAGGTTTCCTTGTAGGTAGGGCAATGCGGCAGGCACATCCCGCAGCGCATGCAGTTGATCAGCTTGACGTAATCCATTGGTAACCCCGGATAAAGATTAAGATTAAGATTGAGGTTTCAGAAAATCGTGAACTAAAGCGAGACCTGCTCAGGTCAGAGATGCTTTTTCGCTAAACCTCGACCTTTATCTGAATCTGTTTAAAAGATTTTCCCCGGGTTCAAGATTCCCCTCGGATCGAAGGCACCCTTGATGCCGCGCATCACGCGCAGCCCGGACTCCCCCACCAGCTTGGGAAGGTACTTCTTCTTGGCCACCCCTACCCCATGCTCGCCGGTGATGGTCCCCCCCATGGCGATGGTCGCCTCGAAGATCTCGCCGAAGGCCCTGTGGGCGCGGGCGATCTCGTCGGGGTTGCGCTCGTCGGTGAGGCAGGTCGGGTGCAGGTTGCCGTCGCCGGCGTGACCGAAGGTCCCGATCAGCAGATCGTACTTCTTCGCCGTGTCCTGGATCAGCTTCACCATGGGTGCTATGCAGCTCCTGGGGACGGTGGCGTCTTCCAGGATGGTGGTCGGCCTCATGCGCGCCAGGGCGGAGAGCGCCACCCTGCGCGCCGTCGCCAGCTTCAGGGCCTCCTCGGGGGTCGCCGCCGTCTGGAAGAATGAGCAGCCGTGCCGCTCGCAGATGGCCCGGATGCCCGCCGCATCCTCCTCGACCTGTGCCGGATGGCCGTCCACCTCGATGAGAAGCACCGCATCCACGTCGAGCGGCAGCCCCACGTGGGCGTAATCCTCGACGCACTTGATGGTGACCCGGTCCAGGAACTCAAGGGTCGCCGGGATGATCCGCGCCGCGATGATGTGCGACACGGTGAGCGCCGCCTGCTCCAGCTGCGGGAAATGCACCAGCATGGTCTTCTTGGCCTGCGGTTTCGGGATCAGCTTCACGGTGATCTCGGAAAAGATCCCCAAGGTCCCCTCCGAGGAGACCAGGAGATGGTTCAGGTTGTAGCCGGCGACGTCCTTCACCACCTTCCCGCCGGTCTTCAGGATCTCGCCGTCGGCAAGCACCGTCTTCAGCCCCATCACGTAGTCGTCCGTGACGCCGTACTTGAGCCCCCTGAGCCCCCCCGAATTCTCGGCGACGTTCCCGCCCATGGTGGATATGTTCATGCTCCCGGGATCGGGGGGATAGAAAAGCCCCCTCGCCTCCACCTCGCGGTGCAGGGTCGAGGTGATCACGCCGGTCTCGACGGTGGCGGTGAGGTTCTCCTCGTCGATCTCCACTATCCGGTTCATGCGGCTGGTCTGCAGCACGACGCCCGCGTCGAACGAGATCGAGCCGCCGGAGAGGTTCGTGCCGGAGCCGCGGGGGGTCACCCGCACGCCGGCGCCGTTGCAAAGGGTCAAAACCCTGGAGATCTCCTCCGTAGTACCCGGCAAGAGCACCACGCCGGGTCGGCTCTGCAGCTCCGGTGTGGAGTCATAGCCGTAACAGGCAAGGGATTCCGGGTCGCTCAGGGTGTGGTCCGGTCCGACGATCTCCGCCAGTGCCTTAATGAAGTTGTCTTCCATGCCATTTGTTCCTTTCTTTCCATTCATGTCCATGCCTGAAAAGTGCCTTTTCCTCGGCTTTCCCCGGGAGGAGACCCTCCCGGGGTTTTGCATCGTGCTATCAGGGGATCATCCAGGGGAAGACGTAGGCCTGCAGCGTCACGATGATGCCCATAACCGTGGTGAGGAACAGGGCATGCTTCAGCGTGAAGCGGAACAGGTTTCCTTCCTCACCCACCAGGCCGGTGGCGGCGCAGGCTACGGCGATCGATTGCGGGGAGATCATCTTGCCCATGACGCCGCCGCTGGTGTTGGCCGCGCCGGTCAGGAGCGGGTTTATGCCGAGCTGCTCCGCGGTCACCTTCTGCAGCCCCCCGAAGAGGACGTTGCTGGAGGTGTCGGAGCCGGTCAGGAACACGCCGAGCATGCCGAGGAACGGCGAGAGGAACGGGAAGAACGCGCCGGCCTTGGTGAAGGAGATGCCCATGCTGGTGGTCATGCCGGAGGCGTTCATGACGAAGGCGAGGCCGACGACGGAGGCAACGGTGACGGCGGGGAAGCGCATGTCGTAGAGCGTCTTGCCGAGGACCTGGAAGAAGTCGGCGATGCCGACCCCGCAGATGAGAGCGGAGATGATGGCGGCGATAAGGATCGCGGTCCCTGCAGCCGACATGAAGTTGAAGTTGAACTTGGCGGCGATCTTGGCGGGAAGCTGATCGGCCACGGCCTTGTCAAGCGCCTTGAACTGCGCCTTGTCCACGACCTTCGCCGTTACCAGCTCCTTCTCCTGCTTCTGCAGGTCCTTCTGCAGCTTTTCGATGGCGTCGAAGGCTGCCATCCTCTCCGAGGTCAGCACCGGGGCATTGCCCGGCAGGGCCTGCTCCACCGCAAGGAGCTTGTCTTCGAGCGCCTGCAGACCGGCAAAGCCCGCGGCAAGTTTCGCCTGGTTCGGATCGGCGGGGGAAAGGAGAACCATCTGCTTCGCCGCTTCCGCTTTGACGTCCGCGACCTTCTTGATGCCGTCCTCCGGCTTGGAGACCTTTTTAGCAATGGCGTTGTCGAGACCGGAGACGGGAATGACAACCTTGCTCTTGTCGAGCGAGGTCTTGACGGAGGGGATGCCCCAGATCAGCACCATGACGGTGAGGACGAGATAGGGAGCCCAGGCGCGGAACACCTCGCCTCCGGTGTAGCTGTGGCTTTCTTTCCCTGCGAAGTCGGGCTCGTGGTCGAAGGTCCAGACGGTAGGCGGCTGCCAGAACTTGAGCAGGATGACAAGCGCCGCCAGGGTGGCCAGCGATGCGGTGACGTCCGGGAGATAGGGACCGAGGTAACTTGCGGTGGCCCACTGGACGACAGCGAAGGTGACGCCGCAGACGACGATGGCGGGGAGCACCTCGATGGTCTTTTTCCACCCGACCATGATCATGATGACGTAGAACGGAATGAAGACGGAGATGAAGGGGAGCTGCCTCCCCACCATGGTGGAGAGCTTCATGAGCCCCGCGTCGTCGTAACCCATGACCCCCGCCAGCGCCACGACCGGGATGCCGATGGCGCCGAAGGCGACCGGAGCGGTGTTGGCGATCAGGCAGACCCCGGCGGCGTAGAAGGGACGGAATCCGAGGCCGACCAGCGTGGCTCCCGCGATGGCGACCGGCGTGCCGAAGCCCGCGGCCCCCTCGATGAAGGCGCCGAAGCAGAACGCGATCAGGAGCGCCTGGAGGCGCCGGTCACCGGTAAGCCCGGCCAGGGAGGCCCTGATGACCTCGAACTGCCCGCCTTTCACCGTGATGTTGTAAAGAAGGATGGTGGTGACGACGATGTAGAAGACGGGGAAGAGGCCGAAGGCCGCGCCGTGCAGGGTGGCGAGCCCGGCGAGTTTCACCGGCATCTGCCACATGAAGATGGCGATGGCGGCGGCGGAGGCGACCGCCAACGGCCCTGCCTTGTGCGCCTTCATCTTGAAGACGGCGAGACATACGAAGATGACGACCAGGGGAATGGCCGCGACGAGCGCGGACATGGCGAGGCTTCCTGCTACCGGGGTGTAACTCTGAATCCATGGCATGACTTTCTTCTCCTTTGTTCTTGATGCTGTAATGGCAGAGACAGGCAGACGAATCGTGTGCAATTCGAAAAACAGTAAAAGTCCGTCGGACCGGTATTTTGCCGGGCTTTGCTGCCGGGCGCCTCTGCTGACAAGGGAGAAGTTTTGCCTCGCCAAGCAATCAAACCCGGTTATATGATTTTGGTAAGGCCAATTAACCATCTTTTGAATACCGTGTCAAGTTTTTTTGCATCAAGCCACTAAAGTGCTTTACTGCGACGATTTTTTCGATTAAGATGATTTTGCATTTTGGTAATATCAGTTTATCCATATGCTTTAGAGGTGCTTCCGAGGCGGACCTCGCAACAGGTCAAACCATTACGTACACGATGCCGTAAAACGGTTTTCCGTTTACGCAAAGAGCGGGTGGACAGACCGGCACGGCTCGAACCAAAAACATGAGGGAGGGAAAACAGCATGTACGAGCAGTTCAAGACCAGGGCGGTCGGGGTCGGCGCGGAGGTCCATCGCGTAGCGACGAAGCAGGATGGGATCGACTTCATCCTCGGATTTCTGAAAAAGGAAGGGATCGACGACCTCCCCGGTTCTTACGCCGTGTGGGCCAAAGGGACGTTCCTCGAGGGAACGCAGAGGGGCGGCCTCGACGCGTTCGCCGGCCTGAGCTTCGACGTGACCAGGGAGCGGGCCTCCCGGGCGAAGATAGGTATCAGCGAGATGACCTTCGCGGTAGCCGACACCGGCTCGCTGGTACAGGACCAGGGGGCGGTCGACCAGAGGCTCGTCTCCGCCCTGACTGAGATCCACATCGCCCTGGTCCCCTCCGCCAACATCGTCCCCGACAAGCTCTCCCTCTTCACCAGGATCTCCCCCAAGACAAGCAGGTACATCGCCTTCATCACCGGGCCGAGCCGCACCGCCGACATAGAGCGGGTACTGACCATCGGCGTGCACGGCCCGGAGCGCCTGGTGATCATCTTCGTCGACGAGCTGGGAGGGGCAAAACAATGAAAAGCGAATTCAAGGCATCCATCAACAAGGCGCTGAACGACGCCAATCTTACCGGCGCCCTCGGCAAGTTTTCCGAGGCGTACAAGGTGAACCGGGCCAAGGCGTACGAGGGGATCGACTTCGAGGCCCTGCGCTCCCGCGTCGCGGAGGCCAAGTCCTCTGCCGCCTGCCACCTCGACGAGGTCGCCGACACCTTCAAGAAGAACGCGGAGGCGCTCGGCGCCAAGGTGTACCGTACCAAGGACCCGCAGGAGGTGAAGGAGTACATCCTGAAGCTCGCCAAGGAGAACGGCGTCAAGAGCGTGGTGAAATCGAAGTCGATGGCGACCGAGGAGATCCACCTGAACAAGACGCTCCTGGAGAACGGGATTTCGGTCGCCGAAACGGACCTCGGGGAATGGATCATTCAGCTCGCGGGGCAGACCCCGTCCCACATGGTCATGCCGGCGATCCACATGACCAAGGAGGAGGTGTCCGACATCTTCAGCAAGGAGGTCGACGAACGTCTTTCCACCGATATCCCGAGGCTCGTGAAGGTGGCCCGGAACGAGCTTCGGCCCAAGTTCCTCGCCGCGGACATGGGGATCTCCGGCGCCAACATAGCTGTAGCCGAGACCGGCAGCATCGTCCTCGTGACCAACGAGGGAAACGCCAGGCTGGTCACCACGCTCCCGAGGATCCACGTGGCCCTCATCGGCGTGGAGAAACTGGTGGAGAAGTTCGAATCCGTGGTGCCGATACTCGACGCCCTCCCCCGCAGCGCCACCGCACAGCTGCTGACCAGCTACGTTTCCATCATCAGCGGCCCCAACCCGAACGACGACGGGACGCTGAAGGAGATGCACATCATCCTGATGGACAACCGCCGCACGGAGATGGCGCAGGATCCTAAGTTCAAGCAGGCCCTGCAGTGCATCCGCTGCGGCTCCTGCCTGAACGTCTGCCCCATCTTCCGCCTGGTCGGCGGGCACGTCTTCGGGAGCATCTACACCGGCGGCATCGGCACCATTCTCACCGCCTGGTTCGACGAGCTGAAGAAGTCCGAGGACATCCAGGGGCTCTGCATCCAGTGCGGCAACTGCACCCAGGTCTGTCCCGGAAAACTCGACATCCCCGAGATGATCATGGAGATCAGGCGGCGGCTCGTGCTGGAAAAGGGACAGCCCCTGGTCCAGAAGGCGATCTTCAGCGTGGTGAACAACAGGAAGCTTTTCCACGGCATGCTGCGCGCCGCCTCCATCGCGGGAAAGCCGTTCACCTCCGGAAAGTTCATCCGTCACCTGCCGCTTTTCCTCTCCGATCTGACCGACGGCCGGAGCCTTCCCGCCATCGCCGACAGGCCGTTCAGGGACATCTTCCCCGAGATCAGGCAGCCTAAGCAAAAGGAGAAGGCGGTCTTCTACGCCGGATGCCTGATAGATTTCGCCTACCCCGAGATGGGGGTGGCGCTGGTCAAGCTCCTGAACAAGGCGGGGATCGAGGTGGTCTTCCCGCAGGAGCAGACCTGCTGCGGGGCGCCGGCGCTCTACAACGGCGCCTACGAGGTGGCGGCGCGAAACGCTGTGGACAACATAAAGGTCCTCTTGAAGGAGGAGGCGAAGTACGTGGTTTCCGCCTGCCCCACCTGCACCGTGGCGCTCGCCCACGAGTTCGCGAAGACCCTCGACAGCGTCGGAGAGACCGGGTGGATCGGCAAGGCGAAGGAGTTGGCCGCGAAGACGGTCGATCTGGCCACGCTGGTGAAGCGCCTGGTCGACGAGGGGCGGCTGAGCTTCAAGGAGGGAGCGGTGCTAGGAAAGATCACCTACCATGACTCCTGCCACCTGAAAAGGAGCCTGAACGTCTTCGAGGAACCGCGCGAGCTGCTGCAAAAGGCAGGCTACCAGATGGAGGAGATGTTCGAGTGCGACATGTGCTGCGGCATGGGTGGGTCCTACTCCATGAAGCTTCCTGAGATCTCCGCGCCGATCCTGCAGAGGAAGCTGCATAACATCAAGGAGACCGGGGCGCCGATGGTGGCGATGGACTGCCCGGGATGCGTCCTGCAGATCCGGGGCGGGTTCGACCAGGAGGGGTCCGCGGTGAGGGTGAAGCATACAGCCGAGCTGTTGGCAGAACAGTTGAAGGATTGAGGCGGGAGGTTTCAGGCCCCCTCCCCTTCAAGGGGTGGGACGGGGTGGGGATGGGTGAAAACCGGCGAAGATGGTCGCTAGCCGGCAAAGGAAAAGCCGCTCGAAAGGGCGGCTTTTCTCGTTGCGGCGATCGCTTCGTCATCTTCAGGCCTTGGTGTTTGCAGCCTCGGGCTTGGCAAACAGGGCCTTCGCCGCACCAAAGACGAGCATGGCGGCGGGGATCAGCTGCCCCGCAACGATCACTGCCGCAAAACCCATGAACGCCCAGACGAGGATGCCAGGCTCATCCGCCTGTGCACCGCTTGCGGCAAAAGCCGACGTCGCCGATGTGGCCATCGCGATGATGGTGGTGATAGGTGCTCTCGCTCTCATGACATCCTCCTTTTAGGAATCGGTTGGTTTTCTTCCTGTTCATGAAGAGCATCAAGCGTGCCAGAACCGACCGCAACGGGAGCGACAAGCTAACACCGCGTAATCGTTAGCTTGAGCGCACGAAGCAGGGGCATCCCGAATCGTTGAGGGAGGGGCATAGTATGTTTTTGCCATACACCTCTAGCCAGGAAGGCATGGCCAAAGCCGGCCGCACCGAGCTAACCGCTTGGAATAGCAAGACGTTTCAGCCTCGTCTCGGTGTATAGCAGCCATATGCGGCAACTGCGGCAACGTGAAACGGGAAGGGCCATCTCCTGGCGGCACTGGCGCCGCGGTGATGGCCCTTCTTCCAATCCGTCTTGTTTTCAGAGTGCTACGTCATCGCTGGCACAGGCTTTTCCGTCACTTCGCCTTGATCAACTCCACCTCGATGTTGATCGTCACCTCGTCTCCGACGGCAACCCCGCCGGCCTCAAGTACCTTGTTCCAGGAAACGCCGTAATCCTTCCTGTTGATCTTCGCGGTGGCGGAGGCCCCGCGTCTGAGGTTGCCCATGGGATCCTTGACCTCGGCACTCGGTCCCTCCACCTCGAGAACCACCGGACGGGTCACGCCATGCAGCGTCAGGTCCCCCAGCACGTTCAGTTTCTTCCCGTTGGCCACGACCTTGGTCGACACAAAGGTCATGGTGGGATATTTCGCCACGTCGATGAAGTCCGGGCTTTTCAGGTGCGCGTCCCGCTTCGCCACCCCGGTGTCAAGGGAGGTCGTGTCTATGGTCGCAGTCACGGTGGATTTGGTTATGTCCTTGTCGTCGACGTTGACGACACCGGCCACCTTGCCGAACACCCCTTTGACGTTCGAGATCATCAGGTGGCGCACCTTGAACCCGACGCTGCTATGGTCCGGATCGATATTCCAGGTCGACGCAAAGGCAAACGCCGGAGCCATAATGAGAAAAGCTGCCGTAAAGAGCCCTGCCACTTTGTGCAACATCACTCTGTTCATCGTAATCCTCCCGTCTCTGCCATTTGTTGAAATAAATTGTAAGGTCAGTGAGTGGCCTCTTGCCCATCTCTCTCTAGCCGGTGCGATCAGACAGATAAAAAATACCATTTTGGTCCTATTTGTCCAGATGCAAATACAGCAACTGGGCCGATTGCACTGCAGATGCAAGGATCACGAAAGGTTTTCCTCCACGCTCCAGCGTGGGAAAGCAAAGGCCCTGACGCTCCAGCGTCAGCTATAGGCCGATATCCCTAAAACCGCCAGTAAAGAAGACCGGACGCAGGAGCGTCCTTCAACGTGTTCCCACGCTGGAGCGTAGGAACAATAAAACGTCAAAATCTCCCCCTCCCCTTAAAACAGCGTATGCCTCCCTCCCGAGTCTGCTTGACAAAGCACAGCACCAACGTGAGAATGCTCAAATGATAAAAAACGGGAGACCGGCAAGCCGGCGCATTGCGGCAAGCGCCGCTCAATGCGACCGTGACGCCATCAAGGGGGGTGAACATGAACGTCTACGATTTCGCCATGAAGATCGAACTGCAGGGGAAGGCGTACTACGAGAACCTGGCTGCCTCGGCGCAGGCGTCGTGGCTGAGGACCATTTTCCTCGAACTCGCCCGGGACGAGCAGAAGCATTTCGATGCGCTTCGCGGGTTAAAGGAAGGGGACATGTCGGAGATGCCGGATTCCCGGGCACTGGAGCACGCCAGGAGCGTCTTCAGTGAATTGCTGGGGAGAGGAGACGTCGTCGCCGGCATGCAGGACGCGCTGGACGCCTACGGGCTGGCATTGAAGATAGAGGCGGATAGCGTGAGGCTCCACGAGGACATGGCGCGGAGGGAGGAAAACCCGGAGACGGTGCAGCTCTTTTTGACGATCGCCAACGAGGAAAAGAAGCACTACAACATAATAGAAAACATCTGCGACTTCATCAGGAGGCCTAAGTACTATCTCAAGTGGCACGAGTTCACAAACATCGAGGAGTCGTGACGGAAATGGCCTGCGCCTGCAAACTAGGCGTTGGCGGCCCTTCTTTCGACACCCTCGTATTCGCCTCTGCGCGAGCGACGGATCGGATCGACACCGAGGGTGACCCAACCGGAACTCCGCTTGAACTTCGCGATGGCCCCCCTGTTGATCAGGTCATCAAGCATGAAGTCCTTGACGTAATCGTACCTGTCGTCTTCGTAGCCGACCTGGATAAGCATGAGGTTCTCCTCCCTGAAACTGCCTGTGTTAAAACATGCAGCACTTTCAATGCCACTGACGTAACCGCTTACAATATTTATGCATCTGAGCTTATGTTCATGTACTTTACCACGTTTCTGTAAAGAAGTCCAACAGTGTGGTTGTAAAGAATATCGACATAACCCCGCATATCTTTAATTGATTCTACACATTTTTCGCAAAAAGGGGAGGCTCCCAAGGTGCCTCCCCTAATTAATTGGCGGCCATGCCCATTCCCGGATCACTCCCCGAGGTAGGTGTAGGACTGCAGCGTCCTGTCCAGGAGTTCCAGGAAATGGCTGCTCTCCTCGATGGATACCTTCTGCAGCGAAACGTCCTTCTCCAGGTTGTTGCGGACCCGTTTCAGGATCTCCTGGCTGTCGTACTGCACGTACTTGAGGCTCTCCCAGGTCGCGTCCCCGGTGATGACCGTGTCGATCTTGTAGTTGGTCTTCTTGTTGAACGTGATGTGCACCGCGTTGGTGTCGCCGAACAGGTTGTGCATGTCCCCCAGGATCTCCTGGTAGGCGCCGATCAGGAAGAAACCGATGTAGTACTGCTCGTCGACCTTGATCTTGTGCAGCGGCAGCGCCTTGGTCCTGCCGTTCTCTCCGACGAAGCTGGTGATCTCCCCGTCCGAATCGCAGGTGATGTCCGCGATGGAGGTAAGGACGTCCGGCTTCTCGTCCAGCCTCTGGATCGGGACGATCGGGAAGAGCTGGTCGATGGCCCAGGAGTCCGGGATGGACTGGAACAGCGAGAAGTTGGCGAAGTAGGTCTGCCTCAGGCTCAGCTGGAAATTCTGCAGCTCGTCGGGGATCGGCTTCATCTTCTCGACGATGGAGTTGATCTTCCGGATGATCCTCCCGCAAATCCACTCGGCGTTGGCCCGCTCGTTCATGTTCAGGTAGCCGAGGTTGAAGAGGCTCACCGACTCCTGGATCAGCTGGATGGTGTCGTGGTAGTCCTCGCGCAGGCTGTGCTTGTCGATGCTCTTGTAGATGTCGACCAGCTTCTTGACGGTCGGCGAGAGCTTATCCGGGTCGCTCAGGATCGGCTCGAAGTCCGGCATCAGCGTCTGGGTGTTGTTGTTCAGGACGTCGGTCACCAGCACCGAATAGTGCGCGACGGTTGCGCGCCCCGACTCGGAGATGATGTTCGGGCAGGGAACTCCCGCGTCGTCGCAGATGTTCTTCACCTGGTAGATGACGTCGTTGGCGTACTCCTCGAGGGAGTAGTTCACGCTGGAGAAGTAGCTCGACTTGGAGCCGTCGTAGTCGACCCCGAGTCCGCCTCCGATGTCCAGGAACTCCAGGTTCACGCCGAGCTTCCTCATCTCGGCGTAGATGCGGGTCCCCTCGATGAGGGCGTTCTTGATCTTGTCGATCTTCGTGATCTGGCTCCCCACGTGGAAATGGAGCAGCTTCACGCAGTCGAGCATGTTGTTTTCCTTCAGCATTCCGATCGCCGCGATGATCTCGGAGATGCGCAGGCCGAACTTCGCGTCCTCGCCGCCGGAGGTGGACCACTTGCCGATCCCCTTGGAGGAGAGTTTGACGCGGATGCCAAGCTTCGGCACGATCCCGGTCCGCTGCGACACCTCGACGATCTTCTCCAGTTCGAACAGCTTCTCGACCACGATGGTGATGTCGTACCCCACGCGGGTCGCGAAGAGGACCGTCTCGATGAATTCGGTGTCCTTGTAGCCGTTGCAGATGATGGGGAGGTTGCTCCCGGTCACCATCGATATGGCGGCCACCAGCTCCGGCTTGGAGCCGACCTCGAGGCCGATGTTGTACTTCTTGCCGAAGTTCGCGATCGCCTCCACCACCTGGCGCTGCTGGTTCACCTTGATCGGGTAGAAGGTCTGGTACTTCGCCGGGTAGTTGTTGTCGTGGATGGCGTTTTTGAAGACCCTGGCGATCGAGGCGATGCGCCCCTCCAGGATGTTCATGAAGCGCAAGAGGATCGGGGGCTTGATCTTTCTCTTGATAAGATCGTCGACCAGGACCTTGAGATCTATCGAGTATTTCGAATTGGGGGACGGATGCACGCAGACGTTGCCCTTCTTGTTGATCGAGAAGAGTTCGGCGCCCCAGTTGTCGATGTTGTAGATCTTCGAGGAATCGTTAATGGACCATTTAGCCATAGTTCAGTTCACCAATGTCCTTCGTGGAGGTGGAAATGACAGCAACGTAAATCAGGACAGACGGTTTTTGAAATCCTCGTAGCCGAAGCTGCGCACGACTTTCAGTTCGCCGGTCTGCGGTTCAAAAGTACAGATATGAGGCAGTTGGATGCCGTTAAAGGTCGTGGTCTTGACCATGGTGTAATGCGACATGTCCAGGAACGCGAGGCGCTCGCCTGCTGCCAGGGGATGGTCGAAGGACCAGTCGCCGATCACGTCGCCGGCGAGACAGGAAGGCCCTCCGAGGCGGTAGTCGTGCCCCTTGACGCCGGGCTCGAAGCCGTACTGGATCTCCGGGCGGTACGGCATCTCCAGGATGTCCGGCATGTGGCAGGTCGCCGAGACGTCCAGGACCGCTATCTCCACCTCGTTGCGCACCACGTCCAGCACCTCGGAGACGAGGATGCCGGTGCCGATGGCGATCGCCTCCCCCGGCTCCAGGTAGACCTCCAGGTCGTACTTCTCCCTGAAATAGCGGACCAGCTCAACGAGGGCGTCGATGTCGTACCCTTCCCGGGTGATGTGGTGCCCGCCCCCGAGGTTCAGCCATTTCATCCGCGGCAGGAACTCCCCGAACTTCTCCTCGAAGACCTTCGCAGTCCGCTCCAGCGGCTCGAAAAGCTGCTCGCAGAGCGTGTGGAAGTGCAGCCCCTCCACCCCGGCCAGAGACTTCCCCTCGAACTCGCTGCGGAGGATCCCCAGGCGCGACTTGGGCGCGGCGGGGTCGTAGATCTCCGTGTGCCCCTCGGAGTGCCCGGGGTTGACCCTGAGGCCGATGGAGACCCGGCCGGCGTGGCTCTCCCAGAGCGGCCGGAAGCGCTCCAGCTGGTTGAAGGAGTTGAAGACCAGGTGGTTCGAGGTGGCGAGGAGCTCCGCCACGTCGCTTTCCTTGAACGCCGCGGAAAAGCTGTGCACTTCGCCGCCGAACTCCTCGCGCCCCAGGCGCGCCTCCCATGGGGAGCTGGCGCAGATCCCGTGCAGCGTCTTCGAGATGATCGGGAAGACGCTCCACATGGAAAAGGCCTTCAGCGCCAAAAGGATCCTGGCGCCGCTTCTTTGCTGAACCTGGTCCAGTATGGCGAGGTTGTGGCGCAGCCGCCCCAGGTCGACCACGAAGGCCGGCGACGGGGCGAGCCGCGTCATTTCGTCGACATGCAGTTTTGTCACGTAAGCTCCGCCCAATCCCCGCCGTCGACCACGACGGTGGGGAGGCCCATGGTGCCGAGCCTTTCCAGGAACGGCTCGGGATCGAACTGCTCCATGTTGAACACGCCCTCTCCGCGCCACTTGTTGGTCAGCATCATGACGGCGCCGACCACGGCGGGAACGCCGGTGGTGTAGCTGATGGCCTGCGACTTCACCTCGCGGTAGCACGCCTCGTGGTCGCAGATGTTGTAGATGTAGACCTGCTTCCTCTTGCCGTCCTTGATGCCGCGGGCGATGACGCCGATGCAGGTGCGCCCCTTGGTGAGCGGACCGAGGCTGCCGGGATCCGGAAGGACCGCCTTCAGGAACTGCAGCGGGACGATCTTCTGGCCGTTGAACTCCACCTCGTCGATCCGGGTCATGCCGACGTTCTGCAGCACCTCGAGGTGCTTCAGGTAGTTGTCGGAGAAGGTCATCCAGAACTGCGCCTTCTTGATGGTCGGGATGTGCTTCACCAGCGACTCCATCTCCTCGTGGTACATCCGGTAGATGTTCATCGGGCCGATGCCGTCCGGGAAGTCGAAGCTCTGCTTGGTGGTGAGCGGCGCGGTCTCAATCCAGTCGCCGTTCTCCCAGTGACGGCAGGGAGCGGTGACCTCGCGGATGTTGATCTCCGGGTTGAAGTTGGTCGCGAACGGCTGGCCGTGGTTGCCGGCGTTGGCGTCGATGATGTCGATCTCCTGCACCTCGTCCAGGTAGTTCTTGGCGGCAAGCGCGGTGTAGACGTTGGTGACGCCCGGATCGAAGCCGCTCCCGAGAAGCGCCATGAGCCCCTTCTCCTTGAAGCGTTCCTGGTAGGCCCACTGCCAGCTGTATTCGAACTTCGCCGTGTCGAGCGGCTCGTAGTTCGCCGTGTCGAGGTAGTCGACGCCGGTCTCCAGGCAGGCATCCATTATGGTCAGGTCCTGATAGGGGAGCGCCACGTTGATGACCAGCTTAGGCTGCTCGCGCTTGATCAGCTCGACCAGTTCCGGCACGTTGTCGGCGTTTACCTGGGCGGTCGCGACGGGGAACTCGATCTGGTCCGCTATGGCGCGGCATTTCGACTCGGTGCGCGAAGCAAGGGTAATTGCGGTGATCACGCCGCTGGCCTGGGCGCACTTGTGCGCCACGACTCCGCCGACGCCACCTGCCCCGATTATCAGTACTTTGCTCATTTCGGTTACTCTCCTCTTTTCAATAGTAAAACGTAGGCGGCGTCACGACCCACAGGATCTTAGCCGCGCCCTTCCCCACATTTTTGACCGTATGCCTCCTGTCGGAGGCGAAATAAAAGCACTCGCCCTTGTCCACCGTGTACAGCTTGTCGTCGAGCCTCAGCTGCACCTTCCCCGAGATGACGAACCCGAACTCCTCGCCCTCGTGGATCGGCTGCTCGTCCATCTCGCCGCCCGGATCGAGGGTCAAGAGCACCGGATCCATCTCGCGGTTCTGAGCCCCCGGCACCAGGAGTTCCACCTTGACGCTGTCGCTGTCGTCCGTCGCCTGCACCCGGGCATCCTTTCCGAAAACGATGTCCTGGTCGACTTCTTCGCTGAAGAACTCCTGCATGCTGATGCCGAAGACGTCGACGATGTCCTTCAGCGTGGCGATCGAAGGCGACGTGGCGTCGTTCTCCAGTTGCGAGATGAAACCCTTGGTAAGATCGGCGCGGCTGGCCAGCTCCTCCTGAGTGAGGGAATTGACCATCCTGAGTCTTTTCAACCTTTCACCGATTTTCAAGAAATCCTCCCCGGTTTAGTACTGGTAAACCTTTTGTATTTCCGCACTCTATGTTCTAACCGGAAAAATGTCAACGAAAAGTTTAGTGGTGGTATACTTCCTGTTTAATATTTAAGATTCATTAATTTATCTAACGCAGTAAGTGTCTGTCTTTACGAGGGATAAACTCAAAATTTCAAGCGATTCGTCGTTTACGGCAAAAGCGAAAGTGAGCAGCAATGGAGGCCGGAATCCCCGCACCCCCTCTGCGTCCCCCACACAAAAGGAATCAAAACCTATAAAATCACAACAAGAAGGGTCCCGGCATCTGCGCCGGGACCCTTTCTTTATGCTGTTAATGTTTCCGGTCTCAGGTTTGCTCCATCTTCCACCGGAGGTACATCTCTTCAACCTTGTCCCTTGCCCAAGGGGTACGTCTCAGGAATTTCAGGCTGGACGGGATGCTCGGGGCATGGGTGAAGCAGCGGATGTCGATGCGCCTTCCCAACTCCTCCCAGCCGTACTTCGTCACCAGTTCCGTCAGAATCGTCTTCAAGGTGACCCCGTGCAGCAGGTCCGCCGGTTGTTCGTGCTCCATCGGTCGCTCCCTTTCCAGGCGCCGGACCCCTTTCCGCAAGTTGCCCGGGACCTCATTCTCCGGAGCAGCGTACCTTTATTCCCTCAAGATATCCAGCGATAACTCGACGCCGACTAGAACAGCACCTGCGAGATGGCGTAGGCGACCACCGTCGAGACGCCGACGCCGATCATCCCCGGGATCATGAAGCTGTGGTTGAGCAGGTACTTGCCGATCCTGGTGGTCCCGGTGCGGTCCATGTTGATGGCGGCGAGGTCGCTCGGATAGAAGGCGAAGAAGAAGTAGGCGTAGCTTGCCGGCAGCAGGCCGAGCAGAAGCGGTACCGGGAGACCGAGGGCGAGCCCCAGCGGGAGGGTGATCGCGAGCGTCGCCGCCTGGCTCTTCACGAATGCGGAGATGCAGAAGGTGGCGATGGCGAAGGTCCAGGGGGCGATCTTCACCATGATGCCGATGTTGTCGACCAGGAACTTCTTGTTGGCGGAGATGAAAGTATCGCTCATCCAGGCGATACCGAAGATGGATACCACCGCGATCATGCCGGCGATGAATACGCTCGAATGCGCGATTTCCTTGGCCTTGACGTTGGCGGCGAACATGATGAAGGCGCCGTAGGCAAGCATGACGAACTGGACCACGGTGGTCATGGCAACCGGCTTGTGGTCTGCGCCCATCGGGAGGAGCCAGGGGAAGCTCGCCAGCAGGATGATGGAGCCGACACCGGCGAAGAAGAGCGCGACGGAAACCTTCGCCACCGTTGGGATCTTCTTGTCGAGGGTGGTCACGTCCGCGTCGAGTTCCTTGCGGAAGTCCGGGTCCTGCAGGCGGGCCTGGAATTCAGGGTCCTTGTCGAGGTCCTTGCCGCGGTTGAAGCTCCAGGCGGCGGCAGCCAGGACGCCGAGGACGCCGGCGGGCATGGTCACGGAGATGATGTCAATCAGGGTAACCGGATACCCGGCCTTCGCGGCAAAGCCGAGGAAGAAGGTGACCGCAGCTGCTACAGGGCTGGCGGTGATGCCCATCTGCGAAGCGACGCTGGAAATGGCCATCGGACGCTCGGGACGGATCTTGGTCTTGAGCGCGACGTCGGAAATAACCGGCAGCAGGGCGTAGACGGCGTGCCCGGTGCCGCAGCAGACGGTCAGAAAGAACGTGGAAAGAGGGGCGAGGATGGTCACGTACTTCGGGTGGGCGCGCAGCATCCTCTCCGTCAGCTGGACCAGGTAGTCGAGACCGCCGGCCACCTGCAGCGTCGCGGAGGCGGTGACCACAGCCAGGATGATCAGCATGACGGCGATGGGGGGCTCAGAGGGGGCGCTGCGGAAGCCGAGAACCAGCACCGAGACGCCGAGACCGCCGATGAGCCCAAGGGCGACGCCGCCCCTGCGGATGCCGAGCAGCACCGCACCGAGCACCAGTACGAATTGGATCCAAAACATTGCCATGACTGTTACCTCCTCTGTTCCAGGGTTAGCTTTTCGCGAAGCCGTCTTGGCCGCGCGTTCGTTATCTAACCGCTGTAGAGCAGGCATGATGCCAAGACCGCAAAAACTGGCAAGTCACTGTAATGATTGAGCAAGGTGAGGATTCAGCAGAAGAGGAAAAAGTGAAAGGGCATAACCGCAGGCTATGACTAAAGGGAAAAAACAGACAAAAAAGATGTGATTACGGACAGTTGAGTCGATTTATAACCTGGCATTATCATTATAACCTGCGGTTATGCCAGTTCATGAGGAAAGAGGGGAGAGCCGTGCAGACGCCATCTCCTCCCCCCGGAGTGGGGAGGTTGGGAGGGGGGAAGAACGCAGCAACAAGCAGGCAAAGCTCCCCCTCCCTGGCCCTCCCCCTCCGGGGGATGGAACTCCGACGTAGCCTGGATATCTGGCTCCCCGATCCCGACCGAGCTAGGAGTGGAGCATCTTGAGGCGCTTGCTGAGGGCGGGCTGGGATATGCCGAGAAGGCGCGCTGCCAGCGTCTGGTTCCCGTTGGCCCGGTCCAGCGCCTCCAGGACCAGAAAGGCCGCCGCGTCGGTGAAGGTGGGAAGTTCGTCGAAACCGCAAAAGGGATTCTGCTTGGGCGCGACGGCGACCGCCGGCCCGGATTCCGCCTGCGCCGACTCGACCGACTTCACGAAGCTCTCCATGGAAAGCATCCGGTCGCGGTGCACGCTCACCGCGTCGTAGACCATGGCCTTCAGCTCCCGCACGTTGCCGGGGAAGCCGTAGGTGGAGAGGAACTGCCCGAGCCCCTTGGGTGGCGTCGGTTTCTTCTTGCCGAGTGCCTCGGCCGCCTCGGCCAGGAAATGGTCCAGCAAAAGCGGGATGTCGCAGCACCGCTCCCTCAACGGCGGGATCTGGACCCGGTGGGTGCGCAGACGGTAATACAGGTCGCGCCGGAAGGTCCCGGCGCTCTCCTTGGCGGAGAGGTTCTGGTGGGTGGCGACGATGATCCGCGCCTTGAGCCGTTTGGGGAGATCGCTCCCCAGCGGGAAATACTCCCGCTCCTGCAAAAGCCGCAGCAGCTTGACCTGGGACGCGATGCTGAGGTCCCCTATCTCGTCCAGGAACAGGGTCCCGTCGGCCGCCTCCTCCACCATGCCACGCCGTACCTGGTCCGCCCCCGTGAAGGCCCCGCGCAGATGGCCAAAGAGCGTGTCGGAAAAGACCGCGTCGTCCAAGCCCGCCACGTTCACCGTAACGAGCTTGCCGCGGCAGCCGCTCAGGTTGTGCGCGGCGCGGGCGATGAGTTCCTTCCCGACGCCGCTCTCCCCGGTGATCAGCAGCGGCTGGGGGCTCTTGGCCACCGCCTCCACGTAGGCGAAGATGTCGAGCATGGAGCGGTCGCCGGTGACGATGGCGGAGAAGGCCTCCGGGTGGGAAAGCTCCCTCGAGATCAGGCGGCTGGAAACGGCCTGGAACTCCCGCCTCATCTCCACCATCCGGATCGCCCTCAACACGCTCCCGACGATCCGGTCCTCCTCGTCGGTCTTGACGCAGTAGTCGAAGGCGCCGAGCTTCATGCAGCGGACCGCCGTCTCCACCTGGTTCAGGCCGCTCACCACGATGACGGCTATCTCGGGGAAGCGCTCGGCGATCTTTTCCAGCACCTCATCGCCGGAGAGGTGCGGCATGGTGAGGTCCAAGAGGACCAGGCCGATCTCCCCTTTTTCCAGGATGGAGAGGACCTCGCGGCTGTCGCTGCAGGTCGTTATGTTGCTGATGCCGCCGCACGATTCCAGGGTCAGGGACAGGGAGCCGAGCCAGTCGGGCTCGTCGTCGACCAGCAACACGCCGAAATCGGGGTAGAGGTTCTCGGTCATGCGCTTTCCTCCTTGTCGCAGGCGGGGAGGGTCAGGGTAACGATCGTCCCGTTGCCGTCGGAGCGGAACTCCAGGTTCCCCCCGTGCTCCTTGACGATGCCGGCGGAGACGGAAAGCCCCAGTCCGGTCCCCCCCTGGTCCTGCTTGGTTGTGAAGAACGGGTCGGTGAGACGCGACAGGTGCTCCGGCGCTATGCCGGTCCCCTCGTCGCGCAGTCGCAGCACGACCATCCCGTTGAAGGCGTCGTGCCAGGTGACCAGCTCGATGCCGCGCCCGCTGTCCGGGAGAGCCTGGCAGGCGTTCAGGATCAGGTTCACCAGCACCTGCTCGATGCGCTGCCTGTTGCCGCGGATGCGCGGGAGGGATTTCCTGTATTCGGCGCTGAAACGGGTCGTCGCCTTGCGGATGGTCGGCTCCACCAGGCGCACGGCCGCCTGCGCCGCGACGTTGAGATCGAGGATTTCGTTGCAGTCGGTGGTGTCGCGCCGGGCGAAATCCTTGAGGTCGTCAACGATCCGCTTGATGCGCTTGCCGGCATCATGGATCTTCGCCAGCGATTTCGGCACCTCCTGGCGCATCCTGGAGTAAGGGAGGCCGCCACAGGTGAAGTCGCCGTTCTCCTGGTAGTAACCCTCCAGGATCTTCACCGCATCCGCGTGGAACCTCTTGAGGATCGGGACCTCGAGCAGGATGAGCCCGGTCGGGTTGTTGATCTCGTGCGCGACGCCGGAGACCAGCACTCCCAAGGCCGCCATCTTGTCCGCCTGCACCAACTGCTGCTGGTTCAGGCGCAGTTCCTCCTCCACCTGGCGCCGCTCGGCTATCTCGCGGGTCAGATCCGCGGTGCGCAGGGCAACCTGCCGGTGCAGCGTTCTGGACCAAAGGGCGAAGCCGCCCAAAAGGAGCACCAGCGGCACCACCACGACCGCCGCGTACTTCATGATGGTCCACCAGTCGATGGTCGGCTCCTCGACCACCCCGAGCCACTTGTTGTGGATCGCATCGTACTGCCCGGTCTTCTTGAGAATCGCCAGCCCCTCGTTGAAGCGGGAGAGAAGTTCCGCGTTACCCTTCCCCACCGCGTAGCAGTAGCGGTGCGTCGCCACGTTGCGGACCACCGGGATCAGGTTGGTGAGCTTGAGTTCCCGGACCATGTACATCCCCGGGACGATGGCGACCACGGCGAAGTCGCTGCGGCCGGAGGCGACCTGCCGCAGCGCGTCCGCCGGCGTAGCCGTCAGGGTAAGTTTGGCGCCGCCCCCATGGCGGACCAGGTAGTCGTGCATGATGCCGCCGCGATGCACCGCGACCGTCCTCCCTTTCAGCTCATCCAGGGAGTTGACGTTGGGGCCGTCCTTGCGGGCGAAGATGGCATGGTTGACGACGGCATGGGGGAGGGAAAAATCGACCTCGGAGGAGCGCTCCATCGAGTACGACATCCCCTGCAGGACATCGACCTTTCCGGTGCTTAACGCGGTGCGCATTTCGGACCAGTTCCCCAGGCGGAACTCGACCTTCATACCCATGACCTCGGCTATGGCGCGGGTGAGGTCGACGTTGTACCCCGCCGGGTGGCCCGACCGGTCGATGAACTCGTAGGGAGGGTAATCCCGGTCGCCGCCGACTACGACCATCCTGGCGCCGTCGTGGGTTTTGTCCCCCGCGGCCCGGGAAGAAGGGATGGCAAAGACGAAGAGAGCGAGGAGAACGGCGATCGCCCCTGCCGCCGCTACGGTGCAGGTTGGCCGTCGGCGGGACAGGGAGAGGCGGGAGGTCCCGCCGGCGTGAAGAAGGGATATGAACCGCAGCAGTTTATCCATGGCTGAGTCTGGCACCCGTTGGAAGTTCTACGTTCTACGTTCTACGTTCTACGTTCTACGTTCTACGTTCTACGTTCTACGTTCTGCGTTCTGCATTAAGAGTCGATACCCGAGAAACGGAGCAGTTCGGATTCGACATCGTCGGGGGTGAGGGGTTCCTCGAAGCTTATGCGCCCCACCTTTCCCGCCCTCAGTTCGCGCAGGAACGCCTCCGCAGCCCGGTGCACGTCGACCACGCCACCGGCGACCAGACAGCCGAGGCAGCGCCCGATGACCTCGATCAGCTCGTGCGGCCCTTCCGGCAGCTCGGCGAGCTTGTACCGCTCCTTGAGGAGCTCCGGGTAGCGGCGCATCATGTACGCCGCGGCGAAGATGCCGACGTTGGTGTAGTCCAGGGCGTTGGCCCCGATGGCGCCGCTGGTGGCGAGCCGGTAGGCGCCACCCTGGTCGTCCATCACCGGCCAGAGGAGTCCCGGCGTATCGAAGAGGAGGATGCCGTTACCGAGGGAGATCTGCTGCGGACGGAGCGTTATGGCGGGCTTGTCCCCCACCTTCGCTATCGATTTCCCGGCAAGGGTGTTGATGAGGGTCGATTTCCCGACGTTGGGGATACCCACCACCATGGTGCGCACCGGCAATCCGGGCTTGCCCCGGTTGGGAGCGAGCTGCTTGCAGAGCTTCACCAGGTTCTTCACCTCCGCCATGCGCTTGGCCGACATCGGCAGGGCACGCACCCCGGACCCCTTCTGGAAATGCTGCACCCAAGATTTGGTCACCATGGGGTCCGCCAGGTCGTTCTTGTTCAACAGCTTTATGCACGGCTTGTTCCGGCGCAACTGCTCCAGCAGGTGGTTCGAGCTGGAGTACGGCAGGCGGGCGTCGAGCACCTCGATGATCACGTCTATCTTGCGGATCAGCTCCGAGATCTGCTCGTGGGCCTTGCTCATGTGGCCGGGATACCATTTGATCGTCATGTACGTTGTTTCCTCGGGATTCTCATAATCACTGACTGCGACCTGGCACCATACCATCTTTCCATCTCTTTCTCCATCTAAACCGTCAAAAGCAGCCCTGAACACCGCGGCAGGGGCGGCTGGCTCTCATTGAAGCGAGCCCCTTTCCCCTTTAATATTAAGCATATTGACTCCCTGCTGGACTCCAGCTAACATTGCGTTTATTAAAACGAATTAAGACGTTGTCCAACGCAGGCGCAGCGCAACGGGTGCCCAGGGAAAAGACCATGACAGACTTGATAGCAGAGGCGGTGAGGTTCGTGGTGATCATCGAGAAAAGGAGTTACGACCTGTACAGGAAGGCGGCAATGACGTTGCAGGATCCGGCCGCAAAGGATATTTTCGAGAAGCTGGCACGCGAGGAGTCGGAGAATATCGACGTGTTGCTAAGAAGGCATCCGGGAACCTGGTACAGCGAGATCCAGTACGGCGCGGGACGGGTCGCCGAGGCGGACGCCATCCCGAAGGAAGCGCAGGGGGGCACCCTCCCCGACCAGTTGCGCCTGGCCCTGCTCGACAAGCGCCTCGGTGTCGACCTCTACCTCACCTTTGCCAGGACCTTCAGGGAACCGTCACTCTGCAAGGTGTTCGAGACTGCCCACGACATGGCGAAGAAGCAGTTGCAGTTCATCACGGACCAGCACAGGGTGGCGGATTCGAGGATGCAGGCCCCCCTGCAGCGGAGGGCGAAACGAAATCACCTGAGGACGGACCTGCACCGGATAGTCCCCAACAAGCACTCGGAGCTGTACTTTTCCATGCTCGACACCGGCCGGCAGTCCCAGTTGGGATAGCCTCCGTTCCCCCTTTCCCTCCCCCCCGATACCTTTTCAAGACCAGTCTTTACTGGTCTTTTTGTTTCGGGTTCCCGCTGAAGCGCACCCCTCGCCGGAATGGCAAAACATGGTAGAGTTGAACCTTTCGTATCACACCCCTTTACAGACAGCGACCATACCCTCATAAAGCCGGCATCCCGACCTCGATCAACCTGCGGATATCGCGGCAGGAATGATGGAGCCG
>DNJC01000115.1 GCA_003490025.1 Geobacter sp. | reverse complement strand
GGGGTGATCTCCGGGTCCGGGTTGGCCATGGCGAAGATGATCGGGTTGGGGGCCATGGAGCGGATCATCTCGGCGGTGAAGGCCCCCTTCACGGAGAGCCCGAACAGGACATCGGCCCCGACTGCCGCCTCCTCCAGGGTGCGCAGGTGGGTGTCGGCGGCGAAGAGCGCCTTGTAAGGGTTCATCCCCTCGACGCGCCCCTGGTAAATGACCCCCTTGGTGTCGCACATGATCACGTTTTCGGGCTTCACCCCGAGGCCGATCGCCAGCTTGGTGCAGGAGTTGGCAGCCGCGCCGGCGCCGTTGATGACGATGCGGATCTCCTCGATCTTCTTCTCCACCAGCATCAGGGCGTTCAGCAGGGCGGCGGAGCAGATGATGGCCGTTCCGTGCTGGTCGTCGTGGAACACCGGGATGTTCATGGTCTTCTTGAGTGTTTCCTCGATGTAGAAGCACTCCGGGGCCTTGATGTCCTCCAGGTTGATGCCGCCGAAGGTCGGCTCCAGGAGCTGGCACGCCTTGATGATCTCGTCCGGGTTCTCCGTGTCTAGTTCTATGTCGAAGACGTCGATGTCGGCGAAGCGCTTGAAGAGGACCCCTTTCCCCTCCATGACCGGCTTGCCGGCCAAGGCCCCCAGGTTCCCCAGGCCGAGGACGGCGGTGCCGTTGGAGACGACGGCGACCAGGTTCCCCTTGGCGGTGTACTTGTAGGCGTCTTCGGGGTTCTGCTGGATCGCCAGGCACGGCTCGGCTACTCCCGGGGAGTAGGCGAGCGACAGGTCTGCGGCCGTCTGGCACGGCTTGGTGGCGATGACTTCGATCTTCCCTTTTCTGCCGCTCGCGTGGTAGTCGAGCGCGTTCGTCTTCTTGTTCATGTTAACGGTTCTCCAGGAATTCGGCTGCGGTTCAGCGACGCCGGATTGCTCTTTGCAGTCCCCGTCCCTTGACGGGAGGGGGACTGATTGTCAAAGCGGGAAGTATTTCGTGCCGGAGCAAGAACCCTGTTGGCTGCGGCTGACGATTACCAGGGACAATGTTCTGCAACGCCTCTCGCATCAATTCGGACGTGGTTTTGTGCGATTGCCGGGACAGCATATTGAGGGTTTCTCGCTCTTCCTCGCTCACTCGTACCGATACGATGTGATATCTCGGGTTTTCCTTTGGTTTGAACATCGGGTCCTCCAAAATCAACAGTTGAGACGGCTAGCGAGGCTTATAGACCTTTAAAAGCGCCTGCGCCATTTCTGCCGGGCTGTCCGCAACGCTTATGCCGCATTCCCTCAGTACCGCGACCTTTTCGGTTGCGGTTCCCTTCCCGCCGGAGATGATCGCCCCGGCATGTCCCATGCGCTTGCCCGGAGGGGCGGTAACCCCGGCGATGTAGGCCGCGACCGGCTTGGTCATGTATTCCTTGACGAAGCGTGCGGCTTCCTCCTCGGCGCTGCCGCCGATTTCACCGATCATGATGACCGCCTCGGTGTCCGGGTCCTCTTCGAAGAGGCGCAGGCAGTCGATGTGGCTGGTGCCGTTCACCGGGTCCCCGCCGATACCGACGCAGGTGGACTGGCCGAGGCCGATGCAGGTCAGCTGCCAGACCGCCTCGTAGGTGAGCGTGCCGGAGCGCGACACCACCCCGATCTTCCCGGGCTTGTGGATGTAGCCGGGCATGATGCCGATCTTGCACTCCCCGGGGGTGATGACGCCGGGGCAGTTGGGGCCGACCAGGCGGGTCTTCTTCCCGGCCATGTACTGCTTCACCTTGACCATGTCGAGGACCGGGATCCCTTCGGTGATGCAGCAGACCAGCTCGATTCCGGCGTCGACCGCCTCCATGATGGAATCGGCCGCGAACGGGGGCGGGACATAGATGACCGAGGCGGTGGCGCCGGTCTTTTCAACCGCTTCGCAGATGGTGTCGAAGACCGGGAAGCCGTCGATGACCGTCCCCCCCTTGCCGGGGGTGACCCCGCCCACCATCTGCGTGCCGTACTCGCGGCCCCCCTGCGCGTGAAAGAGGCCGGTCGCGCCGGTGATCCCCTGGGTGATGACCTTGGTATCCTTGTTGATCAGTATGCTCATTCTCCCCTCTCCCTCCGCGCCGCCGAGGCAACCGCGTTGACGATTTTACGGGCGCCGTCGGCCATCCCGTCGGCCGCTACGATATTCAGGCCGCTTTCGGCAAGTAGCTGCTTCCCTTTCTCGACGTTGGTTCCTTCCAGCCGGACCACCAGCGGCACCTGGATCCCCACCTGCCGGGCCGCCTCGATGACGCCGGTGGCGATGACGTCGCACTTCATGATGCCGCCGAAGATGTTGACCAGGATCCCCTTCACGTTCCTGTCCGAGAGGATGATCTTGAAGGCCTCGGTGACGCGCTCGATGGTCGCCCCGCCCCCCACATCCAGGAAGTTGGCCGGGTCGCCGCCGTAGTGCTTGATGATGTCCATGGTCGCCATGGCGAGACCGGCGCCGTTCACCAGGCAGCCGATGTTGCCGTTAAGGGAGATGTAGGAGAGGTCGTGCTGGGAGGCTTCCACCTCGTTAGGGTCCTCCTCGTCGAAGTCGCGCATGTCGCCGATCTGCAGGTGGCGGAACAGGGCGTTGTCGTCGAAGCCGAACTTCGCGTCCAGCGCGAGGAGTTCACCCTCCGCGGTCACCACCAGGGGGTTCACCTCCAGAAGCGAGCAGTCGCAGGCCACGAAGGTCGTGTAGAGCCCGGTGAGCACCTTGACCGCCTTGCCGGTGAGCTTGCCGGTCAGCCCCAGGCTGAAGGCGATCTTTCTGCACTGGAACGGGGTGAGCCCGACCAGCGGGTCGATCGCCTCGGTGAAGATCTTCTCCGGCGTCTTGGCGGCGACCTCCTCGATGTCCATCCCCCCCTCGGTGGAGGCCATGATGGTCACCCGCGAGGTGCCGCGGTCGACCAGGAGGCTCACGTAGAGCTCGCGGGCGATGTTGCAGCCGTTCTCGACGAGGACGCGGTGCACCACCTTGCCGTCGGGGCCGGTCTGGTGGGTACGCAGCGTCATGCCGAGCATGTCGCGCGCGATCATCTGCACCTCGGTCGACGTGCGCGCCAGCTTCACGCCTCCCCCCTTGCCGCGGCCGCCGGCGTGGATCTGGGCCTTCACCACCCATGGCCCCTCGCCGAGGCGCTTGGCCCACTCCCTCGCGCTGGCTCCGTTGTAGCAGACGTGACCGTCGGGAACGGGGACACCGAACTTTCTCAAAACGGCTTTCGCCTGGTATTCGTGTATGTTCATCGGCAACTCCTCTTATGACAGTGTTTCCCCCACCATTCCGCCTGCTGCGGATCCTCATGGGGATAGAAAGTTCCATCCGTAGGAGCGGCACTCCTGCCGCAAGTGACTGAAAAGCCCTCACCCCAACCCTCCCCTAGGAAAAGAGGGACAGGAGCTTCCCCACCGTAGCCGTCCGGCGCAGGCGAATCAGGGAATCTTTGCTTGAATCGCGGCAAGAGTGCCGTTCCTACACGAAGGATCTTCCATTGTGCGAAGGCGGCGGATAGTGCGACGCGCGGCCGCACTATCCGCTGTGGGGTTAAAACAGCAGTTGCACCTGGAGACGGGTCGTCAAGTCGTCGGCTTTGCTCTTGTAGGTGTGCCTGTTGCCGACATCGCCCTGGACTTTCAGGTTGTTACCGTAGAAGAAGTAGTTCACTCCTCCTTGAATCTCGGAGATCATGTCGTTGGCGACGTAACGGTTGGGGTCCAGCCAGGCATAGCGCATGGCAAGCTCCAGACGCTTGGGTATCACGAAGTAACCGGCCTGCAGGTAAGCCCCCTGCGCGATGACCTGTTTGCCCGATGCTGCCCCCTCGCCTCTAGCCCAGAAATGCTCCCCCTGCAACGAGGCGCCGAGCCACTTGAACGCCAGGTCGACCTCGTTGCAATCAACCGCGATCTTCTCCGCCGTCGTCGTGCCGAAGTACTTGGCCTTGACCGCCGTTCCCAGCCAGCCATTGGCGTCGGTGACGAAATTTGAGTTGTTGTTGTCGATGGCCGTGGTCGCCGTGGCGCCGGTTCCGGTGACCGTTTTCCTCAGGGTGTTCATGTAGTAGCTGGTTCCTATGGAAGCGAGCGGCTTGGCCGAATAATCCAGGTCGCCTTCGGCGTACTTCATGTCGCCGAGGGGATTGACGGTGAGCCTGATATTGTATGCGTTGTCTTCGGTCTTGTTCTTGGTGTTCTGGCCGGCTCCGCCGAAGAAGCCCACGTCGTACTTGACGATTCCCTTCATCAGGTCGCCATGCAGGTTGATCCCGGTGTCGTAGCCCGGCATGAAGGCGTTTCTGACGAACGAGCCGTCAACGAACTGCTGGGCCGTGTTGGAGGTGATCCACTGGCGTGCGAATTGGATCTTCTCCTGCCCCAGCATGATCTGAGCCTCATCGAGCAGTCGATACTTGATGTTCGCCGTCTCAATGGCCTTGTTCGGTGTGGAGGAGAGCATCGTCCAGTTGTAGGAGAGGTTGTAGGTCAGTTCCTTGCTGAACGCATAGCCGCTGAGCAGCGTCTTGACCCTACGGAGGTAGAACAGGCTGGTATCCGTTTTCGCGGATTCGTCGAAGTTGTCGTTTTGGTACTGCACCTGGATCTGCCCCCCCAGGTTCAGTTGGAATTTCTCGTCAGGGGAGGTGAAGACGAGCCCCTTCCCGAGCTTGTAATCGTACGGCTTCTTCTTAATCACTTCTTTGTAGTCCGCTTCGCTGATGACCCCCTTATCCTTGAGAACATCCTCCAAGCTCTTTGCCTCCACCTGTCCTCCGACCGCCATCAGGACAGCCAACCCTCCTGCCACCAGTATCATCGATTTCATACCGTTCTCCCCTTCTTTGTCGACACCAGGCGTGTCGTTGGTTGTACCCCCGGCCGACGAGGCCGGACGGGCGTTTTTTGCCGTTACATCATGCCCAGCATCCTGGGCAGCCAGAGCGAAAGCGCGGGCCAGTAAGTCACCAATCCCAGGAACACGATCATGGACAGGAGCCATGGCCAGACCGCGACGGTTAGTTCGGTGATCCCCATCTTGGTGATGCCACTGGCTACGTACAGGTTCAGTCCCACCGGCGGGTGGCACATGCCCACCTCCATGTTGACCGTGATGAGTATGCCGAAGTGCACCGGATCGATCCCCAGTTTCGTGGCCACCGGGAAGAGGATGGGCGCCATGATCAGGACGATGGACGCCGGTTCCATGACGTTGCCGGCCAGCAGCAACAGGCCGTTGACCACCAGCAGGAAGGCGATCGGGCCAAGACCCATGGCGATCAGCCACTCCGCCATCATTTGCGGCACGTTTTCGGAGGTCATCAGGTAGGAAAAGAGCACCGCGTTGGTGATGATGTAGAGCAGCATCGCGCTCATGTTGGCGGAGTTGAGTAGCACCTTCGGAATGTCCTTGAAGGAGAGATCCTTGTAGATGAACATGCAGACGACGAAGGAATACACCGCCGCCATGGCGGCCGCCTCCGTGGGCGTGAACACCCCGCTGTAGATGCCGCCCATGACCACCAGGATCAGCAAAAGCCCCCAGATGCTTTCGCGGAAGGCCCTGAAGCGCTCGGTCCAGCTCGCCTTCGGGAGGCGTGGATAGTTGTATTTGCGTGCCCGATACCAGGCGACCAGGCCAAGCACGATGGCGAGAAGGAGCCCCGGGACCACACCGGCCATGAAGAGCGTCCCGACCGAGGTGTTGGTGGCGATCGAATACATGACCATGCAGATGGAGGGAGGGATCAGTATCCCCAAGGCCCCCGACGTGGTTATGATCCCGGCCCCGAAATTCCTGGGGAAGCCCTGTTTCACCATCGCCGGCAGGATGATGGCGCCGATAGCCACGACGGTTGCTGGGCTGGAGCCGGACACTGCTGCGAAGAGCGCGCAGGCCATGACACCGGCCAGGCCGAGGCCGCCATGCCAGTGCCCGACCAGGGAGGATGCGAAACTGATCATCCGGCGCGCAACCCCGCCGTGGGTGAGGAAGTTGCCGGCCAGGATGAAAAACGGGATGGCCATGATCTCGAACTTCTCTATGCCGGTGAACAGCTTGAGGGCTACCGATTGGATCGGCACGTCGGTCATGGTAAAGAGGAAACTGAGCACCGTCAGGCCGAGCGAGATGGAGATCGGCATCCCGGTGATCATGAGGGCTATCAAAAGCCCGAAGATAATCGCGACACTCATTTCCCACCCCCCTCTTTGCTACCATTGCCCAGCTTCTTGTGCTTCAGGTCGTGCGGATGAAGGTTGTCATCCATTTCAAGCCAGTTCACATCCGGCGGAATCGTCTCCTCCTCTATGCCGTCCACGTGCGAATGGTCGTGGTGGGGGAGCTGACCGGTACAGATGAAGGACCAGGTGACCTGCAGAAAACGGAAGCACATCAGGTAGGAGCCGCAGGGGATGGCGAGATAGACCATCCAGATGGGGATCTCCAGCTCGGCCGAGACCTGTTCGGTATGGGCGATATGCCAGACGAAGTTGGAGCCGAGGGTGCCGACGATGCCGGTGAACAGGGCTCCGGCAAGGAGGCCGAAAATGATGAACTTGTTCCGGGTCTTGCCGGGAAGCCTGTTGATGAGCACGTCGACCCCGACGTGGATGCCGGTCCGGACGCCGTAGGCAGCTCCGAACTTGGCCATCCAGACGAACATGTAGATGCAGAGTTCCTGGGCCCAGCTCATGTTGATCGGTATGAGCAGGTCCTGGATAGCCGGCACCGGGACGGAGCAGCCGAACCGGTGGACGACGGCGACGAAGATTATCAGCGTCGCCGCACCGATCAGGAAGGTGATCAGCCACTCTTCCAATCTATCAAGCAGCGTTAAAATCATGATTTGCCTCGTTTGGTGCTGTCGGATCCCGCGCAAGAAGCGCTCGGCCTCTTGCGCGGTTACAGCCTGGATGTTTGCGACGGGTAGCCTTGTGGTCCGGTCGTGTTACAGGGTGGTGGGATTGAAGCCGGTTTCCCTGTATACCGCGTTGATCAGGTCCTTGCCGATCTTGTCTTCCATCTTCTTGTGAGCCGGGAGCATCGCCTTTTTCCAGCTCTTCTTCTGTTCCGGCGTGAGGTCGATGACCTGGGTCTTCCCCGTTTTCTTCACCTTGGCCAGGGACTCGTCGTTGTCTTTAGCCGCTATCTTGTTGTTGTATGCGGTGGCATCCCTGAGTGCCTGCTCGAGGGTGCCGCGAATCTCTTTCGGCAGGCCGTCCCAGAACTTCTTGTTTACGATGACGGCATAACCGCTGTAGCTGTGATTGGTATTGGTGTAGTACTTCTGGACTTCATGCATCTTCTGCGTATAGAAGTTCGACGGCGAGTTCTCCGCACCGTCCACGACTCCGGTCTGCATGGCCTGATACACTTCCCCGAAGGACATCACCTGGGGGACCGAACCGAGCTGGCGCATGTAAGCGTCGATCCCTTTGGACGATGAGATGCGCATCTTCAGCCCTCTCATATCGTTCGGGGTAACGATTTTCTTGTTGGCGCTCATGCACCTGAAGCCGTTGTCCCAGAAGGCCAGGCCGGTTATCCCCTTGGAATCCAGGCTCCTCAGGAGCTGCTTTCCGACCGCCCCCTCCGCCACCTTGTGGACCTCGTCATAGCTGTCGAAGACGTAGGGGAGTTCGAAGAGCTCGAACTGTTTCGCCCCCATCGGCCCGAACTTGGAAGTGGCGGGTGCCAGCATGTGCACCGAGCCCAGCTGCAGCGCCTCAAGCTCCTCCTTGTCCTTGAAGAGCTGGCTGTTCGGGTAGATGTCGATCTTCACCCTCCCTTTGGTCCTCTCCTCCGCTATCTTCTTGAAGTAGGCTGCCGCCTGCCCTTTGGGGGTGTCCACCGCCACCACGTGGCTGAACTTGATGACGATGGGTTGGGCGGCGGACGCCGCCGCTGCGAACGACAGAGACAGAAGGGCGACTACAAGCATCTTGAGTTTCATGGCTTTCTCCTTTTTTTGGGGGGTACCTTTCAGGTTCGATGGGAACTGCTGCGAATCACCTATTTCTTTTCAGACAACACCTTCACGTAGGCGTAACCGTCCATGAGCCTGCGAGCCGTTCTCCCGACGGCTGCGCGGGGCACCAGCCACCCCGCGCCGTCCTTTTCCAGCTCGGCGTCCACGAAAATGGTTCCGGACGGGTGACCGATGCTGATCCCGTCGCCCTGCGATTTGACCATCCCGTTGGCAAGGGTTCCGGGGATCTTTACGGCGGTTGCCAGCGCGATCGAGCCGCTTACCGCGAAGGCCCGGTGCAGGGTCCCCATCGAGAAGTACCTGCCGACGATGTCGATCTCGTCGGGGCGAAGTACCTTGCCGGTAAGGGTCGCGTGCTCGCTAGCGGGGGAAATCACCGCGATCTTGGGGATGGCGTGGGTTGCCGGGGTCGCCACGGACTTGTCCTTGATAAGGCCCAACCGGAACCCGGCTTCGACGCGGATCTGTTCGATGGTCTTCAGAAGGGAAGCGTTTGAGTCGATCTCGGCCTTCAGTTCGGTGCCGACGAGCCCCAGGGACGCTGCGTTGACGAAGACCACACAGTTCGCGCAGTCGACGATGGTTACCGGGAACGCCCTGCCGTCCTCCAGCACCAGCGTGTCCACCGGGTTCCCGGTCGGCAGCGTCTTGCCGGTAAAGGTGCCGCCGGAGTCGAGGTAGCTCAGCATGATCTTGGAGGATGAGCCGGGTACTCCGTCGATGGCGAACTCGCCGTCGTATTCGACGTGGCCGTTTTTGACCGGAATCTCGGCAACGATGGTCTTTCTTATGTTGGTGTTGAAGATGCGCACGCGGGTGACCGGCTCTACGAGTACCACGTACCCTTCTTCGGCCGCGTAAAGCCCCACCGCCGTCGCCATGTTGCCGCAGGTCGGGTTGTAGTCGATCTCCTCCTTCTCCAGACTGACCTGACCGAAGGTGTAGTCGATATGGGCCCCGGGACATGTCGGCGGCCCAACCAGTGCCAGTTTGCTGGTGAGGGGGGTTCCACCTCCCAGCCCGTCCACCTGGCTCTGATCCGGGCTGCCGAAGAGCCGCAGGATGATCCGGTCGCGTTCCTTGGGCTGTGCGGGGAGGTCCACCTTGCGCAGAATCAACCCCTTGCTCGTGCCCCCCCGCATCAGAGTGCTCTGGATCTGAATTACCTGTTCACCTAAATACATGGCTTTCTCCCGTACGTTTTATAAATAGGTATTAGCAACCGGGATGCCAAGACATAACGATGTTCATAACTAGCTTGAATAATTGATGGAAATTATGTTTTACGATTTTGAATACCCGAAAAAGAGGTATGACAAACGATATGGAGGGCATAGCTCATTAAAGCCCAAGCTATTGAAATTCCGATCAGAAATTCGAGATGACGTTCGTCATGGCAAATCTGATCGTCATACCGCTCCAGGCAGGTGTGAAAGGGGGTGGTTCCTGAGCTAGCCGATGGGAGGGCGCTGCAGCCCCAGAGGCGCGGCTGGCGCGGCATTGAAGGGATGATGCTGAAACCGATTTGAAAAGCGGGGACGCCGCAGGGCGGCGGTCGCCGCGGCGGTTGGGCAGGTTGGAGTTAGTGCAGGGAGAAAAAAAGAACGGGGTTCGCTTTTCGGGCTCTACTTGCGCACCGACTTCAGACGTTTGTTCAGACCCGACTGGGTCATGCCTAGCAGGCGAGCAGCGATGGTCTGGTTTCCGCCTGCGCGGCTCAACGCCTCGTTCATGAGCAGTTCGATTGCTTCGCCGAAGGTGGGGAGCCGGTCGAACCCGGCAAACGGGCAGACTTCCGAGGGTGGCGCCACTGCGGAGACCTGTCCCGCTTCGGAGCCGCTGATCGTCTTGTAGAAGGTTTCCATGGAAAGAATCCCGCCCCGGTGCGTACTGACCGCGTCGTACACCAGCGCCTTCAGTTCGCGGATGTTGCCGGGGAAATTGTAGGTCGCCAGAAGCTGGGCCAGTTCCTTCGGCGGGGTGGGCTTGCTTTTGCCGAAAGCCCGGGACGCCTGGTCGAGGAAGTGCTCCAGAAGCACCGGGATGTCCGTCTTGCGCTCCCTAAGCGGCGGTATCTGCACGTGGTGGATGCAGAGCCGGTAGAAGAGGTCCCGGCGGAAGGTTCCGGCTGCCTGTTTCGCCGCGAGGTTCTGGTGGGTGGCGACTATGACTCGCGCCCGGAGCCGCTTCGGCACGTCGCTGCCCAAGGGGAAGTACTCTCCCCCTTGGAGCAGACGGAGCAGCTTCACCTGTGACGGCAGGCTCAGGTCGCCGATCTCGTCGAGGAAAAGGGTGCCGTTGGCTGCCTCCTCGATCATCCCCGGCCGCGCCTGGTCGGCGCCGGTGAAGGCGCCGCGCACGTGCCCGAACAGGTTGTCGGAGAAGACGCTGTCGTCCAGACCCGCGACGTTTACCGCGACCAGGCGCCCCTGGCAGCCGCTGAGCCTGTGGGCGGCCTCGGCAAACAGTTCCTTGCCGACGCCGCTTTCGCCGCTGATCAGAAGCGGTTCGGGACTCTTGGCCACCGCCTCGATGTACGAAAAGATGGTCTGCATGCTGCGGTCCGTCGTGACGATCGCTTCGAATGCCTCGGGCTGTTTCAGCTCCCCGTTCAGGATGCACGCGGATATGGTCCGGTTCTCCCGCTGCAGTTCCTGCATCCGTATCGCCCTGTTGACGCCGCTGACCAGCCGGTCCTCCTCGGTGGTTTTCACGAAGTAGTCGAAGGCCCCGAGCTGCATGCAGTGGACCGCGATTTCGATCTGGTTCATCCCGCTGACCACGATGGTGGTGATTTCGGGGTGGCGCTCGGCGAGGGCGGCCAGCAGCTCTTCCCCCCCCAGATGCGGCATGTTCAGATCCAGCAAAACGATGCCGATCCCCCCGCGGTCCACGATCCCCAGGACTTCGCGGCTGTCCTGGCAGGTGACTATATTGGTGATGCCGCACCACTCCAGTGAAAAAGAGAGCGTTTCGAGCCAGGAGGGCTCGTCGTCCACAAGGAGGACGCCAAACGAGGGGTACAGGGGGGTGTTCATCGGTCTTTTCTCCTATGCGGCAGGGAGGATCAGCGAAACGGTGGTCCCCTCCCCGGGGGTCGATTTCAGTGCCAGCGCGCCGCCATGCTCCTTCACGATTCCGGCCGATACCGACAGCCCGAGTCCCGTCCCCCCGGTCTCCCGCTTGGTGGTGAAGAAGGGGTCGGTTACGTGCGACAGGTGCTCCGGTGCGATGCCGCTCCCTTCGTCCCGGACCTGGAGCATCACATTCCCGTTTTCCGGGTCGGCGCAGGTGGAGATGAAGACCCCCCGCTCCTTGTTGGGAAGGGCCTGGCAGGCGTTGATGATGAGGTTGACCACCACTTGCTCGATTCGCTGGGCGTTTCCCCTCACCTCGGGGAGATTCTCTGCGTAGGTGCCGTGGAAATGGTGCGTGGCCTTGCGGATGGAGCTGTCCACCAGCCGGATGGCAGCCTGTGCCACTTGGTTGATGTCGAACGGTTCCATCTTGGCGGCGTCATTTTGCCGGGCGAAATCCTTCAGGTCGTCCACAATCCGTTTGATCCGCTTGGATCCATCGTGAATCTCCCCTAGCATGGCGGGGATTTTGGCCCGCATTCGCGAGTAGGGGAGGTTGCCGCACATGAAATCGCCGTGCTCGCGGCAGTACTCGTCCAGGGCCCGGTCGATGGCGGCCTGCGACTGCTTCAGGATCGGCATGCTCAGAAGGATGAGCGCGTTGGGGTTGTTGATCTCATGGGCGACCCCGGAGACCAGTATGCCCAGGGAGGTCATTTTGTCGGCCTGCACCAGCTTGTCCTGCTGCAGTCGCAATTCCTCCATAGCCTTCTCTTTTTCGGCCACCTCCTGCGCCAGTTCCACGGTACGCAGGGCGACTTTTTTCTGCAGGGTGCGCGACCAGACCACCGTTCCGGCTAGAAGCAGCATGAGCGGCACCAGGGTCATCGTCGCGAATCTCAGGACCTTGGCCGCTGCCACCCGCGTCGGCTCCAGCACGCCCAGCCATTTTTCGTAGATTTCCTGGTACTGCCCGGTCTTCTGGATGATTGCCAATCCCTCGTTCAGACGCGCCTGCAACTCGCGATTCCCGTCCTTCACCGCGAAGGAGTAGTTGAACGAGGCAGCGTTCTTCACGATGGGAGCCAAGTTGGTCAGTTTGTTTTCCTTGATGATGTACATACCGGGAAGAAGGGCGTAGACGGCGTAGTCGTACTCGCCGGAAGCCAGGAGGCGGAAGGATTCGGCGGGGCTGTCGGTCAGGATCAGGTCCTTGTCGAAGCCGAGATTTGAAAGGTAATCGTGCATGATCCCGCCGCGGTTCACCACGACCCTTTTGCCGCTCAATTCCTCCAGGGACTTTACCTTGGGAGAGCCCTTCCGGGCGAAGATGGCGTGCTGCACAACGGTGGTCGGAGACGAGTAGTCGAAAACCTTGTCCCTCTCCGGGGTCTGGTTTATACCCAGGGTCATGTCGATGGTGCCGGCCATCAACTCCCCGCGGATCTTGCCCCACTCGCCCAGCTTGATCGCCACGTTCATCCCCATCACGTCGCCGATGGCGCGGATCAGGTCGACCGTCAGCCCGGCAGGTTGGCCTTTGTCGTCGATGAACTCGTAGGGGGGATAATTATGGTTACCGCCAACGATAACGGTCTCTTTTCCGGCGAAACCGTGTCCCGTATGGGCAGACGCCAGGCAGAGGCAAACAGCGATGACGGTAGTGCAAATTCGCTTCAACATGCCGCTCTCCTGCCCCCCTTACCATGGGCAAAATTCCGTTTCCAGCCGATTCCATGATTTCTTCTTGCGCGAGACCCAAAAGAAGCACCATCTGGCCAAGGAAATGGCGACCGGGGCTCCTCTATCATGAGAAATAGTAGCAAGGTGGGTGCCATAGGTCCAGTTCTTTGTATTCCCACAATAAAACACGTTTTCGCAAAGCCCCGCCGAGAAGAGAGGGTATGACGATCGTCATCGAATGCGGCGGTTTTGACGAAATAGCCACCCCATTTCGCACGGATACGCCACAATGACATATGTCACAGGAAGTCCAGACGTCATACCCCTGGCTTAGAGGTTAACGGGATGCACATGCAGGTATTCTGGAGGAACGGTGGGCGCTCCCCCGGGGGCGGACTCTGGGGGGCAGGACTGCGCGCGGGACTGCGCGCGGGACAGATTTATTTTCTACTAATGAACTATTAGCGTTTCCGTGGCCTACCAGGGTTCTTGTAATCTAAACGGATACCTAACCGCTCCGCCACTACTTGCTGGAATTCTTCACCGCCGGTCAGATAGCCCCGCTGTGCCGCCTGATGTATTCGTTCCCACTCGCCTTCTGGGACCGACGATAATACCCACTCCCGATAAGATTTACGTCTTGCTGTCTCGTCTGCACCAAGAGAAAGGTATCCCGGATCGGGATCTATTACCTCTGCCCGCCCTTCTGTCTTTTCCCGATAACTTGACCAACGATATCCAGACGGTTCCGTCACCATTCTGGCTCTAACAGGATTCATCTCGATGTATCTGCAGCACGCTAACAGGTAACTATCTTTGCAGATAGGGCTGGAATGATATCGCCCCTCCCAGATCGTGCCGGTTCTCTTCTCCAGAGTGTTGACATACCGGGTCTGACGTGCAGCGACTTTCTTTAACAGGATCGCCAGTGCATCGATATGTTCTCCTGGATCTATTATGAGATGAACATGGTTTGTCATCAGGCAATAGGAATAGACGTGGCAATTAAGCTCGTTTTTTAAGTCGACAAGGTTTTTGAGGTAATAGTGATAGTCGTCATCGGAAATGAAAAGAGGATTCCGATTATGTCCACGATGGACGATGTGGTGGGGGCAGTTGGGAATGACGATGCGACCGGTGCGAGGCATGCAGTCTTTATTACACACCAGAATTTCATTAGCAATAAATAAATCTGTCCCGGATTGAATGAAGATCAACAAAAAAGGCACCCAGCTGTGTAAGCCAAGTGCCTTGTTGTGTTTTGGTTGCGGGGACAGGATTTGAACCTGTGACCTTCGGGTTATGAGCCCGACGAGCTACCAGACTGCTCCACCCCGCGTCATCGAGTCCCAACTTGTACCACAGGGCTCGCAGCGGAGTCAACTCTTTTGTTCAAACTTTTCCCGCCCCGTCATGCAGGTCCTGCCGTCATCGTCCCGCCCCACACCTGACACCCTCCCCCTCCTGTCCAGGCAGGGGGAAAGTGCGGGTGATGGTCGGCGTTTCAGCTACGGGAAGTTGATGTCGAGCTGGGTGGTGAAGGTGTTCTCGCCGGCAAGCGCCTTGTCGTTGTAGATGTCGTAGCCGAAGATCACGGAAACGTTCTTGGCAAAGGCCCAGGAGGCGCCGAAGCTGAAGGCGCCCACGGCGTTGTCGCCACCCTGGTAGTCAACACCGAGCCAGAGCTTGTCGGAGATCTCGCTGAGGGTCCTGTCCCAGGAGAGAAGGACGCCGTGGTCGTCGGTGCTGAGCAGCGCCTTGTCATTGCCCTTGTAGTAGCCGGCAGAGAAGCGCCCAACGACCGGCACGGTCTCTGCGACAAGCCCGTAAACGATGTTCAGGTCGGTGAAGTCGGACTTGGTCCCGAAGCCGTAACCGCCAACCGCGAGTGCGGGCGACATCGTGAACAGCGACCCTTCAGGCGTCGCCACTTTCCCGTTGAAGTAGATCGGGCTGCCGTCCATGGCATCCGAACCGTAGGTCATGTAGTCCACACCCACCTCTGCCTGGACCTTCTCGAAGGGAAGGACGCCTGCGGTAAGACCCAGGTCGTAGGCGTTGGGGCGGATGCCGCTGCCGTTGGAAGAGGTGCGGGTATAGTTGTCGATACCCAGGTGCAGGGTCTTGTATGCCTGCACATCGGTGGAAGGGATCCAGATCTGGGTCGAAGGGGTCGCCATTGCGATACCGGTTGTTGCGATGGTCAGCGCCGTTGCCATGATGAAACTTTTGGTCATTCTTTTCATGTCCTTACTCCTTTGTAATGTGGTGGTGTGGTTTTATTGAGTTGAACTGCCTTCAACGTCTGCCTTTATTACTGAACCTCCCCCTTTCCTGTATTTCATCGAAAAAAAGGCGTCTCTATCCATGTGGAGAGGCGCCTTTGCCTGTCTTCGCCGGCCACGTGCACTGCGTTGTGCTTCGCGTCCTTTGCGCCTTGACATAGCAGGAGGCATGCCAGATCCTCGTCCAACACAAAAAGCAGCTGTAAATGCAACAACTTAATGTTTACGATGGTATCTGCAACCAATCAGGGGTAAACAAAAATGAGGCAGCAAAGCCTATTGTTTGTGCAGGTGCAGCAATTTTCTTGTACAGAGAGGTACTACTTGGCGTGCTGCTTGGGCTTACACTGGGGGTGCTACAGGAGGCAATCCGGGGTGATTCCGAAGCTGGATATGAAAGCTGACAGTTCTGGCAAAGCACCACGGCCGCCGCCTTCAACTTGGCGGCGACCAGTGACGGTATTGTCTATTACTGTTCCTTTCTCTTGTTCCCGGCGAGCTTCTCGCGGGCTTTGGCCTGCAGTTCCCGTCTGCGCGGGCCGCTCACCAGTTTTTCTTCCAGGAATGCGATGACGAAAATGCCGACGGTAATAAGTACTGCGACTGCCACTAATTTAAGCCAGAACATGCCTTGAAACTCCGTTTATCCTGCTAGATTTTCCGCCTACCTAATGTGCCCGAACTCTCATCGGCTGTCAACACGGCAGCTCGGCTGCCACGATTAAAAACATGAACAACGGGCGTGACTCGCGGGCCAGGACCGAGCCAGAGGAGACATCAGGTACCTGATTTCCCGGCATTTTTCTCTACCGGCAGGGATCCCTCGGCAACAGCGTCCCGCCCCTGTGCGCCCGGCAACCTCCCCTCGGCATATTAATCTGGAATAATCCGCCATTTTATGTAAAATGGGCCGGCTGTTTTGTGATGATCAAACCAAAGGAGGAACAGTTATGAAATGCAGCAAGATTGCGGGCAGAATCGCGATGCTGGCAACGGCGGTCACCGCCACGGTCGGCATCGCCTTCGCGTCGGGCGCCGGCGCGGGGATCAGCGCCGACGAGGCACTGAAGAAACTGATGGACGGCAACACCCGTTACATGGAGAGCAAGATGACCGCCGGGGCGCTTTGCGATGCGACGGCACGCGGCAAGCTGGCAAAGACCCAGCACCCTTACGCCATCATCCTCTCCTGCTCCGATTCCCGCGTCCCGCCGGAGATCATCTTCGACCAGGCACTTGGTGAGATCTTCGTGATCCGCGTGGCCGGCAACGTCACCGACCCGATCGTGCTGGGGAGCGTCGAGTACGCGGCCGAACACCTCGGCTCGCCGCTCATCATGGTGCTGGGCCACGAGCGCTGCGGCGCGGTCACCGCCACCGTCAACAGCAAAGGGAAGCCGGAAGGGAATATCGGCGCCATAGTCACCGCCATCCAGCCCGCCGTGAAGAAGGCCAAGAGCGACTGCAAGGGTAAAACCACCGAGGAACTCGTCGAATGTGCAGTCGACGTCAATGCCAAGGCAGTCGCAGCCGGCCTGACCAAGAAATCCAAGATCCTCGCAGAAGAGCTGAAGGAAGGAAAGATCAAGATCGTCGCCGCGAAGTACGACCTGGACGACGGGAAGGTGACCCTCCTGAAGTAGCGGCAATAAAAAAAGCCGCCTCCCTTCGCCGGGGGGCGGCTTTTACCGTTTCAAAACGCGTCGGTTCTCATGCATTTCGGTGCAGTTTCGGCACCAGGCCGCCGGCCACTTCCGACATCCGCTCCTCGCCGGCTGCGAGAAGCTCTTCCCGGAACAGGCCGGTCTCCGCGAGCAGGCGCGCCACGTCCACCCCCTGGCACGGCTGCGAAACCCTCCGCAGGCAGTCGCTCCCCCCCTTTAGTAGGGTAGCCGCGCCCTTGAAGTTGCCGTTTCGCCAGTGATGCAGCGCCACGGCGATCTGCAGCACCCCCTGGTAGAAGTCCCGCAGCTCCCCCTTCTCTCCGACCCAGAGTTCCTCCAGCGTCTCGTGGCATTCGAACCAGTCTCCGCTGTTAAACTCGTCGATGGCCTTTTGTAATTCGTCGGGGGGCACTTCCCGGCATCGTTGCATGGCGCTCTCCTTACGCTGGAAACATCCCAGGCTGGCGCGTCGCCTGTAGCGCCGCCGCACCGCTGCGGCTCCAGCCGCTAATCCACCAGCACGGGGCGCAGCCCCGGGAGCATCATCTTCGACCGGCTGTCACAACCGACACAGGAGATCCGGTCGATGTACAGCCCGTCGCCGCCGGTGCTGCAGGGGACGGCGGGGAGTTCGGTGGCAGAGGCGGACTGGCTGCAACCCGCGGGACCGGCGGCGCAGATCCGGCTGATCCTTACCAGCGAATACCTGGTCACCACCCGCTGCTCGGGAACCTCCGCCGCGGGGACGGTCCGGCAGTCGGTCACCGGGACGATCACCCACCAACCGAGGAGCCTCCCTTTTTGATCGTACTCCTTGTTGGACCGGTCCACCTTGGGGTCGTACATCATCGCCTTCATGTCGCGCAAGATGGTGTCGTCCTTGCCGCTGGAGGTGAAGATCGGCAAGCCGCAGACCTCCTGCACCGGCATTTCCTGGCACACCAGGTCCGACATGGTGTTGGTCAGGGTCACCGGGTGCAGCAGCGAGGTGTAAACGTAGCGGTCGCCGCGCCAGTTGCCCGGGGCCCAGGGGAGATGGCTCATCCTTCTCTCGTTGATGCTGCAGATCTGGGGATAGCTGCAGGCGGGCTCGCAGGCGTCGGCGCAGACGGCTATGTTGGAGCGGGTGCCGGGGACGAGGGCTGCCGTCGCGACCGGGGTCGACCCGAAGGAGGCGGTCCCGGTGATCTTGGCCATGAAGCTCCCGAGGCTCCCCATGCCGACCGAACTGCTTTCCGCGGTCCGCCTGGTCCTTACCTGCATCGCGTTGACAGGGGTCGCACCCGGGGTGTAGGTGCGGCTGCTTATGTTCCAGAATCCCACCGTTATGTCGTTGTCTTCGCTCAAGGAATTGCCGTTACTGTTGGCCAGGCTGACCAGGGCGGAGGCGCTGTGATTTCCGGAGGCGACCTCGATCGCCGCTTCCCTGGGCTGCTTCTGCACCGGATCGACCAGCACTTCCGCTATCTTTCCCGGATCGCTCTGCGCCTGGAACAGCACCCGCTGCTTTATCGCCTGCGCTCCCGCCAGGGCCGAGGTCTCCGCCGCATGCTGCAGGTCCTCGTCGCTGACATACATGTACCCGACATCAATGGCGAGACCTGTCAGCACGATAAAGACGACCAGCATGATGGTGACATAGGTAGTATCCATGGCAGATTCCTTTCAGAGGGGACTTGGGGTTCGACATAATACCATCATCATGAAAAAAAGGGCCATGCAAATGCATGACCCCCTCTTTTTCTCTACCGCAGTGGCGACTCTCAGGAAGCTGCGACCTTGACCGCCACCTGCTCGCCGACCGTCTCGGTTGCCTCGACGGTGACCGCTTTCTTCTCACGCAGGAAGAAGGTGAGGACGGTGCCGAAGGCAAGGCAGGAACCTGCCAGGATGAAGGACTTGTTCAGGCCGCCCGGCTGGGCGTTCATCATCTCGGATACGCGCCCCATGACCAGACCGCCGACGCCCCAGGCGCTGAACAGCGCGCCGTAGTTCAGGCCGTAGTTCTTGAACCCCCAGTAGTCTTTGGCGAAGGAGGGGAAGAGGGTCAGGTTGGAGCCGTAGTTGAAGCCGATGAAGGATGCCAAAAGTACCAGGAGCACCGCGCTGCCGGAGCCGACGACGGGGACGGCTGCGAACATGAGGATCGCCTGGAAGGAGAGCATGATGGTCAGGGTGGCGCGGCGACCGATCTTGTCGGAGAGGACACCGGCAACGACGCGGCCGGATGCGTTGCCGATCGCCATGATGGCGACTGCCACGAAGGCCATGGGCCCCATGCTCTTCTTGGCGAGACCGGCGACGGAACCGATGACCATGAGTCCTGCGCCTGCGCCGATGAAGAAGGTGGTCCAGAGCATGTAGAACTTGGGAGAGCGGAGCATTTCACCGACCGTCGCATCGTGTACGGCCTTCTTGGCCGGAGCGTTGGCTGCGTCACCCTTCAGGACCGGCTCAACCGGAACATACCCCTTGGGCGGGTTCACCAGTGCGAAGGAGAGGCCGCAGACGACGACGGCGAAACCGGCAGCGAGGATGTACATGGACTGCTGGATGCCGTAGGCGCCCAGCAGGTAGCTGGAGAGCGGCGCGATGTATACCGGCGCCAGGCCGAAACCGGCGACGACGATGCCTGCGATGAGGCCGGTTTTCTTGGAGGAGAACCATTTAAGCGCCGGCGGGGTGGCGGCGGAGTAGCCGAAGCCGAAGCCGGAGCCGGCCAGGACGCCGAAGCCGGTGACCCAGGCGGCGTAGCTGTTGGAGTAGCCCATGAGGCAGAAACCGGCGCCGACCAGGAGTCCGCCGATGAGGGCGGTCTTTGCCGGGCCCATCTTGTCCTGGCACTTGCCGGCGATGATCATCGAGAAGGCGAAGGCGAGGCAGCAGACTGCGTACGGGTCGTTGATCGTGCTAAGGCTCCACTGGAAGGCATCAGGGCCACCCTTCTCGATCGACGCCTTAATCGCGCCCTTGAAGATACTCCAGGCATACAGTACCCCGAGCGCCAGGTTGATTCCGGTTCCGGCGAAGACCACCTGCCAGCCCTTTTTAGATGACGATTGTGACATGCCTTTATACCTCCAACGTTGGATTGATGACTCTTGCCCTAACATTTAGCAACTTGCATACCAATGTTTTAAAGTTTTGTATATCTTTGGAAATTAGAATGTTTTTGAATACTTACAAAGGGGGCACCATGAAAGCGTCTTGCCGCGGGGGATAGGCTTTTTCGCATAAGAGCAAAAGAAGATGAGGCGGCCAACCCCGCCATCCTCGTCGCGATGCAGCGTAATATCAGCACCTTGATCCGTGCTAATGCACCGTAACAGATGATTCGCACAAATGCAAAAGGGAAAAGGCTGTTTTGCAAAACTGATAAAAGAGGACGATTCTTATAACACGGGGCGAAGAAGCCGGTGAGGCGGGCGATGTGACGGGGCGCTATCGTCGCTGGAGGATCCCTGTGGGATGGACAGGTGACGTCCGGGTCTCAAGTGCCGCAAGACAAAAGGCCGGTCCAGGGAGAGGCCGGCCTTCACACTTGGCCCGTGCTGCCGGATCAGCAAAAAAGGACATTCCCCCTGCGTTCGGGCCCGCGATACTTCCTGCCGCCCATGCCACGCACGGTATGGACCCCGATGGTAACGCATTCGCCGTCGCTGCGAAGGAAAGAGACGATCGCGGCCTGCTCTATCAGTTTCTGCAGATCCTCTGCTTTTACCAAGCCTCGTCGTTCGTCAGCAAACACAACCGGAATTTTCATAGCACCCCCTTTAAAAATTTCATTGTCAGCACCGTTAGGACATTCTAGCATTGAAGCAACTGATATCAAGATGCGGTGAGGTAAAAAAGAGACGATAACAGTCACAGCTGCCGCTACAGAGAATGGCTGCGACCTCCGCTGACTTAATCCGTTCATCTCCTCCAGCATTGGCGAATCCCTGTTTTTCACCCTGCCTTTGCCGCAACTGCTGGTACTGTGCATTTCCTCACTTCTTCCACATTCCCTCCACAATCCGGGGGTAATGTTGCTCCAGGAGTAAGAGGCGACCGGATCACACCGGACATTACCGAAAAAGGAGCATGTTATGAGAAAACAGCTAAGACGTGTGGCACTGTTCACCTGCATCACCGCAGCCCTGGCCTTCGGCAGTCAGGCGGCTTTTGCCCATGAATCGCACAAAGGGGGAGGCGAGGGGGGATGCTCGGAGCAGAAACAGCAGGGGCCTGGCGGGGCGCGCTTCCTGAAGAAGATGGCGCGGGAGTTGGGACTTGCAGATCAGCAAAAGAACCAGGCAAAGGCGCTTTTGGAAAAGGGGCGGGCGGCGCACAAGCCGCTCTTGGACGCACTGATGACGCACAGACGCCAGTTGCAGACGCTGGTGCATTCAGGTAGCGCCGACGAGGCGGCCATCAGGGCCCAGGCCGCCAAGGTTGCCGCTGTCGAGTCGGACCTTGCGGTGCAAAGGGCCCAGGAGGCCGGGCAATTCCTGGCGCTGCTGACCGCCGAGCAGGCAACCAAGCTGAAGGAGATCCAGACCAAACGCGGAGAGCATTTCCGCGGGTTCCCCGGTTGCCGGCAGGAGCAGGAGCCGTAATACCAACACCCTGATCCTTTCGCGAAAGGCGCGCACGGCTTCACGCCCCGCCGTTTCGCAACAGCAACAGCAACAGCACTCCCCTCCCGCCAGGCAGGGGAGTTTTTTTTCGTATGGACGAAGCGGGAGCCGCCGGGCGCCTTCATTGTGGTTTCGGACCGCCTCGCGTACAATTGATCATCCCCGAAAAGGAGGTGACATACATGGTTCGACGCATGTCGATGTTGCTGCTCATAACCGCCCTTCTCGGCGCCTGCGCCACCTACCCCGACCGTACGCTGCAGAGACTGGAAACGCTGCCGCAAAGGTACTCGCAGTTCGACGCGGTAATGGCTTGGGAGACAAAAACGGTGGGGGGCAACACCGTGGTCGACGGAGTGATAAGGAACATCCGCTACCATGTGATGTACGACGTGGAGATTTGGGTTTCCGTCCTGGACGCCGCCGGCAAGGTGAGAAGCCGCTCGGTAGGCTACATAGTACCGAGCCAGTTGAACCTCGACCAGAGCACCGGATTCACGGTGAAGCTCCCGATGGTGGCCGAGCCGGGAACGAGACTTCGCTTCACCTACAAGTACCGCGCGAGCGAAGGAGGGGATGATCGGTTTGGTAGCGGGTTGGGGCGCCCTACGGACTGGATGCAGAGCTTTGAGACCGCGGTGCCGGCCCGGTAACGAACGGGAAAGGACCTAAGCGCCGACGCGGGCCATTTGGCCCGGCTGAAGGCAATCCGTCAGCGGGTAGCCGGCAAGCGAGAGTGCCTGGCGAAGCTTCCTTCAAAGCTTGTTCCTGAGTGTTTCCTTCAGTTCAAGGAGAGCCAGGGTCTGCATATACCCGCCGAGGAACTCGATGTTCTTGAACGCCACTCCCTCACCGAAATAGTCATCGATCTCATGTATCGCCTGCTTCATCAACTTTTGCCCCGGTGTGAGCTTCGCTATCTCAGGATTCATCTCTCGCTCCTCCTTGATCTATGCGTACAGCTTCTTATACCATACAGCTGGCGCCAATTTAACCTCTAATACCAATAATGCTGCAAGAAGTGACGGATTGTCCAGTTCGATCAGCGTTGCGACACGATTTTCATGCTGCAGGGCAGCAGTCGCCACATCAAGTCGAAAACGGCGTATATCTTAGAAAGACTAAATCATATCTGACAAGCGCCCGAAGCACAACAGCAAGAGGATTAGGCTTCGGAGACTGCGACGGGGGACAACAACAGGCTATCACATGGAGGAGCTATGCCCAAACGTGACGACATCCAATGGTTCAAGCAGCAGTTCGCCGGACAGATAGAATCAGCTGTCAGCGGCACCCCCTTTTGCCTCGACATGGTGACGGCGATCGCCTGCCAGGAAACTGGGAATATCTGGAGCGTGCTTCGTAGACAGCAACTGGATGTGGGACGCATCCTGGAGCTGTGTGTCGGGGACACCCTGGACACCGACCGGGGACGAAAAGCCTTCCCGAGAACGAAGGAAGAGCTCATCTCCAAGCGCAACGGCGCCGAGATGTTCGAGATCGCGCACAAGGCACTGGTCGAGATGGCGCAGTACATCGAGGGGTACAGGTCGGCAGCCGCCAACAAGGACAAGTTCTGTCACGGGTTCGGCATCTTCCAGTACGACCTGCAGTTCTTTCTCGGCGAGCCGGATTACTTCATGCAGAAGCGCTACGCCGACTTCGGCTCCTGCCTCGAAAAATGCATCGTTTCCCTGCGCGGCGCGCTGGCTCGGGTGGGGTGGCAGGATAAGGAAACACTGACGGAGTATGAAAAGGCGTGCGTCGCCATAGCCTACAACGCGGGCGGTTTCATCCCGAGCAAGGGACTGAAGCAGGGATATTGGGACGGAACGAAATATTACGGCGAGGCGTTCTTCGAATATTTCAGGCTCTGCAGGGAAGTCCCCCCAAGCGGCCCAGTCACGGAGCCGCCCCCGGGACGCGCGCCGGTCGCTCCTCCGTCTCCCGTGCTCGCCTCGGGAACGCTTTACGAGGTGGACGTGCGCAGCGACCCGCTCAGGCTGCGCAGCGAGCCGGAGATCGACCCGCGCAAGCCGGGCGCGAACGTCCTGGCAAGGCTTCCCGACGGGCAAGTGGTACGGGCCGTAAGCAACAAGGAGGTGAACGGGTTCCTGGAGGTGGAGACCAGCCTGAACGGGGCCCGCTACCGCGGCTTTGCCGCTGCCAGGTACCTCGTTCCCGCTTCAGGGCCCGGCGAGGTGCCCGTCCCGAACCCGGCACCGGTCCCGCCAACGACAGGGATCGTCGCAGTTAACCTCCCCTCCCCGCCCGGCAAGGTGACGCGTAGGACCGAAGCCGCCGATGCGCATTCCCTGAACGAGCCGGGCCAGCCGGACCGCAAGGGCGCCACGGCGGGCGACCTCCGCAGCGATATCGCGGGCATAATCCGTTGGCTTGCGGTAGATGCGCCTGCCCATCTTCGTTATCAGCCAAGACAGCAGACCACCTTCTGCAACATCTACGCTCATGATTTCTGTCATCTCGCCGGGGCTTACCTGCCGCGCGTCTGGTGGACGCCGGGGGCAATCGAGAGACTTGCAGTCGGCGAGCAGGTGCGACCGCTGTTGAACAATACCGTCGAGGAGCAGCGCGCCAACGACCTTTTCCGGTGGCTGCGCGACTTCGGCATCCGTTTCGGGTGGCGTCAGACCGGATCGCTGACGAAGCTCCAGTTGGAGGTGAACCAGGGTGCGCTGGGTGTGATCGTCGCCCGGCGCAGGGAGGACGCACGCCCGGGGCACGTGGTAGTGGTCGTTCCTGAAACCAACGAAGAACGGGCGAGGCGAAACGGCAGCGGCGACGTGGTGGCTCCCCTGCAGAGCCAGGCAGGGTCGCGCAATTTCCGCTACGGCACCGGAAGGCCCGACTGGTGGAAAGGCGATCAGTTTGCCGACAGCGGCTTCTGGCTGCACCTCTGATCCCTCCGGGGCGAAACTCGGACGGAGGGAGGTCGGACCACAACGAAGCCGCCTCCGCCCTGCGAGGGGCGGAGGCGGCTTCGTTGTTGCTTCCGCCGAGAGTCAGAAGCGCTCGAAGGTGTTGGCATCCAGCTCCAGAGCTACTCCCCTGTCTGCTGCGCGCTGCTTCGAACGCTCCTTTGGGCTCTCCTTCGCGCCGGAGCGTGAATAGATCAACCGAAGGTCAAGTCTTGAATCTTGAATTGTGAGCGGTAATGAGGGGAGAAGGGTAAGAGAAATATCAAGAAACAAGACCCTCAGGCCTTCTCAGGCCTTGTAATATCCGGGATTCACCGTGCTGACTGCAACCAACCGGAAGAAGCAGGCGGCGCTGGAGAGCTGGGCGAGGGAGCTGCAGAGCATTGTCGGCGCGGTTCGGATAGCAAAGTGGTCCCGCTGAGGCGCCGCAAAATAAATCCGCTTGCCACCCCATCGGAGTTATAGTATTTTACACCATAAGGAAGCCCATGAAGGCCGAACCCATCTTCCGCGAAAAGCAGACGCAGGAAGGCTTCATCAGGGAAATGGTCGTCTGGCGCCTTGGCAAGCCAGTGCCGGGGTGCCGGCACCTGTTCAAATACCGTTTTTTCTTCGGCACCGACGACGGCACCTGCCTGGTCCGTTACGACAACGAGCGCGGCAAGGGCGATCACAAGCACATAGAGGGGGCCGAACTCCCCTTCCTGTTCCGAGGCCTGGAAGCAACCTTTGCAGATTTCCTGGCGGACATCGCTGCAGTGATGGACAAAAAGAGGGGAGCAGTATGAGAGACCTGAAAATTGGGATAAAAAGCTGGGAAGAGTCGAACAAGGAAACGAGTGACATCCTCCGCAAGTTCGATCAGGGAATTTTTCCCGAGCAGCCGATAGAGCGGGTTTACTTCCACGACTTCAGAACGCTTCTTCGCTACATCACCCCGAAGCGACTCGTGCTTCTGGAGGAGCTGCACAGGACCGGCCCCATGAGCGTGAACGCGCTGGCGAAGCTCCTGAAACGGAGCTACAAGAACGTCTATGACGACGTATCCGCGCTGGAGAGTGTCGGGCTCATAGAGCGGGACGAGCGCAAGAGGGTGTGCGTTCCCTGGCACGAGATCGAAACGACGCTGAAGTTGGCGGTCTAGCGCCGCCGACCAGACCCCTTCCTTTATGAACCTCTCAAACTCGTTGGCGTGCCCTCCTCAATAAAAAAGGAATTAACCGGTAAAGGCTAAGTCCTTTTTATTGGTACGCCCGGAGAGATTCGAACTCCCGACACCCTGGTTCGAAGCCAGGTACTCTATCCAGCTGAGCTACGGGCGCGTGACGCAACAAAACATACCATTCAAATATCGCTTTGCCAATTGAGAAAACGGTTGCCCGGAGAATCTCGAAGTTGCTATATTGCACTGCTGATTTGATGGGAGGTCATATGTCTGATACTGAAAACCAGATGGGGCTGTTCGAAACCAGCGAGCCACTGCCGGCGCTGGCGGTCACGGCCCCGAAACCCGCGCCCGCGGCTGCCGCCAAGGCGTCCCCCAAAAAACCCGCAGCGCGACCGCAGCCTCCCGCCTCGGCCCCGAAGGACACCCGGACGGCGGCGCCGAGATTCAGAAAATCGCAGGCCACTCCTGACACTAAGGGGGCCTCAGGACTGGTCCCCGTAGGCGACGTGCGGCTGACCGCCAATATCCGGCAGGACCTGCACCTGAAACTGAAAATCGCATCGGCTCACAGAAGAACAACCATCGGCGAGATACTCGAGGAGTTGATCGAAAGGTACGTTTAGCGATCCTTATGTTATTGCTTCCATATCAACAGCTATGGAACAAACATTAAAGTACCGCATTAAGTACTATTTTGTTGACAACTATGACCGTTTTCGGTTAGTAACAGTACATTTGTAAACGCAACACCCACACGAGGTGACCCGGTCAGTGAAAAAGTCTATTGCCACCGTTTTGTTTTTCGTGGCGCTGACATATCCGCAGTCTCGTGCTGCAGCTGAGAGCATCTCCCGGGACATCACCTTCAACGTGTCGGCGGGTGGTCTTACTTTCTCCAAAAAAGACAACCTTCGTACCGAACCGGTTTTCGACGTGAGGATCGGTTACGACATTCTCGGCACCAACATCACTGACAGTATCGGCATCGAAGGCGGCCTCTCCTACGTCTCGACCTTTTCCAAGAAGGACAACACGCCGGTAAACGCCTACCTTTTCCGGGTGGACGCAACTTACCCCCTTTTCCCAAGAAAACGCATCGTTCCTTTCCTCAGCCTCGGCGCGGGGGGGATGTTCATGGACCGGGGGACCTCCATGGACAACGCTCCGGTGCTCGCCTACGGCCTCGGCTTGAAGTACTTCGTGCAGGAATTCATCGCCATGAGGCTGGACGTGCGCCAGAACATCCTGTTCGCGATCGGGACGCGCAACGACAACCAATTCATGTTCGGCCTGAGCTTCCTGCTCGATCGCGACAAGAAGATCAGGCGCCTTCCGCTTCCGCCCCCTCCGCCGGTGGAGAAGAAGACACCGATTTCGACATCCGCGGTCCCGACCATCGACTTCACGACGGAGAAAGTGGTCGAGCCTGCAGCACCCGCGAAGCAGGTTGAGCCGCAGGCCAAGCAGGTGGAGCCGGAAGCGAGACCGATCGAGCTGCCGCTTCCTGCGGCGGTCGTTGCGGCCCCGATCGGGATGGCCGCCCAGGCGCTCGGCCTGCCCAAGGCCGAACTTCCCAAGGCCCCCGCTCCGGAACCGCCGCCCGCACGCGCCGTGGTCCAGCCTGAACCACAGCCGGTTCAACCCGAGCCGCAGCCGGTGCCGGCCGCGCCTCCGGTAGTTGCGCCTCCTGTGCAGACACAGGCTGAACCGGCAGCGCCGCTGGAGCAGGCAGTAGTAGACCGCATTGCCGCCGATTCCCTGACTCCTCCGCCTCCGCACGTGCCCGAGGAGGAGATGGTCGCCTCCATCCTCTGCCCGCTCGATCCTCCGGCGGGCACCGCGCCGCGCGTCCTGAAGCAGCCCGCAGCCGTGGTCATGTTCGATTCGGGAAGCGCCGTGGTGAAAAAGCAGTTCCAGCCCGAGATCGACAAGATCGCGACCTATGTGATGAAACACCCGGGGAGTTCGGTCTACATTGAGGGGCACGCCGACCGCGTAGGAAAGCCTGAGATGAACATGAAGCTTTCGCAGGAAAGGGTGGACAGCGTGAAAAAGTCGCTGACCAAGGGGATGAAATCGAAGAAGGTCAAGGTTGTCACCTCGGCCTTTGGATGCCGTGTCCCTGTCGACACCAACAAGGGTGAAAAGGGGAGGCGTAAAAACAGGCGGGCCACCATTGAGGTGACCAAGCCTTAGAAACAGATTAAGATTGAGACAAAGATTGAGGTGCTACGTAATTCGTTATCCTAGTCTCAGCCACCTACCTTTTTTTCTTGATCTTTATGTGAGTCTTGCCCTGCCGACCTTAGTCTTGTCCTGCCTAAGTTTCCTTTATCTTTATCTTTATCTTTATCTTAGTAGCCTGCCTCTGTTTATTTGCTATGGCAGCTGAGGCAAAGAGCGCTGTTCCGGTCGCTCATGACGAGGTGTCCTTTTTCGCTGTTCTGCGGGTCGTGGCAGGTAAGGCAACCAACTTTTCCATTCACCAGCACCATGTTGCTCCGACCGAATATCGGCTTGTAGTCGTTACCGGGAGTGGCGACATAGTTTCCATACTCCATCCCGATGGGATGATCCTTGGCGTTTTGCGCGTTCCTGAACCTTTTGTACGGGTCGTTCCTCAAGTTGATCGTGACGTTGGAGGCGCCGGAACCATCATGGCAGCTGAGGCAGTCGAGGCTCAGCGGGTCTACCCCTATCGCGTTGTTGAAGGCCTCGGCTGAACTGCTCCCACCCTCATCGGTGAAAAGCGACACTTCCTGAACGTTGCCGTACATCTCGTCTATCGTGGCGAGTCTCGGAGCCGCTGCCGCGCCGTCCTGGTACTTCGCTACTTTCTCCATGTAACGCATCCTGAACGCCGGCTTTTTCATCTGGATGCTGAATGCGCACGTCTCGCCGCTTCCCTGCGAGGCCCCGAACTGCTGAAAAGCAGTCGCTTCACGAACGGGGCTGAAAACTGCCAAAAAGGCGATAGCTGCGGCGGCCGGCAATATTACCTGAAGTGAAAGAGTTCTTGCACGCATGTCCGTTACCTCCTTGGTTAGTCAACCTACCTATTACAAGGGGGATACCCGAAACTGGCATGCCGCGTTTTTAATTTTAAGCCACCGTAATTACTGGATAAATGGAAACGACATGAAATGAATTTGATCACGGCTTTCAGAATTGCCCTGTTCAAAAGCTGCACAAGAAACCAGGAGCTATCCTTCAAAAGCCGACCAAGCCCTGCAGACGCGCCGGGGAGAGCTGCAACTGCGCCGCGCAGACCCGCACTTTCGAGCAGCCCGCTTCAGCGTACAGAAGGGTTGAGCCGTCAGGACAGACTGCAGATGCGCCTGTTCGATTCATCCCGGGCCTGGTGATCAAAATTTGAACTTGGAGAACTGAGGTATTGGCACAGAGAGAGATTTCTTTGTCGATGAAGGTTCTTTCTCTGAGGAAGGTGCGAAATAAAACTGGGGAGTAACAGTAAGAGGAGTATTTGGCAGCCGGAGGTGATACCGTTTACGGGTTGGTCTGTATCAGTTATCAGGCACAATAAGCTTTTAAAAATGCTGCAAATAAGGTACAAAGGATGGTGGCTTGGGCGCGACAGCGGCCGGTCCCATTCCCCTTTAAGGAGTTTCTAAATGAAAAGAGAGAAGTTTCTTGCGGCCGGATTGACCGTTGCTATCGCGATGGCAACGGTAAGCGGTTGCGCCACTATGGCAAAGAAGGGGGAGCCGGCCCTTTCTGCCCAGCCCAAAGCCGCAGCCGCAAAGGCTGCCGCCCCTGCGCCGGCAGAACCGACCAAATACGAGCCTCCCATTCTTGCCGGGAAGGTAGTGGAGAGCATGCAGGTAGGAAACTATACCTACATGCTGTTGGAAAAAGACGGCAGGAAGGCTTGGGCGGCCGTTCCGTCCACTGAGGTCAAAGTTGGCGAGGAGATCATCCTCATCCCCGGCATAGACATGGTCGATTTCCGTAGCAGCATGCTCAAGAGGACTTTCGGCAACATCCACTTCTCTGCCGGGATCCAGGGGCAGCAAGCGAAGCCCGCCGAGAAGCCGCCCGTACCGGCGGCACCGGCGGCACCGGCTGCAACGACCGCCGGAGCAGAATCCAAACTTCCCCCCACCCACCCTGCCCTCCCCAAAGGGGCCTTGGAGGCAGCGCAGGCGAAGGCGGCCCAGGCGGCACTGTCAGGCAAGGTGGTCGAAGCTATGGATGCCGGCGGCTACACCTACATCTGCCTGGAAAGGGAAGGAGGCAAGACCTGGGCAGCCATCCCGTCGACGGACGTGAAGGTGGGCTCCGAGGTAACCATTCAGGCAGGGAACGTGATGCCGTTCTTCTCCAGCAAGAGCCTCAAGCGCAACTTCGAAAACATCATCTTCTCTCCGGGACTGGCGAAGTAGCCAGAGATTCGGATCTGCGAGCATAACGAAAGGCAGGGGCCAAGGTCCCTGCCTTTTTTCGTGTTTGGGCCTGGGCACCTGCAGTTGCTTTGTGCACCTGCAGTTGACCACCCCTGCCAAGCCGTCAGCACGCCCCCTCCTCTCGCTCTCTTCGCCATACTCTGCGCCCTTTAACCGGGGGGCTTCTCCCTACCCTGAAGCACCCCTAAGCCCCCCAAGCCCCACTGCCGTTAAGTTAGGATCTACTGCATATCTAGTCCCCCCTCCCGTGCCCCAAGCCCCCCTCCCTGGCCCTCCCCCTCCGGGGGAGGGGACATGGACAACTCTACGACCTCCGGTAGAAAGAACGCGGACGTCAGGTACCTCCACAATGACATGGACGATGGAAAGGCCTTTCCCGGAGGGCAAGGGGAGATGGGGGGAGCCGTCTCTGAAAACGCAAAAACCTGCCCTTTTCGGGGGCAGGTTTTTGTGATGCTAAATGATGCTGACAGTTACTTGATGCGGCGCCTTAGCGCAGCGTGATAGCTGCGCCGCTTACCACCGCGCCATTAACGTCCTTGAGCTTGGTGGCATCACCCACGGTGAAGGCGCTTGCCGCGGGGGCGGTTTGACCGGCTGCCACGTCCACCTTGATGGTCAGGATGTCGCCTGCCGGCATGCTGGCCTGGTCCGCCACGTTGAAGATCACGTGAAGGGTCCCGGTGGAGGTTACACCCTCAAGCGAGTAGTTGGTAGCGGTGATCAGCTTGGTGAGGACCCCGGCGAGCGGTGCGCCATTGGCATCTGCGGCGACGCTGGTCCCGGCAGGAAGGTTGATGATGGCATCGACGCTCTTCACACCGGTGCCGGAGAGGGCGACGGTGAGGGTGAGCGTGGTGGTGCCGATGTTTTGCAAGGTGTCCGGGACAGTGGTGACACCGGTCAAGTTGTTGCCGCTCGCGATGAAGGTCGAGAGGGCGGTTTCGACTTTGGTCGCCTCTGCCGGGGTCATCACCCCGCCCGCATCGATGCTGGTCGCCAGGTCCGTCAGGGTGGAGCCACCCGCGACGTACTGGGAAAGTGCCGCCAGGGCGAGGGTGTACTGCTTCTGGGCATCCGTCCCCACCAGCGTGGCGGATGCGTCCAAAGGCTGGACCGCGACGATGTCGGTAACCTTGAACAGGTCCGATATCTGGGAGTTGGCCTTGTCGATCTCTGTTGCCGTCACTTTCTTGCCGATGCCGGCAAGCGTTGCCGCCTGCTTTGCAGCCAGGTCGGTCAGCGGAGTTACGGCGACGTCCACCGAGCCGCTGGCGCTAATGGCGACTGCGCGCAACGGGGCGCTGGCGGGAATGACCACGGTGGCGCCGGTTGCCTCGTCGACATAGCTGCCGCCGCTCACCTCGACGATGACCGGACCGGTGTAGGTGCCGAGGTTGATGCTGTAGGTCCCGTCGGTGAGGGTAGTCGCGGTCGTACCGATCTGCTTCTTGTCAGCTGCGGTGACGCTGCTGTAGGGGGAGAAGGCCTTGACGCTCCCGCCCTTGATGATGCCGGCCGCGGCTACACCGGTGATGGTGCTGGGAGTCGGAGGGGTGCTGCTACCCCCTCCTCCCCCGCCACAGGCGGCGGTAATCAGTAGAAGAGCTGAAATGAGTACCAGTTTTATACTTTTCATTTATTTAGTCTCCGTAGTTGTTATTTCGCTTCCTACCAGGTCACGGTTCCCACAACCTTCTCGAGAATCACCAGGGCGTCACCGCCGTCGATGACGCCGTCAGGAGCTGGCTTGCTGCTCACCAGCGGAGCGACGTCCATGTTGGTCAGCTCGTCGGCGGTAGGTGTGGCAGTACCGAGGGCGAACTGGAGCGCCTTCTGGACGTCGACGATGGTCGGTGCGGAGACGCCGTCGGTGGCGTTGCCGCTCGGGTCCTTTCTGGTGATTTTGCCGCTGACGGCAGAACTGTTGCCCGACTGGTCGGTAACGGTCACCACGACAGCGTACTCTTTCACGGTCGGCAGCGCGATAGTCGCACTGAAGGCGCCGGCGGTCACCACCGGCTGGGTTTCCAGCGCCACGCCGTCCACAGTGACAGTGACGGTCGGGGTGGTGATGTCGTCAGAAGCGGTACCGGTCAGGACAGCGCTTTGCTTCGCAGTGAAGAACGGAAGCGTCGGCGAGGTAACAGCCAGGTCCGGTGCGCTGCCGTCGGAGGTGATCCCGACGGTCTGGGTATGGGCGCCGCTGACGGTGTCGGTTGCGGTGACAACGATGGTGTTGGGGCCGGCCACCAGGTTGAGCTGCATGATGAAGGTGTCGCCAACAAGGGTGGCGGTCTGCTCTGCCTCGTCGTTGAGCTTCACGGTAACGGTGGTGGACTGCGGTGCGCCGACGGTGCCGACCAGGTCGACGAGGGAGTTCTTGGTGAAGCTGCCGTTGGCCGGGCTGGTGACGGTGAGGTCAGCGAGGTCGGTGTTGAGCGTGATGACCCTCGTGTCGGTGGTGGTGCCGTTGTCGTCGGTTGCCGTGGCCACCAGCCTGTTTTCGCCGCTGATCAGGAGGATGGCGGCGTTGAAGTCGCCGTTGGCGAAGGTGAAGGTGACCGGCTGTTCGTTGTTGGTTATGGTCAGGGTGACGGTACCGGTGCCGGTCGCGGTGCCGGCGTAGTTGAGCGCCGGGTTCTTGGTCGCGGTCCCGTTGGCAAGAACGGTCGGGTTGAAGACCAGCGAAGGACCGGTCAGGGTAATGGTGACGCTGGCCGAGCTGCTCAGGGAGACGTTGCCGGCGGCATCCTTGGCCCAGGCGTAGAGCGTCTTGGCGGTAGCGACACCCTGCGGGAGGCCGGTGAAGGTGTAGCTGGTCGAAGGGATGGAGGTCCAGCCGCTGTCGCTGGCAGCCGGCGCCGTCGCGCTTTCGGTGAGGAGGTAACCGGTCACCGCGAGGTTGTCGGTTGCGGTGAGGGTGGTGATGTTAACGGCAGCGGTGTTGGCGGTAGCCGGGATGCTGAAGGCGACCACGACCGGCTTGGTGGTATCCGGGAGGGTCAGCGTCACGGTGGCGGAGGAGGAAGCCGAGACGTTGCCGGCGGCATCCTTGGCCCAGCCGTAAAGGGTGACGGAGGTGGCTGCACCCTGCGGGACGTTGCCGGTCACGGCGTAGCTGGCCGGCGCGGTGCCGCTCCAGCCGGCGGTAGCAGCGGTCGGCGCGGTGGAGGATTCGGTCACCAGGTAACCGGTAACGGCGATGTTGTCGGTGGCGGTGAAGGTGCTGACCGTAACGGTCAGGCTGGTGCCGTTTGCCGGGATGGCGAAGGCGGTAACGCTCGGGGCGACTGCGTCCGGAAGCGAGATGGTCACGCTCGCGGACTTGCTGGCCGAGACGTTGCCGGCTGCGTCCTTGGCCCAGGCGTATGCGGTTCTGGCGCCCTGAGCCGAGAAGGTGAAGCTGGTCGGAGCGGTCGAGGTCCAGCCGATGGCGCTGGCAGCCGGGGGGGTCACAGACTCGGTGATCAGGTAACCGGTGACGCCAACGGTGTCGGTCGCGGTGAAGGTGCTGACGTCAACGACAAGGGTGGTGGCGGTCACCGGCATGGTGAAGGCGGAAACAGTCGGCGGGGCCACGTCGGGGAGCGTGATGGTGACCGAAGCGGACTTGCTCAGGGAGACGTTACCCGCTGCGTCCTTGGCCCATGCGTAAATCGTTTTCGCGCCCTCGGTACCGAAGATGTACTTGTTGAGTACGGTGGAACTCCAGCCGGAGTCGTCCGCCAAAGGAGCGGTGGCGGACTCGGTGATCAGGTAGCCGGTGACGCCGATGTTGTCGCTGGCGGTCATGGTGAGGTTCACTATAGTCGAGGTGGCGGTGGCCGGGACGACGAAGGTGTCAACCACCGGTTTGACCAGGTCGGGGAAGGAGATGGTCCCGGCTGTGCCTGCTACCGTAATGGCCGAGCCGCTCGGGTCGGAGGCGTCCGCGAGGTTGGCAAGGGTGAGCGGGCCGCTGGTGGCGCTCGCCGCCAGGGTGCAATACAGGTTGAGCAAGACGCCGTCGCCTATGACGTTGGTGTTGCTTTGGGAAAGCACGCCGACCGTGTAGGTGGCGACGGTACCGTCGGTGCTGACTACGATGTTTTCAGCGCTGAGATCCTTGCTTGCGGCGATGGCGGCCGCACCGCGTGCGGTAGCCGAAGTCATGGTGGGATCATTGGGATCGCGGAAGGAAACACTGTCGAATTTGTTGGGGTCGAAGGTGATCTTCACACCAACCGACGAGATGGCCGCGCCCCCGGTGGTGATGGTTACCGGGATCTTTACCACGGCACCCGCCGCCCCGTTGGTCGCAGTGCCTAAATCGACCTTGGGGGAAGCAACGCCTCCCATGGTGGCGCCGATGCCCGAGGTAGTGGCGCCGTTGGTGACGGTGATGGCGGTCGCGGTCGCCAGGCTTGAGGCGCCGTTATACCACTTCTGCACGTAGGGGGCGCCGGAACCGTTGTTGCCGTAGAAGATGACCTTGTAGCTCCCGGCGGTCATGCTGGTGACCGAGTAGTCCCCTGCGGAGTCGGTCAATCCGGCTTTGGTAATGGTGGTCCCGGACGTGTCGTAAAACTGGACGGAGATGCCGGCAAGCGGCTGCGAATTCGCATCAGTGACATGGCCCGAGACGTTGCCGCCCAGTGCGAAAGCAGAGGGGACCATCAGGAGCGATAACATGATGCACATCAGGATGATTCTCAGTTTCATACGTTCTCCTTGCGCAGAATTTTTGCAGGTAAAAAACAGTTATTTATATAGCGGCTACTCCCGGATACAGGCCTCGGGCAGCCCCTGTGTCAAATCACAGCCCGAGGAAAGAGTTGATCGTCTTCTGCACCTCGGCGATCGAGGCCGCGCCGCTGTTGTCCTGGTCCACGCACTGCTCGACCGGTTTGATCCCGAGATACATGTTGATTGCGCTCTGCACCTCGGCGATGGTGACCGACCCGCTGCCGTCGCAGTCCCCGGTCTTCATGGCGGAGGCGCTGATGGTGACGCTCGCCTGGGCGCTGGTCGAGACGAGCCCGGTGCTCCCCTTGGCCCAGGCGTAGAGGGTCTTCTCTCCGATGCTGGTGAACCTGTAGCTGGTGGGGGCCGTGGCGCTCCAGCCGGTGGCGCCGGCGTCGGGAGCCGTGGAACTCTCGGTCAGCAGGTACCCGGCTACCCCGTTCCCCTCGACGGCGGTGAGGGTGATGCCGGTAACGCTGAAGGAAGCGGAGGTGGACGGGGCGGTGAAGGTGGTTATCACCGGCCTTCCGGTCCCTACCACGGCGTTCACGTTCGTCAGTGCCGTGGAACCGACCACGACGGCGTCGGCCAGCGAGAGGCTCGCCTTGCGGTTGTAATACTGCTTCTGGAACGAGGTCCCGGTGGTGTCGAACATGACGTAATAGCTGCCGGATGCCATGCCGCCGACGACATAGCTGCCGTCCGCCTGCGTCTGCGCACCGCCGAAGTTGGCGAAGGTGCCGGATTTGTCAGAGTAGAGGTAGACCCAGATCCCAGCGACCGGGCTGCCGTCGACGTCGGTCACCTTGCCGGAGAAGTTGAGGCTCGGCATCACGGTGGGGTAGACCTCCGTCGTGTTGCCCGCGGTGACGGTGACGGCGTTCCCGGAGAAGGCCCACTGTTCGGTGTACCCCTGCGGGAGGCCGGTAAGCTTGATCTTGTAGCTGCCGGGGGGGACAAGGCTGAAGAGGAAGGTGCCGTCCGTCTTGGTGGTGACCGAGGGGACGGAAGCAACCAGTGCGCCGTTGGTGTCGTACAGTTCGGCCTTCGCTCCCGAAATGCCGGAGCCGGCGGAGGTGGTCGCCTTGCCGGAGATGGCGCCCCAGGAGTCGATAACCGCGTTGATGCTGCTGGTGATGGCACCCGAGGATACCGCCACCAGGTCCCCGTCCTCGTAGGAAAACTTGTTGTTGTACCAGATCATGGAGGAAGTCTGGCTGAAGGCGACCTTGTAGCTGGCGGCCGAGAGGCCTCCGTAAACATAGCTGCCATCGGCCTGGGTGAGGACGGTGTCGTGGACTATCGGCAGCTTCGCCGTGGTGTAGACGTAGACGGCCACTCCGGAGATGCCGTTACCTGCCAGATCGGTCACTTTCCCCTGGAAATTGGCGCCCAATACGAAGGAGGCGCGGTTCTCGGAGCGGTTGCCGTTGGCGTCGCGGACGGCCATGGTCCATTCGTAGACGACGCCGGCAGTCGGAGCTACCGACGGAGAAAAGGTCGACGAGGCGAACTGGTAGGAGGTCGTCGCACTGTCAATGGCACTCGATTTCCAGCTCCCGTCGCTGCCGGAGATGGAAACCTGATAGCTGTAGCTCCCGGCCGGCGGGGTCGAGGGGGCGCTCCAGGTGAAGGTGGGGTTCGCCGAGGAAACCACCGCCCCCAGGGGTGCCGCCGGGGCGGCGAAGGGAGCGATGACGCCGTTGACCGAAACGATAATGTCCTGCGGCGCGGTCGTGTCGCCGTAGGTCACGTTGAGCGTGTAGTTGTCGCCGACGGCGGGAGCATTGGTCAGCTCAAGCGCGGCAGTCAACTCTGTGCTGACCTCCGCGTCGAGCAAGGTGAGTTGAACCGGTGCGGTTACTCCGGGGCCGCTGGTCAGGGTGACAGTGCTGATATTGCTCTCATCGGGAACCGCGAAGTTGAGGGTGTATCCCTCGCCGCTGGAGGTCTTCCAATGCGTGGAGGTAACCGACCCGCTCACGGCGGCATCGGCAACTGAAGCGGTGGCAAGGATGGTGGAGATGGCGAGCAGCGCGCCAAGAAGAACGCCGACAGCACCTGCTTTCACTACATACCGCGATACAGCCTTAAACATTGTGCCTCCTTGTGTTGCGCGCTCTCTAGCGCTGTCGCCCTGCCCCACCTCGTCGGGCGGTGGCGCCGGTCTCAACCGCGGCCCCTTGCCGCGGTAGACACCGGCGATGGTCAGAGCGAAAAATCACGGCCTGGCGAGCCGCGCCTTCCGATCAAGTGCCAGCCGGTTTTCTCAATAGGTTCGGAAGTGGATAAAGAGACGTCCCTCTTCGCGTATAACTTCGTGTAAATGAAGGAGAACAAAGTACCGCCACGGTACTTTTTTGTCAAGCTGCGTTTTCCCGTGGACCTGCCGTTGCTGCGCTTTTACAGGCCGGCATTTCCCTCGGGCGCCAATCCGGCTATTTGGCGTAACGCCCGCACCCCACCCTCTCACTCCATGCAAGAACCGGCCCCACTGCCCGGGGAGGGTGCAAAGGCGGTTTAAACGGGAAAAAGTGTCATGTATTTCGGGCTGTTGGCTTTGTTGGAGCCTCATTATTAGGCATGGTTTGCCGTGAAAGCACCGGTATTGGCGTCTGCGCCACGCCTTTTGCCCGATTCCTGCGAAATACAACGTTTTTTGACCGGCAAGCTACCCTCGCGCCCTTCTCCACGGGGGGGCGGGTAAAAAGCCCCTGGAGGGCCGCCATTTCACCCAATCCGACGGCGTTTCCCGCCGGCGCCACAGCCTCTACTGCTGCTCGTCGGGCGGCGGCGTCACCTCTGCCGGGGCGGAAGGCTCCGGCGGGTCTGCCGCAATCGGTGGCGGTGCGGTCTCGGTGGGGACGCTATGAGGAGCGGGGGGGTCCGCGCGAGGTGAAGCAGGCTGTCTCTCACCCGGCTCCCCGCTATACTCAACGACGATATCGGTGTCAGTCTCCTCTATGATCCCCTGTCCCGCGAGAGCCGAGGCCGCCGATACCGTTAACATTACCAACAGCATAGCCACCTTCATGGCAGTATCCCCTGATTTAAAAATACAGTCCGCTAATGTACCGGCACTATAGCTTAGCAGCCGCTATTCTGTCAAAAGAAACGTGTTGAGCAGGAGTAAAAGAGGTGAGTGACAGTGCCGGGCCAGGCGTCCTGACAAAAAAAGAGCCCTCCCAGACATCAGGGGGGCTCTTTGCAGACTGCTTGCAATCACTGCGGCGCGTTACTCAATTCGTTGTCGTTATGTTGAAGGTGATGGCCGTCTCGCCGTCGAGCGTGAAGACGTAGTTTGTGACAGTTCCTGCGGGAGGATCGGCAAATCCTTGCAGGTACAGGGTCTGACCGTCGACGAGATTGATCGTTGCCGTTTCATCGGTGTAATCGGTGCCATTGAGAGAATAGGAGCCGCCCACGGTGGCAACGCCTATCTCGTACGGGCCGTCCAGGATCCGGAGCCTGACCTGAGCGGAGCCGAGATTGTCGGCGCTGGCGCTGGCAGAAACCGTTTCCCTGGCGAAATTGCCGGTGGTGCTGACAAAGGTGCCGCTCTTGCCACCTACGGTCAGGGTGCTGGTCACGGTGGTGTTTGTCGCTCCGTCCGCGGAGAAATGCATCACGACGACCTGATCGCCGTTGTTGACGGTCCCGGCCTGGCTGGTGAAAGTGCCGCCGTTTATGGAGTAGAGGCTGCTCTCGTCGCCCGAAATGCTGATGGCGGCGGAACCGCCGGCGACAGCGAGGGTCACCGGGTCCGACTCGACAAAAGTCATGGGATCTACGTTGAAGGCGGTGGAGAATTCGAAGCCCCCGGTCATGCTGGAGAAGGTAGCCGACTTGTCTCCGACGGTGAGAGTGCTGCTAACGGACCCCCCAATGGTATTAGAGGCGGTGTGCTGCACGGTCACCCTGTCCCCGTTCTTGACGGTCCCCGCCGCGTTAGTATAGCTCCCGCCGTTGATGGAGTACTTGCTGCTTGCGTCTCCCGAGACGCTGATGGAGGCCGTGGCGATGCCGGTGATGGCGAGGGTGACGCTGCTGGAAGTCCGGGTGGAGCCAGCAGCCACATCGACCTCTGAAGCCGGGGAAAAGGAAAACGAGGCAACTCCAGTTTCCGGGAACCACTCGATGCCGCCGCATCCCGAAAGGAACAGCCCCAAAAGCGTCAGCAAGCAAAATAATCTCCGCATCATTCCCCCAAAGTGATAAGGCTAACAAGCTAAGGGGGGCATTATAGCCCCCCCCGCAGCTTTTTGTCAAAGGCTGAAAGGCCCCGCCGGGCCTGGCTACAGCATGTCCAGAGAGACCTGGCGGATGGTGTTGTTGTTGGTGTCGGCCACGTAGAGCTTGCTGCCGAGCAGCATGATGCCGTGCGGCGCGAAAAACGTGCCGTAGGTTCCCGACGAGTCGAGCGAGCCGCTGGAGCCGGCGACACCGGCGATGGTGACGACCTCACCGCTGTCTAGGCCGATCCTCCTTATGGTGCTGTTGCCGGTGTCGGCCACGTAAAGGGTCGCCCCTTCCACCACTAGGCCGTCGGGATACGTGAAGGACGCTGCCGTGCCGAAACCGTCGTAGATCCCCGCTTTGCCGGCCGTTCCGGCCAGGGTGCTCACAAGGCCGGTGGAGATGTCGATGGCCCGTATGGCATGGTTGCAGCTGTCGCCCACGTAGAGCCTCCCGCCGTAGCAGGCGATGCCGTAGGGGAGATAGAAACCCGCCGCGGCGCCGATGCCGTCCGTCTTGCCGCGTGTCCCCGCCTTGCCGGCCAACGTGCTCACCTCGCCGGTGGCAAGCACGATCTTGCGGATCACCTGATTTCCCGAATCCGCAACGTAGACGTTGCTGCCGTCGGTGGCTATGCCGCGCGGCGTGAAGAAACTCGCCTGCGCTCTGACGGCGTCGGTCGCCCCCCTGGCGCCGGCGGTCCCCGCGAGGGTGCTGACCTCGCCAGTAGCTATGACGATCTTTCTGATCGTGTTGTTGCTGCTGTCCGCCACGTAGAGGTTGGTTCCGTCGGTGGCGATGCCGCGCGGACCGTTGAAACTGGCCGCCGCACCGGCCCCGTCTGTCGAGCCGCGAACATTGTTTCGTCCAGCCAGCGTGGTGACCTTTCCGGTGCTCGTTTCGATCTTCCGGATGGTATGACTGCTGCTGTCCGTGACGTAAAGGTCGGTCCCGACGCGGGTTATGCCGTAGGGGAGGCCGAAAGCGGCGGCGCTACCCATACCGTCGACGGAGCCGTTGCGTGACCCGGCAGTCCCGGCGAGGGTGCTGATCGCCTTCAGGCTCGTCGTAGTGCTGCCTCCGCCTCCCGCGCTCTGCTGTGTTGTGGCGAGCAGTTGGGTCGACTGGGGCGATTCGGTGGACGTGGTAATGGTGTAGGTATAGGTGGTGCCTGGCGACAGATTGGTGTCCACGTACATGGTCCCTGTCGTTGCCGCGATCTGGGTCCCGTTGCGGTAGATCCGATAGCTCACCAGGTACGGCACGACACCCGATGGGATCCAGGATATGGTGATGGAACTGGTGGTGGTCTGGTTCACTGTCGCGACGGGAGGACCGGCGTCCCCTTCCGCAATGGTGGTTGCGGCTACGGGGTTGCTCCGATCCGACTCTTCGCCGAGCAAGGTGGCGGAGGAAACGGAATAGTAATAGGTGGTGATCGGACTTAGGTTGGTGTCGGTAAAGGTGGTCGGGGCAAGGGTATCGACCCCGGCATTGGAGGTGTGCCCGACCTCGACTCCGTTTCGGTAGATGGTGTAGGAGAAGACCGCTCCGGTGGAGGGGATCCAGGTCAGGATGACGCTGGACGAAGTGGTGTGCGTGATGGTGAGGCCGCTGGGAACGGATGTCACAGCGGTGACCGTCGCTTCGCCTCCCGGAAGCGGTCCGCAACCGGCTAGAAGCGCCGTGAAAAGGAACACGACGGCCGTGAAAAGGCCAAAAACTCTGTCCAAGACATCCCCCTGAACTCCGGTACAGGGAACGGAGCCTGGGCCGGAGACATAACATGGCGCCTTCGATGCGAACGATAAGGTGCCTGCCACATGAGGGTTCGCATAAACGCCGGAAAATAAGTAAACCTTATACTGGATTTCCGCGCGAAATTCAATACTTTTGCGCACCCCGCCACAGAGGGTCTCTTTTTCAGCCGATCGTCACACGAAATACGGGACGCTCAGCAGCTTCATTTTGCAGAGCCTGAACTGGACCGCCGTCTTGAGAACCCCCAGGCCGTACACGACGCTGCGCCGGAAATTGATGGAGGAAGCCTCCTCGAAGTACTTGGTGGGGCAGGAAACCTCGCCGATGCGGTAGCCCGACCAGATCACCTGCGCCAGCATCTGGTTGTCGAACACGAAGTCGTCGGAGTTCGCCTCGAGGGGGAGCGTCTCCAGCACCTCCTTGGAAAAGGCGCGGTAGCCGGTGTGGTACTCGGAGAGCTTGTGCCCGAGCAGGAGGTTCTCCACCAGGGTGAGGATGCGGTTCGCCACGTACTTGTAGAGCGGCATCCCCCCCTTGAGCGCGCCGACGCCGAGGATGCGGGAGGCGAGCGCGACTTCGAACTCCCCGTAGGCGATCATGGAACTCATCGCCGTGATGAGATGCGGGGTGTACTGGTAGTCCGGATGGAGCATCACCACGATGTCGGCGCCTAGATCGAGGGCCGTCTTGTAGCAGGTCTTCTGGTTGCCGCCGTACCCCCGGTTCACCGGGTGGATCACGGTCTTGATGCCGAGTTTCTGCGCCACGACGGCCGTATCGTCGCGGCTTGCGTCGTCCACCAGGACCACGTCGTCCACGAACTCGAAAGGGATCTCCCTGTAGGTCATCTCCAGCGTCTGCGCCGCGTTGTAAGCGGGCAGCACCACTACGATCTTCTTGCCGTTTAGCACGTTAACACCTTTCCCGACGTGAAATAGCTGCGGAACTGCACGGAGCCGGCGCCGCCACCGGCTGGCCCGGCGCCGCTCCAATTCTGTTGACGATCTCCCGCCGGCGGTGCTAGTGTCTTGGTCCTTTCGACCTCTAAAGCTAGCGCCGTCACCGGAGAAACCGTACATGCTGCTGCAAGCCGTCATCTGCATGAACCTGGCTCTTATCTTCTACACCTGGGCAGTCTTTAGCGCCCGAAAGCACGGCCTGCACCGCATGCACCTGCTCATCTTCGGCACCGGGCTCGTCTCCGATTATCTGGGGACGCACCTGATGCTCCTCTACGGACTCGCCAACGGCATCGATCCCAAGTGGCACACCGTCACCGGGATCGCCTCCCTCTCCGGCATGGGGTTCCACTTCCTGCTGGCGCTCCTCGCCACGCTGATGCATCGCACCGAGGCCGTGAACCGCCTCTTCCACCGCGTGAGCCTCACCATCTATTACTGCTGGCTGGTCGCCTTCTTCAGCGGCGCCTTCGCCGGCATGGGACACGCCTTCTGAACCACCAAAACCGTTCTACGTTCTACGTTCTACGTTCTACGTTCTGAATCCCACAAAACAACAGCCGGGGGGACATTCCCCCCCGGCTGCGGATTTTCGTTCGGTTCAGGCCGCGGCCGGGGCTGCTCCGGGTCGACCGAGGGCCGGCCGGAACGTGCCGCGGGATGCTTCGTCAGGCGATGGCGTGCATCTTCGCCTTCATCTTGTCCATGTCGACCCCAGACCCCTCGAAGTCGAAGTTGGAGCCGTGGTCCCTCATCATCAGGACGAAGGCGCTCAGCATGTACCTGCGCTTGAAGCCGTCCGGCAGATCCACTATCTCCTGCATCTTGTTGCTGTAGAACGACATGTAGCACTTGCCCAGCGCCTGGGTGATCTCCTCCATCTTCATCTCGTACGGCTCGATGATCGGGGTCACCAGGTTGTACTGGGAGTAGTCCCAGACCCGGATCCGGTCCTTCATGTCCTTGTAGATCGGGGTGAACGGGAACGGGGTCACCACCGGGAACACGGCGATGTCCGGGTTGAGATATTTGGCGGACTCGATGGTGTTCTCCACGGTCTCCCAGGTCTCGGTCGGGAAGCCGATCATGAACGAGGCCTCGGTGATGATCTCGGCCTCGCGCAAGAGATCCAGGGCCTGCTTGTTCTGCTCGAAGCTGGTCCCCTTGGAGAGGCTGTTCAGCACGTCCTTGTCCGCGCTCTCCGCACCTAGGTAGACGTGGATGATCCCCGCATCGTGGTACTTGTGCAGGATGTCGGCATCCCTGATGATATCCTCCACGCGGGTCTCGATCAGCAGGTGTACGCCGAGCTTCTTCTCGATGAGGAGGTCGAGGTACAGCTCCCACCTGGAGCGGTGCTTGGTCGGGTACGGGTCGATCAGCGTGAAGAACTTGATGTTGTAGGTGTTGATGAGGTGTTCCATCTCCTCGATGACGTTCTCCGGGTTACGGCAGCGCCAGTCCTCGCGCCAGAACATCCTCTGGCTGCAGAAGGCGCAGTCCATGTCGCAGCCGCGCGAGGTGAGGATGGAGGCCATGCGGCCGTACGGCTCGACCAGGTACTGGTAGTCGTCCCAGTCCAGCAGGTGCCAGGCGGGGTGCAGGGAGTCGAGCTCGGCTATGTGCGGCTGGTGGCCGGTGCTGACGATCTTCCCCTCGTCGCGGAAGGCGAGCCCCTTCACGCTCTTGGCGGTCCCCTCGGGGAGGGAGGCGAGGAGGATCTTCAGGGTCTGCTCCGGCTCGCCCTTCAGGATGTAATCGACGCGGTTGGACTCGTCGCCGAGGATCTCCTCGTACATGAAGGAGGGGTGCGGCCCGCCCAGAAGGGTGGTGATCGCCGGGTTGACCTCTTTGGCGATGTTCATGATCTTCAGCGCGTCGGGAACCGTGGCGGTGCTGATGGCGCCGGTGACCGGGAGGTAGTCGAGGGTCATGACGATGTCGGGCTGGTACCTTTCGATCTCCTGCCGTATCTCCGCGAAGCCGAGCTTCTTGTTCATGGCGTCGAAGATCCGGCATTCCGCCCCGGTCTCCAGGGCTGCGCCGGCAAGGTATGCCAGATGAAGCGGCGGCCAGGTGCCGACGACCTGTACCCCCCAGCAGTGATATGGAGCCGTCACGAAAAGTATCTTGCTCATTGGTTTCTCCCTAGGTTGAATCCCGATTCCCGGGACCGGTTTGGTGCTCGTGCCGTTTTTCCGGCATTTAACGGGGGCTACCATAACAGCGAAAGATAAAGTGACAATAAAAGTAATGTAAAGATTTGATGAAGATCGCTATCGCGGCAGCACAAACCACACTTTTGTGCCCCCCTCGTCGCTGTCGGCCCCCACGGCCCCGCCGTGCGCCTCGATCAGCTCCTTCACGATGGCGAGGCCGATCCCGGCCCCACCGGCGTCGCGCGAGCGGGAGCGGTCGGCGCGGAAGAACCTCTCGAACAGGAACGGGACGTCCCCCTGCGCGATCACGGCGCCCGTGTTGGCGAACACCGTCTTGATGCCGTCGGCGCTGCGGAGCGTGCTGATGGAGACCTTGCCCCCCTTGGGGGTGTATTTCCAGGCGTTGTCGGCCAGGTTGCGGATCGCCTGCAGCAGCTTGTCCGGGTCCGCCGTAACGATGTCCGTCCCCTCCTGCAGTCCCCAGGCCACCTCGATCTCCTTGTCCTGGAAGTTGGGGCGGTACAGGTTCATGATCTGCTCCAGTAGCTCGTGCAGGGATATCTGCTGCAGGTCGAGAAACGACTTGGCCGCGTCCGCCCGCGCCAGCTGCTGCAGGTCCTCGACCAGGTGCACCAGGCGGAGCACCTCCTGTTCCAGCATCTGGAAGGTCTCGCGGGTCGGGTTGATGACGCTGTCGGAGAGCCCCTCCAGGTAGCCGCGCAGGTTGGTGAGCGGGGTGCGCAGCTCGTGCGCGATGTCGGCCACCATGTTCTTCCTGAGCGACTCGATCTTCTCCAGGTTCTCCGCCATGTGGTTGAACGCCTCGGCGAGCTGCCCCACCTCGTAGCGCGAGGCGACCTTGACGCGCTCCGAGTAGTTGCCGTCGGCGACCTGCCTGGTGATGGCGGTGATCTGCAGGAGCGGGCGGAGCACCCAGCGGGTCAGGAGATAGCTCAGCATGAGGGTGAGCGCGAGCGCGGCGAGCGCCCCCCAGAGGAGTTCGCGGTGGATCGCCTCCAGGAAGAGGCGGTGCGCCTCGGTCGGCGCCACGTGGTAGGTCTTCGCCAGCAGCCGGTAGTACTCCTCGGCGCGGTGGTCGATCCCCCGCCAGACCAGGACGCTTATCAGGGCGAAGACCGGGACGATGTGGCCGATCAGAAGTTTCCAGAGCAGACGCTGTCTCATCGGATCTCCCTACTCCTCGTGCTCGTCGCTGAACCGGTAGCCGTGGCCGCGCACCGTCTGGATGTAGCGCGGCCGTGCCGCGTCGTCCTCTATCTTTTGCCGCAGCTTGCCGATGTGCACGTCGATGACCCGGTCGATGACCGCCTCGCCGTGGTGGTAGCAGTGGTTCAGGAGTTCTTCACGGGAGAAGGCCTTGCCGGGGGAGGACATGAGCGCGTGCAGGATCTTGTATTCCGAGGAGGTGAGCGTGACCTGGCGGCCGTCGCGGGCGACGCGGCGCTTTTCCGGGTCGAGTTCGAGCCCTTCGAAGGAGAGGATCGTCGGGCGCGGCGGGGGGGGCGGGGTCGCGCGCCTGCTGCGGCGCAGGATCGCCTTCACCCGCTCCACCAGCTCCCGCGGGCTGAAGGGCTTCACCACGTAATCGTCGGCGCCCATCGCCAGGCCGGCCACGCGGTCGACCTCCTCCTCGCGCGCCGTGAGCATCAGGATCGGGACGTTGGAGTCGCGGCGCAAGGAGCGGCAGATCTCCCAGCCGTCCACGTTGGGGAGCATGACGTCGAGGATGACGAAGACCGGTTTGCTTTCGTGCGCGGCCTGGATCGCCTGCGCCCCGTCGTGCACCACCACGGTCGAGAACCCCTCGCGCTGCAGGTAGGCGGAGACGAGCGCGGCCGTGTTGTGGTCGTCCTCGACGATGAGGATGGTGTCCTGGCTCCCTATCGACTGTGGCATGCGCTCTCCGCCGGTCACTTGGCCATGGGGAGCGAGGCGCGCCGCCACGCGGACATGTGCCCCTCAAGGAGGGTGGTGTTGCGGTAGCCTAAAAATCCCAGCAGCGACTTCGCTATCGCCGCCCTCGGCCCCAGCTCGCAAAGGAGCACCATCTCCGTCCGCTTGTCCGAAGGGAGCGGGGCCATGAACAGCATGATCTTCCAGGTGGGCGCATGGATGGCGCCGGGGATGTGGCCCCGGTGGTACTCCATACCGGTGCGGACGTCCACGATCGCCGGGGGATCCCCCTTCTTCATCCTGCGCAGAAGTTCCTTTTGCTCCATCCTCTTCTCCTGAACGGCAGACACCAAAACCAAAAAACCGAAAGCTCTATTGCCACAAAAAGGCACAAAATACACAAAAAGAACCGAAAGATCGCGGCAGGAATGCCGCTCCTACAGGTTGCCCAAATCCGTCTGCGTTCTCAACTCTCAGCAACTCCCCCTCGCCCTCCGGGAGAGGGTCGGGGTGAGGGTGTCGACTCGGCGGGAATACCGCTCCACGACTATCCCTTCAGCTTGTTGGTCACCTCGTCGATCTTGGCGGGGATCGCGTTGATGGCGCCGACACTGAGCTTTTTCATGATGAAGGTGCTGCTCATGATCAGCTTGGTGGTCCGCATGATGTAGCCGCGCCTGAAGGTGTCCTTCATGGTCATCACTTCGAAGATCTTCCCCATGTAGAACTTGCGGAAGCACTCCACTATGGCCACGTCGAGCTGACGCTTGCTCATCCTGGTCGGCTCCATGATCGACTCGATGTAGTTGTACTTCGAGTAGTCCCATTCCGTGATGTGCGGCTTCAACTCCTCGTACAGCTCCGAGTAGGGCCAGGGGGTGATCGGGTAGAAGTTGGCGTTGTCCGGGTTGTACTGCTGGGCCGTCTTCAGGGTCTCCTTGATGCTCTCCACCGTCTCGTCCGGGAAGCCGACCAGAAACGACGCCTCGCTCACCATGCCGTTTCCGTGGATGATCTCCAGCGCCTGCTTCACCTCGTCGGTACGGGTTTCCTTGCGGAGTTCGTCCAGCCGCTTTTGGATGCCGGACTCGATGCCGATGGAGACGTGGACCACCCCTGCCTTGCGGTACTTCCAGGCGATCTCCCGGTCCCGGATCAGGTCGGTCACCCGGGTCTCCATGATCAGGTGCAGCGGCAGATCCTTGGCGATCAGCGCGTCGAGGAACGCCTCCCAGCGCCCGGCGTCCCGGTTGGGGCACTCGTCGGTGATCAGGAAGACGTTCACCTGGTAGGTCCGGTAGAGGTGTTCCATCTCGTCGGCTACCGCCTGCGGATCGCGGGGGCGCCAGGTCCTCTCCCAGAACGCCTGCTGCGAGCAGAAGCTGCAGCCGTGATCGCAGCCGCGCGAGGTGCTGACGGCGCCGAAGCGGGAATCGGCGATCACGAAGTACTGGTACTGCTCCCACTCCACGAGGTCCCATGCGGCCGGGAGCGCGTCGAGATCCTGCACCAGCGCCCGCTTTCCGGTCGTAACCACCTCGCCGTTCTCTCGGAAGGCGAGCCCGGGGACCGCGGCGGGGCTCCCTCCCCTCTCCAGGGTCTCCAGCAATTCCCGCAGCGTCACCTCCCCTTCGCCTATGACGATGTAGTCGATCTCGCCGCAGCTTGAGAGGATCTCCTGGTACATGAAGCTCGGGTGGATGCCGCCTAGGATGGTGACTGTCTTCGGGTCGAGCCGCTTAGCCAGCTGGAGCGTCTTCACCGCGTCGTTGACGGTCGCCGTCATGGCGCTTGTGGCGACGTAGTCGGGGTGGGAGTGCTTGAGGCGCGCCTCGATCTCGGGGTAACCGTCCCCCTTGGCCATGGCGTCGTAAATCTCGGCCGTCACCCCGGCCTTGCGGGCGCTGCCGGCAAGGTAGACGAAACCGAGGGGGAGCCATCGTCCGGCGAGTTCGGGAATGCCGCTGTGGTAGGGAGGTGTGACGAAGGTTATCTTCATGGCTCCCCCCTACCCTTTCATCCGCATCATGCCTGAAATCGCGCCGCTGAAGAAGGCGACCAGCCAGCAGCTGTAGATGCTGAGGCTCACCCGGTGGAAGACCCGGTTCACCGCCTCCGTCTTGTGGGCGAGTGCCGCGATGAGGGCGAGGAGGAAGTGGAACGCCATCCCGGAGAGCGAGGCGATACCCGTTATGTTGTGCCATTCCGGCGCCTTGCCATAGGCCGCGGCGAAAAGGTTCATCTGGTGCGTCCCCAGGTAATCGCAGAACAGGCCGACCCCGAAGATGACCAGGTGCTTTTTGTGCAGCCCCTGCTTCCTGCCGCTGAAGACGGCCCAGGTGTAGAAGATCAGCGCCAGGTTCATCCAGATGACCGCTTGCAACAACATCTCTTAACCCCTAAAAGCCGGAAGGCTGTTCAACGTTCAACGTTCAACGTTCAACGTTCAACGCAACCACTAAAAAATGTTCTACGTTCTATGTTCTACGTTCTACGTTGTTAAAGGCTGTTCTTTAACTTTGAACCTTGAACGTTGAACACTGAACGGCTTCTATCACCTCACCTGGAAGACGTGGAGGCTGGAGTTGACCACGAAGGTCACGCCGAAGAACGAGATGAGAACGGTGCTGAGAGCGATGATCACCAGCCACGCCTGCCGCGCGTCACGCCACCCCATGGTGACACGCAGGTGGATGGCGATCCCGTACACCAGGTAGGAGATGAGGGACCAGGTCTCCACCGGATCCCAGTTCCAGTAGCTCCCCCAAAGCCCCTCGGCCCAGATGGAACCGGCCACCAGCATGATGGAATCGGTTATGAAGCCGAACACGACGTAGCGGAACATCAGCTCGTCCAGCCGCTCAAGGCTCGGGAACTTGTCGTACACGGGGTTCCCGCCCCCCGCCTGCTGGTTCTTGCGCTTGAGCAGGTACAGTACACCCGCGGCCATGGCCAGCGTGTAGGAGCAGAAGGCAAGCCAGGCGAAGTAGACGTGGATGTAGAGCCAGCCGGTCTTCAGGCTCGCGGCCATCGGGGTGAGCGACGGATTGCGCATCACGCCGTATCCCATCATGACCACCACCAGCGGGACCGTGGCTGCGGCCAAAGGCTGCAGCGCGGCGTTGCGCCATCCGATGAGGACGGTCGCCCCGATGATGAACCAGCCACCCATCAGCGCATACTCGTAGTCCCCGGACCAGGGTAGGTGCCCGGTGGCGGCGAAACGCGCGGCGATGGTGGCGGAGTGGAGCAGGAAACCGACCCGCAAAAGGGCGGAGAGTTTGGGAAGCGCACGCGGGTTCTTGAAGACGATGGAGTAGATGAACCCGCCGCAGACAAGGGAGTAGATCACCAGCGTGATCCAGAATAAGATGGTTTCCCAGTTGGACATGTCTAGTTTGCCTTGTCTTTCTCGCCGTTAGCGCTTGCCTGCAGCCGGCATCTGTAGTGAGTCTTCCTCCCCTTCAAGGGGAGGGGTCGGGGTGGAGGGAGGGGGCCACATGCAAAGGCCTTCCGCAACGCTCGAAGTTGAAAGGGGTTCAGTGGCTAAGGTGTTCAAATGGATAGGAATACCGCTTATCCTGCGGCGGAGCATATCACCTCCTTTCCGAAATCGTCAACAGAATTCAGGGTAGGCAGAGGTGCGCCGCGCGCGAGGAGGATGTCCCACCTGCCTGATTTTATTTACCTGTTCACACTTTTGTGCGATACTGCGCCCTGCGCCTCGCTCCACACATCATTCAGACAGGATGCACCGGTAAAATGACCAACATACGGGACAACATCAACGTTCGCTTTCTCTTCATCGCGCTCATCATTCTGGTTGTCTATGGCAACACGCTGAACCACGGCTTCGTCTGGGACGACCACCCGGTCATAGCCTCCAACCCCGCGCTGGAGAGCCTCGGGAACATCCCGAAATTCTTCGTCATGGAGGACATAGCGGAGGGATCGACCGGCTACTACCGTCCGATGACCTACGTCTCCTTCGCGATCGACCGCGCCATCTGGGGAGCGAACCCGGTAGGCTTCAACGTCACCAACCTGGCCCTGCACATCCTGGTCGCCCTGGTTTTCTATCGCGCCCTGGCGGCGCTTTTCAAGAGGGAAGAACTCGCCTTTGCCGCCGCCCTCGTCTTCGCCCTGCACCCGATCACCGCCGAGACGGTGAACTTCCACGCCGGCGGCCGGAACACGCTCCTCAGCGCCTTTTTCGCACTGCTGTCGCTTCTTTACTACGCCAAGGGGAGAAGGACGGCCGCCCTTGCCTGCTTCATCCCGGCGATATTCTCGAAGGAATTCGCGCTTCTCATGCCCGCCGTCTTTCTCCTTTACGATCTGACCGTGAACAGGGAGAAACCTCGCTGGCTGTCGTACCTCCCCTACCCGCTGGTCACCGCCGGGTACCTGGCGCTCCGCTCCCACTCGGTCGCCTCCAACGGGAACCTCCTGAAGGCGGCCAACTTCGCGGACAACTTCTGGATCGTGCCGCAGACCATCGTCGGCTATCTGAAGCTCATGCTGTACCCCTTCGGCGTTCAGACCATGTACGACGTGAACAACCAGGTCACCTGGACCTCCTTCGGCATCAACACCGCCGTGATACTGGCCCTCATCGGGATCGCGCTGGTGTTCAGGAAGCGGCGGGAGATCCTCTTCTCCGTCTTCATGTTCCTGCTCTTCCTCCTCCCGGTGACCAACATCTTACCGCTCGGCACGGCCATGATGGCGGACCGCTACGCCTATTTCGCACTCTTCGGCTTCGCGCTCGCCCTGGCCTACTGCGCTTTATTGATCAAAAAGGAGTTCGCCATCGCCGTGGTGGCTGTCGTCTGCGTCGTCTTCGCGGCGGTGAACGTACAGCGCAACGCCTACTGGAAGGACGACGTGTCGCTCTTCACCCAGGTGATCAAGGACGCACCGCTCATGTGCGTCGGCTACCAGAACCTCGGCTACGCCTACTACAACCAGGACGATTTCCAGGCGGCGGGCAAATACCTCGCGCTGGCGCATGACAAGAAGGATCTCAGTCCCAAGATACTCGGCTCCAACGCCCTGACGCTCCTCGAGCTGGAACGGCCCGACCTGGCGCTCTCCGCGCTGGGGAAGGCGATCGCGCTCGCCCCCGACGATCCCGAGCCGTACGTGATTTCCGGCAGGATCAACGAGTACCTCGGCAACGCCCCGGCGGCGAAGTCGCACCGCGACCGCGCCACGGCGCTCGTCCCCGGCATATTCGAGGCGCTGCAGCAGAAGGCGGAGTCGGCGACGCGCAAGGGTGAGGAGGAGATGGCCCGCAAGAACCTGCACAAGGCCCAGCGACTCTTCTACGGCGCCCTCGGCTACAACCCGAACTTCGTTCCGGCGCTCCTCGGCATGGGGACGCTCTCCGAGCAAGGGGGGAGGCACGCCATCGCCCTGCATTACTTCAACAAGGCGATACGGCTGGAACCGGACAACCCTCAACCGTATTACAGGCTCTCCCTAACCCTGGACGCGATCGGCAAGAAGGAAGAGGCGAAGAGCGCCCTGGGTCGGTTCAAGGAGCTGGACCGGAAGGCGCGATAAGTGAATACCAAAACCCCTTCCAAACCGTTGAGTTACCTCGCACTGGGCGTCGTCCTGGCGCTGGTGCTCGTCGTGCGTTTCAGGCTCCTCTCGGTCCCCCTGGAGCGGGACGAGGGGGAGTTCGCCTACATCGGGCAGCTCCTTTTGAAGGGGATCTCACCCTTCACCCATGCCTACACCATGAAGCTCCCCGGCGTCGGCGTCGTGTACGCCCTCTTCATCTCCGTTTTCGGCCAGAGCGTCGCGGGGATTCACCTCGGCCTGCTGCTGGCGAACCTGGCCTGCGTCCTCCTGGTATTCCTGCTGGGGAGGCGCCTCTTCGACCCGGCTACCGCAGCACTTTCCGCCGCGAGCTACGCGGTGCTGTCGCTCAGCCTGGGAGTCTACGGCGCCCACGCCCACGCCACGCATTTCGTGGTCCTGTTCGCCCTGGCGGGCTTCCTGCTGCTGCTTCTGGGGACCGAACGTCTCAGCCTCGCCGCCGTCTCCGCCTCGGGGCTTTGCTTCGGCCTCGCCTTCACCATGAAGCAGCATGCGGTGGCGATGATCGGCTTTGCCTTCATTTACCTCGTGTGGCGCGACTGGAGCCGGGCCGAGGTGAAGCGCTTCCTGCTGAAGTCTCTCCCGCTTTTCATGATCTTCGCCGCGCTTCCCTACCTGCTGATACTGCTGGTCATGGCGAAGGGAGGGGCTCTTGGGAACTTCTGGTTCTGGACCGTGCAGTACCCGAGCGCCTACGTATCGGAGACAGGCTTCGGCAGGGGCTTTCGCAACTTCACCTACTCGTTCTGGCCCATGCTGCTGCTGCAGTTTCCGTTCTGGCTCCTTGCCGCCGCCGGAAGCCTGCTGGTGCTGGGGCAGGAGTTTCACTGCGGAGACAGGAAGTTCCTCCTGGGTTTCATGCTCTTCTCCTTCCTCGCCATCTGCCCCGGTCTCTACTTCAGGGAGCACTACTTCGTCATGCTCCTCCCCGCCGTCGCCCTTTCGGCCGCAGCGGGCGCAACCGCGGCGTTGTCGCGGCTTTCGCGAAGCGGGCGCACCCTCCCGATGCAGCAGGCGATCCCGGTCCTGCTGGTCCTTGCCGGGGTGCTCTACAACGCGTTCCAGGAAAAGGAGTATCTCTTCAAGCTCGACCCGCAGCAGGTGAGCCGGCTGGCGTATGCCGACAACCCTTTTCCCGAATCGGTCCAGGTGGCGCGCTACCTCAAGGAGCACACGAAGCCCGAGGACCGGATCGCCGTCCTGGGATCCGAGCCGCAGATCTACTTCTATGCCGAACGGCTCTCCGCCACGGGGCACATCTACATGTACGGCCTCATGGAAGAGCAGCCGCACGCCGTCCGGATGCAGGAACAGATGATCGCCGAGATAGAGAAGGCGCGGCCCGCCTACGTGGTGGACGTCCACGTGGCGAAGTCATGGCTGGCGGGACCGGCGCCCAAGGGGCCGGTGCAGGAATGGCGGGAGCGGTACCTGAAAAGCGGCTACGAACTTGTCGGGGTGACGGACATCGTCGACTCCTTCACCACGCGTTATCTCTGGGACGGCGCCGCACGGGGATACACGCCTGTGTCGCACGCGTACCTGAACATCTACAAACGCAAGGGCGGGGCATGAAATTAATCATCCAGATACCATGCTACAACGAGGCCGAGTCGCTCCCCGTCACGCTGAAGGACCTCCCGCGCCAGGTGCCCGGGTTCAGCAGCGTGGAGTGGCTGGTGATAGACGACGGCAGCAGCGACGGCACCGCGGAGGTCGCCCGCGACTGCGGCGTCGACCACGTCGTCACCTTCACCAAGAACCAGGGGCTCGCCAAGGGGTTCCTGGCGGGGCTGGACGCTTCCCTGAAGCTGGGTGCGGACGTGATAGTGAACACGGACGCGGACAACCAGTACGTGGCCGCCGACATACCGCTCTTGACCGCCCCCATCCTGGACGGCAAGGCGGACATCGTGGTGGGACAGCGCCCGATAGACGGCATCGACTCCTTTTCGACGGTCAAGAAGGCGCTGCAAAAGCTAGGCTCAGCCGTGGTCAGGGTGGTGAGCAAGACCAGCGTTCCCGACGCCCCGAGCGGTTTCAGGGCGATGAGCCGGGAAGCGGCCATGAGGCTCAACGTCTTCAACGAGTACACCTACACGCTGGAGACCATCATCCAGGCGGGGCAGAAGAACCTCGCCATCACCTCGGTGCCGATCAGGGTGAACCACAAGCTGCGCCCCTCGCGCCTGGTGAAGAGCATACCGTCCTACGTGCGCAAGTCCGTGGTCACCATCGTCCGGATCTTCGTGGTCTACAAGGCGTTCAGGTTCTTCATGGCGCTGGGGGCGAGCCTGTTCAGCGTGGGGCTTCTGGCGGGGATGCGGTTTCTGTACTACTACGTCACCGAGGGGGGGGCGGGTCACATCCAGTCGTTGATCCTTGCCTCCATCATGCTGGGGGTGGGTTTCCAGACCATGCTCACCGCGTTTCTGGCCGATCTCCTCGCCGTGAACCGGCGCCTCATGGAGGACGTCCAGTACCGGATGAGGAAGATGGAGATCACCGCGGACCGCGCCCTCAACCGCGCGGCCAGGCGAACCAGCCGGAATTGACGTGGGTGATGAAGTAAGGGAAGTCGGAGCAGATGAAGATGAGCGCCGCCGCCGCGAAGAGCGCCAGACGCATCGACCTTCCCCGGACAAGGCGCAGCAGGTAGATGCTGCAAAGTATCCAGGCCGGCGCCAGGACCGGGAAGATATAGCGCCCCTGCAGCGAGAGCCAGGTGGAGTAGAAGTCGAGGTAAGTCCGGTAGTTCACGAAGTACATGAGGAACACCCCGTAGCACCCCGCCACCAGCGCCAGATACCCCGCCAGCCAGCCGTCCTCCCGGGGACGCCACTCCCTTGCGAAACCGATCACGGAAACGACGATGAGCGAGAGGAAGACAAGGACCTTTGTCCCGCTCGCCGGCAGCGCCTTATGCGCGAAGATCCCGAAGACCCCCGTGCACATGGTCTCGATCCAGATCGGGATGTACTCGAGCGGAGAAAAGGGTTCGATCTGGTTCCGCTTCTGGTAGTCGTACTCCTCGATGAGCGCGACGACGGTGCCCCGGTCCCCTTCGTGCGTTATGCCCGAGGTCATCTCCAGCGCCTTTCCCTTGGTAACCTTCCCCTCCTTGAACATGGCGAAAATTATATTCCGCGCCTGGGTCCGGTATTTGAGGGCGGCTTCCGTGGAAAGGACGTCCCCCATTTCGGGGGAGATGTTCCTGTACTTCAGGTAGTTGCCGCCGTAGAGTTGCGCGTTCAGCGCGAAGGCGACCACGATCGCCAGAAGGGCCAGTCCCGCCTTGGCCGGCGCGCCCCGAAAAAACGCCGCCATCCCCCCCGGGAGCCTTCCGAGGTTGCGGCGCTCGTTGGCCAGCAGCACCAGGCTTAGCAGGAGCGCCAGCGGCAGCAGGTTCGTCTTGGTGAGACAACCGGCCAACTGGCACAAGAGGGAGGCGGCCAGCAGGGATCCGTCCCTCTTCACGAAGAAGGCGAAAAGATAGTAGATGGCTGCGGCCGCCAGCAGGTTCGCCAGATTGTCGTAGGAGACCGAGGCGCCGAGGAAGGTGAACATGATGGTGTTGGTCATCAGGATCACCAGCAGGAGCTGCGTGAGCCGGTCCTCGGTCAGCAGCCGCAGCGTTCTCCAGGCGAAGTAAACGGTCCCGAGGGCGAACGGGATGTTGCAAAGGCGCAGGAAGGTCAGGTCCGGCAGGCCGGAGAAGTTCAGCGGCATGACCTTCCCCATGAGCCAGTAGTAGAGCCAGGGGGTGTGGCTCACCAACCCGTACTGGTACGTTTCCGGGGAGTCCACCGGCAAAAGGAGCACCCTGGAGAAGATGCGGCTAAGCGCGAAGTGGGTGACCTCGTCGGGCGGGACGGAAGGGGCTATGGTGAGCGCGTAGAAAGCGAGCCGGAGGCCGAAATAGAGAAAGAAGGCGATCAGGGCCCATTTGGTCAGGCGGGCCGAGGGGAATTCCCCGGGCTCCGCCGGTTGCGATGTGAAAGACATAATGTTTCCTTCGATTAAAGGCGTTGTAGGGGCGAATAATAATTCGCCCCTACCGCTCTTGTCCATCCCTTTTATCACCATCTCCGTGGGGGCGAATGATTATTCGCCCCTACCTTTCCTGCGCAGCACCAACATGTTCCCCAGGTCCTCCGCCATTTCGTACTTCTCCTTCATATACCGCACCACCTCCGGCACCTGCACGTCCTCCATGATGTCGTCGATGCGCCAGTTGTCCAGCGTGTGGATCACGCATGCCGGCCGGCTTCGCTCCAGTTCCTGCACCATTTCGAGGCGATGCTGTTTCGTGACGGCGAAATAGGCGTGAACATAGCGGGAGGGTACGGGTCTGTCGAAAAGGAAGTAGTAGGCCGCCTCGTTGGGAAAGAACAGGACCGGTTCCCCCGGCTTCGTGTGGCGCTCCAGCACCCCCTTGATCTTGACCAGGTCCTCCGCCGTCGCCTTGTCGAACTGGGTGCCTCCGCGCTTAAGCCACGGCAGTGCCACCCCGGTTCGCTGCACGGAAAACTTGGTGGGGGCACGTCCGATCTCGGTGAAGACGTTCTTCACATTCTCCCGCAACACCCTCGATGCCCCGAAGAGCAGAAGCATCGAGACGATGAGCCCGCCGACCAGCAGGCGCCGCCCCGTGTCCAGCGTCCGTTCCGGGCAATCCGCCAACCCCCTCAGCGAGTCGTCCAGCATGATGAGGGCAAGCATGAGGGGAGGGATGAAGGCGAAGATGTAGTGGCTTTCGTCCGACCTCCCGAGCGCCGCCCGGAAAAGGAGCATGCCGAACACCAGCAATGCGCTCCTGAAGTTGATTTCGCGCCCCCCCAGACCGAGGAAAAGACGCACCAGCAACGTTACCGCGGCAAGGAGGAAGATCCCGATCATCCAGTAGGGGAAGTACGCCCCGCTGCCAAAGGGAGAGGATAGCAAGACCCGCAGCGAGGGAAAGGGAAGCGCCCCGAACCCGAGCGTCACCAACTTGGGATAGCCGTAAAGACTTTCGAAGAACCGGCCGAGGGCCTGCTGGCGATAGAAATATCCCAGCATGGGGAGGAGCACCAGGAGACAACCGGCGCCGGCAAGTCCGCCACGGAGCGCCAGCGGCCGCAAGCTCCGCGCCGCGTACGATTCCAGGCAGAGGAACGCTCCTGTCGCGATGACCGCACAGAGGCCGACCTCCTGGCTGAAAAGGAGGCTGATGCCGACGGCGATCCCGGCTGCGACCGGCGGGAACTTGCTCCTGCTCTCCCCATACCGGTACAGGACCAGCAAGGGGACGAACCCCAGCAACACGCGCAGCAGCGTGGCGTTGGTTCTCCCTCCCCCCCCGATGAAGAGCGCTCCGAGCAACAACGAGGCGGCAACGAAGAGGGCGCGGTTGCGGATGGTCAGGTTGACCATGGCGATCAGGATAAAGGCGGAGATAACGGTGAGACCGTAGGTATAGAAGCGCGCCACGACCATGGAGGCGCCGAACAGCTTCATGGCCCAGGCAAGGGGATAGACCACCAATGGACCGTAGAGGCAGAGGAAGTCGCGGGCGTAGTCACCGCCTCCCAGGAGTACCTGGGCGTCGGCCAGGAACTGCCCCTCCTCCCCGAGGAAGGCCCACCCTCCGGCGGGCTCATAGATGTTGTTGATGTTGAACTGGACCAGCAGAAACGACAGCACGAAGGCGAGTGCCGCGAGCCTTCGTCCGGTAGAGGAGCCCGGCAGCGGCGCCGGTTGGCAGCGAAGCAGTTCCGCAAGGGCCTGACGGCGTCCACGGCTCCAGGCGAGCCAGGCTGCGCAGGAAAAGGAGACCGGCAGGAGGATGATCAAGGCATAGCCCAGGACATCCCTGCTCTTAGGGTAACCGGCCAGTATGGTGCGGCTCACGATGCCGAGCCGTTTCGCCTCGGCCAGCTCGCGGGAAAAGTCGAAGGGAAAGCTGGCGACGATGGCGGCTGCCACCAGGCCGGCCAGGGAACCGCAAAAGAGAATCGCCCACTGGGTCCAGAGGAGCCGGGGGGTCGAATCTTCAAAACGTTGCATAAACTGCCATCCTCCAAGCTTTATCAAAAACAGCAAATTGCGATTCTCCCCACCTTCCAGTAACCACTTACTCCCCCAGCGGGGGGAGGTTGGGAGGGGGGAAGACTAGCGCCTTCAGCGAAGAACCGGAGTAGGGGCGAATGATTATTCGCCCCTACCCTCCCCCTCCGGGGAAGATTGTCGCTTATCAGCTAACTTAGTGGAGGTCAGGAGGGTGAGGGGCGGCCCCGCTGCGGGCCGTTACCAGCATCTCTCCGCAATGCAGGCGCAGATTCCTCGACTTCATCCGGTTTGGGAGAAGGCGCTCGGCGATAACGCGCAGGGGGGTAACCAAAGCGCTGGGATATCTCCTGAACTGGTTGAAGATATATGCGAGGTTCAGGCATTTGGGCGCGCTTGCCACCCCCTCCACTTCAAAACCGCACGCGCAAAGAAGGACCGCCACCGTCTCCGGCGTGAAGTAGTGCAGGTGCTCCGCGTTGTAATGACTCCAGTGCCGCCCCATCAGACGGGCGCTGAGACTCGCCGCGTTGGGGAGGACGAGCAGGAGTCTCCCCCCCGGACGGAGCACCCGGCGCACCTCGGCAAGAAAAGAGCGGGGATCGGGAACGTGCTCCAGCAGGTCGAAAAGGGTCACGACATCGAAGAATGCGTCCGGGTAGCCGGCCTCCTCAAGCGTCCCGTGCCGCACGCGATCGCCGAACCTGCTCCGGGCCAGCTCCGCCGCAAAACCGGAGAGTTCCACGCCGTATGCTTCCCACCCGGCCTCGGTCGCCGCCTCCATGAAGAAGCCGGATGCGCACCCTACATCCAGGACCCTCCCGGGCTTCGCGCCGGCCGCAATCGCCTCGAACTGACGCCGGAAGGTCTCCTTTTTCATGCCCCTGACCGCCTCGTCATCCTGCCCCGAGATCCCCAGGCTCAGGTAGTAGTCGGAACCGTAAATCTCGCGCAACTGTTCGGGAGAAGGCTGCGGGGAGAGGAAAACCATGCCGCAGGCGCACTGCCTCACCGGCAGCGGGTTTCCCGGGTAGCGCAGACGCGCGCCCGCCGCACCGCACAAGGGGCACGCCGCTTCAGCAGGCGTTTCCATGCCGCTCCCAGACATCGCTGAAATGCTCCCGCATCCGTTCCAGCACCTTTCCCGCCTCGATCCTGCGCATGCAGACATTCTCCCCGTTGCAGGGGGCGGTCTTCACGTTGAAGACGTTCAGACACGGACTGCAGTAGAGCCCCTCATAAAAGACCAGCGCATCCCCTCCCTTCGGACCGTAAAGCATCGGCGTCTCGGGGCCGAAGAACGAAGCGGTGGCGACTCCCAGTGACGCGGCCAGATGGAGCGGGCCGCTGTCGTTGGTGACCAGCATCCGGCAACGCTCCATGACACACAGGAGTTCACCCAGCGTGGTCTTTCCGGCAAGGTTCACCACACGGTCGCCGCTCCCGAGCAGGCGCACCGTTTCCGTCACATGCGCGGCCTCCGACGGGGCGCCGATGAAAAGCAGGCGGACCTTCAGTTCCGACAGGAGCCCGCGCGCCAGTTCCAGGAATTCGTCCTGCGACCAGCGCCGCTCGTACGAGAGATCGCTCACGTTGACGTTGAAGGCTATCAGCAGATCGCCTGCCTCGATCCCCTCCCTTGCCAGCAGCGCATCGGCACGTCTTCTATCATCGGCGGAAATGACGGGCGGCTGCAACGAGTAGTCGGTGACGCTGACGTCCAGGGGGGCCGCCAGGGCGGCGAAAACTTCGGTGATGTGTTTGTAGTGGTTGTAATAGACCTGCTCCGTCAGCAGGTTGCCGCGCCACATCTGGCGCAGGAAGTAACCGATCCTCATCGGGCTTCCCGAGAGGTAGGTGACAATGGTCGAGAACTTGGAAAAGAATTCCATATCGATGGCGACATCGTAGCTGTCGCGCCGCAGTCCCCTAAGCGTCCCGAAGAGGTCTCCGGCGAAGTGCGCCGGGGTGTCGGTGCGCAGCGTGTAGATGACATCGGCCAGCCCGAGCCGCTCGACCATCTCGCGGTTTCCCGCAAAGGTGAGAAAACCTATGCTCGCTTCGGGATGGCGGAGCTTGATGGCGCGCAGCATCGGAGTAGCGAGCAGGATGCTCCCCAAGCCGAAGAACTTCATCAGCAGGATGCGACGATAGGGACGCTTCTCATGGCGCTGGAAGGGACACCGCAACCGCTGGCAAAACTCGAGCAACAGACAGAGAAATCCCCCTGCGTATCGATCGATGGTTTTCATGGTGCGTATGTTCATGGCTTATCCGCAGGGTCCCGCGGGGCCAGCGCGGCGGCCCGCGCGAAGTACCGCTCCGCTTTGCCGGCATCGCCCTTCTCGACCATCACGCTCCCCATGTCGAGCAGGGCCGGAACCGAGTAGGGATCCAGGGTCAAGGCTGCGTCGAAGAGCGACTCCGCCCTGGCGAAGCTGCGCCTGGACATGAGCGCTTCCCCCTGCCGGCACGCCTCCACGACCTTGTTACGCATCGCTTCGGCCGCACCGGGGAAGAGCGCCTCCGCCTGGTCCCGGTTTGTCCTGGCCAACTCGCCGTTGCCCGTCGCCTCGTAGATCCTGGAGAGGACGAAATACGGCTCGGGGTTCTTCGGGTTGTTCTTCATCTTTCGGGCCACGGCCAGCACCGCCTTGTCCGGCTTCCCCATCTCGATGAACATGCCGGTGAAACCGTCGAGCGCCGTGTCGTAAAGCCCCTCCTTGTCCAGGGCGAGCATCAGGTACTTCTCGGCGGCCGGGAAATCCTGCCGGTTGTAGTAGATCACGCCGAGGTTCTGGTAACCGGTGCTCAGTTCCGGGGCATCTTTCGCCATCTGCTCGAAAAGCGATATTTCATCCCTCCACGCCGCGTTTCTGGCGATGTCCGTCACCACGAAAGCCGCGCAGAGCGCCACGGCAACCGGCACTGCGACCTGCTTTTTCGCGGAGCAGATCGCCCAGGCGAGGGCCAGGCTGAACCCCAGCGATGCCAGGTACGCGTGCCGGTCGGCGATCATGGCGGCCCCCAAATAGAAGATGTTGGTGACGGGGAGCAGGAACAGCAGGAAGATCACGACGGCAAAGAGTATCTCCCTCTTCTTACGGAATACGAAGGCGACAACCAGAAGCAGGACGATAAGGAAGGTGCAGGTCAGGAAGACGCTCCAGGTGACCTGGAGGTTCACGTAGTAAAGGGTCTTCAGGTAGAACGGGAGGACCATGTTCCGCAGGTAGGTTACGATCGTCTGTGGAACGATCCAGATGTTGTCAACGACGTTGGCCGCCTTGATCAGGTTGGCGTTCGCCTTCACCACGAGAGAACGCATCAGCAGGTACACGGCCGAGGCGACGGCGTAGGGCAGGTACGCGCTCCACTTAGGCCTCTCCTCGTTGAGGGTGCGGTCGTACAGGAAAAGTATCGCGGGGAGGAGCAGGGCAAACTCCTTGGAGAAGATGCCGAGGGTGAAACAGGCGACGGCCGGCAGGGACTTCCTGTTGACGTAGAAAAGGAGCGACGCGAGGGAGAAGCAGGCGCAAAGAAGGGTGTTGCGCCCGCCGGCGTGGAAGTTGACCGTCTCTCCCGCGATCGGGTGCAAGGCGAAGAGCAGCGCCGCCAAGAGCGCCAGGTTTTCCCGTTTGAACAGCGCCGCCACCACGCGGTAGAAGAGCAGCACGGCAAGGAGGTGCAGCAACAGGTTGGTGATGTTGAAACCTACCGGGTTGGTTCCCCAGATGGCCCGGTCGAGTGCGAAGGAGATGTAGGTGACCGGGCGATAGTACCCGGTGGGAGAGGAAATCCTGTCCTCGGAGACGAAGAACCTCGGGATGTTTTTAAGCTGCAGCGTCGGGTTTTCCACGATTATGTCGAAGTCGTCCCAGACGAAGCCATGGTTGAGCGTGTTGCCGTACGCCAGCAGAACCAGGAATATGATCAGCAGGTACCTGTACAGCAGGCTTCCCGAGAAACGATCTATGGTTTTCAATGCCGTGTCCATGTCCCTTCCTGAACTAGTCGAACGAGTCGTAAATGCTGCGGCCGATCTCCTTGCACTCCGAGACGTACTCCGGGTGCTCGGGATGCTGCAAGGCCATCCGGTTCAGCAACAGCAGCCGGCGAAACATCTCCGTCCGGTCGAGCACCTTGCCGTCCTCCTCCAATATGAAAAGGTAACTCTGCTCCGCCTTTTGCAGGACCTCCCGGTCCTCCATGAAACCGAGCTTGACGACCTTGATCAGGCTGACGTCACCGGTATTCAGAGCGACCCTGACCATGGGGTTCTGGAACCCCGAGGACCCCGGGAAAAAGATCAGCCCCAACTGGCTCCCGGGAGGCATCTTCTGGCGGTACGCCGACAGCCCGGCAAACGCGTACCGGTACCTGTCGCCCACCCACTGCCAGACCTTATCCCTTTCCCTTACCAGTAACGCGTTGGCGACCACCGCACCGAGAAGAACAACCGCCACCGCTATCGATGCGCCGCGCACGGATATCTTTCCCAGCAACCGCTCCATCTGCCCGAGAAGACCGGCGCCGAAAAGCGCCAGCCCCACGGAGGCGAGGTAGATGCGATGACTCGGGCTGGAGAGAAGCAGGTACGGGTCGGAGTACTCCGTCAGCAGCTTGAAATCGGTCACCACCAGTACCGGCAGAAGCGACATGACGAGCATGAACCAGCCGGTCCTGCGGATGGCGACGCTCTCCCGAAACGGCGCGGCCAGGAAGGATAGCGCGGTGACGACCAGGAAGAGCGAGGCCGCCACCGCGGGAAGGTTGACGTACTTGAGCGTCTCCTCGGTCACGAAAAACGAGCTGAACGCCATGGCGAGGTTCTTCACGTTGAAGTGCAGCCTGTCCAAGGGGAGAGACGCCTGGTGCATGTTCAGTTTCAGCAGGATGACGTAGAGCAGGACCAGCACGCCGAAAGGCGCCAGGCAGAGCGCGTGGCGCAGCGGTTTCCTCTCCTGGACGCCGAGCCAGAAAAAGACGACCGGCAGGACCAGCGGCGTCCCCTTCGACCCGAGCGCGAGGACGAACGCCAGGAAACAAAGTACCAGGTTGCGCCGGCGGTCGCCGCGAAGGTAGTGCAGGAACTGGATCAGCGCGCAAAGCGAAAAAAAGGTCGCCAGCAGATCGACACGCGACGACGACCAGAGCACGGCATCTGCTATGGCGAAGGAAGCGGCGAAGAGGACCCCTGCGTACACGGCACTCTTCGTCTCCCCGGAAAGCAGCCGGGCGAAACGGAAGACCAGGACGGCGTTGACGGCGTGAACCGCGAGGTCCACCAGGTGGTACCAGCGGGGGTCGAGCCCGCCCAGCATGGAATCCGCGAGGAAGAGGAGATGCACCACCGGGTCGAAATAGGTCACGTCGACCCGGAACATCTGCAGCCAGTTCTCCTTGAAGGTGCGAGACCGGTCCAGCCAGATGAAGTCGTCAAAGGAAAAGAAGTTGTTGAGGCTGACATGGTAGACGACGACCGCGGCAAGAACCGGCAAAAGCCAGCCGAACCTTTCCAGAAAGGATGTCAGCCCGCTCTCGGCGGGAGACGAAACCGAGGCAGGTCGATCATGTGTAGTCGGGGTCATATCAGTCGACATAAAGCTCTTTCATAACATCGCTAGGGGTGACCGGTAAGCGTCAATGACGCGATGGAGGCTGATCTATAGCACATGTGCCTGATTTTAGAAAGCTCCACGACGCGCCGCGACAGGTCAGGAGCTGCTGTCCGTCCCTTCGATCCGTCTCCCGCCGCATGCCTTGACGACCAGGTAGGGGAAGAGATCCCCCAACGTGCAGACGACGCGGAACACGATGAGGGAGAGGACCAGCGCCTCCTTCGGATAGCCGTAGGCCGAAAGGAGAAGCATGGAAACCGACTCCCTGACGCCCAACCCTCCCGGCGCGCCGGGGGTGAGGACGCCGAAGTACCCGGCGATGGCGAGGGCCGTGTTGGCGTTGAAGAAGTCGGCAGCGTTCAGCCGGAAACCGAGCACCAGGTCGCAGAGGTAGAAGTAGAAGGCGCAATTGAGGACGAAACATGCAAGGGATAGGAGAGCCATCTTCCCCAGCAGCAGCAGGAACCTGGTCGATACGAACTGTTTCCCCCTCCCGTACAGCTTCACCGAGGTTTCAGCAGGCGTCTCCCTGTGGACCAGGAGCCGGTACGCGTAGATGAAGAGGACGGAAAAAAGAAGACCTGCCGCCGCGATCGCCGCGTACCAGGCGATCCTGTCGCAATCGAGGCGAAGCGGAACCTGGGGAGGGAGGTTCACCATCCCGGCGGCGACGAAAGCCGCGATGATGAGGCCGGTCAATCCCAGCCCGAGGACCATTTCGAGAAGACTGCTGAAGGCGATTTCGCTGTTGTTCCAGCCGAGCCTGCTCCCGAGGAAGTTGCGGCCGGCCAGGTGCATGACGTTGCCGGGAAGGTACTTCGCGACGTTGGACCTGAGGTAAACGCTGAAAACGTCCTTCAGCGGGAGGCTCGTCCCGCCCAGGAAATCGAGGATCAGTTTCCAGTTGTACGCGCCGACCAGGACGAAAAGCGAGGCCCAGACGCCGAAGAGGAAGATCCAGAAAAAGGATTTCAACGGGCTCTCGAACTTCAGGACCTGCCAGTCGAGACCGGCGATTATCGTGCATAAATAGCCAACGGAGAGGGCGGTTATCAGGTAGCCGATCGGCTTGATTAAGGTCTTGAAGTTTCGCACCCGTCTCCCTGCTACCGTTTCCTGAAGGCATAGTAGGTGAGAACGTCAGGCTCGTACCCCAGCTTGCCGACCTTCTCCTTCATGGGCACCTGGTCGAGCAGCTCGAATCCCATGCCCTCGAACAGTTTCGTTTCTTCAGCCGGGGAGGTTTCGTAGTTCACCGTGACGCCATGCCGGGTGAGGTGAATGGTGTAGTTGGTGCAAAACCCCATGAAGAGTTTGGTGACCACGAAATTCACCAAGGCATAGAGCGCCAGCGGACGGAAACGGTTGAAGGAGCTGAAGATGTAGATCCCGCCCGGTTTCAGCACGCGTCGTATCTCGCGGATCGCCTTCAGGCGCTTTTCCTCGGGATGCACGTAGCAAAGCCCGTTGTTGGAGAAGACCACCACGTCGAAACTGCCGTCTGCGAACTTGAGGTCCCCGGCGTCCATCACCCTGAAATCAACGCCGGGATGGTTCGCCTGCGCCGATGCTATCAGTACCTCCGAAAGATCGACCCCTATCACCCGCTCCGTCACCTTCTTTATGTGGAAGGTGGTCCTGCCCGCCCCGCATCCCAGGTCGAGCACGCTCTGGTCCTCTCTCAGGTACTTGGGGAACAAGACCTCTTCCGGCGGCATCAGGGCGAAGAACCTCTCCTTGTAGTACTCAAGTTGGGCGCCCTTGCTGAAGTAATCACTATTGGCCTGGTTCAGGTCGGAACCGAAAAGTTTCATGCTGTGCACCCGCTGAAGATCCGCCGTGGGAAAGGAGACCTATTTGCATACTTTTATTTTTTTCCGAGAAAAGGCGAGGTTATCTTTTCTCGAGAAGGCCCGGCTACTTCACGGGGGAAGCCGCCAGGTAGCTTTTCTCATCGGCAAGGGCGTTCTTGATCCTGTCCAGGTCGCCCCGACCGAGTGCTCCATGCACGGGAAGCGACATGGCCTGACTCGCCGCCGCCCTCGCGTTGGGGCAATCGTCGTCGGCGCCTTGGTAATGAAAAGGGAAAAGGAAACCGATATCCACCCCTTTGGCAAGGCAGCGCGCATAAAAGAAATCGCGGTCGAAGCCGTCGAGCCGGATCGGGAACTTGAGCAGGGCGGCCTTGCAGCCGTCCGGAATGACGGGGGCGATGATCCTTTCGTTGCCCGAGGTGATTTCCCGATAGAAATCGACGATCTTCTCCCTCCTGGAAAGGGTTCCGGCCAAACGCTTCATGCCCAGGTAGGCGACCTTCGCCCTCATTTCGTCACACCCCAAAAGGTATGACGGGTTCTGCCCGGTCAGATCGTAGGCGGGCTCGGACTTGCTGCAGCCCCTGATGCGTCGGAACAAGGCATAGGTTGTTCGATAAACCCATTTGTGGGTGGCGTATGAATAGGCCAGGGCGACCAGCATGTAGCGCAGCGACTGGAACGGACCGGGCATCGCCACGGTTTCGTCATGGAGCTTTTTGACCCTTTGGTACAGGACATCGTCTGTGAAGAGGATCGCCCCGCCCTTTCCGGAGACGATAGCCTTGGAGTGGTCGAAGCTGACGATGCTGGCGGTGCCGAAGCTTCCGGTCTTCCTGCCTGCGACCTCGGAACCGATGGCCGGGGCATTGTCTTCCAGGACGATGCAGTCTCGCTCCCTGGCGAGTTCCAGGATGCCGTCTATATCGCACGGTATCCCGAACTGGTGGGTGGCAACTATGATGGAGTCGGCAGCAAGAGAACTTCTGAGTTTGGCGACATCCATGTTGAAATCTTCAAGCCGGATATCGACGTACTCTATTTCTTTTCCCGCCCGGGTCGCGGCCTCGGTGACTGCCCAGCAGTTATACGCCGGGAGATACACCTTTCGGTGCGGCAAGGCCTTCAGCAGGAAATAGAGCCCGGTCCGGCCGGAATGGGTCAGCAGCGAATTCTGCACGCCGAAGTAGCGGGTGAGTTCGCTCTCCAGTTTCGCGGTGTATCCCCGGTTGAAAAGGAGGCTGCGGACCACATCGGTAAGGCGTATTTCGCTTCTGAGCGTTGCTATCATTACAGGCAAAAACCCCAAAAACCAAACCATTTGCCACAGAGAACTTCTGAGAGAATCCGAGTAAGGCTTTAACAAGGGAAAAGCCTTTGACGTAACCCTTTTTTGTCTTTGCTCAGATTTTCTCTGTGGCTGACGGTTTAAAGGTTTTGATTCACTTGCTGCATTCCATGTCGAACAGCATCGCGAACAACAGGAACTGGAAACCGGAAATAAGCATCAGGGCATCGAGCACCGCCCGCGGCGCCGTGACGTTGTACCCGCCGAAAAAGAGCCAGTCGACGGCGAGATACCCGCCGAAACCAAGCCCCACCGGGACGAGGAAGAAGGACAGGTAGTAGAAAAACACCAGCGGATGGAAATCCACGAACAGGTACTTGAAGTTCAGGCGCCAGAAGAAGTTCCTGATCAGCATCGGGGAGACCTTCATGGCGTAGTTGAATCCCTTGATCTGCGACTGGCGCTCCCCGGGGAGGTACACGGCCGTCCTCGGCACCTCGATGATCTTGAAGCCGTAGGCGTTCAACCTGATCAGGAAGTCCATCGGGTAGCCGTAGCGCTTCCATGCCCTGGACCAGTCGATGACCTCTATCGCCTGACTGGTGATGGCGGTGTAGCCGTCGACCACGTCCATGGTCTTGTAAAAACCGGATGCGACCTTGGTCAGCACGGTGATGATCCAGTTGCCGAAGAGCCTGATCTTGGGCATTTTCGAGAGGGTGTCCTGCAGTTTGGAGAGCAGGAAGCGGTTCCCCTTGGCGTAGTCCGCCTTTCCCTCGACCACCGGGTCCAGGAGATGGTTCACCTCGGAGAGGTCCATCTGGAAATCGCCGCCGACCACGACGGAGATGTCGTGCCCGTCCTGGTTGGCCCTCAGGTAGCCGGTGATGATCGCGCCGCCCGGTCCCTGGTTCTCCTCGTGCTTTACCAGGGTGATGCGCCTGTCCTTCTCGGCGCACTTGAGGATCACGCTGTTCTGGTTGTCAGGGCTCTTGTCGTCCACGACGTAGACGGTGTCGATGCACTCAGGGATGTTCGCGAGTGTCTGCCCGATCAGCTTTTCTTCGTTGTAGGCAGGAATCACCAGGGCTATCTTCTTGTCTCTGTACATCTAATCTTCCTTTGATCGGTCTAAGGCAAAAACCTAAAACCCCGAAACATAATTGCCACGAAAAAGCGCAAAAGACACAAAAAACACCACTAAAAACTTCCGAACCCTCGTTTATCTCAATTAGTCGCTTTGTCGGTGTGCCTGCCTTCGTCGAAAAGAGTTTTTGGACTCTTTTTGTGTATTTTGTGCCTTTTTGTGGCGATCAGGTTTTTCGGTTTTTCCGCGCCGATTTCAAAAGCTCACAGATCGACTCGATCTGTTCACCTGAAAGCTCGGGATACATGGGCAGGCTCAGCATGTGCCGCGCGGCATGCTCGGTAACGGGGAAATCCCCTTCCTGGTACCCCAGGTAGCTCAGCGCCGGTTGCAGGTGCAGCGGGACCGGGTAGTGGATCCCTGCCGCAACACCGTGCCGGTTCAGGTACGACAGCACCCTGTCCCTCTCCGGCACCTGCACCACGAACAGGTGAAACACATGGGAGGCGAGCTCGTGCGACACCGGGAGTTTCAAGCCTTCGACATCTTTCAGCAATGAGCGGTAGAGCCCGGCATTTCTCTGCCTCAGCGCCGTCCACTGCTTCAGGTACCTGAGCTTCACCGTGAGGATTCCGGCCTGCAGGCCGTCCATCCTGTGGTTGTAGCCGACGATCTTGTGGGTGTACTTCGTGTCCCTGCCGTGGTCCACCAGAAGTCTTATTTTCTCCGCCAGTTCCGCATCGCTGGTAGTCACCGCACCCGCATCGCCGTAGGCGCCGAGATTCTTGCCGGGATAGAAGCTGAAGGTCCCGGCATCGCCGAAGGAGCCGACCGCTTTCCCGTGGAAGGTGGCGAGATGCGCCTGGGCACAGTCCTCTATCACCTTGAGATCGTTCCTCCTGGCGATATCCATGATCAGGTCCATGCGGCAGGGGTTGCCGTGGATGTGCACCGGGATCAGCGCCCTGGTCCTTCCCGTCATCTTCGCCTCGATGAGCGAGGGATCGATGGTGTAGCAGTCCGGGTCGATATCCACGAAGACAGGTGTCGCGCCGACGTGGCAGATCGCTTCCACGGTGGCGAAGAAGGTGTTGGGGGTAGTGATCACCTCGTCCCCTTCCCCTATCCCCAGCGCCTTCAGCGCGAGGAAAATCGCCGAGGTGCCGTTGGAGCATCCGATGGCCTGGGCGCAGTGCTGCAGCGGGGCGAACTCCTTTTCGAAGGCCGCCGCGTACTTCCCCTGGATGAAAGCCTTGGAGCAGAGCACCTCGTCGATCACGGCGGCGATCTCCGTCTTGATCTCTTGGTACTGCGCCTCCAGGTCGACTAAAGGAATCATCTGTTTTTCCCTTGTTACAAAACCAAAACCCGGAAAACCTGAAAGGCTTTATTGCCACAAAAAAGCACAAAAAACACAAAAAGGAAGCCTAAAACATTGATCAAACAAAACCGCTGAAGGCTTTGTGCTCAAAATGAACCCTGAAAATCAAACGGTTGCTCAACCTCAAAACCTAGTTACTAAAAACCGACTCTATAAAGATTTTACCAATAAAGATTTTAGGGTTTTTTTGTGACTTTTGTGCTTTTTTGTGGCAATCAGTTTTTGGTTTTCGGTTTTTATGGTGTTTCAGTAGTGAATCTTCCTCACAAACTTCGCCGGGTTGCCAGCGCAGATGGTGTCGGCCCCGACGTCCTTGGTGACGACGCTTCCTGCGCCGATGAGGGCGTTCTCGCCGACGACCACACCGGGAAGCAGCGTCGAGCCGGCGCCTATCTTCGCCTTCCTCTTTACGTGCGCCCCGCGCAGCCCGTTCTTCACATCGGGCGACTGCGGGAACTTCGCGTTGGTCACCGTCACCTGCGGCCCCAGCCAGCACCCCTCCTCGAGGATGGAGTACTCCGGTACGAAGGCCTGCGTGTGGATCCGGACCTCGTTTCCTATCTCCACGTGGTGCTCTACCACCGACAGCGTACCGATACTCACGTTGTCGCCGATCGTGTTGCATTCGCGTATGTTCGCCTTGTTGCCGGTCTGGAAGTTCTCGCCGATGACATTGCCGGCATAGATGACCGTGTGCGAACGGATCACCGCACCTCTACCTATACGGGTCACCGTCCCCTCCGGCTGTCCCCTGAAGGGGGCGCCGATGATGCAGAAGTCCTCGACCACGACCTCCTCGCCCAACTCGACACCGGGATGGATTATGGCCGTACTCGCTATCAATGCTTTATCCCCAGCTTGCACTTTTGCGGCACGAACCGCAGGAATACCTCCCTGCCGGTTTCGATCGACTCGTAGATGGCGGAGATGAGTTCAAGGCTTTTTCTTCCCTCGAGTCCGTCGATGAGCGCCTTCTTGTTGTTCACGACACAGTCGACCACGTGCTCGTAGTAGGCCTTGTGCCCGAAGCCGTAGACGTCGGGAGGGTTGACCGAATAGTTGTTCAGGATCTCCTCGTCCTCGGGGATCCTGTGGACAAAGTTCCAGGTCTTCATCTGGTTCACGGCGAAGCCGCCTATCTCGACGGTCCCCTTTTCTCCCAGTATGGATATGGAACCTTCCAGGTCCTTTGGCCTTGTCGCCGTGGTCGCCTCGATCACCCCGAGGGCGCCGTTTCGGAACTTGAGGACCACTATGCCGGTATCCTCCGTCTCGATGTTCACCAGCGCCGTGGTGCTCTTGGCGAAGACAGACTCGACGCTCCCCATCATCCACTCCAGGAGGTCGATGTGGTGGCTCGCCTGGTTGGCGAAGACGCCGCCGTCGTAGGCCCAGGTGCCGCGCCACGAGTCGTGGTCGTAGTACGCCTGGTCCCTGCACCATCTGACCCGCACCGTACCCAGGACCAGTTTGCCGAAGCGCTTACCCTCCATCGCTTCCCTGAGTTTCATCACCGGGATGTTGAACCTGTTCTGCTTGATGACGAAAAGCTTGATGCCGTACTCGTCGCAGGTCTTGATCATCTGGTCGGCGTCGTCCAGGCAAAGCGCCATCGGCTTTTCCACTATCAGGTGTTTGCCGTAGGGGGCAAGGCCGATGACGTGCTCGGCATGAAGGCCGCTCGGAGTAAGCAGCGTGATGATGTCGAGGTCCTTTTCCTTCCCGGCCATCTCGTGCATGTCCGTGTAATACGGCACGCCGTACTGCTCCCCCAGGGACCGCGCCCTGGCCGGGTCGATGTCGCATACCGCTGCGAGTCGTGCCTGTCCGATCAAGCCGCTACCCAAAAGCTCCGCGTGACGTACCGAAATCCTGCCGCAGCCAACCAGTGCAATGTTCAACATACGCTACTCCTACAGGTTCGCCACCAAAAGGCATAAAAGGCACCTAAAACCTAAA
>DNJC01000014.1:2240-6931 GCA_003490025.1 Geobacter sp. | reverse complement strand
CCTGCCCGCCTTGGAAAGGAGCGTGATCCGGATGAACGGGTTCGGAGGGTTGCGGGCCGCCAGGGCCTCGCGCGCGTTGATCAGTATGTTGAGCAGGACCTGGATGAACTCCCCGAGGTATCCGGTTATCGCAGGATCGCCGGTTTGATCCACCTCTACCCGGATGCCGTGCAGCTTGAAGCTCCCCTCCAAAAGCGACAGCGCCCTAGCCAGAGGCTCGCTTATCCTGAACTCCAGCTTTTCCTTGTCCGGCATGAAGAAGTACCTGAAATCGTCGATGGTCCTGGACATCTCCCGGATGATCCGCATGGAGTTTCCCACGCTCTTCTCGACATACTCCTCGGTGAGAACGGCACTTTTCTGCGTCATCTGCAGGTCCTGCACCTGGAGGGCCAGCAGGTTGAGCGGCTGCCTCCACTGGTGGGCGATGTTGCTCAGCATCTCTCCCATGACCGCCTGCCGCCCCTGCAGGATCAGGATCTTGTCCTTCTGGCGCAGCTCGTCGACCGCTTCCATCACCCGCTGTTCGAGCGCCTCGCTCAGCTCCCGGTACTGCCGCTCGCTTTCCCTGAGGAGATCTTCAGCCATCTTTCGTTGCGTGATCTCCTCGGACATCCCTTCGTAGAAGAGCACCTCTCCATTGCTGCCGCGCACCTGGCGCATGCTGAGCGACACCCACATGATGCTTCCGTCCTTCCGGCGCATCTGCGCCTCGAAGCCGTCCACCCTGCCGTTTGCCTCCAGCTGCCGGACCAACTCGTCGTGATAGGCCTGGTCCGTGTAAAGCTGCCGCTGGATGTCGATGACCTCCGTCATCAGTTCCGCGGGGGAGGCGTAGCCCAGCATGTGGGCGAGGGCGGGGTTCGCGTCTATGAACCTCCCGTCCGGGTATCTCTGATAGATCCCCTCTGAGGCGTTTTCGAATATGGAGCGGTAGCGCGCCTCGGCGGCCCTTTCCTGCTCGCGGGCCCGGGTCACCCGCTCCAGGAAGATCTGGTTGTCGATGAGCGAGGATATCAGCCCGACCAGGTTCCCCATGGTGAGCAGGGCGGCGGGGGTATCCTCTACCCTCCGGTAGAAGGGGGCGTTCCCGGAGGAGTTCCCCACCACCAGGAGGGCCTCGGGGACGTCGTGGATGCTGAGCGGGTAGATGAAATACTCGTTCAGGTGCAGTCTGGCGCGGGTTTGCTCCACCCACTCTCCGCCGGAAGCGGGGAGGCAGACCATGTACTCCTTTCCTGCCAGAAGCGGCGCGAGGCACGGCTCGTCCGGCTCCACGACCAGTCCTGCGACCTCCGCCTTCTCGACCGGTTCGTAGAAACCGTCGAGGGCGCAGACCCTGTAGCTTGACCCCTCGCCGCGCCGCAAGAATATGGCCCTTTCGTACTCCAGCTCCTGGGTGACGTACGCCACCGTCTCATGGAGGATGTGCGTGATGTCGAAGCTTCCGTTAAGCCTTCTGTTCAGGTCGTAGAGCCCCTTGTATTCCTTGAGTTGCGCGTCGAGCTCCTGCTGGTATTCGTACAGTCTTCCCTCCGCCCTGATCAGCCGCTTGACCTGCCGGTCCAGTGCCTCGTGCTCCCGCTGCAGCGCCTCCAGGTCGCCCTTTGCAGCCGGTCCCTGTTTCTGTCTGATGTCATCGTTTTCCACGTATCACCCCACCGGAGAGGGATTAATTAGAAGCATCTGGCGCAGAAAAGACTGAAAATGCGGGATTGTGATCCGGAAGGCGCAAAATCAGGTAACCCTGGCGTCGATCTTACTTTCCTCAATAAACGACGGCGACGACAGCCGTGAAATTGTGGATGCAGTTGTACCCGGAGACCGGTCCTATCTCGCCGTAGGTGTAAAAACCGATCCACGGGAGGTCGGCGCCGATCTCCTCCTGCAGGGAGCGGAGCAGGTCCGCTTTTTCCTGCTCGCGATACACCACTTTGCCGCGTCCCATGCATTCGAACTGCAGGACGAATTTCGGCTTGTGCGTCCCGATTCCCTGCCGGATCTGGCGCGAAATCACCTGCAGGCCGTCGCGGATAAGCTCCTTGTCGCGGCGCATGATCCAAAGCTCCGTCCCTTCCTTCGCGTCGGACTGTATGGTCACGTAACCTTCCTCGTCGCTCTTGTCCATGATGTAGCGGATGATGTATTCACCGTACTCGCGCTTGAGGATTTCCGGCGTCTTGAACCCGAGGCAGAGGTTGAGGGTCAACTTGTTCCACTGGCTCTCGGAGCCGTCCTCCACGTACTCCCTTAACGCCTTCAGTGCGGGGACTCCGTCGATCTCGTAGATGAGGTTCCCCTTGCTGCGGGTGATGGTCCGCCGGGCTCCCACCGGGACGCAGCCATGGTTCACCCCCGAGGCCACTCCTCCGCTGCCGGACATGACCACGCAGGAGACCCCCTCCGAAAAGGCCTGGTCGTCGTGGTACTGGTAGGTCTTTCGGGTGGCCCAGTTGTCGGCGGAAAGCCCGCCGAAAAGGGGGAGCGGCCTGTCGTGACCGAGCGACTTCTCGAACGCGTCGCGAAAGGGATCGAAATCGAAAATGAGACCGTCGGCGAAAAGGAAGCAGGCCTTCGTGTCCGGCGCCAGGTGCGGACGGACCTCCTCCGCCAGGCGCTTTCCGGCGGTGTCGAACCCCAGGGCCAGGCTCTTGTCGCAGACGTTGGCGAACCTCAGCTCGTCCGAGGCTATGGCCATGACGCAGACCCCGAAGTTGGTCTCGGCGGCAATTCCCTGGATTATGATCCCCTCCCCGGAACAGCCGCTCAAGGGGGCTCCGGAGGTGGCCTCGCGGATCGCCTCGAGAAGTAGTTGCTGCTGGTATCCCACCGTGGCGAAGGCGAAGACGAAGTCAGGTTTGTCAATACCCCCATTCCGGAGGGCAAGCAACGCGGCCTCTTTCCCCGCATCCCTCGGGTTCTTGTGCAGACTGTGACCGACCCCCACCGATGTTCCCATGATTCTCTCCTCTGCGCAGGTTTAACCGAAAAGAGATTCCCCCGTTGGCGCTGGCAGACGGGCGGAGCGTTGCCTGGAAATAAAATTTTACTAATTGTAGCAGCAGCGGGGGGGAATTAACAATGTCCGGGTGCATCTAAGTTGGACGACGCCTGTGAGGTCGAGCGAAGGTGTGCGGGGCAGGGGATGCTGATGGAGGGTGACCGGGAAAGGCGGGGTGACAGCTCCAGTAGCGACAGGCGCAGCCGCCGCGGGGGGAAAGGGTCCTGGAGCTGCCGGTGACGGCAGCTCCATTTGGAAAAGTCGGGGTAAAAAAGGATGGGGGCGGGCGCGACTACTTCCCGGTGGCCAGGAGTTCCTTGTACGGCCATCCCTTGATGCCATCCTGCAGGACGTACAGGCGGCTTTGCGCGATTCCCTTTTCCTTCAGGTAATCATACGCGTTCCTGGCGCCTCCCCCTCCACGGGGGCAGATCACGACGACTTCCTCGGTCCCTGCGGAAAGAATCGGCAGGACCCTGTCCAGCTGCTTCTTCTCCTCTGCCGATTTCACCGGATACGCGTTGGTTTCGAGGGACCCTTTGAAGTGGTGTTCCTGGAACTCCTGCGGCACCTGGATGTCGACGATCCGCACCTTCTTGCCGCTCTCGATCCAGGTCTTGAAATCGTCCGGCTCGAGGTAGTTGTAGCTTGCGGCGAACGCTGTCGACGCCAGGGCGGACAAAAGCAGTGCCACCGTTAAGACTGTTCTTTTCATCATAATTCACTCTCCGTGATTGTTACTGCGGCGGCAGCTCACCGGGTCAGACGTGCAAAGCGGCGCCGAGCGCGCCGGTGATCGCGGGGTCGGGCGGGACGAGCACCGGAACGCCCAGCGCCTTTTCCAGCATCCTGACCAGCGTCTGGTTGTTGGCGACACCGCCGGTGAAAACGAGGTGGCTGCACTCCCCGGTTTTGGAGACCATGGCGCAGAGGCGGGAGGCGACCGCGAGATGCACCGAGCGGGCGATCTCGCCGGGCGGCACCCCCCGGTTCTTGAGCGAAATGACCTCGGACTCCGCGAAGACGGCGCACATGCTGTTGATGGCGGCCGACCCCTCGGCGCGTCCCGCAACCTCGTCGAATTGCCGGAGCCCGTAGCCGAGCGACACCGCCATCATCTCCAGGAAGCGCCCCGTGCCGGCGGCGCACTTGTCGTTCATGTGGAAGCTGGTGATCCGGCCGCTTTCGTTCAGCTGGATCACCTTGCAGTCCTGGCCGCCAACGTCGAGGATGGTCCGGCAGTGGGGGAACTGGTGCCTCGCGCCGAGGGCGTGGGCCTTTATCTCCGTGATCACGTCGAGTTCGGCATGCTGCTGCATGAGGTGCCGCCCGTAGCCGGTGGCCACCACCCTCGCCTCAGGATGGCTCGACAGGAGCTGCAGCGCCTGGCGGTGCGGCTCGAAGCCGCTCTCCACCACGGTCCGGTGCAGCACCTTCCCACCCTTCATCGCGACGCTCTTTATGGTGCGGGACCCGAGGTCGATACCTATCTGCATGTTCAGCCCCGTATCTGCTCGATGAACGCCTCGACGCGCGTCTGCAACTGCCCCACGTCGTCCGGGGAGTAGTCCGTCTCTATCGACATGAACGGGATATCTCTCTTCTCGCACGCCTCGCGCAGCTTGACCGCCTCGATGTTGTAGGTGTGGCAGAACTGCAGGCAGTAGTCGATGATCCCTTCCGCGCCCGA
>DNJC01000014.1:0-2137 GCA_003490025.1 Geobacter sp. | reverse complement strand
CTCTTTTATCCGCTGCGCCAGTTCGTCGCAAAGCTCGTGCACCTTCTCGGCGAAACGGACCGGCTCGTCGTAGAAGGCGATCTGCTCGATGAGGAGCATGTCCTTGCCGCTGACGGGCGACGGGTTGTGGTGGCGCAGCGCGTTGAGACGCTGCAGGGCGGCGCGCTTGGCGTTTACGGTCCTGATGCCGGCGGCGATCTCCTCGAACCCGGTCTCATTGCCGGTGATCTTGTCGACGGCGGCCTTGAAATCCCTCACCTCCTCCACCCAGAGACGCTTGTCCCGCTCCCTTTTCATCTGCGGGATTTCCATGACGTGGGTCGGGACGTAGCGGTCCAGGATCTCCCAGGTCTTCTTCTTCGCGTCGCAGGTGGTCTCGCCGTAGACCATGTCGACCGCCTGGAAGTAGGGGCAGATCTTGCCGACCTTGAAGCCGAAGGCCGATTTCACCATCGGGCAGATGTTGCGCGGCAGGACCTTCTCGGCGTCCGCGATCGACCCCTGGGCGCCGCCGCAAAGTCCGACGCAGATCCCTCCAGCGGCGACTACCAACTCCTCGGGGACGTAGACGCAGAAGGTGCCGATCACCGGCTTGCCGCTCTCCTTCGCCGCCACGATCTCGTGGATCCTGCCGGTGTGGATGTTCTCGACCATGTTGTCGAAATACGCCATCCCCTTGGGACGGTGTTGCTGCGTCAGGAACATGTTCTTGTAGGCGTTGGTCAGCATGGCCGGCATCCCGGAGAAACGGGGCACGTCCATCCCCAGCTTTTCCCAAAGCGCCGGATCGGACTTCACCTGAAAATCGGCAGTCATTGCAGTGGTCCCCCCTGGATCGAATTAGTATGAGGATCTGTATATGTCTACGTCTGGAATAAGTCAAACGGATAGTTTCGATGAAAACGTCTTCGCCTATCGGTTTTTGCGATACGCTGGCGGGCAAAAAAAAGCCCCCGGAGGTGCGGGGGCGAATGGAGACCACGGAAGAGGATACTGGGGGGTTACAACGTGCCGCGCTTCGTTTTGCGCCTTTCGCGGATCATCCTGGTGTCCTGGTAGAGGGCGTCGCAGGCGGCTTTCATGGCGGCCTCGAAATCGGCCTTGGTTCCGCCATGCTCCCTGATGAAGTCATCCGCGCCCTTCTCGGTGCCGAAGGCCCACTTGGCCTGCGCGGTCATGACGCCGGCCTTGTCACCGCCGATGACCCAGACCGCCTTCTCGGCATCGATGAGCTTTTGGTCCGCATAATCGCCGACGCAGATGCGGCGCGGGGTCTTGTCCAGGCTGTTGATCAGGTCCACCGCGGCGCAGCGCAGCGAGCAGACACCGACCTCCGAGCCGTCGTCGTACTCTACCAGCATCCTGCTGTGGGAGAACTTGCCCCGGCTCATGCCGCAGTAGGCGCACGACTTGTGCTCCAGGACGTCGGGGTCCGCGGCAAAGACGATGCCGGCCGCGGCGAGGAGCAGGATGAAGGCGGACAGCCATCTTTTCATGGGCAACGCTCCGGTTCAGCGGGTATCGAGGTGGCGCTCTATCAGCTTTTCCAGTTTGGCCGTCGGCATCTCGCCCAGGACCTTCTCCCGGATCACCCCGTCCCTGTCGAGAATCAGGATGGTCGGGAAGCCGAGGACGTTGTACTGCTTGAAAAGCATGGAGTGCTCGTCGGAGAGCATCGTGAAGGAGAGCCCGTTTTTCGAGACCAGGGACAGGATCTTTTCCTTCGGGTCCATCTCGTTGACCGCCACGATCTCCAGACCTCTGTCCCTGTTCCGGCTGAAAAAGGGTTCGAGCTGCTTCAGGTTGTCGCCGCAGCACGAGTCGGTCCAGAAATAGATGACCACCGTCTTCCCCTTCATCTGCGGGAGGCTGATGTAGTTCCCCTGGACGTCGTTGCCGGAGATGGAGGGCGCTTTTTCGCCGATCTTCACCCCCCTGTTCTCCTCACAGCCGGAAAGGAGCGAAACAAAGGCGAGCAGCAGCAGGGCGACTCTCAGCGTGCGGTACGGCAATGGCGACCTCCGGTTTGGGACTATCAGCGCCAGCAGGCGTGTTGCCTATTTCTCTTCCGCTTTTGCCTGCTCCTTTTTGAGCATGCACTGTTTCACCTTCTTCACGGCCTCCACATCGTCCGGAT
>DNJC01000134.1 GCA_003490025.1 Geobacter sp. | reverse complement strand
CTGCTTGCGCAGCTTGTTCTGCAGCTGGAGCGTGTTAGCCATCTGGTTGAAGGACCGGCTGAGGCTTGCCAGTGCGTCGCTGCCGGCGTACTCAACCCGCTCGGCCAGGTTGCCTTGACTGATACCCTTTGCGGCATCTGCCAGCCGCACGATGGGGCGGCTCAAACGGCGGGCCAGCAGCACGCTCAGTAGGCAGGCGACCACACCGAGGATTAGGGCTGAATAGGCCAACAGCCTGTTGGTCCGGGCAACGAAAAAGAGGCTGCGCTCGTCGGGCAGAAACCTGACATCAAGTTGCCCTATTTCTTCTCCGCGCAGAAACAGCGGATAGCTGTGAAACTCGCCGATGCCCAGTTTCAGAGCGTAGGCCGATCCGGCCTGGAGCCGGGTTCGATTCTCGGATGCCAGGGAGTCAAGGGCCTCCCTGGTCTCCATGATGATCTTGCCGTCACGGTCCCGCACCCTGGTTTCCATGCCGAGTTGGAGCGCCCAGACGGCGTCTTCGACAGCCATCGCCCGGTCCCAGGCCTTCTGCTTTGCATAGGCCGACTCAAGATCGGACACCACCCAGGAAGCCCGGTCCTCCTGCTCCGCTTCGTTCAGGCGGCTGAAGTCGCGCACTATCAGTTCCCGTAGCAGGAGCGCCGAGGAAACCCCCAGAACGGCCATGAGAAGCAATGCAAACAGAAACCGCCTAAACATCCCGCACTCCTCCGAACCTGTATCCCAGGCCGTAAACGGAAATGATGAATTCCGGTGTCCGGGGGTTATCCTCCAGTTTGCGGCGGATATTTTTTATATGGGAGTCGATGTTTCTCTCATAGCCGTCGAAGTTGTGCCCCATCACCTTGTCGACCAGTTCCTCGCGGGTGAACGTTTTCTGCGGTGTTGCAGCAAGTGCGAAGACGAGCCTGAATTCCAGGGCGGTAAGCCGTACCGATGTGCCCCGGCGGGTCACCGTGTGGTTGCGGTCATCGATGACCAGTTGCTGGGCGTTGAAGCTGAGCCGCGTGCCGCTATCCACAGGTCCCGACCTCTTCAGGACCGCCTGGACCCTGGCTACGAGTTCACGAGGACTGAAGGGCTTGACGATATAGTCGTCGGCGCCGAGGGCGAAGCCCGCCAACCGCTCCTCCTCCGAGGATTTGGCGGTCAGCATGACGACCGGGATATCGTTGAGTTCTTTCAGTTCACGGCAAATGGCCTCGCCGCTCAGGTCGGGGAGCATGAGGTCAAGAACGACTAATGCCGCCGGCTCAGTCAATAAAATAGCCATGGCTTCGCGTCCTGTAAAGACATGCCTTACCCTGAACCCGGCCCGCTCCAGGTACGCTTGCGCGACCTCAGCGATCCTGGCATCATCCTCGACCAGCAGAATAGTACCCGTCATTTCTCGACGCCCTCCGCTCCTTGCGACGTAGTGGTGACGATATGGCAAAGCCCCTCGCGGAGAAGATTCCCCACATGGCTGTCGTCCAAAGAATAGTAGACGATCCTGCCATCCTTGCGGTGTTTCACCACCCGCAGGGAGCGTAGTAGCCGCAGCTGATGAGAAATCGCCGACTTGGTACTTCCCAGGAGGCTGGCGATGTCGCAAACACAAAGTTCTTGCAGGGAAAGGGCATGAAGGATGCGGACCCGCGTGGGATCGCCTAGGACACGAAAGGTTTCGGCAAGCCGGAACAGGACTTCATTCGGAGGCAAGGCATTACGGACAGCAACGACCTTTGCCTCATCAATCAGGGTGATACTGCAGATGGCGCTATCTGACATCAAGACCTCAATAGTTGAGCAACAATTCAACCGTGAGAATAATCTTCCGTGCATCGACTGTCAAGCCTCATCATTCTTGATGGAGGGCACGCTGAGTTGCTGGCATGCATGGCGCTGGTGAACTTTTGGCGATAGTAGCAGCCAATGGATTACGCGGAGTGTCACCTGGATCAGATATTGATGATAGAAGATGCACTCCTGCCGACCTTCTCAAGGCTAAGGCCGGCAGGAGTGAGACGCTGAAGAATCGGATGTCCGAGACACATCCAATCACTTTAACGAAGTGGCTTTCCGAAAACTATCTGCCGTAGCTGTGCAGACCGGAAAGGAAAAGGTTGACTCCCAGGTAGCAGAAGATGGTGGCAGCGAAACCGATAACGGAGAGAATGGCTGCCTTGCGCCCAATCCAGCCGCGCGTGATGCGGGCGTGCAGAAACGCGGCGTAGACGAACCAGACGATCAGCGACCAGGTCTCCTTGGGATCCCAGCTCCAGTAGGTGCCCCAGGCGTAGTTCGCCCAGGCTGCTCCGGTCACGATCCCCAGCGTCAGCAGAGGGAAACCGATCATGATCGCCTTGTAGTTCAGGTCGTCCAGCACCCTGATGGAAGGGAACAGGGAGAGCATGCCGCCAGCCTCGGCGCCATCCCTCCCCTGTTCCATCTGCTCCCTGATCAGGTACATGATGGATATGCCGCAGGCAACGGCGAAGGCTGCGTACCCGAGGAAGCAGGTGATGACGTGGTAGACCAGCCAGTTGCTCTGCAGCGCCGGGACCAGTGGCTCAATGCCGCTGTCCAAGCTCAATTGCGCCCAGGCCATGCCGAACAGCGCGAAGGGCATGACGAAGAAACCGATGGCGTGATACTTGTACTTGAAGTCGATGAACAGGAAGATCATAACTATGGTCCAAGTGAAGAAGACCACGGACTCGAACAGGTTTGATAGCGGCGCGTGGCCGTGCCCCATATCATACGATTCTTTCCAGCGCATACCAATCGCCACGGTCTGAACGACAAAGCCGAACAATGCGGCGTAGGTGCCAGCGAGACCAACCACCTTGCTGCGAGAGGCCAGAAATCCAAAGAATATGCAGGTGGAAACCATGTAGGTGATCATGGTTATATTGAAAAGCGAAGAACTTGACATAGATTTTACCCTCCGGTCAGTCAGTTAGAGCAGCGCAGCATGTGCCCCGTTACTTATACTTGTTGAGCTTCTCTACCAACTCGTCGAAGCTCAGCTCAAAACCCGTCGGGTTCTTGCTGGCGGAGCCGCCAATGGTCACACCCTTGTCGGAAACTCGTGCCCAGACCCTCTTATGTGACATGAAGAAGGCCATACAGATGCCAACCACCATCAGGAAGCAGCCGAGCCACACCACCCATACGCCCGGGTCTTTGGCGACCTGCAAGCCGGTGTAGAACTTCTGGTCCATACCGTTGAAGGTGATGATAAGGTTGTCCCCGTGCTGCGCGTTGAGGCTCTCGTACTTCTCGGAGAGAATCACGAAAGGCTTCGGGCTGCCGCCGGCCGGGGTAAACTCCACTTGGGCGCCAGGGCCCTCGAACCCTCTCATGAAGGGACGTACGTCCATGGTAGCTTCCATCACGGAAAGGAAGGCGCCGCCCGGCAGCGCGACCCTCTCGCCCTGACGTGCCTTCAGCTTGACCGGCTCTCCGCCGTTGCGGTTACGAACGGTGAGGTAGTACCAGACACCCTCGTCTGACTGGCCGTAGCTCGACTGGTAGAAGGTGATCCCTTTGTAGGTAAGCGGATCGTTTACGATGATCGGAACCCGCTGGTAACCGGCAACCGGCTGGCCGTTCTCGTAGACGCTCAGGATGCTCTTGAACTCCTTGGGAGCGCCGGTGTCGTAAAAGCTGACTGAGAACTTCTCGCAGCGGACTTCGTATCCGAGATCGATCGTCTTGCCGCCGCTGGACCGCACCTGCAACGCGCCGCCACCTTCTGGGATGTTGACGTACGCTTTGTATCCAAAGAACGAGCCGATCAGCGCCCCGATAAAGATAATGATGATAGAGAGGTGCACCACGTAAACCCCGAGTCTGCACCAGGGGCTCTTCTGGGCGAACAGGTGGAACTCGCCTCCTTGTTCGGTCACCACCGGCTCGGCGAACTCCGTCTTTAAGAAGGCGGCAACGCGGTCCTTCAACTCGGCGGCAGATCCCTTAATCTTCACGTCCTTGACCGTGGTGAGGGTCTTCTCGAAGGCCTCATCCATGATCAGGACCGGTTCGGAGACAACCTTCCAGACCCGCGGCAGCCTCTTGATGGAGCAGCAGATCAGGTTCAGCGTCAAAAGGTAGAGCAGCAAGATGAACCACCAGGAGTGGTACATATCGAAGAAGCCAAGGGAACTGTACAGGCGGATCTTGGTCTCGCTGATCGTAGCCAGGTATTCACGTTGTGGCCCCTGGGGGATCACCGTTCCGATGATCGAGACCAGTGCCAGTCCAATTAGTAAGAAAATTGAGAGTTTCAAAGAGCAGAAGAAATCCCACAACTGCTGAGTGAGTCCTTGTTTATTCGTTGTCAAGACAGTCCCCCCAAATAGATGTTGCATCTCCTGCGCGCCTCACTGTTTGAGGCAGTCGCAGCGCTGCTGCTAGCCCTTGAACAAAGCGTCCAGTTGGAATTACAAGAGATTGTCGTTCAAGATTAACCGAATCCCTTTAATCCCTTCCTTATAGCTAGTCACACCGTAGAAGCCCGGGCGTCTTTTTCCTGGAGATTGCCTGTACACAGGTTCGAGTATCAGACTATTGCTGCTCCCTTCAGTCAGCGCTATTTGTCGCTCCACGGCAATATCATCGGCGGGGAGGGCAAGAACAACTTTGTGGACCCCAGCCCTCAAACGCAACTTCGTATTAAACCTGTACCTGGTACCCTCTCCGACCTCAGTGTCCCGCACTCCACTGGTTTCACTATCTTCCTCGTGTAGAGTTCCTTGCAACTGTATGGCTTGACCGTCAATGTTAGCCAGCAGTTTGTACTCAGGGGTTCCATGAAGGTCCTTTGAAGAGTAGATGCCGGGCTTGTGGGTTTTAAGGGAGGAAGAAATGCGTAAATCTGCATAGCCAGACGGGACAACACCTCCGGTTGATATCTGCTCAAAAATGTCACTGCGAGTGCTGCTGTTA
>DNJC01000103.1 GCA_003490025.1 Geobacter sp. | reverse complement strand
CCCTCGCCCTCCGGGAGAGGGTTGGGGTGAGGGCGCTGCAGTAGGCATGACCCTCACTTCGTGGCACCGCCCTCACCCGCCCTTCGGGCACCCTCTCCCGGAGGGCGAGGGAGTGGACGGCCCTCTGCTTGCCTCTTTTGGATGATTCCATGAAATGGTTGTTGATCACATCCGCGCTCCTCTACCTCTCCTCCTTCAGGCGACCGGTCTTCGTCCTCGCGCTTTCCTGCAGCCTGATCTACCTCGCCTCCCGCGGAGTCGGGCTGGGGAGGCTGCCGCTCATCGGGCCGCAGGACACCCTCGCCTTTTTCTCCTGCTCCATCGGGCTCATGGCGCTCCCCTTCGTCTACAGCCGTGGGCTTTCCGGTGACCGCTTCTTTGCCTGGGGGTGCGGCGCCCTCGCCGGGCTTTTCGCCCTTTTCGCGCTCCCTTTCCCGACCCTCAACATGCCGCTCCCGCCGATCCTCGACACCTACTGGTTCGAGCTGCACGTGGCCCTGGCCTTCTTCGCCTACGCCCTCTTCGGCCTGGCCGCGCTTCTGGGCGTGCTGTACCTGCGCCGGGAGGAGAGGCAGATCCTCGACCTGCAGTACCGGGCGGCGCTGGTTGGGTACAGCTTCTTCTCGCTCTCCATGGTGAGCGGCGGCATCTGGGGTTACTACGCCTGGGGAACCTATTGGCTCTGGACGGCGAAGGAGCTTTGGACCTCCATACTCTGGCTCTATTATTCGCTCTACCTGCACCTGCGTCTGAAGGGGCAGGTCTGGGACCGCCCGTTTGCCTGGCTCGGCATCGTCGGCTTTTTCGTGACGCTGTTCACCTATCTCGGCGTCAGCATGCTGATGCGGAGCTCGCACAGCTTTTAATCGGACCGACCGGTCGGACAGTGGGACAGGCACCTGCGGAGCCAGTCCCCGTATCCGGCGGATCGATCCGATGATCGGAGCACCCCTTGCTAAAACGACTCTACACCACCCTTTGCTCCCTCAGCCTCGGCCTCTGGCTCCTCGCCGGCGTGATGCTGGCGCTGGCGGTCGGCTCTTTCTCCCGCGCCAGCTCGGAGGGGGGCGGCCTGAACGAGATGCCGCTCTTCTACTTCCTGAAGGAGGCGCCGCTCTCCTTCTCCTGGTGGCTCTGGATCTGCGTCGCGCTCATCGCGCTCTTGTGCGTGAACGCGCTCCTCTGCAGCATCGAGGCGCTCAGGAAAAAGGGGCGCAGCATAGCGCCGCACCTGATGCACGCCGGTTTCCTGCTGGTGGTGATCGCCCACCTCATCTCCGCCTTCAGCGGGTTCAAACAGCAGATGCAACTCACGGAGGGGGGATCGATCGGCTTCCCCGACGGCGAACGGGTCCAGGTGGAGAGGATCAATTTCGAGATGGGGCAGATGGGGATGATGAAGAACTATCGCGCGGAGCTGCGGGTCGGGGGGGCGGTGAAGGAGGTGCAGCCGAACCAGCCGGTATTCCACAAGGGGTTCGGGATCTACCTGAAGCACGTGGAACTGACGCCGGCGCCGGTCGCCATCGTGGAGATCCACCGGGAACCGGGGGCGATGGCGGCCCTTTTGGGCGCGCTGCTCTTCACGGCGGGGAACGTGATGCTCCTGGCCAGGCGCAAGGGGAAATGAAAAGGGGCGCCTTGCGGCGCCCCTTGATGCTTTATTTCTGCTGCTTCACACTCTTTATCACGACCGGCGTGACCGGCACGTTCTGGAAACCCTTCTGCATCCCGGTCTGCACCGCGGCGATCTTGTCCACCACGTCCATCCCTTCCAGCACCTTGCCGAAAACCGCATACCCGTAAGCCTGCGGGCCGCCCGGCCTGTGGTTCAGGAAGTTGTTGTCCACGACGTTGACGAAGAACTGCGCCGTCGCCGAGTCCACCACGCCGGTGCGGGCCATGGCCAGGGTGCCCCGGTCGTTCTTCAGCCCGTTGGCCGCCTCGTTCTTGATCGGCGCCTGGGTCGGCTTCTGGTGCAGTTCCGCGCTGAAGCCGCCACCCTGGATCATGAAGCCCGGGATGACGCGATGGAAGATGGTTCCGTCGTAAAAACCGCTGTTCGTGTAGTCCAGGAAGTTCTTGACGGAAATCGGAGCCTCATTCTGGAACAGCTCGATCTTCACTTTCCCGAGGCTGGTCTCCATCACCACCACCGGATTCTTTCCCTCTGCTGCGAAGGCGCTCACGGCAAGGCCAAGCACAAGGAACAGCGCGCAGATAAATCTTTTCAGCATCTTAGAATCCTCCCCTTCAATAAGATAGTGGGACATTTATAAGCCAATCATCATCTCCGGTCAACCCCTTCCCTTCCGTTAGGCACAACTAAAGGTTGACAGATCACGCGCCGCCGTGGAAAATGCCCGACATTAATTTACATGGAGGTATCACCACGTTGCAAATCCAATTTGGTACCGACGGGTGGCGCGGCATCATCGCCGACACCTTCACCTTTGAAAATCTTTCACTGGTGGCGCAGGCCACCATGGACTATATGCACAAGGAAGGACTGGCCGGGAAGGGGCTGGTGATAGGTTACGACAGGCGTTTCCTGTCGCGCGAATTCGCAGAAAGGGTCGCGGGAGTCGCGGCCGGAAACGGCATCAGGACCTGGCTTTCGGACGGCTACGCCCCGACTCCCGCCGTCTCCTGGGCCGTACACGAGAAAGGGGCCGGCGCCGGCGTGATGATCACGGCGAGCCATAACCCGCCGCGCTACAACGGATTCAAGGTCAAGGAGTCCTTCGGCGGCTCCGCACGCCCTTCCACCACGAAGGTCCTGGAGCAGATGGTGGCGCAGAACATCGCCTCCTCGCGCCCGGTGCTCCTTTCGCCCCTTGCCGACGGGATAGCCTCCGGTCTGGTGCAAGTGGTCGACGTGACCGCCCCCTACCTGGCACAGTTGAGAAGGTACGTCGACCTGGAGCTGATCCATTCCGCCGGCATCAAGGCGGTGGTCGACCCGATGTTCGGCGCCGGCTGTGGCCTGCTGCCGCACCTGGTCCCCGGGATAACGGAGATCCACGGCACCGAGAACCCGAGCTTCGGCGGTCATCCGCCCGAGCCGATCGCGGAGCACCTGGGGGAGCTCTCCGAGGTGGTCAGGGACGGCTTCTTCCAGGTAGGGCTCGCGCTGGACGGCGATGCCGACCGCATCGGGGCGGTGGACGAGACCGGCGAGTTCTTCTCGTCGCACCGGATCTTCACCGTTCTTTTGCGCCATCTCTACGAGAGGAAGGGAGTGCGGGGCGGCGTGGTGAAGACCGTTTCCACCACCCGGATGATCGACCTGCTGGCCGAAAAATACGGCCTGGAACTCTTCGAGACCCCGATCGGCTTCAAGCACATCTGCGAGATGATGCTCGACAACGACATCCTGATGGGGGGCGAGGAATCCGGCGGCCTGGGCGTGAAGGGGCATATCCCGGAGCGCGACGGCATCCTGATGGCGTTACTGCTCCTGGAGGCGATGGCGATGAGCGGCAAGGGACTCCGCGCCCTGCTCGAGGAGACCATGGACGAGATCGGGCACTTCCACTACACCCGCATCGACCTCCCCATCGACAACGAATCGAAGAAGCGCCTGCTGGAGCAGCTCAACGCCGGCGGCATCACCAGCATCGCGGGTTTCGAGGTGGCGCAGCACAACTTCAGCGACGGGTTCAAGTACATCTTCGAGGACGGTTCGTGGCTGCTGATCCGCCCCTCGGGGACGGAGCCGGTGCTGAGGCTGTACAGCGAGGCGGGCGATCCGGAGAAGGTTTCGCGGCTTCTGCAGGCTGCGCGCGGCATCGCGAGCGTGTAACGAGCGGTTATTGTTAAGGGTAATTACCTTGAAATGGCGTAACGCTTCTGTTATAGAATAAGCTTCGCGGCAAAATTCAGCACCCCCCAAGGAGTCACCCATGGCGAATCCTCAGTTGGTTATGTACGATGAGGAATTCAAACAAATAAATGTCGTCCTCGAGAAGCTTCTGCGTGAAGCGAACGCCAAGGTGATATTTCTGGTGGACAAGAACGGCCAGCTTATTACCGGTTGCGGCGAGACGGAGCGCTTCGACACCACGTCGCTTGCATCTCTGACCGCCGGCAACATCGCGGCAACGGGCGGCCTGGCCAAGCTGATCGGCGAAAAGGAATTCTCCATCCTGTTCCACGAGGGGGAGAAGGACAACCTGCACATCTCCATCGTCGCCGGGAGGGTGATCCTCGTGGTGCTCTTCGATACCCGCTCCTCGCTCGGGCTGGTCCGGCTCCGCGTCAAGAAGGCCTCCGACGAACTGGGGTCGATCTTCGAGAAGCTGATGCAGAAGAGCGAGGAGAAGGAGAAGAGCGGCGAGAGCGAATTCCCCTTCGCCGAAATCACCGACGACGATATCGACAACCTGTTCAGCTAGATCGCGGCTTTTTCCCGGGGATCGGGCAGGACTGATGCTACATGTTATGCATTAACTATAAGAGGTAAGTAGGATGTCATTCATCAACTACGCTTCCCGTGAAATCAACTGCAAGATCGTCTACTACGGCCCGGGCCTGTGCGGTAAGACGACCAACCTGCAGTTCGTTTACCAGAAGACCGCCCCGGAAGCGAAGGGGAAGATGATCAGCCTTGCCACCGAGACGGAGAGGACCCTTTTCTTCGACTTCCTCCCCCTGGCGTTGGGCGAGATCCGCGGCTTCAAGACACGCTTCCACCTTTACACGGTCCCCGGCCAGGTCTTTTACGATGCTTCGAGGAAACTGATTCTGAAGGGTGTGGACGGCGTGGTGTTCGTGGCCGACTCCCAGGAAGAGCGGATGGACGCGAACATGGAGAGCGTGGAGAACCTGCGCATCAACCTGATCGAGCAGGGGTACGACCTGGACAAGATGCCCTACGTGATCCAGTACAACAAGCGCGACCTCCCCAATGTCGTGAGCATCGAGGAACTGCGGCGCGAATTGAACCCCACCGGCGTGCCGGAGTTCGAGGCCTGCGCCACCACCGGCGAGGGGGTCTTCGAGACTCTCAAGGCTGTCGCGAAGCTGATCTTGTTTGATTTGAAGAAGGGGAAGTGATCGGTCGGATCACTCCTGCTTTTTCAGCTGCTCCCAGAGCGCCCTTGCGGCGCTCTCTGTCATTCCAGGGGTCGCCGCAAGCTCCTCCACGGTCGCCTCCTTCACCCGCTTCAGACTCCCGAAGCGCGCCAGCAGCGCCTTCTTCCGCTTCACGCCGATCCCCGGCACACCCTCGATCTGCGACGTGATCATCGACTTGCTCCGCACGTCCTTGTGGTAGGTGACGGCAAAGCGGTGCGCCTCGTCCCTGATGCGGGCCAGTAACAGCAGCGGCGCCGAGTTCTGCCTGAGCGAAATCGGGTTCTTGCGCCCGGGCCTGAACACCCGCTCGTCGCTCCGCGAGATCTCCTCGCTCTCCATGTCGCGCGCCACCCGGCTCTTCGCCAGCCCCGCCGCCTCCACCCCGGTCACCGAAAGTTCCTCCAGTACCGCGTTCAGCACGCTCAGCTGGCCCAGGCCCCCGTCCACCACGATCAGGTCCGGCTTCTCCTCGACGCTCTCCGCCTTGAACCGGCGCGACAACACCTCCCGCATCATGGCGAAGTCGTCGGACTGCAGCACCCCCTTGATCCGGTAACGCCGGTAAAGCGACCGGTCGGCCTTGCCGGCGATGAAGACCACACGGCTTCCCACCGCCATCTCCCCCTGGATGTTGGAGATGTCGTAGCACTCGATCCTCCTCGGGGGGTGCGGCAGGTGCAACTTCTCCGCGAGCTCGTCCAGGAGGTCGGCCGACGACGCCTCCTTGGCGTGCCGTTCCTGGGCGGCGGTCTCGGCGTTTTTCTGCGCCAGTTTCACCATCTCCAGCTTCGGGCCGCGCTGCGGCGCGCTGATGGTCACCTTCTTCCCGGACTTCTCGGTCAGGAGTTCCTCCAGCGCCGCGGGCTCGGCGATCTGGAACGGGATCAGGATGCTCTGGGGGATCGGGGTGTCAAGGTCGTAGTACTCGTTCAGGAACGAAGCCAGCCCCTCCTCGTCCTCCATCTCCCAGTCGAACAGGAAGCCGCGGCCGCCGGTCATGGTGCCGCCACGGATGTGGAGCATGGCGATCTGCATCCGGTCCGCTTCCCGGTGCACGCCGAAGACGTCGCTGTCGCCGCCTTTGGCCACCATCTTCTGGCGCTCGACCGTCACCTCTATGGCGCGCAGCAGGTCGCGGTAGCGCGCCGCGTCCTCGTAGCGCATCTCCTGGGAGGCCTGGCTCATCCGGGTGCGGTACAGGCGGGCGATCTCGGTGTTCTTCCCTTCGAGGAAAAGCGCCGCCCCTTCGGCCAGCTCCGCGTACGCCTCGGCGGTGATCAGCCCGCAGCAGGGGGCGGAACACTGCTTGATCTGGTGGTAGAGGCAGGGGCGCTTGCGGGCCATGCAGGTCGCCAGCGGATAGTGGCGCAGCGGGAACATCTTGTAGAGCTGTTTCAGCACCTCCTTCGCGGAGGTGGCCGAGGAATAGGGGCCGAAGTACCTGGCGCCGTCGGCCGGGACCTTGCGCACGAGCGAGAGGCGGGGGAACGGCTCCTTCATGTCCATGCGGAGTGAGAAGTAGGTTTTGTCGTCGCGCAGGTTGATGTTGTATTTGGGGCGGTGCTGCTTGATCAGGGTGTTCTCGAGGATCAGCGCCTCTTTCTCGGTGTCGGTGACGATGTACTCGATGGAGGCGACCTGCTGCACCATGAAGCGGATGTGGATACGGGAATCCCTGGTATCGCCCACGTAGGAGCGGACCCTTTTCTTCAGGTTTCGCGCCTTGCCGACGTAGATGACGGCTCCCTCGGCGGTCATCATGATGTAGACGCCGGGAGAAGAAGGGAAATTGTCGACCATGGCTAGGGCTATCATGAGGCGTAGTATAGACGGAAGCTCGTTAGAAAGGAAGGTGGGTGAGAAGACGTAGGGGCGAATGATTATTCGCCCCTACGGAAGGCGGCGCAAGGACTACCGCTTGCCGGTCCTGCTCCCGCCCTTGGGGGCGCCGGGCCTGGAGGAGGTAGGCCTGCCGGCAGGCTTGTGCGCCGACGGCTTGGCCGTAGCCGGTCTTCCTGCCGGTTTAGCTGCGGACGGCCTGGCCGCCGCCGAGCGTGCTGCCGGCTTGGCCGCAGCAGGCTTCGCAGTCGCGGGCCTGGTCGAGGTTCTGGTCGCGGGTTTTGCCGCCGAGGGTTTGGCCGTGTCGGCTTTGGCCGCGGGCTTCGCCGTAGCGGGTTTTGCCGAGGCAGCTTTGGCTGTGGCAGCTTTGGCCGGCTTGGCTGCGGGCTTGGAAGCGGCTTTGGCGGCGGTGCGTTCCGCGGCGCCTTTCGGTATGAACCGCCCCTTGAGGCCGCCCCCGCCAGGCTTCATCTTCTGCGGGTTGGCGTAGGACACCGTGATGTGCTTGTCTATCAGCCACGCGCCGTCGAGCGATGCGATGGCGTCGCTGGCCTCGGCCTCGGTGGCCATCCTCACGTAGCCGCACCTCTTGAATTCTCCGGTCACCGGGTCGGTGATCAGGTGGATGGAGGTCACTTTCCCCGATACCGCGAACAGCTTCTCCAACTCGTATTCCGTGACATCGTATGACAAGCTCCCTACGTAGAGCTCTTTTCCTGCTTTCGCCATTTATTAATCTCTCCTTGGTTTGGTCGGCACACTCTAGCACAACCATGCACGGCGCCGCAAACTTTCCGTGTTCTCTCCCGCCCTTAGCCGCGGCTGCGCTCCCTGAGGATCGCGGTGAACATCGGCTCGCGGTCCGTCGTGGAGGCAGACACCACCATTTCCACCTCGGTCAGCGTCCCGTCCGCCCGGCGCACCCTCTGCCTCGATGTCTCCTCCTTGAACTCTTCCTGCTGGGCCAGCTTTTCCTGCAAGGCATCCCCCTCTTCGAGGAAAGAGAATATCGATTCCCCAAGGAGCGCCTGCCGCGGGCGGCCGAACAGCGACTCGGCTTTCTGGTTCGCGATGACTATCTTGCCGTCCTGGAGGAAGGTGATGACGGCGGAGGCGGCGACCTCGATGAAGCGGCGATACCTCTCGTCCGCCTCGCGGGATTGCAAGGTCCGGCGGGAGAGTTCGTCCATCATGTCGTTGAAGGCGCCGATCAGCACGCCGATCTCGTCGTGGCCTCTCTGCGGCAGTTTCTCTTCGAAGTTGCCGGTCTTGGTGACCTGGACGATCCTCTCGGAGAGCATCTTTACCGGGTGGACGATTTCCCGGCTCATGATGGCCCCCATCACGATGATGACGATCAGGAACACGATCCCCCTTGAGAGCAGGTCCAGCTTCAGGTTGGCGCCCAGTTCGGCGTACAGGTCCTTCACCGGGATGCTGACGGAGACGGCGCCGATCACCTCGCCGACCTTGTAGTCGTAAGAATAATGGCCCGGGGGGAAGCGCTTCTTGACGAAGTCGGGGGCCGACTCATAGCTGCCGTGGCACCCGAGGCAGGAAATGGTGGCGCGCATCGGCTGCAGGTACCGGAAGGAACTGGTGTCGCCGGTTCTGACGATGTCGTAGACCTCCGCGGTGGGATTCCTTATGAAGTTCTGCAGCTGGGCCGTCTCGTATGCGTCGGGGCGGTTCTCGGGGTTGCGATAGCGCAGGGATACCTGGCGGACGTAGAACTTGCTGTTCTGCGTCACCCTTTTGGCCACCTGGGTGGCGACCACCTGCGGTACCAGGTTGTAATTCTGTTCCGGTTCCCCCTTCACTACCGAGGACATGTATTCCCGTGTCTCGATCAGTTGCGTGGCGAAGCTGCGGGCGTTGTCCACGGCGAACCGGATGATGAAGCTTTTCTGGCGCTGGTAGGTGAAGATGCCCGTTGCCAGCAAAACGGCAACCAGCAGCAGGGACATCAGGCCGAAGAACTTGGTGCGGATGGGAAGGTCAGTCAGGCGGGTCATGCATCCTCCTAATCAATCCAATAAAGCGGAAAGTATACCGGAGGCGGCGGGATGTGCAAGGGAAACGGAGACTTATGACCCACTACTAACCACTTACTCCTCCCCCCAGCGGGGGAGGTTGGGAGGGGGGAAGACTTGCGGCTTCAGCAAAGAAGCGGCAGACTTCCCCCTCCCTGACCCTCCCCCTCCGGGGGCGGGGACCGCTTTGTCAAGATAGATGGGGGTTCAAGTAGGGGCGAATGATTATTCGCCCCTACTCAATGGCAGTGAGGGCCGGGGTGGGGATGGGTTAAGCAGGGGGAGGGACGCTGCAGCGAAATATGCGTGCTTGATTCGGCGAAAAAAAGGCCCCTCACGCGCCAGGAGGGGCAAATCGTGAGGGGCAAAGACTGATCAGGAGGCTGACCAGGAAAATCCGTGCGGTGAGGTTCTTAACGTAGAACGTAGAACGTGAACGTAGAACGGTTTCTAGTGGCGTTTATGGCACTCGAAGCAGATCGGATCGGATTCCCTCCGCTTGATCTGCGCCGACTTGTCCTTGGGTATCCCTTTGCCCATGAGCTTCTCGCCCATCTTGTGGCAGTCGAAGCAGTTTCTTCCCTGCAGCGCCTTGTGCATGCGGACCATCGCCGGGTTCTTGCTGTGGCACACCTTGCACTCGAAAGCGAACGCCGCGTTTGCGGCAAATAGCAGTGCGACTGCGGGAATAAGTATCTTCATGTGGTCTCCTTGTGGGGCCCTGGAAATCAGTGCCGGCTGCGGGCGAAAACCGCTTTTTGCCCGTGCAGAATAACCGTTCCCGACCCCGTCTGCCTTGACCAAAGTCAAAAGAGGGCTAAAGGCGGGCGAGAAAAATCCTTTTCATAGCGCCGGCAGTATGGTACTTTTCCATGCTTTTTGTGTTCTTTAACAGTCGTTCAACGTACCTATCGAGAAGAAACCTATGGCAAAGATCATCTGTGTGGCGAATCAGAAGGGTGGGGTGGGCAAGACCACGACGGCGGTGAACCTCTCGGCCTCGCTGGCGGTCGCCGAAAGGCGGGTGCTGCTGGTCGATATGGATCCGCAGGGGAACGCGGGAAGCGGCGTCGGCGCTGACAAGGATCAGCTCGAGGAGAGCATTTACGACGCGCTCATCAACGAAGTGCCGGCCGCGGGAATCGTGCAGCGGACCGAACTCCCGTACCTGCACCTCTTGCCGGCGACGTCCGATCTCGCGGGCGCGGAGCTGGAGCTGGTCAGCGTCACGGACCGCGAGCGGAAGCTGAAGAAGATCCTTTCCGGGCTCTCCGACTCCTACGACTACATCTTCATAGATTGCCCTCCCTCGTTGAACCTCCTGACCATCAACGCGATGACCGCGGCCAATTCTGTCCTGATACCGCTTCAGTGCGAGTTCTACGCCATGGAAGGGCTCTCGCAGATAGTGAAGACCATCAACCTGATCCAGCAGGGGCTGAACAGGTCGCTCGCCATCGAGGGGATTCTCCTCACCATGTTCGATGCCAGGAACAACCTGTCGCGCCAGGTGAGCGACGAGATCCGGGCCCACTTCCCGAGGGAGACCATGCAGACGGTCATCCCGAGAAACGTCAGGCTTTCCGAGGCCCCCTCGCACGGGAAGCCGATCTGCTTGTACGACATCACCTCCAAGGGGGCCACGAGCTACATGGACCTTGCCAAGGAAATCATCGGGCGGGAGGCATCGCATGGTTAAGAAAATGGGACTGGGTAAGGGGATGGGGGCGCTGCTCCCCGTCGTCGAGGACCACGGCAAGAAGTACTTCTCCTGCCCGATCGAGGAGATCAGGCCCAACAAGGAGCAGCCGAGGAAGACCTTCGTCAACGAGAAGCTGGAGGAGCTGGCCGCCTCGATACGCGAGAAGGGGATCATCCAGCCGCTGGTGGTGCTGAAGAAGGCCGGTCACTACGAGCTGATCGCCGGCGAGCGTCGCTGGCGCGCGGCCCAGAAGGCGGGACTCCGCGAAGTGCCGGTGGTCATCCAGGACGTCTCGGAGGAAACGGCGCTGGAGATGGCGCTGATCGAGAATATCCAGCGCGAGGATCTGAACGCGATAGAGGAGGCCGACGCCTACCACGCGCTCCTGGAGCGTTTCTCCCTTTCCCAGGAGGAACTCGCCAAGCGTGTCGGCAAGGAGCGCTCCACCATCGCAAACGCGTTGAGGCTTTTGCGCCTTCCCGCCGAGATCAAGCGGGACGTCGCCGAGGACCGCATCTCCATGGGGCATGCCAGGGCGCTTCTGACCCTTGACGACCCCGAGGAGCAGAAGGCGGCCCGTGACGAGATCGTGAAGAACCGTCTTTCGGTGCGGGAGACCGAGGCGCTGGTGAAGCGCAAGAAGGCCGGGCCGGGGAAGAAGGCCCAGACGCCGGTCCTGGATCCGGACCAGAAGGCTCTCCTGGAGCAGATCCAGCGGCATTTCGGCGCCAAGGTCGCCCTGCGGCGTTCCGGCCGCGGCGGGAAGCTGGAGATCAGCTTCTCCGACCAGAAGGAACTTGCCAGGATCGTCGAGCTCCTGCACCTGTAGGTAACCGTGTTCCGCGCACAACCCCCGCTAAGGCACCTCACTTCCGGGTAGGGCAAGGGTCGCGGGAAGCTGCCTATCGCGGCAGGAATGCCGCTCCTACGGTTAGGCCTCTTGAATTGCAGTCACCAGCTTTCCCCCGCGCTCTCAGGCTCCCCCTCGCCCTCCGGGAGAGGGTCGGGGTGAGGGCGCCAGTCAACTCCGAGATCGTTTGCCTTCGGTGCGCTTTTCTCGCCCATGGCAGCGCCCTCACCCGGCCTTCGGCCACCCTCTCCCGGAGGGCGAGCGGAACTCCGTCTTTCCCGGGGATTGATCGCTCAAGCAGGGGATGAAGACTGGCGCAATGGGGAGTGCGGTCTGTCAAAACCTGTTTTGAAACGCTCTGGCGAAACCTGCTGACAGAAGGCTCCCGGCCTGTCTGGGACTGTCGCCGGTGGTGTTCTGTCACTGCTCCAGTTGCCCTGCACGCCCGTGTCTTCGGGTGTAAAAAGTGTATACAATTCTTCACGCAAATCGATAAATCGCTTGACACAAAAAGGATTTATGTGATAGCTATCACCTGTTTTGCGCGGCCCCCTGTAGAATCGACTGAGGCGCATGCCTTTAAAAATGTTCAAATAGAGGTGGTTTGGTGATCAATTTAGACATCGCATTTGTATTCCAGCTGGTGAACTTCCTGGTGCTGGTGCTTCTGCTGAACGTGTTCCTGTACAAGCCGATCAGGAAACAGCTCGCAGACCGCGCCGCCCAGATCAGCGAGGCGAAGCTGAAAAGCGCTGCCGTCGATCAGGAGGTCCAGGAGAAGCTGGCCAGCTACGAGGCCCGCATGCGCGAAGTTCGCGCCGGCGCCGCCGACGAGCGTGGCGTTTTGAAGAAGGAGGCCCAGCAGCAGGAGGCCGCCATCCTCGACAAAGCCCGTGCCGAAGCCACCGACTCCCTTGCCTCCATCAAGGCCAGGGTGGCCAAGGAAGCCGACGACGCACGTCGCCTTCTCACCGCCAGCGCCGAGACCCTGTCCGCCGAAATCTGCGAAAAAGTTCTGGGGAGGAGTCTCTAGCATGCATAAGAAATCCAAAGTAGCGATCGTTTCCATCCTCTCCGTCTGCGTGGTCCTCTGCCTCGCAGCGCTCGGCTTCGCCGAGGAGGCCGCCGAGCACGCGGGCACCGCGCACGAGGCCGGCCACGGCGCCGCACAGATGAAGGACTTCATGTGGCGCTGCATCGACTTCGCAGCGCTGGCCGCCATCGCCATCTGGGCCATCAAGAAGGCCGACGTGAAAGGGACCCTCGCCGCCCGCCGTACCGGCATCGAGCGCACCCTGAAGGAAGCGGTCGAGGCCAAAGAGGCTGCGGAGAAGAAATTCGCCGAGTACTCCAAGCGTCTGGACGAGGCCAACAAGGAGATCGAGGTGATCTCGGCCAACATGAAGCGCGAAGGTGAGCTAGAGAAGGAGCGGATCATCGCCGAGGCGAAAGATGCCGCAGCGAGAATCAAGGCCCAGGCGGAGGCTTCCGCGGCACAGGAAGTCCTGAAGGCGAAGGACGAGCTCCGCGCCGAGGCTGCACGCCTTGCCGTTGACCTCGCCGAGAAGAAGATCAAGCAGAACATCGCAAAAGGCGACCAGGACAAGCTGGTGGGCGACTATATCTCCAAGGTGGTGACTCTACATTGAGTACTAACGCTATTGCCAAACGTTACGCCAAGGCACTCGTGCAGATTGGCTCGGAAGCAGGGAGCGTGGAAGGGTTCAGCAGCGAGCTGACCCGCTTCAGCGCCCTTCTGACTGACAGCCGCGAGCTCTCGGCCATTTTTGCCAACCCTGCCTACGGCATCGAAGCGAAGAAAGAGATCCTGAAGGACCTGGTGGCGAAACTCTCCATCACCCCGATGATCTCCAACATGCTGATGCTTCTCCTGGAGCGCGGGCGCATCTCGGTGCTGCCGCTGATCGCGGAGAGCTACGGCGCCTTCGCGGATGAACTCTCCGGTGTGATCCGGCCGACGCTCTCCTCGGGGCTCCCCCTTGAGGCTGCGCAAATTGAGGAAATCAGGAGCGCCCTTGCCAAGTCGACCGGCAAGAAGGTGGAACTCAAAGTTGAAGTGGACCCCTCGCTGATCGGCGGGGTTGTTACCAAGATCGGCGGCAAGGTTTTCGACGGAAGTGTAAGAACACAGCTAGCTAGAATTCAGGATATATTACAGAAGGGGTGAGCGGTTCTATGGAAATCAAAGCGGAAGAAATCAGCGAGATTATCAGGAAGCAGATCAAGGAGTACGGCACCGAGGTAGCAGTCGCCGAAACGGGGACCATCATCTCCATCGGTGACGGTATTGCCCGTATCCACGGTCTTGACAAGGCGATGGCAGGGGAGCTTCTCGAGTTCCCGGGCGGCATCACCGGCATGGTTCTGAACCTCGAGGAAGACAACGTCGGTGCGGCGATCCTCGGCGAGTTCTCCGAGATCAAGGAAGGCGACACGGTCAAGCTGACCGGCAAGATCGTCGAGGTCCCGGTGGGCGAGGCCCTGATCGGCCGCGT
>DNJC01000156.1 GCA_003490025.1 Geobacter sp. | reverse complement strand
CGCGTACTGCGGCATGAAGTAGGAAGTGGCCAAGAACCCGCCGACGAGCACTGCGATCACCATCGAGGCGAGCACGTTCATGCGCGCCCGCCCGCTCATGTTCCCCAGCATCCTGCAGGCGGCTCCCCTCTCCTTCCGGTCGGACTGGATTCTTGTCTCTGCTGCTATTTTTTTCATAAAGACCTCTTCCTCATCTTTGTTTGCCTGTCGTCTGATCCCGCCGTTTTTGAAGCTCCTCCCGGGGGGACAGCGCCCCGGGAAGGAGCTACATACCGGTATGGCACATGGTGCAGTCCTGCGCCGAGCCGAAGTCGGTTACCCAGTTCGCCGTGATGCCGTTGTGGCAGGAGATGTTGGAGCAGCTGCCGCCCACGTAGCTGCCGACGGTCAGGTTGTTCTTGGACCTGTCGAAGGAGTTGGCGGTGCCGTCCTTGTAGGTGCGGGTAGTGTAGTACCACCCGCCGACCCCGCCGGTGTAGGAGGCGAAGACGTTGGCGGCCACCTGGGCCTTCGACTTGATCAGGGTGCTCGGCACGAAGGTCACGTCGTTGCTGCCGTTGACGTGGAAGGCGAGGTTCGCGATCCGCGCCGCGCCGGTCGCGTCGGCGTTGCTCCCGGTGGCGTTGCCGTGGCAGCTCGCGGTGGAGCAGGAGCTGTTGTACTTGTTGCGAGCGGTGGTGACCGTGCTGTAGTGGCAGACATTGCAGCCGATGGTGGTCGACTGTGCCGGGTCGCCGTGGCCCGCGTTCACGCCGACGGCGCCCGAGGCCGGGAGGAGGCCCGTGGTGCCGCTGTAGATGTCGTCGTAGTGGATGCCGACCTTGTGTGCCGCGTGCGAGTCGGTGCTCGGCGCGTTTTCGTGGCAGCCGCTGCAGCGGGTCGCCGCGGTGAAGGTCTGGTTCCACTGCGGCGTGGTCACGTTGAAGTGGCAGTAGACGTTGGCGCACTTGACCGTGCCGGAGCCGATGCTCCCGACCAGGCTCGACGCGCTGTTCTTGTTGCGCAGGGAGCTCCCGCCGGCGACGCTGCCGTTCTCCACCTCGATGGACCCGTCCATGTGGCTCGCCAGGGTGACCGGGTGGCAGTTGGCGCAGCCGAAGGAGTAGTTCTTCCAGGTAACGCCGTCGGTGTCGCTGCCGGTCGAGGTGTTGGCCGTGTAGTTGTAGAACCCAAGCGAGTTCCAGGCGGTCCCGATGTGGCGGGTGTGCCCGGAGGAGAGCGTCGCATGGCACCCCTTGCAGTCGAGCGCCGAGCCCCAGACGGCGTTCGCCGCGGTGAAGCCGCTGCCGCTGTGGCAGGAGACGCTGGAGCAGGTCTTGCTACCGGGGTAGCCGAAGCTATTGCCGCCGCCGCTTACCACGTTTATCGACTGGTTGGTGTGGCTGCCGATGATCACGGTCCCGGTCGCGTCGACGGTGGAGTTGTGGCAGTAGACGCAGGTGACGGCGCCGTCGCTCTTCACGTGCTTCTGGTGGCTGTTCGCGTTGTTGGCCCCGGAGCCCCCGTTTATATAGTTCGGCTCGCCGGCGACGGAGTTGAATGCAATTCCTGCGGTAGGCGTCACCTGCGCGCCGTGGCAACCCTTGCAGGTCAGCGCGGCGCCGCTCCAGGAGGGGTTCGCCGGCTCCACGGTGGCCACCATGCCGCTTTGCCCCTTCTTGCCCGAGGTGTGGCAGTAGGTGGCGGAGCAGGTGCCGGAGATAAGCGTCGTGCTCTTGCCCGCTCTTACCCCGGAGTAGTCGACGAAGGCGTTGCCGTGCTTGAGCGTGTCGGATATCGCGCTGTCGCTGGAAACTGTCTTGGCGTGGCACTCGACGCAGCCGTAGTTGACCCCGAGGATGCCGGAGTTGTCCACGTGGGCGGCGTGCTTGCCGCTGGCCAGGATGTTGGTGGAGAGCGCCGCGGGGCCGCCGTGGCAGCCGTTGCAGTTAAGGGTCGCACCCCATTGTGCGTTAGGCACGCCGGCGACGATGCCGTTGCCGGAATGGCAGCTGATGTTGGAGCAGGTCTTGCCGGCCAGCTTGCCGAAGCTCTTGCCGTTGCCGGAGGTGTAGTTGGCGAGGGCGTTCAGGTGCTGGCTCCCGGCGATTACGGCGGTGCCGTTGGTCGTGGTCTTCGAGTGGCAGTTGGCGCAGGTGGCCGCCCCGGCGGAACCGACGTGCTTCTTGTGGGAGTTGGCGCTGTCGGAGCCCGCGGCGCCGCTCACGTAGTTCGGCTCGCCCGCCACCGAGTTGAAGTCGACCCCGGCGGTAGGCGTCGCCTGCGCGCCGTGGCAGCCGTTGCAGGTCATGGCCGCGCCGCTCCAGGAGGGGGCCGCCGGCTCGACCGTCGCCACCATCCCGGTCATCCCCTTCTTGCCGGAGCTGTGGCAGTAGGTGGCGGAGCAGGTGCCCAAGGAGAGCGTGGCGCTGTTCCCGGCCCTGGCCCCCGAGTAGTCGAGGTAGACGTTCATGTGCTTCGCCGGGTCGGAGACGACCGAGTTGCTGGAGACGGTCTTGGCATGGCAGTCGGCGCAGCCGAGGTTGTCGCCGATGACACCGGCCTGGTTCACGTGCTGGGTGTGCTTGCCGCTCGCGATGATGTTGGTGGAGAGCGCCGCCGGGCCGCCGTGGCAGCCGTTGCAGTCGAGCGTCGCGCCCCACTGGGCGCTGGCGACCGACGGCACCATCCCGTTACCGCTGTGGCAGCTGATGTTGGAGCAGGTCTTCCCTGCCACCTTCCCGAAGCTCTTGCCGTTGCCGGAGGTGTAGTTGGCCAGCGCGTTCAGGTGCTGGCTCCCGGCGACGATGGTCGTGCCGTCCGTCGTGGTCTTCGAGTGGCAGTTGGCGCAGGTCGCGGCCCCGTCGCTCTTGACGTGTTTCTGGTGGCTGTTGGCGGATGCGGTGCCGCCGGCGCCGCTTACGTAGTTCGGCTCGCCCGCGACAGCGTTGAAGGCAACCCCCGCGGTCGGCGTCACCTGTGCGCCGTGGCAGCCGTTGCAATCCAGGGGCGCGCCGCTCCAGGAGGGGACCGCCGGCTCGATGGTTGCCACCATCCCCGCCTGCCCCTTTTTCCCGGAGCTGTGGCAGTAGGTGGCGGAGCAGCTCCCGGAGACAAGTGTCGTGCTCTTTCCCGCTCTTACCCCGGAGTAGTCGACGAAGGAGTTGAGGTGCTTCAGGGTGTCGGAGATCACGCTGTTGCTGGAGACGGTTTTCGCGTGGCACTCGACGCAGCCGAGGTTGTCGCCTATCACCCCTGCCTGGTTCACGTGCTGGGCGTGCTTGCCGCTGGCGAGGATGTTGCTGCCGAGCGCGGCAGGTCCGCCGTGGCAGCCGTTGCAGTTGAGCGTCGCGCCCCACTGGGCGTTGCCGACCCCGGCGACGATGCCGTTGCCTGAGTGGCAGCTGATGTTGGAGCAGCTCTTCCCGGCCAGCTTCCCGAAGGTCTTGCCGTTACCGGAGGTGTAGTTGGCCAGCGCGTTCAGGTGCTGGCTCCCGGCGATGATGGCAGCGCCGTTGGTCGTGGTCTTCGAGTGGCAGTTGGCGCAGGTGGAGGCCCCGGCGGAACCTACGTGCTTCTTGTGGGAGTTGGCGCTGTCGGAGCCCGCGGCGCCGCTTAGGTAGTTGGGCTCGCCCGCCACCGAGTTGAAGTCTACCCCGGCGGTAGGGGTCGCCTGCGCGCCGTGGCAGCCGTTGCAAACCATCGCCGCACCGCTCCAGGAGGGGGCCGCCGGTTCCACCGTCGCCGCCATTCCCGTCAGCCCCTTCTTGCCGGAGCTGTGGCAGTAGGTGGCGGAGCAGGTGCCGGAGACGAGCGTCGTGCTCTTCCCTGCTCTTACCCCGGAGTAGTCGAGGTAGACGTTCATGTGCTTCGCCGGGTCGGAGACGACCGAGTTGCTGGAGACGGTCTTGGCATGGCAGTCGGCGCAGCCGAGGTTGTCGCCGATGACTCCGGCCTGGTTCACGTGCTGGGTGTGCTTGCCGCTCGCGATGATGTTGGTGGAAAGCGCCGTGGGCCCGCCGTGGCAGCCGTTGCAGTCGAGCGTCGCGCCCCACTGGGCGTTGGCGACCGACGGCACGATCCCGTTGCCTGAGTGGCAGCTGATGTTGGAGCAGGTCTTGCTGGCCTGCTTCCCGAAGCTCTTGCCGTTGCCGGAGGTGTAGTTGATGAAGGTGTCGGTGTGCTGGCTCCCCGCGATGATGGTCGTGCCGTTCGTCGTGGTCTTCGAGTGGCAGTTGGCGCAGGTGACCGCCCCGTCGCTCTTGACGTGTTTCTGGTGCGTGTTGGCGCTCTCCGAGCCCGCGCTGCCGCTCACGTAGTTCGGCTCGCCCGCGACCGAGTTGAAGGCGACACCGGCCGTCGGCGTCACTTGGGCGCCGTGGCAGCCGTTGCAGACCATGGCCGCGCCGCTCCAGGAGGGGACGGCGGGCTCGACGGTCGCCGCCATGCCGCTCTTCCCTTTCTTGCCGGAGCTGTGGCAGTAGCTGGTCGAGCAGTTGCCGCCGCTGTAGTTCTTGCCGGCTCTCGCGCCGGAGAAGTCGACGAAGGTGTTGACGTGGTTAGTCGTGCTGGAGATGGCGGAGTCGCTGGCTGCGGTCTTCCCGTGGCAGTCTGCGCAGCCGTAGTTCGAGCCGAGCGTCCCGGCGTTGTTCACGTGCGCCTGGTGCTTCCCGGTGGCGAGGATCTTGGTCCCCAGGCTGGCCGGGCCGCCGTGGCAGCCGTTGCAGGAAAGCGTCGCGCCGCCCCAGGCGGGAACGGTGGAGACGGTGAAGGGGCCCGTCTGCGAGGTGCCGTCGGAGTGGCAGTAGATCCCCGAGCAGGTCCCGAAGCTGTTGGTCTGGCTCGGCAGGAAATCGTCGGTCGGGCCGCTGTAGCTCCCGCCGCCCGGGAGCGTCACCTCGATGCCGCGGCTGGTGACGCTGGTCGCGTGGGAGAACGTCGTGCGGCCGGGATGGCACTTGAGGCACGCGGCGGTGCCGGTGCCGAAGTAGGTCCCGTGCTTGGAACCGGACACGGGATGCCCGCCGGAGGGGGCGAGCCCGTGGCACTTGTCGCAGTCGCTGGCGGGGTTGAAGGCGGGGCTCCCCCAGGCGGGAGTGATCCGCTCGAAGTGGCAGTTCACGTTGGAGCAGCTCCCCAGGGGAACCGGGGGAACCGAAGACTGATTGAAGAACCCGCGGCTGTAGCTGCCGCTCGCGGGAGAATTGTTGATGTTGGTGTTTACCTGGATCGCCTTGGTGCGGTGACCCGTTTCGTAGCTGAGCACAGCCGGGCCGTGGCACTTGGCGCACGAGGCGGCGGTGTTGTCCGCGTGACTCTGGTGGTTTCCCTTGAATGCGCCGGTAGCCGGCTCGCGGACCCCGGTTGCGGAGTCGAGCGGAGGGAGGGTGTGGCAGTCGTCGCACTTTATATCAAACTGCGGGGCGGCCAGCGCCAGCGCTGCAGAGAACATCACAATTCCGAACAGGATGAGTGTCAGTGTCGTCCGTATATTGTTATATCCGAGTCTGCGGTAGCTCTTCATTTTAAGCTCCTTCTCTAAACCTCTGATCGATCCCTGGACTGCGACTGCTTTGCTACGTAATCTTCCGGCGGGAGAGAGGTTCATCCCTCTCCCGCCGGACGTTTTTACCATGCTTCTTGCTGCTTGGCAAAGCCTCTTGCCAGATAAGTACCTATTAACTAAAGGTTATTTCTCGATACTCCACTGCGGGCTCGGCCTGAAGTGGCAGCTCACGTTGAAGCAGGTACCCGTCTGGTTGGTACCGTCGTTGACCAGTTTCGCGCCCGTGTAGGTGGCGAAGGCGTCGTCGCTGAAGCGAAGCGACGGGTCGATCTTGACGGTGACGTTGTCGACATGGTTCTTGAACGGCATCGCTTTCGCGTGGTTAGCCGCGCCGCCGAAGTGGCACGGTAGGCAGTTCGCCCAACCCTCGGAAGGCTTGGCGTCCTTCTTGATGTGGGCCGCGACAACGTGCGCGCCGCCGCCGCCCGAGTAATCCTCGAAGCGTGCGGTGGACCAGTTCCCCTGGACGCCGAAGGTGACGGCGGTGGTGGTCTGGCGCGGTGCCGGCGGGTAGCCGTGGCAGGAATCGCACTCGCGGTTCGGTTCGAACGCGGTGCCGCTTGCCGTGTTGTGGGCGTGGCAGTCGAGGCAGCCGGTGGTCGGGTGGTTGGTCTCGGCTACGCCCTGCTTGAAGTAGGTGGTGCCGGTGTGGCAGGCCTGGCAGACGCCGGTGCCGGATCCGTTGACGAAGTCGCTCCCGGTGAAGGTCACGCCGGAAGTGGAGCCGAGCGTGGTCCGGAGCATGAGGCTGTTGGTCGTGCCGTGCGGATCGTGGCAGGCGGCGCAGGTGTTGGCCGTTCCCACGTGGACCTGCATGTTGAGGGTCCTGGCGGTAACCTTGCCGGAATCCTGGTGGCAGTAGTTACACTCGGTGTTGGCTGCCCCGGTGAGGGCCGGCAGGAGACGCTTCTGGTCGCCGGCTACGCCGGAGATGTGGCTTGCCGTGTTGTCGTGGCAGGCCTGGCAGGACTGTGCGACGCCGGCCTTGCCGTGGCCCGCGGTTGCGGCCAGGGTCTTGTCAGGCGCCGTGACGCCGGAGATGACGGAGAGTGCGCCCCCAGCCGTCGAGTGGCAGCTTTCGCAGGAGAGGCGGCCGGTGGTCCAGTTCACGCTCTGCTTGTGGCAGTCGTTGCAGGTCCCGATCGCGTTGAAGCCGGCGACGAGCTGCAGCGTGCCGTCGGCGTGGGTTGCCGCCGTGTTGGAGGTATGGCAGTTGGAGCAGGAAGCGGCGGCGGTGCTGCTGAACTGCGGGCCGTACCCGGCGCTGAAGTGGGCGTTGTGGGCGTTGGTCCCGATCAGGCCGCCCGCGGTGTTGGAAAGCGCGTTGTGGCAGGTACCGCAGGCGCCGGTCGCGACGTTGTTCCACTGCGGAGTTGCCGAAAGGTGGCAGCTCGTGGCGCAGCTCTTGTCTGCCGAGGTGAAGGTGACGCTGGCGCCGACAACCTCGACGGCGCTGTCGCCGTGGTAGGCCTTGCCGACGATGGTGGAGCTGCCGGAAACGGTCTGGGAGTGGCAGGTCTGGCAGTTGTAACCCTTGCCGGTGGTCACGTTGACGTGCTTGGCGTGGGCGTTGCTGGAGAGGGTGCTGGCGTCGCCGTGGCAGCCGACGCAGCCAAGGGAGTCACCCCATTTGGCGGCGGCGACGCCGGTGAGGATCCCGCCGCCGGTGTGGCAGCTTACGTTGGAGCAGGATTTCCCGGCGATGTCGAAGCTCTTGCCCGGGCCCGCGGCGACCTGTGCGGTCCCGTCGGTGTGCGGTGCGCCGGCCTTGATGGAGGTGCCGGTCGCGGTGGTCGCGGTATGGCAGTTCTGGCAGTCGGCGGCAGCGGTCACGTGGTTCTTGTGGCTGTTGGCGAGCGGCTGGTCGATCCCTGCGTTCAGGTAGTTAGGCTCGCCGGCTACGCTGGCGAAGTCCGGTGCTGCGGCGGAGCCGTGGCACCCTTTGCAGTCCAGCGAGGTGACGGAGGACCAGGCGATGGTCTTGTTGGTCCCCTTGCCGTCGCTATGGCAGTAGGCGGTGGAGCAGGTCCCGGCGACCGGGGTGCCGACGTGGGCGCCGGCCAGGTCCTTGCTGCTGTTGACGTGGTTGTTGAAGTCGGCGATGGTGGAGTTGTCGCTCACGGTGGCGGAGTGGCACTCCACGCAGCCGTAGGAGGTTCCCAGGAAGGCCGCGTTGTTCACGTGCTTCGCGTGCGCGCCGGAGAGGGTGTCGGTGGTCGCGGTGCCGTGGCAGCCGGAGCAGTCGAGCGTCCCGCCCCAGGTCGGCGGGGTGTAGCTCCCCCTGCCGTCGGAGTGGCAGTAGAGGTTGGAGCACTGGTTGGCGGCGAAGGCGCCGCCGGTGGCGAACTTGACCTCGATGTTGCGCTGGCCGGCGGAGGTGGCGTGGGCGAACGGCTTGGCCTCGTTGTAGTGGTCACTGTGGCACTTCACGCAGGAACCGGTGCCGGTGCCGAAGTAGGAGGCGTGCTTGGTCCCGACGGTCGGGTGGTTCCCGGTAGCCGGCGCCACGTCGTGGCAGGTGACGCAGCCGCCCGCCGTCTTGTCGATGGCGGCGCTACCCCACGCCGGGGTGGCGCGGTTGGTCGCGACGGGGCGGGAAGCACCGGTACCGTTGCTGTGGCAGGCCGCGGTGGCGCAGGTCCCGAGCGGGTTCGGCGGTACCGAGGTCTGGTTCAGGAAGCCGCCGACCTTGCGGGTGTAGCCGAAGCCGTCGGAGAGCTCGATGCTCTTGTTCCTGTGGCTGTTGGTGTACGTGAGGACGTCTGCGTTGTGGCAGACCACGCACGAGGAGGCGGCGGAACCGGCGTGACCCGCGTGGTTGCCGGGGACGGCGCCTGTAGCGGCGATCTTCTTGGTGGTGCCGGAATCGGTGGGGGGCATGGTATGGCAGCTCGTACAGTCCATGGTGTACTGCGGCGAGGCTTCAGCCCTCCCGCCGAGCACCAGGGAAAGTCCGAGGACGGCGAAGCCTGCCGCCCACCGCATCCCTCCGATCCCTTTGATAACACTTCTCATCATGGTTCTCCTTTTCTTTTGATTGCGGCCTGTTTAATCCTGCATCCATCTATCTGAACGGCTTCGCCGACGATTCGCACCTCACGAAGTGCAATGCGACCGGCGGCGCCTGCCTTACCTTTCGATACTCCAGCGCGGGGACGGGCTCATGTGGCAGCTGATGTTGAAGCAGCTCCCGGTGTTGTTGACCTGCGGCGGATTAACGCGCTTGGAGCCGGTGTAAATGGTGAAGCTGTTGTCGAAGCGGAACCTGGGGTCCACCTCGACGGTGACGTCGCTGACGTGGCTGGAGAGCGGGAGCGCCATCTGGTGGTACGGTGTCGACTCGGTGTCGCCGGCGTTGTGGCAGATGGCGCAGTTGGCCCATCCCTCGGACGGCTTGGCGTCCTTCTTGATGTGGGCGGCCACGAGATGGGCGCCGCCGCCGCCGGAATAGTTCTCCAGCCGCGCGCTGGACCAGTTCCCCTGGGTTCCCCAGGTGACGACGCTGCCGGTCACCCGCGGCGCCGGCGGGTAGCCGTGGCAGGCGTCGCAGCCCCCCTTCGGCTTGAAGCCGCCGTCGAGGTTGGTGTGGCTGTGGCAGTTGAGGCAGTCCTTGGTCGGGTGGTCCGTTTCCGGCACCCCTGCCCGGTAGTGCGCGGTCAGGGTGTGGCAGACCTGGCACAGGCCCAGGTTGGTGCCGAGGTCGACAAACCCGGTCGAGCTGTCGCTGTAGACGACGGCATGGTCGTTGATGGTCCCCCTGATCATGGAGAGGTTCGAGGTCCCGTGCGGGTCGTGGCAGACGGCGCAGGCCATGTCGGCGCTCCCCCCCTTCACGGTGAAGTGGGTGATCATGCCGGCGTACCGGGTTCCCACCCTCGCCTCGTCGTTGTGGCAGTAGCCGCACTCCGTGTTGAGGGAGCCGGTAAGCGACGCGATCAGCCTGGTCCCGCCGTTTATGTGGCGCTGGTTCCTGTCGTGGCAGGTAAGGCAGTCGTTGCCGCTCCTGCCGTGCCCGCGGGTCGCCGCCAGTCCCTTGTCAGGGGCGGTGACGCCGCCGATGACGGAGAGGGCCCCGGTGTGGCAGCTCTGGCAGGTGACGGCGCCGCCGCTCCAGTTCACCGGCTGGTTGTGGCAGGGGGTGCAGGTCCCGGTGCCGGCCGCGGAGAAGCCTAAGGCCGCGTTGATATCGATCGACTTGTCGACGTGCGTCGCGGCGAGTTCCCCGCTGTAGACGTGGCAGGCCTGGCAGCTTGCGGCGCTTGACTGGGAGAACATCGGCCCGTAGGAGTTGGCCGACGAGCTGAAGTGGGCGAAGTGGGCGCCGGTCGCGATCAGGGCGCCCCCTATGGCCGGCGTCGCGGCGTGGCAGCTGCCGCAGGCCCCGCTCTGCCTGTTGGTCCAGGAGACGGCCGCGTAGACCCCCTTGCCGTTACTGTGGCAGTAGCTGGTCGAGCAGGTGGCGCCGTCCGAGGAGGTCCCGGAGGCGAGGGTTCCGGAGAAGGAGAGCTCTTTCTGGCCGTTGGCGTGCTTGGCGTGGCTGGCGATGGCGCCGTTGCCGGTCACGGTCGCCGCGTGGCAGACGGCGCAGCCGTACTGCTTGCCGGTTGCCGCATCGACGCTCGCGTGGCGGAAGTGGGCGTTGGTGCTCATGTTGTTGAAGGAGCCGGTGGCGGCGCCGTGGCAGGCGGCGCACTCGAAAGGCTTGCCGACAAGGGTCCCCTTCCCCCCCTCGAAGGCCATCGTCGCGTACTTGGCGACACCGCCGCGCGGGGCGCCGTTACTGTGGCAGTAGACGGCGGAGCAGGTGCGTGCGACCTGGTCGTAGGCGGGCGTCGCGCCGTTGCTCGCCGCGGTGGTCCCGGCGGGGGTGACGAAGACGTCCTGGAAGGAGCCACCGGCGTGCTGGTTCCCCTTGTGGCAGTCGGCGCAGCTGTAGGCGTAGACGCCGGCATGGGAGCCGTGCGCGGAGAGTTCCTCGTTGACGCCGGTGTAGCCGGAGGCGTAGCCGTCGGGCCCCCCCGCCACGTTGGCCGTCGGCGGCTGGCCGTGACAGGCGGTGCAGCTCCCGGAGGCCGGGGTGAAGGCGCCGGCCGCGTTGTTGTGGTAGTGGCAGATGGCGCAGTTCACGTCCGGCTGGCTGTGCTCGGCGACCGTGGCGGGGAGCGTGTGGCAGGACTGGCAGACGCCGGTCCCGTTGGCGTCGCGGTAGTTCCTGCTCGCCGTGGACTGGAAGTAGGTCGGTATCCCGAGGGTCCGGTTGTCGACCTTGCCGGTCGCGGTGGAGTAGGTCATGTAGCGGCGCAGCAGCCAGACGTTGGGGGTGCTCCCGTCGGTCTCGGCCACGTGGGCGCCGTGGCAGTCGGAGCACTGCACGTTCTGCCCGCCCGCGTTGTGCGCCGTCTTACCCTGGTGGCAGTTGGTGCAGAGGTTCACGTCGTTCGCCTGCGCCCCCTTGAGATCGGTGCGCAAGAGGTTCCCCGCGGAGGGGGTGAGGATGCCGAGAAGGGCCGACGAGTGGTTGTCCATCGTGGCCGCGTTGGAGTCGGTGTAGTGGATGCCGTGGCAGGTCGAGCAGGAGACCTGCCCCTTGACAAGCTTCATCGAGGCGGTGGGGTTCGCCGGGTTGGCCGAGCGCGGGGCGGCGTAGAAGCCGGCCGGGTTCCTCTTCACGGCGCTGGTGTACCCTACCTGGACCGGGTGCGTGCCGGCCGCGTGGCTCTGCGTGTTCCTGGAGCGGTGGCAGTCGAGGCACATCTGGTCGCGGTCGTTCAGGGTTCTCAAAAACGGCGCCGAGTTGGTGTCGCTCTCCTTCGCCCCGTGCAGGTTGTGGCATTTGGCGCAGGACATCTTCCCCTCGTGCTGCGCGAGCGCGAGAGCCGGGTCGAGCGGCGGCTGGGCGCCGGCCTGGGCGTTGGTGTCGGAGCCCGTCCAGTTGTGCGAACTCTGCAGGCCCGCGCCGCTCGTGTAAGGGTGAGCCGCGTCCTCCGCCGAGAAGGGGGTCGACTGGGCGCGGGCGCCGCCGGAGGGGTTATGGCAGCTGAAGCAGACCAGGTCGTTGTTCTGGGTGCCGAGCATGTTGTGGGACACGTGGCATTGCAGGCACTGGGAGTCGTGCGGGGCCGGGACCGCCTGGACGGGCCGATGGTCCAGCAACAGGATCGTTAACGCTGCGAACGCTACGTGTATGGCGAATTTCTTCATGGTTTGTACCCACCTTTTTCCGGACACGATGTCCCTGCTTCCTTACCTGCTGGCGCTCCCTTGATCTCTACTTGCAGACGATGCTCCCGGCCCGCGCGTGCCGGCAGTCCACCCCGGAGGGGTACTGCCAGCTCCCGCTGCTGGAGCCCGCGGTGCCGGGCTCAGCAGCAGACCCGGTGGACCCGGTGGACCCGGTGGAGCCGGTGGAGCCGGTGGAGCCGGTGGAGCCGGTGGAGCCGGTGGACCCGGTTCCGGTGTCTGCGCCTGCGGCCGGGGCCGAGATGCCGTAGATGTTGATCCTCCCGCCGCTGTCCGCCACCAGGAGTTCGTTCACCGCCGCGTCGAAGATCACGTCGGAGGGGCGCTGCAGCTCGCCGCTCCCGGCGCCGTAGCTCCCGATGTAGCCCAGAAACCGCGGCAGCGCCCCCAGCTCGATCACCTGCACCGAACTCTGGAAGGCGTCGGCCACGTACATCCGCACCCCGCTGACGTAGTCGAACGATACCCCCTGCGGGTAGGTGAACTTGAGCGGGCCGGAGAGGTTGGACGGCGCCCCGATCACCCTCTTGAACGCCCCGGCGGCGTCGAAGAACTGCACCCGGTTGTTCAGCGTGTCGGCGACGGCGAGCTGCCCGGAGGCCTTCTCCCAGGCGAGGTCGGTCGGGAAGTTGAACTCTCCCGCCCCGCTCCCCTTCGTGCCGAAGGCGGAGACGAAGGCCCCGGCCGAGTTGAAGATCGCCACCTGGTTTCTCTTGCTGTCCGCCACAAAGATGTTCCCGTCGGGGTCGACCGCGATGCCGTTGGGCGAGACGAAGCCGTAGCCGGAAAGGGGCGAAAGCCGGGTCCCGGAGGTCGTGAAGAAGTCGACCGAGGCGTCGTGGCTCACCAGGAGCAGGTCCGCGGCCGTGCACGCGAGGGAGCGGACCACGCCGGAGACCGGGATCAGGCCGATGGCGGAGCCGCTCGTGTCGAACTTCACGATGCCGCGCTTCTGGGTATCGGCCACGTAGAGCACCCTTCCCGAGTCGAGCGCCATCTGCCCCGGAGCCCTGAGCCCCGCGGAGACGCTCCCAAGGACGGTGACCACCGGCAGATCCGCGGCGCCCGCCGCGGCCGGCAGCCCCGACAAAAGCGCCAGTCCAAGAGCTGCTCCCCAAAATATCGATTGCGATCGCTTCATGTTTCCCTCGTTTCCAGCCTTGCCGATTCGTTGTGGAGTTGCCTTGAAGCTCCCCCCTCCGGTCAAGGAAGGGGGAGCCATCTACCCTGCCTCAGTTGTAGTAGGTCTGATGGCAGCTGAAGCAGTTGGGCACTATCCCGGAGAAACTGACCCCGAGGTAGGAAACCGCCGCATCCTTGGTCTGCTGCGGGATGCTCAGCATGTTGATCGAGGTGTAGCAGGAGTCGTCGAAGAGCTGGTTGTCCAGCCAGTCGATGGAGTACTGGATCAGCCTCCTGGCGTAGACCGGGTTGTGGACGTAGGCGGCCACGTCGTTTCTGCTCAAAAGGAGGTAGTTGTAGAAGGCCCCCATGTTGTTGGAGCGGGTGAGCGGGCTCCCCCCCCAGGAGGTGATGCCGGCGGGTGCGTCCGGGTCGAAGCCGCGCGCCTTCAGCTCCCCCTTGAGCGCTACGAGCGCCGCCAGGAACTCCGCCCGGTGCTTGTTCACGGCGTCCGGCGTCATCACCTCGCCCCCGCCCATCGAGGAGGGGTGGCACTTGGCGCAGACCTCGCTCGCGGTCACCTGCACGATGGAGCCGGTGAGGTTCTTGAACACGGCCCGGTAGCTGTGCTGGTCGCCGGGGGTGCTCATGTGGCAGGTGGCGCAGGGGCCGGAGGTCCCGGTGTTGTACTGGGCGCTCGGCAGCCCGATCCCCGAGTGCCAGGTGTTCTGCTTGTTGAAGTCGATCGTTTTCCCCGCCGGGGTCCCGTCGAACTCGTAACCGATGCTGTTGTCCATGACGCCGCCGCCCACCATGAAGTGGTTGGTGAGCCTCCCCGCCGCGGTGAAGTTGGCGAAGCCGAAGGCGAGCTTGATGATCTCGCCGTTCGTGGTCCCGCCGTGGCAGGTGATGCAGAGGTTCGAGGTGCCGTAGTCGAGGTTCTTGTAAGGGACGCTCACCGTGTTGGTCGCGTCGACCTTGAAGCTGAAGGCGGTGGCGGAGCTGTAGGGGACCATCACGCGCAGGGAGAAGTCCTGCTTGTGGCAGCCGTTGCAGTTGAGCACTTCCTTGGTCTTGTCCGAGGCGACGCCCCAGGCGGAGGTCGCCTTGAAGCTGGAGTAGGCGACGAAGCCGGTCCTGGTGTGGCATCGGACGCAGTCGTTCTGGGTCTTGAAATCCTGCGCCTTCCACCCCGCCCCCTGGACGTCGCCGTGACCGGAGCCGGCCCAGCTCTTCCTCACGGCGTCGAGGGACGGCCCGGCGACACCGCGGTGGCAGTCGCTGCAGGCGCTCCCGGAGGAGACGTAGGAGGCCGGGTACGCCCCGGAGGTGACGTTGTTGTAGTGCGGCGCCTGGACCCCGGTGAATCTCGTGGGGAGGCCGGAGTGCGGGTCGTGGCAGGTGGCGCAGCTGCTCGTGCTGTCCAGCGAGTCGTGCCCCGGGATGGCGGCGCTGAACGAGGTGTGGCAACCGGCGCAGACATTTACCGGGTTGTTGTCGTAGGGGTGCTGCAGCGTGGCGCCCGGGTTGTGGCAGGAGGCGCAGCTGACCGACGTGCTCCCCGTGGCGTGGTGCGAGGAGAGGTACGCGTTGGCGAGCTGCGGGTCGCGCCCCAGGTGGCAGGAGGTGCACGCCTCGGAGTCGTAGGCGCCGGGGGTGGTCACGTTGATGGAGGAGGTGAGGGCTGAGCTGATCCCCCCCCTGGGGCTCGTGGCGGTTACCTGAAGCTGGTAATCGCCGGCGGCCGAGGCCTGGAAGGTCATCGCCACCGTGTTCCCGGGCGAGACCGGCGTCAGCGTCACCTTGGACGCGTCCCCCGCGACGACGCTCCAGCTGTAGCTAAGCGGAGGGTCGTTGGTAGTGCTTCCCGACGCGTCGAGGACCACGGGAGTGCCGGTCGACACATGGACCGAGCCGGTGGTGACGCGTGCCGTCACCTGCGGGACGACGGAGAAGGACGAGAAGAAGGAGTAGTCCCTGTCGACCACGTAGCGGTATTTCACCGTCGTGGTGCTCTGGCCGGAGAAGTGGGTGAGGGTCCCGAGGCTGCTGGTCGAGGTGATGCTGGTGAGCATGTTGCCCGTGTTCGGCGTGGCGCTTATCTCGACGGTGCTCCCGTAGGAAAGCCCGGTGAGACCCGTCTGGGTGATGGTGCCTACGGTGGGGAGGACGCGCTGCGCGGTCATGATGCCGCTGGGATTCGGATTCAGCGTCACCGAGTAGGTGACCGGGGTGAAGTAGACGGTGAGGGTGTGGTTCTTCGCGCCCCAGTTGATGGTGTAGACGCTGACCCCCGCCTGGGCGATGTTCACGCTGTCCAGAACCACCTGGGAGATCTTGTAACCGGCGGCGGGTGTGACCGTGGCGGTGGTGGAGGCGCTGGTATCGGGGACCGTGATATAGCTGGTTCCGCTGCTGACGGTCACCCCTTCACAGGTCACCGACCCTGCCGCGCTCCCTATTTTTGCCGCTATCGTCCATGCGTTGGCGAGGCCCGGAACAACACCTAACAGCATGATCGCTATGAACAATTTCTTCAGCATCGTGCACCCCTCAACCCTTCGGTCGGAATTTTTTGCGCATAAAAGGGAGACTGCCCCGTTCCTCATTAAGCAAGACGTACGCCTTGGATTCGGTCTTTTGACTAGATTAGAAAATATGGCTGGGGGAGGCGGGTGAAGTGACGCAGGCAGGTACCGCGGCGGCGGACTTGATCCATATATTTTCAAAAAGGCATCATCTTTTTATCACAACTATTTTTGTCGGCAATGCGGCCCGGGGAGCTGCGGCCGTCGGGAATCTGCGCGTAAGCGGTTATTTATTTCTAATTAAGAGAGGGGCTTGAACGGCTTTAATGAATACGCTAGCTTTTCACCCTGACACGGCTGAACCCCCGCCAAATGCCGTTCGACGCTCCTCCCTTTGCCGCGAAATCGCAAGGAACCGCCTGGCAGGCGCATCTGCGAGCGGCCGTTTCGGAGAGCACGGGGCGGCGCAGCGAATAAGATTAATTTTGTCAACTACATTCACTTATTAAGGATTACATAAGGACGGAAATCGGGAGGGGCGCGGTGACCGACCGGAGGAGACATGCTTGGGAAAGGCTGGGGCTAGTGACGTGAGGACTTACCGTGTTCTGTCGGAGGCGATTTCAGCTATGCATCTTGCAATGGCTGCAGTCAAATGACCGAAGTTAAGCGGCTTCAAGAGGTAGCTGTTGATACCGATTTGCTTGAACTGCTCAAGAAGGTCCTTCTCGTTGTACGCGCTCAGCACGATGAACTTCGTCTCCGGCCGGACCAGCTTCATCTCCCGCGCCATCTCGATACCGTTCTTCAAGGGGAGGCCGATGTCGGTGATGACGATGTCCGGATGATGATCGTTGAACTGCTCCAGCCCCATGACGCCGTCCACCGCCGAGTATATTGCGGCATGGGGAAATTCCAGTGCGACGAGCCGGGTGGCGATCTCCAGAGCCGCGGCGTCGTCTTCGACGATGAGGATGCTTGTCCGGGTTTTTCCTTCCCGTGCCTCATCCACGTCACACCTCGATCCGGAACTCTGCACCGCCCGCTACATTGCGGACCGAAAGGCGCCCCCCATGCGATCGACTATGGTGTTGGACATGAAGAGCCCGACTCCGGTCCCCTTCCCCAACGGCTTGGTGGTGAAGTAGGCGTCGAATATCTTGCCGATGATCTCCTCCGGGATGCCGCCCGCGTTGTCGGCTATGGTCACCACGGCCTTGCCGTTCTCCTCCCATGACCGCACCGCTATCTTCGCGTCGGTCCGCTCCTGTTCTCCAAAGGCATCCTTGGCATTCACCAGGATGTTGAGGATCACCTGCCCGAACTCGTTGGAACGGCCGTTTATGCCGGGGTCGCCAGTGGACTCTACCTCGATGGCGATGCTGCGATCCTTGAGGCTCCCCTCCATCAGCGAGACGGATTTCCTGACCACCTCGTCGACCCGGAACAGTTGCTTTTCCTTGTCGAGCACCAGGAACTCGCGAAAATCGTCGATGGTCTGCGACATGTGCTGGATGAGTTCCATCACCTTGTCGACGGTGAGATTCAGAAAATCCTCGGTGAGCCTGCCGTGCTTCTGGGAAATGCGCAATTCCTGGATCTTGAGCCCCAGGACGTTCAGCGGCTGGCGCCACTGATGAGCTATGTTCCCAAGCATCTCGCCCATGGCAGCCATGCGGCTTTGCTGGAGCATCAACCGGTCTTTTTGCCGGAGTTCCTCCATGGCCCGCAGGCGTTCTGCAGTTTCCGCCTCCAGCTTGCGATAGGTCTCTTCCAGTTCCTTCACGCGCATCGCCAGTTCTTCGTTGAGCTTGCCGACCTTCAGCTCCGCTTCCTTTACCTGCGATATGTCGGTGAAGGTGATCACCACCCCTTCCCTGCGCCCTTCCTCCGACTTGAAAGGCATGATCCGGCTGAGCAGCCACTCTCCCTCTTTGGTCTCGACCCCTTTTTCGATGACCGTCCCGTCGGCAAGTACGCTCCGTATGTCCTGGTAAAACTCGCTCTGATCCTCAAGCTGGTAGGCGATGTGGTCGATGGGGCGACCGACGTCCTGGGGGAGCAGCTTGAAGTATGCGGAGATTGCCGGATTGAACTTGCGGATGCGCATCTCCTTGTCGAGGAAGATGATGCCGCTGTCGATGCTGGTCAGCAGGTTCACGAGATCGACATTGAGCTGCTTCAGCTCTATGTTGCTCCGCTCGTACTCCATGTTGACGGAGTAGAGTTCCTCGTTGGTGCTGTGCAATTCCTCGTTGGCACTGTTCAGCTCCTCGTTCGCCGACTGCAGCTCTTCGTTGGCAGCCTGGAGTTCCTCGTTGGTCGCATTCAGCGCCTCGCTGGTTGCCTGCAGGTTATCCTGGGTGTCGAGGAGTTCCGTCCTGGTGCTCTGCAGCTCGAGTTCCAGGTCGGAGAGATGCTGGCGGTAGTAGAGACTCGGCTCGAAAGGGGTGGATTCCTCGACGGTTTGCCGCACCTCGACAGGATCCGGCTCCTTCTGCAGATAGATATGGTAATGAAGGGTATCGGCGTTGTCATAGGGGACCGGATCGACCGTCACGTCGACCACACACTCTTCTTCCCCGCTTTTGACCCGTACGTCGCGCGCCACCATCGTCTGGGCGGTCTTTTTCACTTTCTGCAGCAAGGTGCTGACGGCGATGTGGAGATTTCCCTCCACCATGCTGAGTACGCTGGTGTCTATTCGCCCTTTCAGCGGCTTCATGAAGGGAGCGACGTTGCCGAAGCAGTGAAGCACCTGGAATTTCTCGTCCACGAGGATCCCCGGGGGCATGTGCCGGTCCAGCAGGGTGTCGTAGTCGTTGAGGATCCTGCGATCCAAAGTGGCGGGTCGCAGCTGGGCGGGTTGGGTATCTTTGCGGGGTATGACCAAGTTTGTTCCTTTGCGGCTGGAGTCGACATCGAGCGCCAGCTTTTGTTCTCGAACCTTGCGAAATATCTTGTGCTGCGTGGAGATCACATCGAACTCCGTCGCCAGCGCTCCTATCCCTTCACTCTTGCCCAGGAACAGTATTCCGTTCATTTTCAGGGCGAAATGAAACAGCGACAGCACCTTTTTCTGCGTCTCCGGCTGCAGGTATATCAGCAGGTTCCGGCAGCAGATCAGGTCCAGCTTGCAAAACGGCATGTCCCGGGTCAGGTCGTGATGGGAGAAGGTGAGCATCTTTCTCAGCTCTGCCTTCACCTTGAACTGGTTGTCGTCCACCTTTATGAAAAACCGCTCCAGGCGCTCGCCGCTTACTTTCGCCAGGGCGTCCCGCGTAAAGAGCCCCTTGGCTGCCGATTCGAGGGAACGCTTGTGGACGTCTGTCGCAAACACGCTGATCTTGCCGGGGAAGCCGAGGTCGGACGCCTTCTCCGCCAGGAGGATAGCCAGGGAGTACGCCTCCTCTCCGGTGGCGCAACCGGCCGACCAGGCGCGCATGTCCTCCCCCGGGGAGAGGCGGTCGAAAAGCTCCGGTATGATGCTCGTCTCGAGGTAGTCAAACGACCGGTCGTCCCGGAAAAACTCCGTCACCCCGATCAGCAGGTCGTGGTAAAGGTCGTCGAGTTCCTGCTTGTCCGATCTCAGGATTTCCAGGTAGGCGGAAATCTCCCCGATGCGCCGGTATCCCATGCGCCGGCCGATCCGGCGACCGACAGTCCCGATTTTGTACCGGCCGAAGTCCAGGCTGTACTCGCGCTGCAACAGGCTGAATACCTCCTGGTAATCGGCGTCCCCTTCGCTCAGTTCCACCACGGGCGGACCTTGGGTCGGGTGCGTCTGCGGGCTGGCGGCATGGTTCACGATGATGCCGGGCATCTCCGACGGGCTCACCACGAAATGGGAAACGCCTGTGTCCATCGCGCTTTTCGGCATGGCATCGAACTGGGCGGATTCCGGGCTCTGCACCAGGACCAGCCCGCCGGATCTCTCGATGAACCTGATGCCGTCCGAGCCGTCCGTGCCGGTACCGGAGAGGACCACTCCGATCGCTCGCGCCCCCAGTGACCCGGCCAGGGACCTGAAAAAAACGTCGATCGGCAGATCCACATGCTGATCCGAGGAAACCGGGGTCAGGAACAGGTGCCTCTCCCTTATCTCCAGTTGGGTCATGGAAGTGTTCAGGTAGACGTGATTTGACTTCAGGATGATGCCTTCGGTAACCTTTTGTACCGGCATCGAGGTGTGGCGACTCAAAAGCCGATCCATCTGGCTCTCGAAATCGGGAGAGAGGTGCTGAATTATCACGAAGCAGATGCCGCTGTCGCCCGGCATGCTGTCGAAAAATTGTTGCAGCGCAAGCAGGCCGCCGGCAGACGCGCCGATTCCCACCACGTAGAGAGGCTTGTCCTCTTGTGCCGCGTTTGCCAATCCGGCCTCCAGCCCGCAAACTTCCGGGTCACACCATTTAACTACCTGATTCGCGCCAAACTTGCGCCAACTGTTCATCGACTTTCCCCCCTTTGGGAAAGGGGGGGCGGGGGGGATTTCTCCTGGCTCGCACCAGCTTCAAGCCCCCCTGCGGCAATCTCCCCCTCCCCTTCAAGGGGAGGGTCGGGGATGGGTGAAAGGAGGGGAGGAGGGGCGGAACCGGGACAGAGGCTATTATCTGTCCAAACCATCGGGGTGACAAGCTGCCTCCTCATGATTTTGCGGCAGGGTGAAATAAAAGGCCGCCCCCCGCCCCACGCTCCCTTCGGCCCAGATCCGGCCTCCATGCAGCTCGACGATGCGTTGCGCCGTGCTGAGGCCTATGCCGTCGCCTTCGAATTCAGCCCCGTGAAGCCGCTGGAAGGCCTTGAAAAGATCGTCCTTATAGGCCATGTCGAAGCCGGCGCCGTTGTCCTTGATGAAGAATGCCGACTGCTCCCGGGCGAAGCCGAACTCGATATGCGACATCGGTTTGAGGGCGCTATATTTCCAGGCGTTGCTGAGGAGATTCTGCAGCAGCTGCTTGAGCAGGGTGTGATCGCCCATGACTACCAATTCTCTCTCGATGCTGCATTCGATCTCCCGACCCGGATCGAGCTCCTGCAACATGCCGAGCATCGTTTGCGCCAGTTCGCTCAGGTCCACCCGCTCCTGCCTGATCTCCGACCGCCCGACCCGGGACGACTCCAGCAGGTGATCGATGAAAGCCCCCATCCTTTTCGAGGCGTCGATGATCCTGCCCAGGTAATCCTTGGCATCACCGGGAAGGTGCCGGGCATACTCCTCAAGCAGAATCGAGCTGAAACTGTTGATGTGGCGCAAAGGGGCGCGCAGGTCGTGCGAGACCGAGTAGCTGAAAGCCTCCTGGTCTTTGATCGATGCCTCCAGGGCCGCAGTCCGTTCACTGACGCGCTGTTCGAGTAGCTCATTGGCGGCCTTCAGCTCATCTTGATACTTCAGCAGGGCCGCAGCCATCGTCTTTTGCTTATAGCTGTCCTTTATCGACGCAATTTTTTTGTGAATCAATATGTAAAGCTTTTCGAAATCCAGCGGCTTCAACAGGTAGTGGTCGATTCCTATCTCTATCGCCTGCAACAGGTATTTTGTATCCGAATAGGAGGTCAGGGCGATGATGGCAACGTCCGGATTCCTGGACTTTATTTCGGTTGCCATGCCGATGCCGTCCATGAGCGGCATATGGATATCGGTCAAAACCATCTCTGCCGGATGGCGTACGTAGCACTCCAGACCGGCCTGACCGTTATCGGCGGTTCGGATGGTCACGGAGGGGAACTCCATGGCTATGAGATTGCGCAGACTGGCACGGGCGGCATCGTCATCTTCAACTATCAATAGTGAAAGTTGTGCAGATTCCATATTCGCACTCGCATGCTCGAAAGAAGTTAACGCCGCCAAACGTCAACTCCATATCACATTAATTAGCGCCTATAAAGCTATTTTCACCGGAGTGCGACTACATGTTCCCCCATTCATTCAGACACGAAGGCGAATATCCGGACTTTTCCTTCTGTTTGCTTTCCCATCTCTTGGCATAAACATCGTCCCGTCCCTTGAAGAGCGACATATACAGCCTGATTTTTTCACTTGGGACAGAGTTACTGTTTATGCCTGGAGGCAATACTTTGCCCACAGATTGTTGGTCGGTCATTTCGGATTCGGATTCACGCACTGAAATTTCATCAGCAGGAATCCGCGCTTCCGCAATGCCCAACTGTGCCTTCAAAGCTCTAATTTCTTCTTTCAGATTACTGTTCTCGGACAGTATCACCTGATACTTCTCAAACAGCTCTAGCAGGAAAGAAATAAAATCTGAAATATTTCACACTCCGCCTGCTACCTGCCGCCACGGCCCTCCTGGCGGCCAGGAAAAATCAAAAGTTTCTCCCCGCGCAGCGGCAATCAAAGGCGGTTGAAGAAACTCTCGAATTTCGGCAATAACTATGGGCAGGAATAAATCGGCTGGTGCCAGTTGGTTCCTTTTGACAAACGCTCGCCATTGAGTCTGCTTGCCGAGGTTTCCGGAAAATTCCACCGTCAGTGCCAAGGGGAGGACTTCGGCTAAAGCGGTTCTGCGTCGTGAAAACGTGGCCATGATCGCCTGTGCCAGGATTCTTCCCTCAAAGGGGAACGTCTTTCCTATGATCCAGAGGTCATAGTAGTCTTTCATTCGGCTGTTAGCCATGCCGAGATATACCATTGCCTGGAATTTCTCTGCGACAACTGTTTCCCGGGGGTAGACGCGGATATATGGTGCAGGGAAGTCGAGCGAAGTCGGATATTCCGCATAGCCCGCCTCAGGGATAACAGTATCACCGAACCCGATATCAACTTGCACCGGTATCCGTGCCCCTCCCAGACGCGCCTCCAAGGTTATTCGCACTCCGTCATATTCCTGGTCTTCACGTATTTCCATCCCCCTGGCGCTTTGCTGAAGAAAAGTGACTCCGTCATTTTCAACCCGCGTCAGACACACGGTCTGAAAAATCTGTACAAGCCTGTTGACTGCACTCTCCCCAAAGCCAAGAAAGTCAATGTCGCGTGTGGCCCTGTGAGGCGTGTTGCCCCACAGGGAAAAGAGCATGGCGCCCTTGAGAATGAACTGTTCTCGGAACTCGGAACGGCCCAGACGATAAAGGAGTCTCTCCAAGATGAACCGGGTGAGGGCAAGCTGAAAATCCTCGCCTTGCTCCTTAGATCTATTCAGAAGACGCTGCCGCACGGAAGCGGAAATGTCAGATAGATCCTTTCTGGTCACGAAAGAGCCTCCAGGTAAGGGCGTATGACGTTTGCCACCCGGCAGATCTTGGCATACCGCCAAAGATCGTCCATGGTGCAGCGACGCTCGCGCCGACATTCGCGCAGAGCTTCGAGGGCCACATCCAGCCCGATCTTGTTGCGGTATTTAAAGCAGTCTGCGATAGTCTTGGCAGGACAATATACGCTCACCTCTATTCCTTCGATCATATGGCGCTCAACTCCCTCCGTGAGGGCCTCCCCGGAAAAACGAACGATCCGTAGCGGAACCCCTTCCACCTTAGGTAGGCGTGCCTTGCGGTCAATGGCCATCCAGATCTCAAAGGGGGCCTGGGTGGTGAGACCATGGAAGCGGAGGGCGGAGAGTAGACAGGCCACCCCTTTCGGCAGTCGCTTGCATGCCTGCATCAAGCTGTGGTGCTGAGTCAGTTCGACATCTCTAAGCGTATAGATGCCGCGGGACTCGCGCTCCAGGATTCCCTTGGCGCAAAGGCGGCGCAGATATTCCCTGGGAACGCCGTACGCATCAAGATCCCGGGGGCGGATAATGCCACACGCTCTTGCCAGGCTGATGATTTTATCTATCGGTGTTATTTTCAAAGCTGAGCCCTTCCACGTCGGCAGATAATTATATATGCCGACATTATGTAACACAATTCGAGTTATAAAGCAAACGGTCGAGGGGACTTACCGACTGGCCGCCGCTGTGTCCGCCTGCTTGTTGGCTGCCCAGGCGGGACTAAGGTGCCGGCGGCGTTAGTGAAGATGTTCAGCCGCGATGTCAGGCGCCAAGAATTTTTCCTTACCATCATTCCGGGTGGGATGACGATCCTGGTAGAATGTCATTGACGGAACTGGCATTTTACGGTAAAAGAAACGCCTGCTTTCGACTTCATTTGCAGACACAATTTCTAGCTACAATCAATACACGTAAACCCATTAGCGCCATCTTAGCTCAGTTGGTAGA
>DNJC01000056.1:1798-5280 GCA_003490025.1 Geobacter sp. | reverse complement strand
CCTGCCGGGCGCACACGAAAAAGGCGGGACCGTGTGGGATCCCGCCTTTGCCGTTACCGGTTATGCCGAGTGCTACGAAATGAGAGTGCCGAGTTCGTCGCCGAAAGCCTCGCGCTGCCAGCGTTTCAGCAGGGCGGTCTGCGGGGAACCCGGCTCGGCCAGCGCCTCCAGCAGCGTGTTGTTGGCCACCAGCCCGACACCGAGGCCAAGCTGGGCCGACTTCGCCTCTCTCCAGACCTTCAGCCTCTTGACCCTTTCTTCCAGCGCCCTGTCCAGCACCGGACGTCGCCCCGACTGCGCCTGCGGCAACTTGTCCTGCGGCACCGCAAGCCCGGCGGCAACTGCAGCGAGCAGGCCGCGACCGAGCCTCTCGATCAGCTTCGACGACATGGTGTGAATGCCGACCAGCTCGAAGTTGGTCCGCGGCTGTTTCTCGGCGAGTTCCCTCAAAAGATCGTTGCTGAGGATCCTGAAGGGGGGAACGTCCGCTGCCCTTGCCTTCTCGTCCCGGAACCGGAGCAGTTCCTCCAGCACGGCGAGTTCCCTCGGCCTCATCTTGTTGGCGCCCTTGAAACGGAGGCACATCAGCTCTCCCTCTCGGGATGCGGACCTGACACCGGCCACCAGCTCCGACTCCTCCTCAACCCAGGCGAGCCGCCCCTTGACCCGGAGTTCCGATTCCAGCTGGCCGTACAGCTCGATCAGCAGGGAGGTGTCCTTCATGGCGTATTCCATCATCTCCGGCGACAGGGGACGCTTGCTCCAGTCCGCTTTCTGGTAGCGCTTGTCGAGTTCGACGCCGAACCTCTTTTTCAGGAGCGCGGCCAGGCCGAACTCGCTCTCGCCCAGGAACTGACTGGCGATCATGGTGTCGAAGAGGTTCACCACCTCGATGCCGAAGTCGCGGTACAGGGAGCGCATGTCGTAATCGGCGCCGTGGAAGATCTTCTTGATGGCGGGATTGGCGAAGATCGGCGCCAGCGCCTTCGCGTCGATGGGCGCCAGCGGGTCGATGAGACGGGTCTCCGATTCGGACGAGACCTGGATCAGGCATACCTTCTCTGTATAGTGGTGCAGGGAGTCCGCCTCGAGATCGAAGGCCAGGACCGATTCCCGGGAGAGCCGCTCCACAAGTTCATCAAGGGTGATTTGGTCGGTGACAAGGTGTGCCGCAGCGGGTGTTGTACCTTTAGTTTTGTTCTGCAAATGTTCCCATCCGTTTCCGCATCATGTGTGCTGTCAATTGGTTAGCTGATATATCGTCACGGGCCTCTGTCACAGCGACAGCGCCCAGCCGCAAAGATTATANNCCCTCGCCCTCCGGGAGAGGGGCGGGGGTGAGGGCGCCGAATCGCGGCAGGAATGCCGCTCCTCAGGAAGCTGCCCCCGCGCGTTTCCCCCAGTCGCTACCGGCCGTACCCCATATCGCGCAGCGCCTCGATGGTCCGTTCCATCTCCTCCATGCTCCCGATACTGATGCGCGCACCGTGGGCGAGCTTGGGATCGGTGAAGTGGCGCACCAGGATGCGGCGCTGGTACAGCCCCTGGTACAGCTTCCCGCCGTCGCGGTCCGGAGGGGTCGCGAAGACGTAGTTGCCGTTGGCGGGTATGACATGGAAACCGATCTTTTCCAGCTCCGCGCTGAACCAGCCCCTGGTCTGCTTGATCTTCGCCACGCACTCCCTGAAGTACGCCTGGTCCCTGAGCGCCGCGACGGCCGCCACCTGCGCCAGACGGTCCAGGTTGTAGTGGTCGCGGATCTTGTTCAAGGCCGCGATCACTTCGGGACGCGCTATGGCCAGACCGAGCCTCATTCCGGCCAGGGAGTAGCTCTTGGAGAAGGTGCGGGTGACGACGACGTTGTCCAGGGAACGGACCAGGTCGAGGGAATTCTCCTCGGCGAAGTCGGCATACGCCTCGTCCACCACCAGCACGCCCGAAAGACGCCCCGCCAGCTCCGCTATGTATTTCTGGCTGTAGGTGAAGCCAAGCGGGGCGTTCGGGTTGGTCAGAAAGAAGAGCTTGCAGTCGTAGCGCTCCGGAATGCCGACCGGCTCGAACTTGTCGGTCAGCTCGAAGGTCCGCACCTTCGCCCCCTGGATTTCGGCCAGGGTGCCGTAATACGAGTAGGAGGGATGCACGTAGGCGATCTCCTCGCCCTCGCCGGCAAAGGCCCGGATCAGGTTGTTGAGCACCTCGTCGGAGCCGTTGGCCATGATCACCCAGGAAGGGTCGAAGCCGTAGAGTTTCCCGGCCTCCTCGCGTCCAGCGCGGCTTGCAGCGTCCGGATACCTGCGCAGCCCCTCGCCCGCCTCCTCCAGTATCGCCGCGAGCACCTGCGGGGAAGGGGGGTAAGGGTTCTCGTTGGTGTTCAGCTTGATGTAGGAGGCAGCGTCCTCGGGCTGAAAGCCGGGTACATAGCCTGCCATCTCTGCGATGTTTTTCCGCAGGGCGTTCATGACGTCTCCTTTGCAGCGCAATTCAAAGTGTGACTATAACCAAGATTGGGCAAGAAAGTCAAAGCATTAGGCCGCCGCCGTGACGGCCCCGGTTCATTCGGAGGCAGCCTCAGCGCGCTATTCTCAATATCGCTCCAGTTCCTTGTACAGAGTGGTCCGCCTGACCGGGGTGAAGCCTGCGGAGCGGATCAGCTCGATCATCTCTTCCTGCGACATGCGGAAGCGGCAGCCGGCAGCCGCGACGACGTTCTCCTCCAGCATGGTGCCGCCGACGTCGTTGGCGCCGAAGAAGAGCGCCACCTGCGCCATCTTCGCCCCCTGGGTGACCCAGCTCGCCTGGATGTTCGGGATGTTCCTCAGGACGATCCTGGAGAGGGCAAGCACCTTCAGGTACTCGACGCCGCTGGCGCACTCCCCGCCGAGTTCGGTGTTGCCCGGCTGGTAGGTCCAGGGGATGAAGGCGGTGAAGCTCCCTCCCTCCTCCTGCAGCGCGCGCACCCGGAAAAGGTGCTCCACGATGTCCTCCTGGCGTTCCCGGCTGCCGAACATCATGGTCGCCGTGGTCGGCATGCCGAGCCTTGCCGCCTCGCGCATCACCTCGGCCCACCCCTGCCACCCGATCTTCTTGGGCGAGATCTCGGAGCGGACGCTGTCCACCAGGATTTCGGCGCCCCCGCCCGGGATGGAATCGAGTCCCGCGCCCTTCAGGCGGACCAGCGCCTCCTTGATGGAGAGGCCGGAGAGCTTCGCGATGTGGGTGACTTCAGCGGGCGAGAGCGAGTGGTTCTGCAAACCCGGGAAGCGGCTCTTGATCCGGCTGAAGAGCCCCTCGAAGTACTCGATGTCCAGCTCGGGATGGAGCCCCCCCTGCATGAGCAGCTGGGTCCCCCCCTGGGCGACCAGTTCCTCGATCTTCCCCATGATCTGGGAGCCTTCCAAGAGGTAGGCGTCCTCGGCATCCAGTTCGCGGTAGAAAGCGCAGAACTTGCACTTGGACTCGCAGACGTTGGTGTAATTGACGTT
>DNJC01000056.1:0-1608 GCA_003490025.1 Geobacter sp. | reverse complement strand
TGGGCGATTTTCTCGCCGAGCATCACCCAGTAGGCCTTGATGTTGGCGAAATTGTCCAGGTAGATGCGGGACACGGCAAGGGTGCGCAGGTCGTCGACCCCGCTGGTCCCGGAGCCCGCTATCTTCAACTGCGAGTGCTCCGGTTGGAAGGCCAGCGGGATGAAGACCTGGAAGCCGCCGGTCNNCTGGTGCACCTGCTCCATGATGGAGAGCCACTCGGCCCCGGTCAGCTTTTCCGGGCAGAGCTGGTTTCTGACCTCGGGCGCGAAGATTTCGGCGCCTCCGCCGGGAAGCGAGCCGAGGCCGGCTTCCTTGAGCTTCTCCAGGGTCTGCGGGACGGAGAGCTTGGCGAGCTTGGCGAGGTAGGCGATCTCGACGGCGGTGAACGCCTTCACGTGCAGGTCGGGGGAGACCGCCTTTATGGTGGAGATCATCTCCAGGTAGAACTCGAAGGGGAGGTCGGGGTGCAGGCCCCCCACCACGTGGATCTCCGTGGCCCCCTCGGCCAGCGCCTCCACGGCGCGGCCGCGGATCTCGTCCATGGTCATCAGGTAGGCGCCGGGCTGGTCCGCCGTCCTGAAGAAGGCGCAGAAGCGGCAGCGGTTCACGCAGATGTTGGTGTGGTTGATGTGGCGGTTGACGTTGAAGAAGACCTTGCGGCCGTTGCGCCGCTCGTTAACCTCCTGGGCCAGTTCCCCCAGGGCGAGCAGGTCGCCGTGCTCGAAGAGGAGCATGGCCTCGGACTCGGTGATCCGCGCCCCGGAGCGGACTTTGGCCGCTATTGCTTCAAAAGTCATTGGTTGTTCCTTTGATCCGNNAGCACCTTGCCGGCCACGAAGTCGACCAGGTCCGCCACGGTCTCGGGCCGGTGGTAAAAGCCGGGCATGGCGGGCAGTATCTTCACCCCGAGCCTCGCCAGCTTCAGCATGTGCTCCAGGTGTATCGCGTTCAAAGGGGTCTCCCGCGGCACCAGCACCAGGGTCCGCCCCTCCTTGAGCATCACGTCGGCCGCCCGCTCCAGAAGGTTCCCCGAATTGCCGCAGCTGACCCGGGAGAGGGTCCCCATGGAACAGGGAACCACGAGCATGGCGTCCGGCGCGGCGGAACCGCTGGCGATGGGGGCGAACAGGTTGTCCTCGGCATAATAGCTGAGAGCATCGCCGTCGTGACCCAGGTGGCGGCGCAATTGCTCCAGCACCTCCGTCTCGCTGCCGCCCCACTCGACCCCGCACTCCTCACGCAGGACGGCAAACCCCGCCCCGGTGATGAGCATGCTCACCCGGTTGCCGGCAAAAAGCAGCTCCTGCGCGACCCGCAGGCCGTAGACGGCGCCGGAAGCGCCGGTGATGGCAAGGGCGAAGTGCCGCGGCGTCACGCCGCACCCGCCGTCAGGGTGTCAATGAGGGTGGCGACGAAGAGGGTGACGCTGATGTAGCCGTTCATGTTGAAGAAGGCCGCATCCAGACAGTCGAGGTTGCCGTCGCGCAGCAGATGGTGCTCGTAGAGGAGCATGCCGCAGGTGGCGACGAACCCCGCCAGGAAGAAGGGGCCAAGCCCCGTGGTGAAGTAGAGCGCCGCCAGGAAACCGCAGGATAGGGCGTGGAAGAT
>DNJC01000041.1 GCA_003490025.1 Geobacter sp. | reverse complement strand
GCCATTTCCGCAATGGCGGCTGCCGCAACCGGGTCCGGCTCACTGCCGCCGCGTGCCTGGCGCAGGGTCGCCACGTGATCGATGTTCACTCCCAGTCTAGCCACGGTTCTCACCTCCCAGCGCTTCGGCCACCGCGGAGGCTATGTCGTTCGCCCAGCAGCGGATGTCGCCTTCGTCGTTCCCCTCCAGCATGATGCGAAGCAGAGGCTCGGTGCCGGAGTAGCGGATCAGCACCCTACCCTCTCCCTTCAGCTTCTCCTCCACGTCGTTGATCAGCCTGGCTATCTCCGGGACCTGCATGATGTCGGATTTCTGGGCCAGGCGCACGTTGACCAGCACCTGCGGCAGCGGCTGCATCACCAGTGCGAGTTCCGAAAGCCTCTTGCCGCGGCGCTGCATGATGGCAAGCACCTGCAGCGCGGAGAGGATGCCGTCGCCCGTGGTGCTGTGGTCCATGAAGATCATGTGGCCGGACTGCTCGCCGCCCAGGTTGTACCCGCCTTTGAGCATCTCCTCCACCACGTAGCGGTCGCCGACGGCGGTCTTGATCACCTGCCCGCCGATACGCTTCATGGCGATGTCGAGCCCCATGTTGCTCATCACCGTGGCGACCAGCGTGTTCTGCTTCAGCGTCTGCTGCCTGATCATCTCGGTGGCGCAGATCGCCATGATCCGGTCGCCGTCAACGACGTTGCCGTACTCGTCCACGAAGATGACCCGGTCCGCGTCGCCGTCAAGGGCGATGCCGAGGTCGGCGCCGTGCTCCTTGACCGCCTGGCTCATCACCTCGGGGTGCAGGGAGCCGCAGTCTGCGTTTATGTTGGTGCCGTTGGGTTTCACGCCGATGGTGATCACCTCGGCCCCGAGTTCCTCGAAAACGGCGGGAGCCACCTTGTAGGCGGCGCCGTTGGCGCAGTCCAGTACGATCTTCAGCCCGGAGAGGTCGAGGTCCTTAGGGAAGGTGCTCTTCAGGAAGACGACGAAGCGCCCGGCGGCGTCGTCGATGCGGTACGCCTTGCCGACCTCTCTCGCGGTGGGGCGGAGCGAGTCGATGCGCTTGGAGAAGATCAGCTCCTCCATCATCAGCTCCTTCTCGTCCGGGAGCTTGAAACCGTCGCGGGAGAAGAACTTAATGCCGTTGTCCTCGAACGGGTTGTGGGAGGCGGAGATGACCACGCCCGCGTCGGCGCGCATGGACGAGGTGATGTTGGCGATCCCCGGAGTGGGGAGCGGGCCAACCAGGAGGACGTCGACCCCCATCGAACAGATACCGGCCACCAGTGCGCTTTCGAGCATGTAGCCGGAGAGGCGCGTATCCTTGCCGATCACGATCCTGTGGCGTTTCTTGCCGTTTTTGAAGATGTAGGCGGCGGCGCGGCCGATCTGCATCGCCATCTCCGCCGTCATCGGATAGACGTTGGCCACACCGCGGACCCCGTCGGTGCCGAAAAGCTTCTTCATTCATTCACCTCTAAGATTAATAAAATACCTAAACTAGGCTACGCTCAACTCTCTCAATCATCCCCTCCCCCGGAGGGGGAGGGTCAGGGAGGGGGCTGCGGCTGCCGACCTGTCGGCCTTCCCCCCTCCCAGCCTCCCCCCTCCGGGGGGAGGGGCTTACTTCTTTTCCGCCCTGGCCAGCACCAGCGGCACGGTCGCGGGGAGCACCCGGACCACCTTCAGTTCGCGGTCCAGATGGAAGTTCCCTTCCCGCGGCGCCACCTTGACCTCTCCGGGGCCGAGAGCGCTGACGTCGAGGTCGCAGGCGACACCGTGCAGCGGCAGGAGAAGCAGCAGTATCCGCGGTCCGGAAACGGTGACCTCGATATCGGCCGGCGCTGGCGAGGCAAGGATCATCCCGGGCGGGAGCTGGCCCAGGTAGACCGGAACGGTGAGCGTGATCTCCCCGGTCCGCTCCAGCATGACGCTCAGCCAGATGAGCACCGCCAGCACCACGGCGAGGGCACTGACCCCTTTGGCCCATTCGTGCGACTTTGACTGGGTCATTTGAGCCACCTCGGTTCCACCAGCCTTCTCAGCGTCTTACCCAGCGACGGGGGATCCACCACGTCGGTCTTCTTGCCGCCGACCACGACCGATGCGGTGCCGGTCTCCTCGGATACCACGACCACCACCGCGTCCACCAACTCGCTCAGCCCCATGGCGGCACGGTGCCTGGTGCCGAGGCTCTTGCTGACCTCGAGGTTCTGGGTCAGCGGCAGGAAGCACCCCGCCTTGGTCAGCTTGCCGTGCTGGATGATCACCGCACCGTCGTGTATCGGCGAGTACGGGAGAAAGATCGACGAAATCAGCTCGCTGGTGACCTTGGCGTCGATATCGGTCCCGACGGCGAGGTAGCTGTCCACCTGTATCCCACGCTCGATCACGATCAGGGCGCCGATCCGCTTCTGGCAGAGTCCCGCCACGGCGAAGACCAGTTCGTCGATCACGTCGGACATCTCCACGTCCTTCTCGGTATGACTCCGGGTCCACGTGGCGAAGGCCTTGCGAATATCGGTCTGGAAGATGACCGCGAGGGCCATTACGGACGAGGCGAGGCAGGTGTCGATGAGGATCCGTACGGTCTGCAGAGAGAGAAGGCGCGCGAAAAGGTGACCGGCGACGAGGGCCGAGAGGACGGCGAGGATGCGCAGAGCCAGGATCCCCTTCAGGAATCTCGACAGCCGGGTGACGATCAGGACCGCCAGCGACAGGTCCAGGAGGTCCCGCAGCACGCCTATGTTTTGCAGGAAAAGGTTCATCCGCCCCAGTCGGGAAGCAGCCGCTTCCAGTCTATTCAGGTTGCCGCAGCAGCGCCCGCGTCATTACGGCCACGTCCCTCATGGCAGCCACGTCGTGCACCCTGACGATGGCGGCGCCGTGCACGATGGATAGGGCCACCGCCGCCGCGGTGCCGAAGATCCTCTCGCCCCCTTCCCTGCCGGTGACGGCACCGACGAACGACTTCCTCGACGGGCCGACCAGGATGGGACACCCAAGCGGCAGGAACTCCTCCAGCCTCCTGATCAGCTCCAGGTTCCCCTGGACGCTCTTGCCGAAGCCGAGCCCCGGATCGACGACGATCCGGCCGGCCTTTACCCCCGCCACCAGGGCTACGGCGATCGATTTCTCCAGGTACCTCTTCACGTCACCGATCAGGTCGTCGTACCCGGTGTCCGCCTGCATCGTCTCGGGCATCCCCCTGGTGTGCATCACCACCAGGCCGGCGTCCGCCTCGGCCGTCACCCGCGCCATGTCGGGATCAGCCATGAGCCCGGTCACGTCGTTGACGATCTCGGCGCCCGCCGCGCAGGCCGCCCTGGCTACGCCCGCCTTGTAGGTGTCGATGGATATCGGCACCGATATCTTCCCCGCCAGGGCCTCGATCACCGGGATCACCCGGTCGAGTTCCCGCGCCAGCTCGACTGCCGGAGCATGGGGACGGGTGCTTTCGCCCCCGATGTCGATGATGTCCGCGCCTTCTCGCTCCATCTCCTGCGCCCTCTCCACGGCGGCGTCCAGAGAAAAGAAGCGGCCCCCGTCCGAGAACGAATCGGGGGTCACGTTCAGTATTCCCATCACCAGCGGTCGATCGAGCGACAGCGTGCGTCGGGAAAGTTCCCAACTGCTCTGAACCTTGATCATCAGGCGGCTGGGGCATCCGAGGGAAGCGTCTCTCCCGCCATGATGCGGTCGACCTCGTCGCCGGTCAGGTTTTCCTTCTCGATGAGAGCCGCGGAGATCCTGTGCAGGTTCTCGAGGTTGGCCTTGAGGAGCCCCTGAACGCGGGCGTAGTTCTGCTCCACGATCAGCCTGATCTCGTGGTCGATCTCGATGGCGGTGGACTCGGAGTAGTTCTTCTGGGACGCCATGTCGCGCCCGAGGAAGATCTGCTCGTCCTTCTTGCCGAAGCTGACCGGGCCGAGCTTCTCGCTCATGCCCCACTCGCAGACCATCTTCCTGGCGATGTCGGTGGCGCGCTCGATGTCGTTGCCTGCGCCGGTGGTCATCGAGTTGAAGATGATCTCCTCGGCGACGCGCCCGCCCAGGAGAACGGCGATGCGGTCCAGGAGGGACTCGCGGGAGTAGCTGTGCTTGTCCTCGATCGGGAGCTGCATGGTGACCCCGAGCGCCCTGCCGCGCGGGATGATGGAGACCTTGTGCACCGGGTCGGTGCCCGGGATCAGCCTGGCGACCAGGGTGTGTCCGGCCTCGTGGTAGGCGGTGTTCTTCTTCTCTGCGTCGGAGATGACCATGGAGCGGCGCTCGACACCCATGAGGACCTTGTCCTTGGCGTCGTCGAAGTCGATCATCTCGACCATGCTCTTTTCCTTGCGTGCGGCGAGGAGTGCTGCCTCGTTGACCACGTTGGAGAGGTCCGCGCCGGAGAAGCCGGGGGTCCCGCGGGCGACGACGCCGAGGTCGACGTCAGGCGAGAGCGGGGTCTTCTTGCAGTGCACCTTGAGGATCATCTCGCGACCCTTCACGTCGGGGCGCGGCACGACGACCTGGCGGTCGAAGCGGCCCGGACGGAGCAGCGCCGGGTCGAGGACGTCGGGGCGGTTGGTGGCCGCGATCAGGATGACACCCTCGTTCGATTCGAAGCCGTCCATCTCGACCAGGAGCTGGTTCAGGGTCTGCTCGCGCTCGTCATGCCCGCCGCCAAGCCCTGCGCCGCGGTGACGGCCGACAGCGTCGATCTCGTCGATGAAGATGATGCAGGGAGCGCTCTTTTTCCCCTGCACGAAGAGGTCGCGCACGCGGGAGGCGCCCACGCCGACGAACATCTCGACGAAGTCGGAACCGGAGATGGAGAAAAACGGCACCCCCGCCTCCCCCGCGATGGCGCGGGCCAGGAGGGTCTTGCCGGTGCCCGGGGGGCCCATGAGGAGCACGCCCTTGGGGATGCGGCCGCCAAGCTTGGTGAATTTCTTCGGGTCCTTCAGGAAGTTGATGATCTCCTCCAGTTCGTCCTTGGCCTCCTCGATGCCGGCCACGTCCTCGAAGGTGATGCGCCCCTGCGACTCGGTGAGGAGCTTGGCGCGGCTCTTGCCGAACGCCATCGCCTTGCCGCCGCCGCCCTGCATCTGCCGCATGAAGAAGATCCAGACGGCGACCAGGAAGATGATCGGGAACCAGGAAACCAGGAGCGAGAACCAGGAGAAGTGCTCCTCCTCGGGCCGGGCGGAAACGGCGATGCGCTTCTGGATCAGCTTCTCCGTCAGGTTCGCGTCGGCCGGCTTGTAGCTTCTGAACTCCTTGCCGTCGGCGTACTTGCCGATGATCTCGTTGCCCTGGATGATGACGCTGTTGATCGGCCTGGCGACGTTCTTCACCTTGCCGGTCTCGATCGCCTCGATGAACTCGCTGAAGTCGAGCTTTTCCTGCGTCGGCTTCGGCTTGTTGAACAGGTTGAACAGCAGAATCATCATCAAGCTGATCACGAGCCAGAGCGCCAGATTCTTATAAAACTGATTCAAGTTTCCTCCCGGATTAGTGCTTCGTATGCTGCAAACCCGCGCTTTACCGTTGTTTCTTTACGGCAGCCGCGGCGGGCTGCGATGTCGGTCCAGTGCCGTTGCCGGCTATTATGAGAAAGAAAAAAACGCATTCAAATGAACAAAAGGATTACCACAAAGGGTGCAGGTTGACAAGAGCTTTAAGGTGTAATTTCAAGAATTTCCACCCTTAAAACCGCGCCAGTTGCGGGTGTTACGCGGGCCTTGTCACCCATTCTCACGCCGGCGACCCAGATGATTTCCCGGCCGCAAACAAGGAGCGGTATCCCGCTCCGGTCGGGTGGGGGGATCTTTTCGTTTATGAAAAGGTCCTTGATCTTCTGGGCGCCGCTCATGCCCAGGGGGACGAAGCGGTCGCCCGGGATGAAGCTGCGGAAGAGCCACGGGAACGGTGCCGCTTCAGCCGCAAGGTAGGCGACCAGGCGCGAGGCGCTGGTTAGCCGGGCCGGCCTCTCTGCCCGCCGGACCAGGACCCTGCTGCCGTCGGGAAGCTTGTGCTCCCCCTCCCCTGCCACCGTCAGCTCCCAGGCGGCCGGCTGCGGTGCGGCTGCCGTCTCGAAGCTGAGGCTGCCGTAACAGCGGGTGACGAAGCAGTTGCCGGGAAGTTTCGCCCGAGCGTTTGGGCGCTCCGACGAGGCGAGCCGGTCGATCGCCTCCAGGTGGGCCAGCCCGACGTGCCTCAGGTCGCCGCGCAGCGAGAGCAGGCAGCGCCGGAACAGGCGCAGCCTGAGACCGCGTGCCTCCTTCAAAAGAGGTTCGACGGCCATCGACACCTTGCCTGCCTCGGCGGTCGCCAGCCGATCATAGGCGGCTTGCGTCAACTGTTCCAGGAGTTCCTCGTCGCAGGCGAGTATCTCGGCCGTGGCCGCCAGCCTTTGCGAGACGTTGGGGTTGTAGCGCTTGAGGAAAGGAATCAGCTCGTGACGGATGCTGTTGCGCAGGATCGCCGTATCGGCGTTGGACTCGTCAGTCCGGTACGATAGCCCCCGCAGTTTCAAGTAAGACTCCAGGTCGTTGCGGGTGATCTGCAACAGCGGCCGCTTCAGGATCTGCCGCGATTTGGCCATGGCGCTAAGTCCCGCACCGCCCGCGCCGCGCAGCAGGCGGATCAGGACGGTTTCGGCCTGGTCGTCGAGATGATGCGCCACGGCGATGCTGGTCGCGCCGTGCGCCTGGGCGCTCCGGTCGAAGAGAGCGTAGCGCGCCCTTCTGCCCGCCTCCTCAAGCGAAAGCCGCTTTGTTGCGGCCAGTGAGGCGACATCCACCCGCTGCACGATGAAAGGAAGAGAGTAGCGGGCCGCAAGGCCGGAAACGAACTCCTCGTCGCCGTCGGAATCAGCCCCCCTCAAGCAGTGGTTCAGGTGCGCCACTACCAGTTTCAGCCCGAGGTCATCCAGCCGGGAGAGGATATCCAGCAGGGCGACGGAATCCGCGCCCCCGGAGACCGCCACCACGACCGTCTCCCCGGGAGAGAAAAGGTTCAGACTTCGGACTTTTGCAACGAGGTCTTTCAAATGGCTCCTAAAGGCAAGTTCTACCTTCTACCTTCTACCTTCTACGTTCTATGTTCTACGTTCTATGTTCTACGTTCTATGTTCTACGTTCTACGTTCTACGTTGTTTTACACCCGTTTCCTGCGTTGCGAGCGCCTGCCCAGGAACTGCCCTTAACAACTTAGAACATAGAACGTAGAACGTAGAACGGTTTCCAGGCCTCTCACCCCTTCAGCGTGCACTCCTTCTCCCACGCGTCGTAGCCGTCTCCCTTGATATCCCAGAAAGACTCGATCCGCTCCGCGTAGTAGTCGAGTTGCGCGCACTCGGCCTCGATCGCCTGCAGGAATTTGATCGAGATGAGCTGGTGGCCGTACAGGAAGCGGTAGAACTCCCTGATCCCGGCGAGGTAACCGTCGATCTCGGAGGCGATCGGTTCCATGGTGTTGACGATGTACCAGTTGCCCGCGAACTGGCGCACGATGCCCGGGCGCTCGTCGAATATGCTGCGTCCCTTGATGGAGACCACGAAGTCCCTGATGAAGTAGTCGGCTGCACCGGCCAGGGCCGTCGCCTCTTCGGGAGTCAGTCCCGCTTCCTGGATCTCGCTGTAGAACCGGTGCAGAAGCTCGCTGCACAGCTTGTCCACCCGGACCTCGTCCTCGAGCGTTGTCGGGACGTAGTCCCGTTTATCTACCTTCAACACCTCAAATGCCTCTTCGCAAAACTCTCCCATGGGTTCCTCTTGGTTCTAAAAGATCGTTCTAAGTTCTACGTTCTACGTTCTATGTTGTTAGGATCGTTCTAAGTTCTATGTTCTACGTTCTATGTTGTTCAGTTCAAAGTTCAAAATTCGAGTTTCCAGGTTTAAACGTAGAACATAGAACGTAGAACGTAGAACTTGCCTATTGCCTTCTCGGATCGAGCGCGTCTCGGATCCCCTCTCCCACCAGGTTGTAGGAAAGCACGGTGACCAGGATCGCCACACCGGGGAACAGCGAGAGCCACCAGGCGAACTCTATGTAATCCTTGCCCGAAGTCAGGATGTTGCCCCAGCTCGGCGTGGGCGGCTGCACCCCTATCCCCAGGAAAGAGAGCGCGGACTCGGTGAGTATCGCACCCGCCACACCGAGCGTCGCCGACACCAGCACCGGGGAGAGCGCGTTGGGAAGGACGTGCCTGAAGATGATCCGCAGGTCTGAAGCGCCCAGCACCCGCGCCGCCAGGATGAAATCGCGGCTCTTCAGGGAGAGGACTTCGGCCCGCACCAGGCGCGCTACCCCCATCCACCCGGTCAGCCCGATGATGATCATGATGTACCAGATGGAAGGCTCCAGCATGGCGATCACGGCCAGGATCAGGAAGAAGGTCGGGAAGCAGAGCATGATGTCGACCACCCGCATCAGCAGCGTGTCGATCCAGCCGCCGTAGAAGCCCGCGAAGAGCCCGACGACGGTGCCGATGAGGACCGCTATGCCGACGGCGACAAAACCTACCTTGAGCGATACGCGCGCCCCGAAGATGACTCGTGTCAGCACGTCCCTCCCCAGTTCGTCGGTGCCGAACCAGTGCTCGGCGGAGGGCGGGAGGAGCACGTGCCAGGCGTCGATGGCGTCAGGCTGGTACGGCGTGAGCAGCGAGGCGGCCAGGGAAAGCACGAAAAGGGCCACGATGACCACGAGTCCCGCCGTGGCGAACTTGTTCCCGGTGAAGCGCTGCCAGAACTGTTGGAAGGGTGTACTCATCCGGCGTCACCCTCTCCCGTGGCGGATGCGCGGGTCCGCCAACGCGTAGCTTAGGTCCGCCAGCAGGTTGCCGATCAGCGTGAGACACGCCCCGATGACCAGGATCCCCATCACCAGCGGGTAGTCGCGCGCCATGACACCCTGGTAGAAAAGCTGCCCCATCCCGGGAATGGCGAAGATGGTCTCGAAGATGACGCTCCCGCCGATCAGCCCCGGAAGCGAGAAGCCGAGCAGCGTGATCACCGGAAGCAGAGCGTTCTTCAGCGCGTGCCGGTAGATGACGATCCGCTCCTTCACCCCCTTGGCGCGGGCGGTAGTGATGTAGTCCTGCGACAGCACCTCCAGCATGGTGGAGCGCATGTAGCGCGACAGTCCCGCGAGGCTGCCGAAGGTGGCTATGGCGACGGGAAGCAGCAGGTGCTTCGCCATGTCGCCCATGCGCGCCAGAAACGGCAGGTGCTCGCTGCCGAGCGAATGAATCCCCGAGATGGGAAGCCAGGAGAGCTTCACCCCGAAGAGGTACATGCAAAGAAGCGCCAGCCAGAAAGTCGGGACGGCGAAGCCGACGAAGACGAAGACGGATATGCCGCGGTCCAAAAGCGTATCGCGGTGCACCGCCGCCATGATCCCGATCGGGATGGCGATGCCGAATTCCAGGATGAGCGCGATGACGTTGAGCGAGATGGTGATGGGGATGCGTTCCTTGATCTTGTCCAGCACCGGCCGGTTGTCCGGGGCGAAGGAGCGGCCGAAGTCCAGGCGGGCCAGATGGGAGATCCAGAGGCCGTACTGGACGTAGAGCGGTTTATCCAGGCCATAGAACTCGCGCAGGCGTGCCCTCGACTGCGCCGAGACCTTGGGGCTCATGGCGGTCTGCATCTCCACGGGCTCGCCCGGGGCGAGGTGAATCACCGTGAAGGTGATCAGCGTGATCCCGATCAAGAGCGGGATCAGCATCAGTATGCGTTTAATCAGGTAGTTGGCCATTGGTCTCTAAATAACTCCCTCACCCTCACCCTCACCCTCACCCTCACCCTCACCACCCTCACCACCCTCACCACTCTCACCCTCACCACTCTCACCCTCCCCTCCCCTCGCCCTCCGGGAGAGGGTGGCCGAAGGCCGGGTGAGGGCGTTGCCATGGGCGATGAGGCGGCCCAGACACCATTCACGTTGTCAATTGTCAATCGTCAATTGTCCATTGTTTCTGCGTCGTCAATTGTTCATTGGTTTACATACCACCTGATCAGGTTGTGCATGATACCCGCGGGCGCCGGCTCTATCCCCTTGACCCTCGACGTGACCACCGGCAGCGCGTCGGGGACGTAAAGGAAGGTGTACGGCTGGTCCTGGGCCAGGATCTCCTGGATCTGGTAGTAGCAGGCCCGCCTTTTCTCCGTGTCGAAGGTACCCCTCCCCTCCACGATGAGCCGGTCCAGCTCCGGGTTCTTGTAGCCTACGAAGTTCAACTCCTTGGGTCCGGTCTTCGAGGAGTGCCAGACGTCGTAGAGGTCAGGGTCCTGGCCGATGGTCCAGCCGAGGAGGACCGCCTCGAACCTCCCCTTGTCGATGAAGTTGGTGAGGAAGGAGGCCCACTCCATGACCCGGATCTTCACGTCGATGCCTACCTTCTTGAGACGCCTCTGGATGATCTGGGCGGCCTTCAGCCTCTGGTCGTTCCCCTGGTTGGTCATGATGGTGAAGCTGAGCGGCTTGCCGTCCTTCACCAGTATGCCGTCCTGCCCCATCACGTATCCCGCCTCCCGCAGCAGGAGGGCGGAGCGCGCCGGGTCGTAGGCCGGGTCGGCTGCCACCTTAGGCTTGTAGGCCCAGGTGCCCGGCTTGTACGGTCCGTGGGCGAGCTGCCCCATGCCGAGCAGCACCCCCGCCACGATCTCTTCCTTGTTGATGGCGCAGGTGATCGCCTGGCGCACCCTGCGGTCCTGGAACACCGGCAGGCGCAGGTTGTAGCCCAGGTAGGTATAGGCGGAGGCGGGGTAGCGGTACTTGTTGAAGCGCGCCAGGAACTCCCTGGTGTTGGTCTGGCGCTGGTACTGCACCGGGGAGAGCCCCATCATGTCGATGCCGCCCGCCTTAAGCTCCATGTACATGGTCGAGCTGTCCGGGATGATCCGGTAGACGTAGCGCGACAGGCGCGGCGCCCCCTCGTAGTATTCGGGATTTCTCTCCAGCATCACCCGCTGCCCGGGGATCCACTCCTTGAAGACGAACGGGCCGGTCCCGACGGGGCTGCGCGACAGGGGGCTCTTGGTGATCTCCTTACCCTCCAGCAGGTGGGCGGGAAGGATCGGCATCCCCCAGGAGGCAAGGGCCGGGGCGAACGGCTTGGCGTAGCGGACCCGGAAGGTGTAGTCGTCCACCGCCTGCGCGCTCTGCACCTGCTTGAAGTCCTCTGCATACGCTGTCGGGGTCTTGGGATCGATGGTGACGCGGTAGGTGTAGAGCACGTCGCGGGAGGTGAAGTCGTGGCCGTCGTGCCACTTGACCCCGCGGCGCAGGTGGAAGGTGATGCCGAGGCCGTCGGGAGAAACCTCCCACGACCGGGCCAGATCCCCCTCCAGCTTCAGGTCCTTGTCGTAGCGGACCAGGCCGTTGTAGACCAGGCCGGCTACGTCGCTCGAGGCGGAATCGGCGGAGAGTATCGGGATCAGGTTGGAAGGCTCGCCGATGCTCCCGGTCACCAGCGTGTCGGCGCCGTAAATCCCCCCCTGCGCGCGCGCCTTCTCCTCGGGCGCACCCTTGGCGCAACCCGCGAGGACGAGGGCGGTCAGGATGAGGGCGAGGCAGCGGCAGAAACTCATTTCTCCCCGCTTTCCTGGCGGCAGTGCTTGATCTTTTCGGCCAACTCGGCCGTCTGTTCCGGTTCCATCTTCTGGATCTTCTTGTACAGCGGGAGCGCCTTCTTGTAGGCCCGGGTCGCGCAGTAGGCGTCCGCCAGGTGCCCGAGCACGGTGGCGTCGTTGTCGGAAAGCTCAGCCGCCCGCTCGAGTTGCGCGATCGCCTCGTTGTAGCGCTTCATCTTGAAGTAGGTCCAGCCAAGGCTGTCCAGGATGAAACCGTCGTTGGGCTTCAGGGTGACCGCCTTCTTCAGGTAGCCGAGCGCCTCCTCGAGGTTCACCCCCATCTCCGCGTAGGTGTAGCCGAGGTAGTTCAGGGCCTGGGCGTCCTCCGGCGTGGCGGCGAGCACCTTCTTCATCATGGCTACCGATTGCGCCTTCTTCCCGATCTTGTCGTAGAGGATGCCGAGCCTGAACAGCACCCGCGGGTCGGACTGGAGCTTCTCGTCCATCGATATGAGGGTGTCTATGCCGTCCTGGAAGCGCTCGATCGACTCGTAGAACCCGGCGAGGTGCAGGTAGGCCTCGACCCGCGACGGCTGCTGCTTCACCTCTTCCTGCAACAGTGCCAGCCCCTTCTCGGCGTTCCCCTTCTCCTTGTAAAGGTAGGCTAAGTGCCCGATGGCGTCCATGTAGTAAGGGGACTCCCTCGGGATCTTCTGGAACTCGGCGATCGCCTCGTCCTCGGCCTCCATCTCCTCGAAAGCGGTGGCGAGGTAGAAGCGGACCTGCTGGGCGGTAGGCTCCGCCTTCAGGATATCCTCGAAGGTCTGCACCGCCTCGTCGTAGCGCTCCAGTTCCAGCAGCAGAAGTCCTATCTTGCGCGAGTTCTCCAGCGAGTTGCCCCCCTTTTGCCGCAGCAGGGCAAGGGCCTCGTCCAGGCGCTTTTGCTGGATGTAGAGCTGGGCCAGGTGCTGGATGACGTTGGCGTTGGAGGGGTTGATGTCCAGCAGGTACTTGTAGCTGTTGATGGCGTCGTCCAGAAGCCCCTGGGTCTCCTGGGAGATTCCCATCTCGATCAGGGCCTGTTCGAAGTCGGGCTTCAGGTCGAGCGCCTTCTTGTAGTAGGTGAGCGCCTCGCGCGGCAGGCGCATCTGGTCGTAGGTCTTGGCGAGGTAGTAGTAGCCAAGCGGCGATTCGGGGACCGCCTTGACCAGCGACTTCAGGGTGTCCACCGCCTGCTCGTACTCGAAATTCTTCAGGTAGAAGATCGCCACGTGCAGGTAGACCTCCTCCTTGGCCGGGTCGAGCTCGATCACCTTCCTGAAGTACTGGATCGCTTCCTTCTCCCGCTGCAGGCTCATCAGTATGTTCCCGCACAGCTGCTGCGCCAGCAGGAACGCCGGGTCGATCTTGATGGCCGCCTGGCACTCCGCCAGCGCCTCCTCGGCGCGGTTTTGCTGCAAAAGGAACTGCGCCATCGTCGTGTGCAGGAAGGGGGAGTCCGGGTCCCCCTGCAAGGCCTGCCGCAGCACGATCAGCGCCCCCTCCTGGTCCCCCTCGGCGGCGCGCAGGCGGGCGAGCGCGAAAAGGTACATGTCGTGTCCCGCTCGCGAGGTGGCAGCCGTCTCGACAACAGGCGCGCCCAGCTCCGACGCCGGGGCGACGCCCGGGGCATGCTCGGTGGCGCAGGCGTTAATGAGCAAGGTGAGGCAGAGGAGCGGTAGATACTTCTTAGTCATGGGGTACCTGTGACTTCGCTGAATTTCCGGTGGCAAAAACCTAAAAAACGCGGCACCCCTGTGGGATACAGTATCCCAAGGGATGGCGCGGTTAATTACAGGAAAAGCTAACATAAATAGGTAGAAGCGTCAAACAACATTTAGCTGTATTTTCTCTTGTTGCAGCATTAAAGCTGTATGGTACCATTCTCAAATGAAATCATAATCTTAACGGTAAAGCGATGGTCCGAAAGCTTATAAAATCGCTACTTGAACCAAAGGCCTATCCGGAGGCCACGACCAAGGTGCGCCTGGTCGAGACGCATGTCTCGTTCATTTTTTTGACGGACCGTTTCGTGTACAAGGTGAAGAAGCCTGTGGACTACGGTTTTCTCGACTTCACCACGCTGGACCGGCGCCGCTTCTACTGCGAGGAGGAGCTGCGGCTGAACCGCAGGCTTTGCCCCGGGATCTACTTAGGCGTCGTGGAGCTGCGCGAGACGCGCGGCGGGGCCTCCTTCGCCGGCGACGGCAAGGTGATCGACTACGCCGTGAAGATGAAGAGGCTTCCCGAGGAGCGGATGCTCGCCTCACTGCTGCGGCAAAACGAGGCGGGTCCCGCCGAGATCGCCGCCATCGCCCGCGTCATCGCCGACTTCCACGCGAAGGCCGCCCGCGGTCCGCAGATAGACGCCTGCGGCAGCACCTTGATCATCCGGGGGAACTGGGAGGAAAACTTCCGCCAAGCCGCCCCCTTCGTCGGCGTGACGCTCTCGGCTTCCGAACTGGCGGCAATCCGGCGCTGGGCGGAGCGGTTCCTGGAAGAAAAAGGGGATCTCCTGCGCGCCCGTGTCGCCGGGGGGTTCGTCAGGGAGTGCGACGGCGACCTCCACTGCGGCAACATCTGCCTGGACGACGGGGTCTGCATCTTCGACTGCATCGAGTTCAACGACAGGTTCCGGTTCATCGACACGGCGGCGGATCTCGCCTTCCTGCTGATGGACCTCGAATACGCCGGGCGACCCGACCTCTCTGCGCTCCTTCTGCAGGAGTACCTGGCCGCGACCGGCGACCGGGAGATGGAGGGGGTGCTTCGCTTCTACAAGGTCTACCGCGCCTTCGTGCGCGGCAAGGTGAAGAGCTTCAGGGTGAACGAGGCGGGGATCCCCGCCCAGGAGGCCGCCGAGGCCAAAGGCGCCGCGGCGCGATACTTCCGGCTGGCGCGCGGCTACACGCTCACCGAGGGGCTGGCGCCTCCCCTGGTCATCACCTGCGGCCTGATGGGGAGCGGCAAGAGCACCCTGGCGCGGCAGCTCTCCTTCGAACTCGCCCTCTTGCTGCGCCGCTCGGACGCGGTGCGCAAAACCATCGCGCACGCATCCCCTTCGCAGGCGGGTGTTTCCTATCGCGGCGGGATCTACACTGAGGAGTTGGACCGCGCCACCTACCAGGCGCTTCTTACGGAAGCGCGGTCGGCCCTTTCCGGCGGCATCGGGATGGTGGTCGACGCCACCTTCCGCCGCCGGGGCGACCGCGACGACTTCCGCGCCCTGGCCCGCGAGTTGGGCGCCCCCTTCTTCGTGATCGAGACACGCGCCCCGGAGAGGCTGATCCGGGAGCGCCTGGAGGCCCGCCGCCACGACCCGGAAGAGGTCTCCGACGGCAGGTGGGAGCATTTCCGGCAGCAGAGAAGTGAATTCGAGCCCCCCGCAGAGGGCGAAGCCATCACCGTGGACAGCTCGCTCCCCGTCACAGGCGGGGTCGACCTGGCACTGAGGGGAATGGGGTTACCCGCATGAAGACGAGGATCAAGGAACTGGTCGTCAGGCGACTCAAGCTGAAGGACACCTGGGTGATCTGCTTCGCCCTGGGGCTGGTCATGATGAACTACCCCTTCATCAGCATCTTCAACAAGCCGATCTCCCCATTCGGCATCCCGCTTCTGTACCTCTACCTGCTGATCGGCTGGTTCTGCTCCATATTCGTCGTCTTTCTTTTCAGCCGTGCGGCGGCGCGCAAAGAGTCCGAAGGGAGGGGGCACCCCTGATGCTCGATGCCAACTGGGTCTGGGGGACCGCCCTCCTCTACATCGCCATCCTGTTCCTGGTCGCCTACTACGCCGAACAGAGGCGCAAGGCAGGCAGGAGCATCACGGCGAAGCCCTCCGTCTACGCGCTCTCCATAGCGGTCTACGCCACCTCCTGGACCTTCTACGGCAGCGTCGGCAAGGCCGCCACCACCGGCATCGACTTTCTCCCCATCTACCTGGGCCCCACGCTCACCGCCTTCACCTGGTGGTTCCTGCTCAAGAAGATCGTCCGGATCTCCAAGGAAAACAACATAACCTCCATAGCCGACTTCATCAGTTCCCGCTACGGGAGTTCCCAGTGGCTCGGCGCCATCATCACCGTGATCACCCTGATGGGGATCATGCCGTACATCGCCCTGCAGCTTCGGGCCGTCTCCACCTCCTTCACCATCATCACCGGCTACCACGACTTTCATATCGGCTTCATGGATCGGGTCTACATCCCCTCCCCCCACCCCGGGCTCTTCACCGCGATTCTTCTTGCCGTCTTCAGCGTCGTCTTCGGTGCGAGACACCTGGTCTCGGCGGAGCGCCACGACGGACTGGTGGCCGCCATCGCCGTCGAGTCGGTGGTCAAGCTGATAGCGATGCTCATCGTCGGGATCTTCATCACCTACTCCCTTTTCGACGGGATGGGCGACATCTTCCGGCAGATGCACGAGGCCGACCCGGAGCTTCTGACCCGCCTGACCACGCTGGGCGACAGCGGCGACAATTCCTACGCCTCCATGTTCAGCCTCCTCATCCTCTCGATGGGGGCGGTCATGCTGCTGCCGCGGCAGTTCCAGGTCATGGTGCTGGAGAACGCGCACGAGTCGCACCTGAACCCCGCCTCCTGGCGCTTCCCGGCCTACATGTTCCTGATGAACCTTTTCGTCATGCCCATCGCCCTCGCCGGCCTCATCCTGACCCGGAGCAACGCCGGCGCCGACTACTTCGTCCTGACGCTCCCGCTGCAGCACGGTCACCCCTGGCTCGCCCTGGTCGCCTTCCTGGGGGGGTTCTCCGCATCGGCCGGCATGGTCATGGTGGAGTCGATCGCGGTCTCGACCATGCTGCTCAACCACGTGCTGATGCCGATCGTGGTGAAGGTCACGCCGCGGCAGTGGTTCCCGGTGCTGCTCATCAACCTGAAGCGGCTCGGCATCGTGCTGGTCATCCTCCTGGGGTACCTGTACCAGAGCGTGGTGAACGAGAGCTACATGCTCGCCAACATGGGGCTCATCTCCTTCGCGGCGGCGGTGCAGTTCGCGCCCGCCCTGATCGGCGGCCTCTACTGGCCCAGGGGGAACAAGGCCGGAGCCATCGCCGGGCTGCTCCTGGGGTTCGCCGTCTGGTTCTATACCCTGCTCTTCCCCTCCCTGGTGCAGGCGGGGGGATGGCAGTCGGAGATCCTGAGAAACGGCCTCTTCGGCATGGAGCTTCTGAAGCCGCAGGCGCTCTTCGGCCTCACCGGGCTGGACCGGTACACCCACGCCCTTTTCTGGAGCATGTTCCTGAACATCATCGCCTACCTCTCCCTCTCCATATTGTTGGGCCAGGGTGAAAAGGAGAGCGAGCAGGTGCAGCGCTTCGTCCGGATCTTCGCGCCGGAGACCCCCGTTTCGCAGTGGGAGACCAAGAGGCTTTCCAAGCCGGTCACCATCATGCAGTTCGTGAACCTCATGTCCAAGTTCATCGGCGAGCAGCCGGCGCACGCCGCCATCACCGACTACCTGGGCGACCGGGAGATAGACAGCCAGGGAGGGGTCTCGGAGTTCGAACTCCCGAACCTGAAGCGCTTCGTGGAAAAGACCCTCGCCGCCTCGCTGGGTGGCGCCGCCGCGGGGGCCGTCGTCGAGAGCTTTCTTTCCGACATCGGCTCCAGGATGGAGTCGGTCTACGACATCTTCTCCACCGTGCGCACCTCGCGCGACCAAAGCCGGGAGGCGCTCTTCGTCCGCCTGCGCGCCTCCGAGATCATGAACCGCTCGCTTGAGCTCGACATCATCATGGGGGACCTGCTCGAACTGATCCTCAAGGAGTTCAAGTTCGACCTCTGCGTCATCAGGCTCCTGAACGACCAGGCAGTGCTGCAGGTCCGCTCCTGCAAGGGGGTGGGGGGGGAGCGGATCACCTCCGAGGACAGGATGCTGGAGATCGACACCCACGTGGGTGAGGCCTTTCTCGGCAGAAGGACCGAGTTCTTCAACGACACCTCCTTCATCACCAAGCCGATAGCGAAGGAGATCTTCCAGAGGGAGGGGATCAAGTCGTTCGCGCACATCCCCATCGCCAGCGAGGGGGCGCCGCCGGTCGGCGTACTCTCCGTCTTTTCCCGCTCCATAATCGGCCTCTTCACCGAGCAGTTCGTGGAACTCCTGGAGAGCCTCGCCGGGCAGCTGGCCCAGGCGGTGCGGATCGTGGAGGAGCGGGAGGCAAGGGAGAGGGAGAGGCGGCAAAAGGAGGCGGCGCTTCTGGAGAACGCCCGGGTCACGCGCGACCTGGAACTCGCCAAGCAGATCCAGCTCTCGCTCCTCCCCGAGTCGGCCCCGCGCCTCCCCGGGATCAGCATCGCCAGCCGCTGCGTCCCCGCGACCCACGTGGGGGGTGACTACTACGACTTCTTCCAGAGGGGGAACTCGCAGCTCGATATCATCATGGCCGACGTCTCCGGCCACAGCGTGGGCGCCGCCCTCATCATGGTGGAGACGAGAAGCGTCCTGCGCGCCCAGATGCAGTCCCCCCGCCCCGCCAGGGAGGTGCTCGGGGTGTTGAACCAGCTCCTCTACGACGACCTCACCGGGGCCGAGCTCTTCATCACCATGTTCTGCGCCAGGTACGACTGCGCCACCCGCACCCTCGCATACGCGAACGCCGGGCACACCCGGCCGCTGCTTTTCCGGGGAGGGGGATGGCAGGAACTCGACGCCGAGGGGCTGATACTGGGTGTCGAGCAGAGGGTCGAGTTCGAGGAGAAGAGCGTCGCCCTGGAGCCGGGAGATCTCCTTTTCATCTACACGGACGGCATCATCGAGGCGGAGAACAAGGAAGAGGAGCTTTTCGGGGTTTCCAGGCTCTGCGCCCTCCTCTCCACCCTGCAGGACCAGGAGCCGGAAGCGGTGGTGGAAAGGGTTCTGGCGGAGGTGAACGCCTACGCCTCCCCCTCTTCTTTACAGGACGACATTTCCATGGTAGTCATGAAGGTGCTCCCGTCCGGCACTAACTGCGGCGCTTGCTAAAAGGCGAAGGTTATTGCAAAATGAATCAGGCTGCATACAAGTTCCCCAGATAAACAAGGAGAAGGTCATGAACCTGGCAACAGAGACGAGAAACGACGTCGTCGTGATATACGTGAAGGAGGAGCGGCTGGACGCGCACAACTCGACTGAGTTGAAGAGTGCGGTGCAGAAGCTGTTTGAGGACGGCAAGAAGAACGTGCTGGTAGACCTGAAGGACGTCAGATTCATCGACAGCTCGGGACTCGGCGCGCTGGTATCGGGATTCAAGAACGCCATATCCCATCAGGGGAACCTGAAACTCTCATCGCTGCAGTCACAGGTCAAATCGATGTTCGAGTTGACCCGCCTGCACAGGGTGTTCGAGATCTTCCCGTCCACCATGGAAGCGATTGAGAACTTTCAGTCCTGAGAGAAGCGAGGCGTCGGAATGGAAGGGAACACTATCGAGGTCGACATAAAGGTCCCCAACAAGACTCGCTACCTGAGTCTGATAGGGAAGATCGGGGAGGACATCGCCCGCGAGCTTGAGAAGTTCAGCGGCGACAAGGACACCCTCGCCTACCATCTGAACCTGGTCCTCACCGAGGCGATGGTCAACGCCATCAAGCATGCCGGCCCGAAGGAGCCGGAAAAACTGGTCCGGATAGTCATCACCCTGCACCACGAAGATCTCACCATCAGGGTGTACGACGACGGCCAGGGGTTCGACATCAACTCCATCCCCGCCCCCAACTTCGAGGAGTTGGAGGACCGGGGAAGGGGCATCTTCCTGATCCGCACCCTGATGGACTCCGTCTGTTACCGAAAGAGCAGCACGGAAAACATCCTCGAGATGAAGAAGAAGCTCTCCTGATCCTCACCCCCGCCTGAGGCGGTGCACCACCATCGCACTCCCCACAAGCAGCATCGGGAGGCTCAGCATCTGCCCCATCGAGATCACGCCTAAGAGATACCCTATCTGCTCATCAGGCTCCCGCACGTATTCCACCATGAAGCGGAACAGCCCGTAGAGTGCTACGAACGACCAGACCACCACCCCTTCCTGCTTGACCTTCCTTGAGATCGTGTAAAGGATGACGAACATCAGCACCCCTTCGAGAAGGGCCTCGTAGAGCTGCGACGGATGACGCGGCAAAGGGCCGCCGCCCGGGAAGACGACGCCCCACGGGACGTCCGTCACCCGGCCGTAGAGTTCGCCGTTGATGAAGTTGCCGATGCGACCGAGCCCGAGACCTACCGGCGTGGCGAGAAAGGCCAGGTCGGCCAGCGGGTAGAAGCGGAGCTTGTGCTTGCTGACGTAGTAAAGGCTCGCCAGGACGGCGCCGGTCAGACCGCCGTGGAAGGACATCCCCCCCTCCCAGACGGCGAAGAGCTTCAACGGGTGGGACAGGTAGTAGGAGAAGTTGTAGAACAGGATGTAGCCCAGCCGCCCTCCCAGGATCACGCCGAGCGCGGCCGTGAAGATCAGGTCGGCCACGTCGTCCCTGGTGAGCGGCAGCCCCTTTCTTTTCACCCCGGTGAGTATGATGTAGTAGGCCGCCAGGAAGCCCAGGATGTACATGAGCCCGTACCAGCGGAACTCCAGCGGCCCCAGGCGCAGGAATACCGGGTCGATGTGGGGATAGGTCATTTGAAGCGCTCCGGAATGTTCGCTATTTTCTGTACTCGGCGGGGACATCGAGGCGGTCCGCCTTCTCGCGCAGCTCGTCGAACCTTCTCTGCTGCGTCTGGAGGCGGGTTTCGGCGTGCCTGATGCTGTTCTGGATGGCGAGGTACTCGGAGCGGGACATCTTCGAGGTATCCGCCAGCCGGCCCTGCAGCGTGGAAAGCTCCAGCTGCGCGTTCTCCAGGTCGGAGTTGGCCTTCAGGAACTCCCTGCGCCAGCCCGCCTCGTCCTTACCGCCGTAGAGCTTCTTGGCGCTCTTTTGTTCCTCACCCTTGGGCTTATCGGAGTCGGATGCCGGTGCGGCGGCGCGCGGTGCGGGAGCTTCTTCCTCCCCTCCGACGACCTTCGCCTTCTTGCGGTATTTCTTCGGCACGCTGCCGAGGCCTTCCGCGAAGTTGACCGTGCCGCTTCCATCGGTCCATTGGTACATCTCCGCTTGTGCGGTCAGCGGATAAAGCAGGAGCAAAATCACGAGCAGTTTCTTCATGTTGGTCTCCTTGAAGAGGCGCCTCTTCGTTAGCCCGGGGGCCACCCCATTTTGCGGCCGCCAAGCAGGTGGAAATGGATGTGAAACACCGACTGTCCGGCCCCCGCGTTGTTGTTGTTCACCAGGCGGAACCCTTCCTCGGCAACCCCGCGCTCACGGGCCAGGTCCGCCGCCACCCTGTGGACGGAACCGATCAGCAGGTCGTCCTCCGGGGCGAGCACCAGCGCGTTGGCAAGGTGCTTCTTGGGGATGATCAGCATGTGCAACGGCGCCACGGGGTTGATGTCCTCGATGGCGAAAATCAGGTCATCCTCGTACACCTTCTTTACCGGGATGGCGCCGCTCGCCATCTTGCAAAACAGGCAATCAGTCATAGTCACCTCCAATTCAAGATAAAAACAGTAAAACCATTGGCCACGGAGAAAATCCGAGAAACTCTGAGAACAACTAACCTGAAGAAAACTTAAAACATTAATCTCGGCCCACGTCACAGCTATTCGTTGTCAATTGTCCATTGTCAATTGTCAATTGGGTTTTACGCAGATGGATCAGGAACTCCTTGTTCCCCTTCGGTCCGAGGATCGGGGAGTCGCAGACACCGAGAACCAGGAGCCCCAGCCCCCGGGCGAGTTCCGTGATGCCGGCGACCACCTCCTGGTGTTTCTTCTCGTCCCGGACCACCCCCCCCTTCCCCACCTGGCCGCGTCCGACCTCGAACTGGGGCTTGATCAGGGCGACTATGGCGCCGTCGTCCTTGATGAGCCGCAGCGTGGCGGGGAGCACCTTGTCCAGCGAGATGAAGGAGGCGTCGATGACGGCGAGGTCGGGGAATTCGGGAAGCCCCCCCGGCTCCAGGTGGCGGATGTTGGTCTTCTCCATGCTGACCACCCGCGGGTCTTCGCGCAGTTTCCAGGCGAGCTGGCCGTACCCGACGTCTACCGCGTAGACCCGCCTCGCCCCCCTCTGCAGCAGGCAATCGGTGAACCCGCCAGTCGAGGCCCCGACATCGATGGCGCAAAGCCCCTCCACGTCGATGCCGAAGAGGTTGAGCCCCTCCGCGAGCTTCAGTCCGCCGCGGCTCACGTAGGGAAGCGGCTCCCCCTTCAGGCGGATCTCCGCCGTCAGGGCGACCATCAGCCCGGCCTTGTCCGCCAGGTGGTCGTCCACCACCACCTGTCCCGCCATGATGAGCGCCTTCGCCCGCTCCCGTGAAGGGGCGAGTCCCCGCTCCAGGACCAGCTTGTCCAGTCTTTCCTTCGCCAAGGTCACCTCGGATCTTTAAGCTTCTGAGAAATCCTCGCTCACCTGCAACGAGCTTCAACCAACTCTCCTCCCCCAGGAGGGGGGAGGCCGGGAGGGGGGAAAGCACCCTGACCACCACTCTTCTCAATACAACCCGTGCAGCGGTCCGCCCGGGGCCGCGAGCGCGTCCACCCTGCGCTCCACCGCCGGGTCCTCGATGAGCGGCGGGGCATGGTGCGGCTTGACCCTGGCGTCGATCACCAGCGGTCCGTGGCACCCCCACTGCTTGCAGCGCACCGAGGCGCCGACGCCGTAGATGTCCGCGGCGGGATCTGAGCGGGTGAAGGTGACCCAGAGGAAATTGTTGAGCGTCTGCGCGGTGAACCGGCTGTCGTCGCAGACCACGATCAACGGGAATCGCGCGAGCCCCTCGACCCCGTTCAGCGTGTCGCAAAGCGACTCCATCTGCGCGTCCTCCTCCCCCTTCCGTACCCGGCAGGGAGGCCCCTTGACGGCGATGACGCCGGGTAGGCAGAGGGCGGGAGCGCTGAAACCGTCCGGCAGCCTGAGAGCCGGGGGGATCTCGACGCCGAGGTCGCGACGCTTCTCCCCCACGGCTGCGAAGACCACCTTGGAGCCGCTGTTCAGCCCGCTCCCCGAATAGTCCAGCGTGTCCATGGTGGTCGCGGTCTGGAAGTGCAGGTCGCGGCGCAGGTCGATCCGCTCCAGCACGTGGCCGAGGAAGGCGGGGATGTCGTGGATGTCGAGCCGCGGCGCATCCTCGTGCGAGGCGATCATCAGGTACTTCGCCAGGGAAAGCTGCCCCTGACCGAGCACGGCGTTCGCGATGGTGAGAAGCTCCTGCGGGGTCCGTCTTTCCCCGTACGGGACATAGCGCTCGCTCCCCATCGCCAGAAGCAGCGGATGCACGCCGGCCGCGTCGACGGCATGGACGGCCTTCACCCCCGGGATCACCGTAGGGATCAGCGGCCCCGTCAATTCGTGAATGAAGGCGCCGAAGGATGTGTCCTCCTGCGGCGGACGCCCCACCGTGGTGAAGGGCCAGATCGCCCCTTCGCGGTGGAACACCTCCTCCACCTTCAGTACCGGGAAACGGTGCGCGAGGCTGTAGTAGCCGAAGTGGTCGCCGAAAGGCCCCTCGGGGAGCGTCTTGCCGGGGTCGATGGTCCCGGTGATGCAGAAGTCGGCCTGAGCGGGGATGGGAAGCTCTCCCGGGCGCTGCACCATCTCCATCCTGTGCCCGGAAAGCAGGCCCGCGAAGGAGAGTTCCGGCATCCCCTCGGGAAGAGGCATCACGGCGGCGACGGTCATGGCCGGAGCCCCCCCGACGAAGATGTTCACCCGCAACGGCGCACCTTGCTCAAGGGCTTCGGCGTGGTGGAAGCCGATGCCGCGGTGGATCTGGTAGTGCAGGCCCACCTCGGCGTTTTGGGCGTACTGCCCGCCGGAGATCTGCACCCGGTACATGCCGAGGTTCGAGTGGCGCACCCCCGGCTGTACGGTGCTCTCCGAGTAGACCTGCGGCAGCGTGATGAAGGCGCCGCCGTCGTCGGGCCACGATTTGAGCTGCGGCAGTTTGTCCAGCGTGGTCCGGTGCGCGAGGATCGGGCCGTCGCCGACCTGTTTGGGCAGGAGGTGCAGCGCTGCGGGGAAGGCGCGCAGCAGGGAGGCGGGATCCTTAAGCGCCGAGCGCGGGTCGATCTTGAGCTGCACCAGCGTTTCGACCGCCTTCAGCGTGTCCCTGAAGATGTACCTGGTCCTCTCCAAGGTGCCGAAGAGGTTGCCGAGCATCGGGAAGGAGCACCCTTTCACCCTGGTGAAGAGGAGAGCCGGTCCCCCGGCCAGGTAAACACGGCGCTGGATCGAGCCTATCTCCAGGTCAGCCGAGAGTTCCCCGTTTATCCTTACCAGCGCGCCGGTCCGCTCCAGGTCGGCCACGCAAGATGCCAGATTCTTGTATCCCAAACAACCCTCCGCCGTCACTTCATGGCTGATATCACATCGGGATATTTTTAAAGCACCCCCGCAGCCAAGTCAACACAAAACGGCCCCAGCGCAGGTCGCCGTGCCGGCCGCCCCTCCGGGATCACCATAATTCCCATAATTCCCATAATTCCCATAATTCCCATAATTCCCATAATTCCCATTCTTCCCATTCTTCCCATAATTCCCATCCCCTCCCCTACCGCCCTGCCGACCCGAAAAAACGAACACTATTCCGATACCGCCTTTTATGCTAACCTGCGGTCCTGACTTACGGCGCCGGGTCCGCCGTACCACGAACCCTGGGGGTCTTCTTGCCGCGCTTCACCATTTTCAAAAAGATCCTGGTCATAACGCTGCTTCTTTCGCTGCTGCCCCTCTTCGTGTCGTCGTCGATTCTGCTGGTGAACCTGCAGTCGATAAGCACGCGTCTGACCGCCGAGATCGCCGAGTCCGACGACACCCAGGCCACCGAGTCGCTGCAGATGCGGGCAAGGGAGCTGGCGGAAACGATCAAGGACTTCCTGCACCAGTGTGAGTGCGATCTGCTGTTTCTTTCGCGGTCCCGCCTGGACCGCTCCACCCTGCTCGACTTCTACCAGAGCCGCCTGAGCGAAGTGTGGCAGCGCGGCGGCAGCTCCACGGCCGCACAGGGAACCCACGAGTTCCTCCCCATCTACCGTTCTATAGCCATCATCGACAGCAGCGGAATGGAGCGCGTGGTGATCCGCAACGGCGCCTTCGTGCCGCAGTCGGAGCTGCGCGACGTCTCCAAGCCAGCCAAAACGGAATTCAAGAGCGAGGACTATTTCGACAGGATCAGCGCCTTGAAACGCGGCGAAATCTATGTTTCCCACCTGACCGGCTTCCACATCTCCAAGCAGGAGCAGCTGGCCGGGGCCAAGGAGCCGGAAGACGCCTACGACGGCAAGAGCTACCAGGGCGTGATCAGATTCGGATCGCCCGTTTTCGACAAGCGCGGCGCCTTCACGGGGATGGTGGTGATCTCGCTCGACCACCGGCACCTGATGGAGTTCACCCAGCACGTGAACCCCGGCAGCGCCGCCACCCTCTTCCCCTCCTATAAAAGCGGCAACTACGCCTTCCTGTTCGACGACGAGGGGTGGATCATCACGCACCCGAAATTCTGGGACATCCGCGGCGTGGACCAGAACGGAAAGCTGGTGCCGCCTTACACGGCGCGCTCAAGCGAGGCCGACATAGAGGCCGGCCGCATCCCCTACAACCTGGACCAGGCAGGGTTCATCCACCCGAGCTACCCGAAGGTCGCGGCGGCGGTACGGAAAAAGGAGGAAGGGTCGGTCGACATCACCAACGTCGGTCGCGCCAAGAAGGTCATGGCCTACGCGCCGATATTCTACGATACCGGCGACTACGCCAGGCACGGCATCTTCGGCGCCGTCACCATCGGCTTCCAGATGGACCAGTTCCACCAGGCGTCACGCAAGGGGAGCCGGCTCATCAACAGGCAGCTCGGCGACTACAGCAAGATGAGCGCCGCCATCATCCTGGCGACCGCGCTGCTGTCGGCCCTTTCGGCGTGGCTTCTGTCCCGCGGCATCAGCGTTCCGCTGCGCCACCTGACCGAGGGGGCCGGGAAGCTTGCCGAGGGTGACAGCCACGTCAGGGTGGCGGTCACCTCCGCCGACGAGATCGGCGTACTGGCCAGCACCTTCAACTACATGGCCGACGAGCTCGAGCGGCGCAAGCAGAGCATTCTCTCGACGCTGGAAGAGCTGCGCAAATCCAGGTTGGAGATCCTCGACGAGAGGAATTTCAAGGAGAGCGTCCTGGAGAGTATCTCCAGCGGCATCATCACCTTCTCGCCCGAGGGGCGCCTCACCTCCATCAACGGGACCGGCCGGCTTTTCCTCGGGGACGCGATACACGGCGACATGCATTACAGCGAGGTGTTCAGGGGGTGGACCGGTCTCAGCGAGCGGGTGGCGCAGGTGCTAGCCAGGCACTCAGGTTACGGACGCGAGCCTTTCCGCTTCGACCGCGGCGCCGGGATGACCCATTTCGACGTCGGGTTCTTCCCCATCGGGCACGACGCCGAGAAAGGGCTGACCGTCACGCTCAGGAACGAGACGGAAAAGGAGAAGCTGCGCGAGGAGATGATGCGCCTGGACCGGCTCGCCTCGCTGGGCAAACTCTCGGCGGGTATCGCCCACGAGGTCAGGAATCCGCTCACCGGGATTTCGCTTTTGCTGGACGACCTGCACGACCAGGCGGGCGCCAGCTACGACGACAAGGAGATGATAAAGAAGGCGCTCGCCGAGATCGAACGGGTGGAGAAGCTGATCACGGCCCTTTTGAACTACTCCTCCCCTGCCCGTGCCGATTTCCGGGAGTGCGACCTGAACCGCCTGGTGAGCGACACGGTTCTCCTGATGCGGCGCCCGTGCGAGAGGCAGCGGGTGCGGCTCGCCATGGAGCAGGGAGACATCCCCCCCTTCCGGATCGATCCCGAGAAGATCAAGCAGGCCGTGCTCAACATCATCAGGAACGCCCTGGAGGCGCTGCCGGATGGAGGACGCATCAGCGTCGCGACCGAGCTGCGCGGCGAGGAGGCCGTGATAACCGTAAGCGACGACGGCCCGGGGATCGCGGCGGAGGATATCCCCCTGATCTTCGAGCCCTTCTTCACCAGGAAGGGGGCCGGAACCGGTCTGGGGCTCTCGATATCGCAGCGCGTAGTGGAAGAGCATCAAGGAAAGATCAGGGTGCAGAGCAGGCCGGGAGAAGGGACACGCTTCACCATAGAGTTGCCGATTCTCCCGGAGGGCTAGGGGCGGAAACGAAGGAAACCATGGAAAAGATACTCATAATAGACGACGAAGCCTTCATCTGTGAAAATGTCCAGCGCATCCTCTCTTCCGAGGGATTCGAGGTCCATGCGGCCGCCTCCGGGAAGCAGGCCCGCGACCTCGTGGCCTCTGAGGAGATCGACCTCGCCCTGCTCGACCTCAACCTCGGGACCGAGGACGGCATCGACGTCTTGAAGGCGCTGAAGGAACTCGATCCCGACCTGCTGGTGATCATCATCACCGGCTACGGTTCGGTGGAAACGGCGGTGGAGTCTCTCAAGCTCGGCGCCTTCCACTACATGAAGAAGCCGTTCAAGGCCGACGCCCTCAGGCTGATCGTGAAGCTCGCCCTGCAGACCCAGACCCTCAAGCGCGAGGTGCGCAAGCTCAAGCGCGGCGACGGCTCCCTCCCCGGCCGCTCCCCCATCATCGGCAAAAGCGACGCCTTCAACGAACTGGCCGTCCAGGTCAGGGAGATCGCCCGCATCCCCTCCACCGTCCTCATCACCGGGGAGTCGGGTACCGGCAAGGAGCTGGTGGCCCGTGCCATTCACGACCTCTCCGACAGGAAGGACGCCCACTTCATAGCCATCAACTGCGCCTCCATCCCGGCCTCGCTTCTTGAGAGCGAACTGTTCGGGCACGAGAAGGGATCCTTCACCGGCGCCAGCGGCAGGAAGAAGGGACTCTTCGAGGAGGCGCACGGAGGGACCATCTTTCTGGACGAGATCGGCGAGATGGACATGGCGATGCAGGCGAAGCTTTTGCGCGTGCTGCAGGAGAGGACCATACGCCGGGTGGGCGCCGTCAAGGACATCGACATAGACGTCCGCGTCATCGCCGCGACCAACCGGGACCTGTTGCAGCGCATAGCGGAGAAGAGCTTCCGCGAGGATCTGTTCTACCGCCTGAACGTCTTCCCCATCCATATCCCGCCCCTGCGCGAGCGGACCTCCGACATCGCCGCTCTCGCCGGCTACTTCCTGGACAGCTTCAGCCGGGCCTTCGGGCGCGGGTTCCGGGATGTTTCACCCGAGGCCGAACAGCTGATGATGCAGTACGCCTGGCCCGGAAACGTCCGGGAACTCAGAAACGTCATCGAGCGCATCTGCATCATGCGAAGCGGTCCCACCCTCTTGCCCGAGCACCTGCCGGCGGAAATCAGGAATGCGCATTTCAGCGACGCCGCCGCAGCGGAGGGAGCGCTGCCCGCAGTTGCGATGCCAGCAGGGTTGGGGCTTGAGGAGGCGATCTGCAACATCGAGAAAGCCCTGATCCAGCAGGCCCTCCGGAAAGCGGGAGGAAACGTCTTGCAAACAGCTGCCAACCTCAAGATCCCGCGCGGCACCCTGCGCTACAAGATGGACAAGTACGGGCTGTAAACCGAGGGAAGTACTTCCCATACTTCCCATACTTCCCATACTTCCCATACTTCCCATACTTCCCATACTTCCCATACTTCCCACACCTCCCAGATTAACCAACCCCAACCACCCCAACGCCTTCCCGCCCGACGCACCCTCTATTTGCTAATCATCCTCCCACCCCATGTTCTGGCAACTATCCGCCATCCCGGTGGCGAATTTCGGCCACCTCCGCCACTCTCAACCGTTATTCTGCCAGCACCACCTTAAAGAAAACGGATAGTTGCAGCAGTTAATGAATGGCACCGCAGTTGCAATATAACAATGTATCGTATACGCATCGCAACTTTAGCAGCAGGCCACAACGTCCCGACAATTAATTAAACATTTACAACACACAGCACACCAACCAAGGAGGAACACCTATGAACCTGAAGGGATGTTTTAAAAGTTTGGCCATGATGGCAGCGCTTGCCCTGCCGATGACCGCCATTGCTGCGCCGGCACCGATAGTGATCAAGTTCAGCCATGTCGTCGCACAGCACACCCCCAAAGGGCAGTCCGCCGACTACTTCAAGAAGATCGCGGAGGAGCGCACCAAGGGGCGGGTGAAGATCGAGGTGTACCCCAACAGCCAGCTCTACAAGGACAAGGAAGAGATGGAGGCACTGCAGCTTGGCGCGGTACAGATGCTGGCTCCGTCGCTGGCTAAGTTCGCCCCGCTGGGCGTGAAGGAATTCGAAGTGTTCGACCTCCCCTTCATCTTCGACAACTACCAGGAACTGCACAAGGTGACCCAGGGTCCGGTAGGCGCCAAACTCCTCAAGAAGCTCGAAGCAAAAGGGATCCTCGGTCTCGCCTACTGGGATAACGGGTTCAAGGTGATGAGCGCCAACAAGCCGCTCAAGACCCCGGAAGATTTCAAGGGGCAGAAGATGCGCATCCAGTCCTCCAAGGTGCTCGACACCCAGATGCGCTCCATGGGCGCCAACCCGCAGGTGCTCGCTTTCTCCGAGGTGTACCAGGCGCTGCAGACCGGCGTCGTCAACGGCACCGAGAACCCGCCGTCCAACCTCTACACCCAGAAGATGCACGAGGTTCAGAAGTACGTGACCCTCTCCGACCACGGCTACTTGGGCTATGCGGTCATCGTGAACAAGAAGTTCTGGGCTGGGCTGCCGGCCGACATCCGCACCATCCTGGAAGGCTGCATGAAAGACGCAACCAAGTACGCCAACGACGTCGCCAAGAAGGACAACGACGACGCCCTGGCGGCGGTCAAGAAGTCCGGTCGCAGCCAGCTGATCACGCTCACCCCGCAGGAGCGCGCGGTCTGGAAGAAGACCATGGACAAGGCGCACAAGGAGCACACGGCACGCATCGGAGCAGACGTAGTGAAGGAAGTCTACGCGGCCACCGGCTACAACCCGAACTAGTTCCAAGCTTCAAAGTGACATGGGGGCCGCTGCGGCCACGCAGCGGCCTTTTATCGAGATTTCCAGGAGACGCCCATCATGATGAAGTATCTTGACCACCTTGAGGAAATCATCATCACCTTCCTCATCGGCGCAGCGACGTTCATAATTGCCGTTGCCGTTGCCCATCGTTATCTGTCGGGCGTGCCAATCCCCGGCCTGCAGGACTGGCTGCTCACCATCAACATGAGCTGGGCCCAGGAACTCTGCATCTACATGTTCGTCTGGATGGCCAAGTTCGGCGCCGCCTACGGCGTCCGCTCCGGCATACACGTGGGGGTCGACGTGCTCGTGACCCGCATGCCGGATTCGTGGCGCAAGACCACCGTCGTGATCGCCATCCTCGGCGGCGCGCTCTTCACCGGCCTCATAGGCACCCTGGGAGCCAAGTTCGTCTGGGAAAACGGCATGCACTACGCCGTGCTGAACAAGCTGGGGATGGCCGTGGGTGAACTCTACGAAGGGCCTGTCACTCCTGACCTGGAGTGGCCGACCTGGATCATCTATTCGGCGGTTCCGCTCGGGTCGTACCTGATGTGCTTCCGCTTCCTTCAGGTCGGGTTGGGCTTCCTGCGCACCGGAGAGCTGCCGCACCACGACCACACCCACGTGGACGGGGTCGAGGAGATGCCGGTCCTGGATTCCACGGAAGCGCTCGAAGAATACGAACAACACAAGTTTGAAAAAGACGGCAAAGATGGGGGTGCGAAATGAGTTCTGCAGTAGCTGGCTGGGAGCAGTTTTCCAAGAAGAAGACGGCGACCTGGTTATTGGCCATCGCCGTAGCGCTTGGAGCAATAGCCATGCTCGGCAGCACCGGCATCGTCTTTGCCCTGCTGCTCGCGCTCATGCTGACCGGGATGCCGATCTCCATCGCCCTCGGTCTCACCGTCCTCACCTTCCTCTTCTTCTTCGCCAACGTGCCGACGGAAGCGGTCGCCATGAAGCTCTTCACCGGCATCGAGAAGTTCGAGATCATGGCGATCCCGTTCTTCATCCTGGCCGGCAACTTCCTGACCCACGGCGGCGTGGCCAAGCGCATGATCAACTTCGCCACCTCCATGGTGGGGCACTGGCACGGCGGTCTGGCCCTGGCCGGGGTCATGGCCTGCGCCCTCTTCGCGGCCGTTTCCGGCTCCAGCCCCGCAACCGTCGTGGCGATCGGCTCGGTCATGCTGCCCGCCATGGTGCGCGCCGGTTTCCCGAAACGCTTCGGCGCCGGCGTCATCACCACCTCCGGCTCGCTCGGCATCCTGATCCCTCCCTCCATCCCTATGGTCATCTACTGCGTCGCCACCAACTCCTCGGTCGGCGCGATGTTCATGGGCGGCGTGGTCCCGGGGCTGATGCTGGCTACCCTCCTGGGGGCAGTTTCCTGGTGGAGGGCGAGGAAGAACAACTACCCCCGCATGCAGAAAGCCACCTGGGGCGAGCGCGCCAAGGCGTTCCGCGAGAGCGTCTGGGGTCTGCTCCTCATCGTCATCGTCCTGGGCGGCATCTACAGCGGCCTGTTCACCCCGACCGAGGCGGCCGCCATGAGCGCGGTGTACGCATTCGTCATCGCCGTCTTCGTCTACCGCGACGTCCCGTTCAAGAAGATACCGAAGGTGCTTCTCGACTCCGCCAGCATGTCGGCCATGCTGCTCTACATCATCACCAACGCGGTGCTCTTCTCCTTCCTGATGACCCACGAGCAGATCCCGCAGCTCATGGCGGACTGGATCATCGGGCATCACCTGGGCATCGTTCCGTTCCTGCTGGTCACCAACGTGCTGCTGCTTCTGGCCGGAAACGTGATGGAGCCCTCCTCCATCATCCTGATCCTCGCCCCGATCCTCTTCCCGGTGGCTATGCAGCTCGGCATCGATCCGATCCACTTCGGCGTGCTGATCACGGTCAACATGGAGGTCGGCATGTGCCACCCGCCGGTGGGCCTCAACCTGTACGTGGCGAGCGGGATAACCAAGATGGGGATATCGGAACTAACGGTGGCCGTGTGGCCCTGGCTGATGGCGATGCTGGGCTTCATGCTGCTGGTCACCTACGTGCCGATCATCTCCCTCTGGCTGCCGCACGCACTGGGGTACTAGGATAGAGACGCAAGCAAACAAAAAGGGGGCCTGTCGATGGACAGGCCCCCCTTTTTTTGCGAGCGGCAGCTTTATGCTGCAGGGTCGCAGCACTCCCAGCACTCCCAGCACNNACTCCCAGAACTCCCAGAACTCCCTGCGCGACGGAGGGCGCCGGTCCGGTTCAGCGGGAAACCAGGTTCAACTGAAAGTGATTGCGGATGATGTTCAGGAAGGTGCCGACTCCCTTAAGCGCCGCCCGTAACGCGTCGCGTTCCCTGTCGGGCATCACCAGCGGATCGACGTGGTTCGAAGGCGGGTTGCCGGCGGCGAGCGCCTTTAGTTGCCGCTGCAGCCGGAGCCGGACCAGGTAGTTGAAGGAATCCTCCACCGTCTCCAGATCGGCGCCGGAGAGTATCCCCCGTTTCTCGAGCAGTTCCAGCTTGTCCCAGGTGGTGCCTCGGACTATCCCCGCCTCAAGTGCCAGGAGACTCACCCCCTCGGTGATGGCGAAGATCCCCGCCTTCTTGAGATCTATCTTCCCTCTGTGCTCCCCATTCTTCTCGACCCTGAAGCGGCCGAACATGCCGAGGGGCGGCGGGAAACGGAGTATGTTTCTGGCGACAAAAGCAAGGAACATGGCGTTGCGCTCCACCCCCGCCAGGATCTGGTCATGCAGCTGTTGCTCCAGCGAGCTGTCGCCGTGCATCGCCCGCAGATCCTGAAACATCCCGAAATTCACCATGTGCTCGGGTTTGGGTACCGAAATCCACCGATCGATCAGTTCCTTCCACTCCGAGAGGCTGTGGCGCCACTGCGGGTTACTCGCCATGGTGTTGCCCGGGCAAGGGGGGACTCCCAGGATCTCCAGCGCCTCGACCATGCGCCTGGCGAACCTTTCCATGGAACGGATCTGCTCCGGCGGGAGACGGTCGGCGTAGACTATGGCGCTGTCCTGATCTGTCCTCAGGGTCTGCTCACCGCGGCCTTCGCTGCCAAGGGCCAGATAGGCCGCCCCCGCCGGCAGGACGATCCCCTCCTCCTTATCGAGCAGGTAAATCAGACGCTGGGTCATCTCGTCGTTGAAATGCGAGATGAGTTGCACCAGCCCGCGGATGTCGGCTCCCGCCTTGGTCGCCAGCACCACGGTGTCGAGGATCTTGCAGCCGATGGCGCGCAACTGCTCTATCGATGTCGCCGCGTCGATTTCGCTGCTCAGATAGAGGGGGGTCTTTGTCTGCAGGCTCAACAGATCGGTGTCGCTGATCATGCCAACCAGGCTACCGTCGGCATCGACAACACCGAGACGGTGTATGTTGTGCCGGGCCATGGTGAAGATGGCATTAAGGGCGTACTCCTGATCCCTGATCGTGATAAGGCAGGAGGTCATGCCGCGTCTGACGGTCAGCCCTGAAAGATCGCCGCCCGAGTTCGCCACCAGTCTTCTGAAGTCGCGGATCGAGAAAATACCGACCGGCCTCTCGTTTTCGACGACCACCAAACCGGTGATGTCGTGCATTTGCATCAGCCTGGCCGCATCGAGCAGTGTCATTTCGGGACGGCAGCTGATGAGCGCCCTCCTGCAGAGGGTTCCGACGCGAACAAAAAGCACGCTGTCCTCGGGTACGTTATATGGCATCGCCCCCCCGTCTTCTTTTGTGCGGCACATGAAAGGTGCCGTATTATTTACCGTTTCGCGTGGCCTGGCAAGGGAAATAGGCCCCCCCCGTTCTCCGGCTGCCGCCCATATATTGAAAAACACAGTTCTATCGCATACGCAAGCTAATGATTACCATAAAACAGTCATTTAGCAACAGTGCAACCCCCTCTCAGCGCCGCCGAAGTGCTCTCCGCGGCATGAATAAAGCCACGATGTTTGTTTACCGTAAAGATAAGCAAATACGCTGCGCAGATTAGTAAAACACATATCATTTTGAATTACGGACATTTACACGCAAAAACCTCCTTCGATATCTTTTTTTAAAAAAGTTATTGCCAAAAATATAAAGTTGTTATATGTTTGCACCATAAAGGCTGCCAATTTTCTGGATTCGAATCGAAACGGTCCAACAACCGGCAGCAGTGGGCTTCAAAATGTACAGGCTAATCATCCAGTTAGTCCTTCTTACGATGTTTCTCACCGCCCCCCTTTCCTTCTGCGGGGACGTCTGCCCCGATTTCAAACCCGCATCGGAAATAACCACCACCTGGCAGCAAAAAGAGATCATCGTTGCGCCCAGGAGACCCATAGCCCCTCCCTCCCGGCTTGTCTCTTCCAAATCCACAATCGTCAATAAAGCATTCCCCCCCGCCCCCGCGTTTCACTCCGGCCTCACCAACCTCTTATCCCAATTACACGACCGAGCCCCACCCACACTCGCCACCGCAGCACTCTAAAAGCTCCTCCACGTTTCGCAGGCATAGGTTGCTGTCAATCAGCAAGGCCTTGCACTAAGTCGCGCCTTGCACTAAGTCGCGCCTTGCACCAAGTCGCGTCAAACGTAGGTGTACCGCCATCTTCTCTCCCTGGGTCCAAACCGCCGTGTTTGGGGTTCAGGGGTGCATGAAGCAAAGGCCGATGTGCATGTGCCAGGCTGTTGCGGCCTGCTGTTCGTAGCATCGAGGTACAAACATGCGAAAAACGATCAGTTTCAGGATTGGAAAGAATAAGGAAAAAGAGAAGACGGATGAAATTCTGGAAATACTGACCGCGGCCCAGGACAGGGTGAAGGTCTCCGAGATAGCCTCCCGGATCGGCCTGTCAGACAACAAGACGTCCCGCATCCTGAAAACCCTTTGCACCGGAGGTCAGGTGGAAAGGCTGAAAGATCATTACCGGCTTGTGTTCAGCCACGCGAACTTGGCACAGAAGCAACTCAGCAACATGAGCGTCATCAACGCAGCGCACCCCGTGCTGGTGAAGCTCGCCGACACGCTGGACGAGGCTATCTACCTGACCATACCCAAGGACGACGAGGTCTTCTTCCTCGACATGGCGGACAGCCACCGGCAGGTCAAGACCGCGTCTCTGCTCGGGCGTCTGCTCCCGTTTTTCACCAACGCAGCGGGGAAAGTCATGAGGTGCCTGGACTCCCGTGAACTCGTTGAAAGACTGCTGAAGAAAATAGGGAGGAACAAGGGGAACCTGGAACTGAAAAAGCTCGAACTGGAACTGGAGGATATCCGCAACAAGGGGGTCGCGGTAGACAAGGGGGGATTGGGAGAAGGGATAATCAGCGTCGCTGTCGCAGTAAGGGATTATTCGGGCGCGGTCGTCGGCGCCATCATCCTGATCGGCCCTTCGTTCAGGATCATGACTGAGCGCCTAGAGAAGGAAATCATTCCGACGTTGAAGGAAGGGGCGGATCTGCTGTCGGGAAGCTTCGGCTACTGCCCCGCATAGTGAAACACATCCAAAGGAAAGGAGGCAGGAAAGAACACCGCCAGACAGAGCCACTAAACCGCAGCTCAATCGACAGACGGGAGGTAAACATGTCAATCCATGCAACCAAGGAGTTACAAGCGTACTGGAAGGAAAACCTCGTCATCATCGCCATCCATCTAGGTATCTGGTTTTTCGTCTCATTTTTCTGCGGCATCCTCATAGTGGACCAGCTCGACGCCTTCTACATAGGCGGTTTCCCTGTCGGGTTCTGGTTCGCCAACCAGGGTTCCCTGGTGACCTTCGTCGTGCTCATCGGCACCTACGTTTACAGCATGAACCAACTGGACAAAAAATACGATGTTCACGAGGGGTAACACCGACGCGACGAAACTCTCAACCACGAGGTGACAACTATGAGTATTCTTACCTGGACCTGGATTCTTACCGGCCTCAGTTTTGCCCTGTACATCTACATCGCCATCGCCGCGCGCGCCAAGACGACCGGCGACTTCTATGCCGCGGAACAGTCGGTTCCGCCGATCATGAACGGCATGGCGACCGGCGCGGACTGGATGTCGGCGGCGTCCTTCATCTCCATGGCCGGCCTGATCTCCTTCCTGGGTCGCGACGGTTCCTTCTACCTCATGGGGTGGACCGGGGGGTACGTCCTCCTGGCCATGCTCTTCGGCCCCTACCTGCGTAAGTACGGCAAGTTCACCATTCCGCAGTTCATGGGGGACCGGTACTATTCGAACTCCATCCGTGTCCTGTCGCTTATGTGCGCCATCTTCGTCTCCTTCACCTACGTGGCGGGACAGATGCGCGGCGTCGGCGTGGTCTTCTCCCGCTTCATGGGGGTCAGCATCAACATGGGGGTCGTCGTCGGCATGGCGCTGGTCTTCTTCTACGCCACCCTGGGCGGGATGAAGGGAATCACCTACACCCAGGTCGCCCAGTACTGCGTCCTGATCACCGCCTACCTGATCCCCGCCATATTCATCTCGATGCAGTTCACCGGCAACCCGATCCCGCAGCTCGGCATGGGCTCCCAGATTTCGGCCGGCGGCGCCGCACTGCTGCACGACCCCTCCGCCCAGGGGAAATACATGCTGGACATGCTGAACGGTCTCCAAAAAGACCTGGGTTTCGCCGCCTACACCTCGGGGCAGCGCCCCAGGATAGACGTCTTCTTCATCACCATGTCGCTGATGATCGGCACCGCCGGCCTGCCGCACATCCTGATCCGCTTCTTCACCGTGCCGAAGATGCGCGACGCCCGTTCCTCCGCAGGTTACGCGCTCTTTTTCATCGCCCTGCTCTACACCACCGCTCCGTCGATAGCCGTCTTCGCCCGCACCAACTTCATCAAGTCCGTCCACAACGTGGAATATGCCAACGCGCCGTCCTGGTTCAAGAACTGGGAGAAGACCGGCCTCGTGGGATGGAAAGACAAAAACGGCGACGGCATCATGCAGATCGCCAAGGGGAAATGGGACGACCCTAAAACCAAGAACGAGGTCAAGATCGACCAGGACATCATGGTTCTGGCCAACCCGGAGATCGCCAAGCTCCCCAACTGGGTGGTCGGTCTCATCGGCGCAGGCGGTCTGGCCGCAGCACTCTCCACCGCTGCCGGTCTCTTGCTGGTCATCTCCGCAGCAATCTCGCACGACCTGATGAAGGCCATCGTCAAACCGGACATGACCGAGAAGGAAGAACTCTGGTGGGCACGCGGTGCGGCAGGCGTCGCGGTCTGCATCGCCGGTCTCTTCGGTATCTACCCGCCAGGCTTCGTGGCCCAGGTGGTCGCCTTCGCCTTCGGTCTTGCGGCCGCCTCCTTCTTCCCCTGCATCCTGATGGGTATTTTCAACAAGAAAGCCAACAAGGAAGGGGCGCTGGTCGGCATGGCGGTAGGCATCCTCTTCGTCGCAGCCTACATCAGCTACTTCAAGTTCGTGGCCCCCGAACTCAACAACAAGGACCACTGGTGGTTCGGCATCTCGCCGGAAGGGATCGGCACCGTCGGCGCAGCACTGAACTTCGTTTGCATGTGGGTGGTCGGCAAATTCACCAAGGAACCTCCCCAGGAAATCCAGGACCTGGTTGGAAGCCTGCGTTACCCGGGCAAGCTGGTCACTCCTCCCACCTCACATTAACCTTCCGCCCACAAGCGGAACCTAACCGGCGGCTGCCCTTCGGGGCGGCCGCCTTAACAAACGCTTTACCTTATCGAGGAGTTGGGTTATGAATGTTACCGCCGATCCGATGCCCACAAGAGAGAACATGATCAAACGTTTCAACAACTTCATCCTGTCCAGCTTAAAAAAGGTGCGCCTTCGCAGTGTCGGGGCGGTCTTACTTGGTGCGACCGCGGGAGTGAGCTTCAACGCCACAGTACTCCCCACCGCCGTTAGCAGTCTCGGCTTGACGGACGAGTTCTCGGCCCGCTGGGCACTGGGAGGCTATGCTGTTTACACTCTCATGGTCTGGGCCGTCGGCGCTTGGACGGCACGCAGAACCGGCAATACCGCGTTGGGAGGAGCCGTCCTGGGGCTGGTAGGCCTGGTGAGCGGCGCGTTGCTGGCGGGAGCCGCTTTCGGCACGGGATTAAGCTTCCTTCTGGCAGGCGGCGGAAGCGGCTTGATCTACGGTGGCATCGGCGGCATGCTGATTGCCAACTCGTTGCAGACTCCCTGCGGCGACGCGTAGCGCAAACGCCCCGTTTTGCCAACCCGCTTTTTCATCCTTTTCATGTAGGGGAAACCGATGCTTACCATGCTCGTCGTCATCTTCGTCATTGCCTACGCGGCAATCGCGCTGGAACATCCGATCAAGATCAACAAGTCCTCCTCCGCCCTCTTGGGGGCCGGGCTGCTCTGGAGCGTCTATGCGCTTTCCAGCGGCGACCACCACCAGGTAGGGCACGAGTTGAACGAGTCGCTGGCCTCAACGGCGCAGATCGTCTTCTTCCTGATCGGGGCGATGACCATCGTCGAGGTGGTCGACGCGCACAACGGCTTCGAGGTGATAACCTCCCGGATCAGGACCACCAAACTCTCTTCGCTCATGTGGCTGGTGGGATTCGTCACCTTTTTCCTGAGCTCGGTGCTGGACAACCTGACCACCACCATCGTCATGATCTCGCTCATGAAGAAGCTCCTCGACAACCACGAAGACCGTCTCTTCTTCGCCGGCATGATCGTCGTCGCCGCCAACGCCGGCGGCGCCTGGTCCCCGATCGGGGACGTCACCACCACCATGCTCTGGATAGGTGGACAGATCACGACACTGGCGATCATGAAGGGAGTCCTGATCCCTTCGCTGATCAACCTTATGGTGCCGCTGCTCGTGGTGAGTTGGATGCTTAAAGGGCGGGAGGTGGTCGCGCCGGCCCGGGCCGAGGGGAACGGCCAGCCGCAGACCGCCCCGTTCGAGCGGAATCTGATGTTCTGCATGGGAATCGGGATTTTGGTTTCGGTCCCCATCTTCAAGACCGTGACCCACCTACCCCCGTTCATGGGGATTCTGTTCGGGTTGGGGATTCTCTGGCTGGTTGGCGACCTGGTGCACCGCAACAAGGAGGAGGACGACAAGATCCACCTCACCCTGGCGCACGCCCTGATGAAGATCGACATGAGTTCCATAGTCTTCTTCATAGGGATCCTGCTGTCGGTAGCAACCCTGGAGCACACCCATATCCTCAACGCACTCGCCACCTGGCTGAACCAGACGGTAGGGCGCCTGGACGTCATCGTAACGCTGATAGGCATCGTAAGCGCCATCGTGGACAACGTGCCGCTGGTGGCGGCGTCCATGGGGATGTACAGCCTGGCCCAGTATCCGCCCGACAGTTTTCTCTGGGAGTTCATGGCCTACTGCGCGGGTACTGGCGGCTCGATCCTCATCATAGGTTCGGCGGCAGGTGTTGCCGCGATGGGTCTGGAAAAGATCCACTTCTTCTGGTATGTGAAGCGGATCAGCGGTCTGGCGCTCATCGGCTATTTCTGCGGTGTCGCCGCCTACCTCGTGCAGACGAAGCTCTTCGGGTAACCCATCCCGCGTACGCCCCTACCAGGTTGCGCCTCCCTCCGCCTCCCGTATTAATGGTGCTCTGTCAGCCATCGGCAGATGCACAAGGAGGGTGGCGATCCCACCCTGCCACCGCTCGGGGAGGGCAAGAGAGGATTTTTACCACGCCCTGAAGTTCCCGGCATCGATATGCACGAAGCCGGCGCGGGGGTAGTAGCCGACCCCGCCTGCGGCCATGGCGAGCGCGGTGCGCCTGATCTGGTCCAGCCCGAAACGCGGTATGGCGAGGTCGATCGCCATTCCCTTCATGTGATAGCTGTCCTTTGCCACCCCCTTCGACTTGCCGCGCAGCATGGCGTTGTAAGAGGGAGACCTGTAGCCGGAAATGATGTGGATCTCGTTGCCGCCGCCGAGGGTGTTATCGAGCCGGTTCAGGTACTCGATGACCCGCAGGTCCATGGCGGTGGCCTCGTCGGTGTTGTGGCAGCGGAAAAGCCAGTTCAGGGCCTGCAACGCCTCGTCGCAGTACTCCCCGAGACTGTCGCGATAGGTGACGGTGAGCCTTTCCCTGGTGTTGGTGTTGAACAGCGACAGCTTCCCTTCGGGGAGCCCGGCACTGTCAGCAATCCTGCAGAAAGCGGACTTGGCGCCCAGAAGCGTGGCAGCGAAGAACGCGGACGATTTGAGGAACATCCTGCGGCACAACATTGTATCTTTCAAATAAAACCTCCCTAAATCAGGCACTTACCCTCAAGCTACCCCACCTAGCTACCACAACGCGGTTGCCGGTGTCAACCCCCGGAAGCCGCCTCGCCCGTCACGGTGCCTCTACCCTCCCGATATCATTGAAACAAAAAAAGAGGCTCAGCCTTATCGGCAAAGCCCCTTCGTCTGCCCCTGGCAGAAACGGTATGCGTTCAACTCCTTACTTCATGACCCGCTTGAAGGTCGACAGTTCTTCCAAGCAACCCGATTTTTTCTTTGCACCGAATCGGTTGCTAATGTTGTTTTGTATGTTTTGCTCTATTGGTCTGCTCAAATCTAAAATGGCACCGGACCGATTATGAACATTCCGTACGCCACAAAGACCACAGCTTTCCTCTCCGGCACGACTCTCGCCCTGATGCTCTCCAGCGGCGAACACTTAAGCGGCCCGATCAGCATCCTTTTGAACGTCACCGGGGCCATCTGGTTTCCGGTCTCCATCGTGGTTTTCGTGCACGGCAAGCAGACCATAGAGTACAAGATCCAGTCGCTCAGGGGAGAGCGCCCCTACATCGACATCCCCAAGGACATCACCCCGCGCGCCATCGTATGGTTCTCCTCCACCCTCTTCACAGCCTGGGCCCTGAGCCTCCTCTTCCAGATGGGATGACGCCAGGATAAAAAAAGGGAGCAGTTCCCAAGGAACCACCCCCTTCCAGTATCCAGCCCTCCCCGTGCAAAAGTACCTCTCACTCAGCGCAAGGGATGCAGGTCTCCACCTCAAGCGCACTCCTGATCGTCTTTATCATTTCCACCGGGGAAAAAGGCTTCTGAATCAGTCTGATATCGTCGCGAGCCTGCAGATGGTCGGGACGATAGCCGCTCATGAAAATCACCTTCGCTGCGGGATGCAGGCTTTTAATCTCCTTGAAGCAGGAAATCCCGTCCTTCCTCGGCATTACGACGTCCATTACCACGAGGTTGATGTTCGACAAATTGCTCTTGTACTTCTCAAGCGCGTCCAGCCCGTCCTCGGCAACTATGACTGTGTATCCGTAACTGCTCAGAAAATCCGACAGCATATCCCTGAGTTGCTTTTCATCGTCCACGATCAGAATAGTTTCATTCCCCTTATAGCAGTTGAATGCCTTGTTCATCATGTTCTCCATGCTGCTAATCCAATCGATCTTGGCAGCCTCTGCCTCATTTCTCAGTTTTTCCGGGCTGTTCATCTTCAGGATGAACTCGGCCTCGTAGATGATGCTGGAAACTGAGGTGTTGAGAGCGCTCGCCAGGGCGAAGATGGAGACGAGGCTTGGCTGTTGCTTCCCCCCCTCGATGTTCGAGATGAATTTTCTATCCAGGCAACTGGCAACGGACAACTTGTCTTGAGAGAAATTGCGCTCTCTCCTCAGTCTCCGTATGACTATGCCAAATGCCTCTTCGATCGTCACGCTTAAAGCCTCCATAGATTTGGAGCCACTTATATCAAAGTTTTTAAGCAATTACTGTAGACAATTGCCCCCACTGTTAGAAAATACGGTCTAATATTAGTTTTACCATGCTGTTACAGTAGTTTACAATGCCTTAGCAAGTGCGGCCAGAGGAAAGGAAAAGTAAGCCGGCAAAGAAGGCTTTAACAGCATCGGCACCGATGACTATTTCAATTTCAATTCGAGGGTGAAGTAGAAACATGCCCCTTTACCCGGTATCCCCTCGGCCCACACCCGCCCTCCGTGGCGCCCGATGATCCTTTCCACCGTCGACAGGCCGATTCCGAAGCCTCTCTGGTTTTCCGTCTCCGGGAGGCGCTCAAAAGGGGTAAAGAGCTTATCGGCATCTTCCATGTTGAACCCGGCTCCATTGTCCCGGACGAAATAAGTCGGCACTCCGTCGACATCTCTGACGCCGAATTCAATGACTGCCTGCTCTTTCATGCCGGTGTACTTCCAGGCGTTGCTCAGGAGGTTATCCAGGACTGCCCGCAGCAGGCTCGCATCGCCATTGGCCAAAATCCCGTCTGCGATTTCGAAATTCACTTGCCGCCCAGGCTCCGTCTGTTTCAACCCCTCAGCCACCCCATGCGCCATTGCGGACAAATCAACCGTTTCCCGGCGCGGTTCGACGCGGGCGAGGCGCGAGAAATTCAGCAGGGCCCCGATGAGACGATCCATCCGCAAGGCGCTGTCGTAGGCCCCCTGGACGTACCCCATGCATTCATCGCCGAGTTGGTCGCGACATATTCTCTCAATCATCTGGCAGTAACTGCTTATGACATTTAGCGGTTGGCGCAAGTCATGGGCAACGGTGTAATTGAATGCCTCCAGGTCGGCGTTCAGCCTGACAATCTCCTCTTCCATCCGTTTTCGCTCGGTTATGTCGTTTATCACGCTGAGCATGTACTGTTCGCCATCAAACTCGATGAGTTCCGCAGACAGTACCCCCGTAAAAACCATGCCGCTCTTGCCCCTGAAGTGCATTTCCATATCCCGGACCATGCCCTCTTTGAGCAGAATCCGCGTCGCCTGGTCCCGCACCGATTCGCTTTCCCAGATACCTAGTTCCAGGGTGCTCCTGCCGATGACCTCCTCGCGCCGGTACCCCAGGGTCTGCAGCCCTTTTTCGTTCATATCGACACATCTCCCTTCCGCCACCGTCGTAATGCCAATGAGAACGGGGACAGAGTGGAAGATCTTGGATAACTTCATCTCCGATTTTCGCAGCGCCTCCTCCGCGCGCTTTCGTTCGGTGACATTCTGGCAAACCACAAGAACAGCGCGCCCTCCTTCCAAACCGCTCACCGCCTGTGCTATTTCCTCCACCCATAAAAGGGTGCCGTCTTTACGGATCTTGCGAAACTGCCATCGGTGCACCTCATCGGGATTTTTCAGACACATCTGCAACTGCTTCATCATGGCTTCTCGATCATCTTCGTGGAGCAGTTTCAGCACCGGCTGGCGTTCCAGCTCGTCCACGGTATAGCCCAGTTCGGATGCAGCAAAGGGATTGGCTGTAAGTATGGTTCCCTCGCTATCGACGGTAAAGATCATGGTGGGGTTATCACGAAATAGCGCCCTGTATCGCGCCTCACTGAAACTCAAAGCCTCTTCCGCTTTTTTGCGTTCCGTGATGTCGCGGGTCACGGTCGAGAACCCCCACGGGTTCCCGCTTTCATCATAGAGCGTGGTAATTACGATATCCGCCCAAAACCCGCTGCCGTCTTTACGGATTCGCCAGCATTCTTCTGCAAACTGCCCCTGATCTGCGGCTTTTTTGAGTTCATCTTCGGGCGCACCTGCGTTCCTGTCCTTTTCTGCGTAAAAACAGGAGAAGTGCCTACCGACGATCTCCTCAGCCCGATACCCCTTCAAGCGCTCAGCGCCCGCATTCCAGTTCAGGACGTTTCCCTGCAGATCCAATGTGAAAATCGCGTAGTCCTTGACGATTTCAACCTGGATACGAAACAGCTCCTCGCTCTTGCGAAGACGCGTTTCGATCTGCTTACGAAGAGTTATGTCGCTGATAAAAGCGAGGACGAGAACGCCTTTTATGGTCTCCAAAAAACTAAGGCTGATTTCCAAAGGGAACTCGCTTCCGTCCTGGCGGCAGCCGACCAGATCAAGAAGCATACCCATTGGCCTGATTCGCGGCTCGGCGAAGTAACGCGCCATATGCTCTTTATGAATTTCGCGGAGTCGTTCGGGAACCAGAACGGCATGGGGCCTGCCGATGAGGTCCCTCCCGGGATAGCCGAACATCTGCCCGGCGAATTCATTGGCAAGCAGAATGACCCCGGAGCTGTCGATGATGACCACCCCTTCGGCAAGCGACTCCAGTACTGTGCGTATAGTGATGTCTCCCTGGAAAAGCCCGGAGGCGAAAGCTATTTGTTGATGGACTCTTGATTCCTCATTCGACCGGAGTTTCTCTGTGTCAAGGTTCGGGGTGGACATGGGTTCTCCTTGCAGCCTGTGCATTCGGTTGCCCTCGCCAGGGCGACATTGCAATCCACAAATCTTAGCATCTGAAGCAGGGAGAACAAGCGAGGAGCGGTTTCGCTCATGGTTTTGACTCGAATGCCGATAAGTTTTATGTTTCGATTTCTCTGCCTGCATAGTGCTGGCGGCCGAGGGCGATGAACACCGTAATCCGCCTGGTTCCGAGAACCTGGAGAGCACATGCATACCCACCAGATTTTCAACGGGAAACTGCCATCCTTGCGGCACCTCATTGTCACCCAGCTGCTGCTGACCTGCACGGTCGAAACTCTGGTGCACTTTTTCATGCCGCTCGTGATTCCGGATACTCAGAAGGCCTATCAGGGGATTGCCGATGCACTGTTACTGTTGGTTATCACCGCCCCGTTTGTCTGGGCCATCATCGCAAGGGCAGCAACGGACCTGGAGGAACGCAGGGAATTTTCGCTGAAGTTGGTCCAGGATTCGGCGGTGCCCTGTTTTGTTCTGGCCCCCGATCACAAGGTGCTCGTGTGGAATAAGGCCTGCGAGGCGTTGACCGGCATCAGGGCAACGGAGGTCATCGGCACCGATCGGCACTGGCGGGGCTTTTATGAACACTGGCGGCCGACTCTCGCAGATGTGGTGCTGGACGGCGCCCCCCTCGATCTCTATGCGAGATGCGCAAAATCCACCTTCGGCGAAGACGGCTTGCAATGCGAGAAATGGCTTCGTAATGAGGGAGGAAAGGACCAATACCTCTTTTTTGACGCTGTCCCGATCCGCAGCGGCAAAGGAGAAGTGATCGCGGTCATTGAGACGCTGCAGGACTTGACGGAAAGAAAGAGCGCAGAGGAGTCCCTGGAGAAGTCGGAAGAGAAATTCTTCAAGGCATTCCATGCCAGCCCGGATGGCATAGTTATCAACACGAAGGCAGAAGGTTTGTTCATCGAGGCCAACGAGGCCTTCGTCGGAATGCTGGGATATACACGCGAGGAGATCATCGGACACTCGTCGGTGGAACTTGGCCTTTGGGTCGATCCCGCGGAGCGCGCCATCATCATCGACCAGACGGATCGGGAGGGAGCTGTCCGCAACGTCGAGGTCAGCATACGTGTCAAGTCAGGCCTTATCCGCACCTTCCTTTGGTCCTCCGACACCATCGACCTGAAAGACAGGGAATGCCTCATAGTGACCGTGCGCGATGTTACGGACCAAAAGGAGAACGAGCGCCAGCTCCTCAGGAGCCAGGCTGAACTCACGAGCAAGCACGAAGAACTCTCCGCTCTTTTCGGCCAGGTCGAGTCTGTCAAGAGAGAATGGGAGAAGACCATGGATTGCATCAACGAAATGGTCATTCTGCTCGCCCCGGACGGAAGGGTGAAAAGGTGTAACCGCGCCACAGTCGAATTTATGGGGGTTCCGTATGGAGAGATCATCGGCCAGAAGTGGCAACAACTGCTGGAAAAGACGGAGTTGTTTCTGCCCTCGATCAGTGAAGAAAGAGGTTTTTATTGCTGCGATTTCCCCCTGGAACCATCGAAGAGATGGCTATCCGTAACCTATTATCCCGACAGCGATGTTGGCGAGCTTGGACAACCGGGCGCTGTAGTGACGATCAACGACATCACCGAAAGGAAACGGGCTGCCCTGGAACTTGCCCAGGCCTACACCGAACTCAAGGAAACGCACAACCAGATGATCGAGCAGGAAAAAATGGCGTCGATCGGACAGTTAGCGGCCGGTGTGGCCCATGAGATCAACAACCCCACCGGCTATATCATCAGCAACCTGGGAACCCTGGCAAAATACCAAGCTCGACTCGTCGATTTCATCCAGGCACAGAGTGAGATCATCGACAGTTTGGACAGCTCGGAGCAGTCAAAAATGGCGTCCCTAAGAAAACAGATGAAGATCGACTATATCGTCGGGGACCTTCCCGACTTGGTCAGCGAATCACTTGACGGCGCCGAAAGAATCAAGAACATCGTTCAGTCCCTGAAGTGTTTTTCCAGGAAGAACGATACATGCACCACCGCCAGCATAGCCGATTGCCTTGAGAGCACAATCAACATCATCTGGAACGAGATCAAATACAAGGCGACTCTGAAGAAAGAGTTCGGGGATCTGCCGGCGATCAGATGCTATCCCCAGAAACTGAGCCAGGTATTCATGAACCTCATTGTCAATGCGGCCCATGCCATAGAGGAGAAAGGGGAGATAACGGTAAGCGCTTGGCAGGAAAACAGCGCCATCTACGTCACCGTTACCGACACAGGAAGCGGCATCCCCGAGGAAATCCGCAGCCGCATCTTCGAGCCTTTTTTTACCACCAAGGAGGTAGGAAAGGGGACCGGACTCGGTCTCTCCATCAGCTGCGGGATCGTCAGGGAACATGGCGGGGAAATAACCGTGGAGAGCACGGTGGGAACGGGGACCACCTTCACCGTGATGCTGCCATTGAATGGAGTGCAGGAGGATTGAGTGAAATGCTCCACACGGGTAGAGTTTGGAGGCTTTCAAGCTCCCCCGCCGTGGCGGTCGTAACGTAATGCCCTGTCGTTTTCGCCTCGGTCCCCCCTTGTAAAAAATTTTCGTTACCATGCAGGTTGCGAAAAAATAAGCCATAACTTTTCGCCGCCCTATCCTTTTCCTCACTTTGCCGAAAGCAAGGTGACGCAAGGTTCGACAGCGGTCAACAGCGGTCAACAGCGGTTTCCGAATCCGATGATTTATTACGGAATTTGCTACGGCACCACAATCGAGTAGGGTGAGGCGAACTGATCAGGTTCGCCTCATCCCTCTCACAGAACCGTACGTACGGGCCTCGTATACGGCTCATGTCCATCCTATCCTCGCTTAGACGAGGCGGTCGCTGCCGTCCGTACCCTGCCGAGGTCGAACAATCCCAGTTCCCTGAGATAGTCGTTGCTGAGAGCGAAGCTTGCCAGAGGACTGGCCGAACTGCGCCAGGAACTCATCTTTATCTTATCGAATTCCCCCTTATACCCGAGCTGCCTCAGTCTCCGGTCGCCGGGATGGAACAAATCCAACATGACGTTCGAGTGGAGGCGCGGTTGAAGGAGAAATGTTATCCGGGGGAGCCCTACGGGTCCCTAGAAGGTGACCGCTCCCCTCTCTGGTACAGTCAAGGATGCCCCATAAGTTCGAGAGACCACGGGACATGCTTGGGGCCTAATACAATAGGGGCCTTGATAGGCCCCTGTTTGTCTGCAGTTTTTCACTACTTCACCATCAAATCTCTGACCGTGATGTTAGTATGTTACGGTTTAGCCGGAACAGCTTCAAGTTTACTGTCCTTTTTCTTCTTCGGTGGTCTCGGAGGTCTGGGGGGAATCTTTTCGCTTAACCGTTTGGTTTTGACTTCATGGATATAGAGGGATTCAATGAGGCTTTCGCATAAATCAAGGATATTGTTGAGTTCTCTAGGTTTTGGGCAGTAGTCCCGGTGTATCGTGGCATGTCCGGCGTCCAGAACAACCTCCAGCCTTTCCCTCTGTTTGGCGGAAATATACCCCTGTTTGCACATCTCATCTAGGTTGGCGGCAAAGGTGCCGTGGTCGGTCACTTTGTCTATCATCACGGTCTCGATAACGGCGCGTATCCCCATGGTGGCAAGTCGGTTACTGCCGTTCTGCATGGCTACGTATACTTCATCAATCATCTCTTCTATGAGGCTGAACTTGGTGCCACCGAATGAAATTATATCCCGGAACCAGGAAGGCTTTTTTCTGGAAATGGCGGGTGGGTAGTACTTGGTAGTTACGACAAGGCCATCCTCGTCCCAGTCCTCCGAAAAACGTGACTGGTGTCGCAGGATAATTGCCTCGCACCCACAGCACTTCAGCAATTGATATACGTCATCGCCATAGATGTCGCATTCATCGTCACTCCATTTGGACTTGTGCAGGAAAAGAAGATGGTGGTTTCTTTCCCCCAAGCAACTGTTACAGTGGGATTTAACGATTTCCTGCTTTTCCGACAATTCCGTCATGTCATGTTTCCCTTGAGCTGAGACATCAACTAGTTATCTCATCGAATGGAGCTTCCTCCTTTGGAAAAATCGTGGTCAGCTCTTCGACGGTCAACTTGTCATTAAAAAATTCCTTGGCAGTGAGATTCCACATGGTTATATTGTCGTTGCAGCTCAATTTCAAGGTGTTGCGGATACATTGCAGGGTTTCGTCAGCTTTTTGGGGGTCAAATGGCGATATTACCAGCATCTTTCGGGAATGGTCGCCGTTAAGCGCCTGTGAGATGATGCCATTGATATGCTCATCAGCGAAGCCATAGCCGACGCATATCAACAGCTGAACCTCAGTCATCAGGCGTTTCCTGAATTCATAGGCAAAGAAGAGGAACGGGTCGATGTACTGCAGTTTGTACGTAGTACCAAAAATTATTTCGATTTGCTCAGAAGGTATGCCCTTGTCCTTATAGGTGAGCTTCCCTCCGTCCCGTATCCAGTCTATAGAACCATGGAGTTTGTAGAGAAAAATATTATTTTCGAGCTGAGCCTCGTTTTCATAGATTTTCCAGTCCCAAAATTTATCCTCTCCGAACCCCCTCTCAACACCGGACTCCTTGCAGGATTTCTCCACACAGAGGTCATAATTCAGCGTGAAGACCCGTAACGGATGGTTATAGCGTTTTTGAAACCTGGACAAGCCTTCAAAGTACTGGGAGTGCTCATCATATTCGGAGTGAACCCATTGTTGACTCAACTCTTCGACAATTTTTTTGCGGAAGGTACCAAGCTTCTCGAAGGTATTATCAGTGACTTCCGGCAGTTTGGGGTTCCAGGAGCCGATAAAGGGGAAGAGCGGGTGTTCGTCGCTTTTCCTCAGTTCGTCAAGGGTGTTCACCAACCGCTCAATGTTAAAGTTGGCGTACTCAAACTTGCCCTTGATGCCATCACCGTAGATAATCGCTGACTTCACGAAATTGTATAATGATTCGAACCCCTTCCACGATGGCGTTCTGAGGAGGGCTTCCAATTTGCTAATCATGCCGCAGGATGCCGGGATACCAGCATCAACGCTTGCCCCGGCACCTAGAAGAAATATCACCTCATCTTTTCTGAATTCCATAGGGACTCCTTCTATAGGAACCACGGCGGCATGTTTTCAATATCTATCTCTGGGAGGCCAAGCTTGTCGAAATGGCCGATATAGTCCGCAATTATCTTTGCATAGTAAACCGAGACCGGTGACGTTTTGGCGTTAAATCCGCGCCAGTTGGCTCCCGATAGGTTTATGGCATCTTGTAGATAGCTGATTTCGTCACTGTTGCTTAACTCCTCAGCGCTGAAGTGAATAAACTCAACATTCATTGGTCTGGCAATACGATGGCGGACGGTTGGGTTGTGGTACTGCAGTCCTTCGAACCAGACGAGGTATTGCCGCCTCCCCAGCGGAATGCATGAGCTTTCGAACGGCACTTTGCTGTTGTTTTCGAGGGCAAACCCGAAATATTTGCTGTGCTCGTTGAATTTTATTACGACGATATCTTTCCCGCCGACATCCACTAACCCCGCCTTCAGCGCTTCAACCTCCTCAGACCTGAGCTTGAACGGCGTATGTATAACGAACTTGTCGTATTTTGCAGCCATGCTGTTGATGACACCCTTGATGTTTTCTGTGAGGCCGTTCAGATAGGTGTCCTGCTGTTCTGACTTGGAAAGGATTTTGATGCTGTCGTAGAGGCCGCTGGAGTCGGTCAGGACAGAATAGGCGAAGTACCGCGATATGGTGCCATCGTCCTGTTTCCTATGGGCCTGCCCAATACCGATAATAAGGCATTTATCATGGCGGGGTTGCAGCTTCCATGGGAGACCACCGAGCTTACTGAATGCCCCAAGACCGATATTGGAGATTGACCACTTGAGCCCGTCCCTTGCCCGCATCCTCTGGAGGCTGACGAATTGTGTGGGCAATCCTTTTGACAGGAACTGATGCTTGATACGATAGTAGGCATCGTTTTCCTCAGGCGTACACTCCATTCTTGACCATGGGATGAGCAATAGGGGTAACGTCGGTCGGTCCCCTGCAATCTCTTTCAATTGGGTAATGGCGGTGGCTATGGTTTCCGGGGAATAATCTGCCAAAGGAAGACCGGTGACGTGTTCTTTCCCCAGAGAAAAGGAGAACATCGCCTCCATGCCAGGGAAAGTGCCAAACTTGTCGCCTTTCAAGGCATGGAACAGCTCGTAGGAGAATGGTTTGTCTTCAGGCCGGTACATGAAACAGATGAGGCTGTTATCGGCCATCCTTACGAGCGGGCCATGCTTCCTGATGCCCTGGAACTGGGAGGTCTCTACCCGGTTGTTGTTGAAAATGTACTTCTTGGCTTCCAGATGCTTGCTGGTAAGCTCCCTGAACGTGGTTGTCAGGTCGGTTCCATCCTCAAGCGGGAATAGCCGTGGTTTGTAATGGCCGATGAACAGTTGCAATTTTTTATAGATGTCGGCATAGAAGTTGATATTTTCCCTGCCGTCCGGCCCCAGGCTGAGACTCTTCTGCTGAACAGCCTTATTGAACTGTTGCCCCTCAGCCTTGTTGAAATGAAACCCAATCAGGAACCCGAATTTTTGAGAAACGTTCAGATAATAAGGTTCCAACCATATCACCTCGTTACCGAGGTCAGATGCCGAGATTATGAAATCTACTCTCTTGTTGAAACCGTCATCGACTGTAAAATCGGTGCCTTCCCGCAGTATCTTCCTGCAGTTACGAACCAGACTCTCGAATAGCTTATGGAGAGTTAGGACGTTGTTGACAGACGAGCCGATGGTTACGGATTCGAAACCTCCGATGACCGTATCCGAAATAAAATAGGGCGCGAACTCACTATTCCGATTGGTTAAATCTCCAGGCAGGTTATATCGCTTAACGTTTGGATAGGGTGATGGCTTGTCAGGGTCAACCACCTTTTTCAGGTAGAAACTCACCTTGAACGGCTGCTTTATGATTTCCAGAAAATTTAGCGCAACTTTATCATCAGGTGCCGCCATAATTAGACCTCGTTATTGATTAACTCACCCCGCTATTTGTTCACCTTTGGAATCCCACTTGCAATCGTTTGCAGGGTCATAGAGGCGGAACAGACCCTCATCTATCCTTAAGTAAGCAAGTATAGTGCGGCATTGCCTCATTTAACTATCTATTTCACTGGTTGTCGAACATCGTGTGCTGAGGATTGTAACAATCGATAAGGTGGAAACCGAGGGTTTCATCTTTCATCCTGCGATTGTCTATGATAGGTCTTGCTTTAAACATAATACCGTCAACGTCGGCAAATTTTAGAACTTTATTCCTTAGTTCCGCACCCCATGTGACCGGGCTTTAATTCTGGCTGCGGCTTCGACATCAAGGTCTTCCAGATCTTGCTGTAGAACCCTCTGGATTTCCTCCATGTTCAGAGCCGGCAGGCCAAAACTTTCAAATACCCCCGTGTTTCGGACAGGATCCTGCTCACGAACTGCCGCAAGTTCCCGTTGTACACGCTCGATCGCATCGTCGATTCCATCCTGGGGAGGAAGCAAGCAGAAGTCGTCTACGCTAAGCCCACCGCGGCGTTCCGTCGGGAGGAGCCCCGCCTTTCGTCTCAATGCCGCGTTGTGTTCTTCTATGAGTGCGATGGAATGCTGAACCTGTCCGTTAAGTGCCACCCCTTGCGCACCGATGATCAGCTCGTGCAGGTTTTGTCTATGCTCTGGCTCGACAGAAAGACCTGAGTAGATGTTCTCGTTGACGAATACATCATCGAATATGGCGATGTTGGGACGGGTTCTACTCCAGGCGTTGTTCTGAAACATCGCGGGTTGTTGCGCCGTACTGCAATCCAGGACAATATGGGGTGTATCGGGGACCCCAAGCCGTTTCCTCTCGGTGATGGGTAGAGGATCACCCGTTGCGTAGGAACGGAGGATTGCTGCAAGAGTACTTTTCCCCCTTCCGTTTTCCCCGTAAATGACGCTAATTTTTTGAAGCTGATGGGGAATGGCAACTGAATGGTACTGCCCGATGTTCCTAAGCAAGGTGAAACGGTTGATCATGCTGCGCCCCCCATGGAATACCTCAAAAAATCGATCATGAAAGTATCCTTATTCCCGACGTGTGTCAACTATTTCAGCACAGTTCAACTGTTCTCATACACACTCAGAAAGGCACATTGTCGGGGTCAAGGTGGGGCATTTCCCGATGGCATTCCGGTGGTTCCCGGGCCAACAACCGCGAAGCTCTTGCATCATGGATTGCGAATGTTTGAAGGAGAAGGGACTCTCTTCCTCTTGATGGCCATGACAAGGGAAGGCAGACCGCCCTAGAAGGCCTGTGAGCGGAAGTTAATCAGTCTGGTCAGCGGTAAATTTGCACCTGTAGTCATACCAAGGCGGCAACTTAGACGATAGTATGGGCACCGGGTGTAAGGAGGCATAGAAGCGGTATAACTTTCCTGTTGGCTTTTCCTTGCATGTAACGTATAATTTTTATTCTTGGAATGATATGTTTGAGGCATTGCCAGTCCGGAGGGAAATAAATGGGGGCAGAAGACAACCTCAGGAGCTTAGTGGATGCGTGCGAAGACCCGAACCTGGTGAGCGTGGCTTATGATGCTAAAAAGGGGGCGGAATACTTCAAGATTCTTACGGAGAAAGCGCTTCTTGCTTTCATTAACACAGGAATGCTAGAGGATCCAAAGTACATTAACACTCGACCATGGGAGCTTAACCCGCATAAACCCCCAGATATTATGGTTGAAGCGTTTTCATTCTACTCAGGGAAGAAGTACGGATATATCGCATTCATGTTCATACCTAAAATGCAGAAATGGAGAATAAAATCCTTCAAGAAAAATAGGGATCAGGACCCTAGGCAACTCAAAACTGCCTTACTGCATTCACCATTTGCCGGGTTACGTCTAGAGAAGTTGGAAGCGCCACTAAAGGAGAAATAATATGAACACCTATTGTCCAGCATGTGGCTCTGCTGAGTTAAAATCAGAGATCAAAAGGATAGCGGTGCCGGTCGTATATGGAGATCCAGTAGAATACGAGGAACGAATCGACCAGTGTTTATTATGTGGTGAACGTGGTGATTTTGCTGGCGGAAACGATGCTCGAATTGAAGAAGCACTCGCAGGCGCCAAGAAACATTTTGTAAAGTTCATTCTTGAGCGGATTAGCAACTGTGGCATCAAAGTAGCCTATTTAGAACGAGCGCTTGACCTGCCGCCGAGAACTGTTTCTCGCTGGAAAAATGGAGAATCTTCCGCAGCATCAATTGCGCTGCTTCGTACCATCAGCATGTTTCCATGGATTCTAGAAGTTGCAGATTCTGGTTTTGATCAAAATACAGCTGACATGATACTTATAAATCAGGCTAACAAAATATGGTTTTCAAGGTACAAACACTTGGTATCACATTCATCAGTTGACTTGGTATTAGATTCAGATAATGCTAATTTTCATGCATTTTTTCAAGTTCAGCGATCAGAGCCACGATTTCAGTATATGCCTGTGGAGGACCAATAAATGCGAGTGATAGATTTTATAGTTGCCGATGATATCAGAAGGGAAATTGGCCACAAAGTGTCGCTAATGGGTATTTACAATGATACCATTAGGATAGCTGCCCCCCCAAATGCTTCATTCCCAATAGGCATGAGGCTCGGTCTCTATTTTAGGTTACTTCTGGAAGAACAAGATACTATCCCTGACAATTTTCTAGTTAAGGTGTTTCACAATGACACGGAACTAGGTGAATTTGGTGGACGTATTCCCCCTGTCAAAGATGAAGTCAAGGTGATGGTGTTTCCGATTGTTGCAGAGCAACTTCCCATACCGGGAGAAGGAAAACTCTCAATTCAACTCCAGATGCTAAGGGGAAAGGAATCTCTACTTGTGGCAGAGCCCCCTTTTGCCATTGATGTCAAAGTGGAATCCTCAAAAGCATAACCTTTGATAGCGCCTTTATGACCAAATAAGATTGTCATAAAGGCGTTACCTTAACCTACCTCTTGGACAAGATACGATGGGTGCTCCAAGTCTTCGGCACTTAGTGACCCTTTTCGTTCGCTCATTGCCTGCTCACCAGTCAGTACAAGACGAAAGTTGCGGTTGAAGCGATCCGCGGCGTCAAGACCGTGAACGAAATCGCCCAAGAATTTGGTGTCCACCCGACTCAGGTGGGCGCATGCGCGAGAATTGCTCGCGCATGCGCCCACCGTTTTCGAGACTAAGCGCGGTCCGAAAACCGTTGATCCGTCAGCCACCGGCTCGGATTGAGAAAACGCGGGAGTTCTGGCCCTCGATCAGTTGAAGAATACCCCGGCACAAATCCATGTCTCTCTTCATTCAACCTCCGAAAATGCAGGCGCGTTTGGGGCGTCTGCGCCTGTCCCCTGATCATCTTCCCCAGGTAGTACCTTCACTGCGCCCTGAAAATGCACATGCTCCTTGAATGTCCACCATCCGGCAGGCACCTCTTTCAACACCCCCCCTAAATCCATGGGGTAAGCGGCGAATTCGTCTAAGACGCGGTCGACCATCTCTACCGCCTGACCTTTAGTCAAGAACATATCGCCGTTTACCGACGTGGTTCCGAAAGGTGGAGCCCACAGAGCCCTTCTTGCGCTTGACTGATTTCGCCAACTCTCTTTATTAAAGAGCACGTCATAAGCCGCTTGTTCCACCCGGCCGATCACGGAGAACACGTCTCGCTCTAAAATAAAATCATCTCGCTCGTCTGCATGTGTTGCTGGGTGTCGAACATTTAGAACCCAGTGCTGCACCTCCTCGTTACTGAACCCAAAGTTGGAATGCGAGAGAAACTCACTTAACGGGTGAATTAACTTCTTTGAACTGAGACGGAACGCGCGTTCAAACAGGCGAATATATTCATGAAACTTTCCAGTGGTATGGCCGTGTGCAAGGGCCTCTGCCATCAAAGCGATGCCATCCCTTCGATCACTCAACGAGTTAACGTAATCCGCAATATCAGGGAACGTGTAACGACTGGAGGGCAAGAACCGACTGACCACCGGAAACATGATCCCCGCACACCGGGCAAGCCATTCTTTTTCGTCCTCTGTTTCGGGCAGGAACGCAATGCAAGGCGACGGAGAGGAGATAGATCTTTTTTCATTTGCTGAAATCGAGACCAAATTGGCTGAATGCTCTATTGCAGCCTCTAACTCCTTTCTTTGACCTGGTGGAACAACTACAAGCCCTTTGGCCGTAACCTTTGGTTTGTGTTTGAGTCCAGCCCCCGCCACCACGAGAAGCTTGACGCAATTTTCCAACTTCCAAGCGTGGATCGTCTCGACCCGAACCGCTCCACTGGAAAGACCCCACTGCTCCCACTCCTGCGGTAACTTCGGAAAAGAAAGCAAAGCAAGCCGAAGTAACTTCATCCCAACGCTCCTTTCCGGTCCAGGTTCGTTACTTCACGTCCTCCAAGCCCGGCCCTCAAAGGGCAACAAAGCGGCAACAGATTCAGCCCGCTAACAAAAAAAGGGTCGCAGCGTAAGCCACAACCCTCTGATTTTATTGGCGTCCCCGAGACGA
>DNJC01000143.1:2709-3389 GCA_003490025.1 Geobacter sp. | reverse complement strand
GCTTGCGGTAAGGAGACGGCCATAAAGGAACGCGCCAGCGTCGAGATTGACGGCATCGTACAGGGGGTCGGTTTTCGCCCCTTCGTCTATCGCCTCGCCCTGCGCCACGATCTTTCCGGCTGGGTCCGCAACACGGGGCGCGGCGTCGAGATCGAGGTGGAAGGCGCCGGTGCGGACCTGCAATCCTTCTGCCTGGCAATCCGGCAAGAGGCCCCACCGCTGTCGGTTATCGGCAATCTGTGTGTAAGGCCGATTGCGGCAAAGGGGGGAGAGGGCTTTGCCATCGTCGACAGCGCCAAGGCAGCCGGCGGCGGGGACGTCTCTCCCGATTGCGACGTCTGCGACGACTGCCTTGCCGAACTCCTAGACCCGTCGGACCGGCGCCATCGCTACCCGTTCATCAACTGCACCAACTGCGGCCCACGCTACTCTATCATCACCGGAATCCCCTACGACCGCCCCGACACCACCATGGCCCCCTTCGCCATGTGCGACCCGTGCGCCGCGGAATACCACGATCCCCTGAACCGCCGCTTCCACGCACAGCCGAACGCCTGCCCGGTCTGCGGTCCGCGTCTTTTCCTGCTCGACAAATCCGGCGACGTCCTCCCTGGGGACCCCCTGACGCGGACCATAGAGGCGCTGGCGCAGGGGATGGTCGTGGCCGTGAAGGGGGTCGG
>DNJC01000143.1:0-2628 GCA_003490025.1 Geobacter sp. | reverse complement strand
CCGGGGAACCCGCTGCAGCACCTGCTCGTTCGAGGCGCCGGCGCTCCGCTGGTGATGACGAGCGGCAATCTCTCGGACGAGCCGATCGCCTATCGCGACTCGGAGGCCATCTCGCGCCTCTGCGGCATTGCGGATCTGTTCCTCACGCACGACCGCGAGATTCACACCCGCACCGACGACTCCGTGCTCAGGCTTTACCGGGGCGAGCCGTTGTTCCTGCGCCGCTCAAGGGGGTACGTTCCTCGTGCGGTGACGCTCCCCGCTCAGCAGACGAGCGTGCTGGCGGTCGGAGCCGAACTGAAAGCGACCTTCTGCCTGACGCGCGCAGGCCAGGGGTTCATGAGCCAGCATATCGGCGACCTTAAGAACGCCGCGACCTTGGCCTCCCTGGAGGAGAACGTCCGGCACCTCGAAGGCCTGCTGGAGATCGCGCCGGAACTGGTCGCCCACGACCTGCACCCGGATTACCTCTCGACACTTTTCGCCCAGGAGCTTGGCCTTCCTTGTCTAGCCGTGCAGCACCACCATGCCCATATGGCGTCCTGCATGGCCGAGAACTCTCTGGAAGGAGAGGTCATCGGCGTAATCCTGGACGGGACCGGTTACGGGAGCGACGGCACGATTTGGGGAGGGGAGTTCCTGCTGGGCGGCTACCACGGGTTCAGGAGGTGCGGGCATTTCGGGCATTTGAGGATGCCAGGCGGCGACGCTGCGGTGAAGGAGCCTTACCGCATGGCGCTGTCGGCGCTCTACGGCGTGTACGGAAGCGAGCTGTTCGACCAGCCGTTCCCCTTCCTCTCCCAAGTGGGGGAGGGAGATCGGCCGCTGTTCCTGAAGATGCTGGAGCGCGGCATCAATTCGCCCCTCACCTCCAGTTGCGGCAGGCTCTTCGACGCCGTCTCCGCCCTGATCGGGGTGCGGAGCCGCATTAGCTACGAAGGTCAGGCGGCAATCGAGCTGGAGGCGCTGGCCGAGCGCGGGACTCCGTCGAGGCCGTACCCTTTCCTGGTAAAGGGAGAAGGTTGCCACGTCATCGATTTCGGCCCCATGATCGCCTCGATCTGTGCCGACATGGCAGCGGCAAGGGAACCGGCCGATATCGCCCGCGCCTTTCACCAGACCGTTGCTGCGGCTGCTTTCGAGGTCTGCCGGAGCATTCGGGAGGAAAGCGGTTGCGGCAGCGTGGTGTTGTCCGGCGGCGTTTTCCAGAACCGGCTGCTCACCGAGGAGGTGGCGCAACTCCTTTCCGACGGCAGCTTCGATGTGCACTGCCACCGTCTGGTGCCGCCAAACGATGGAGGCCTAGCCCTGGGGCAGGCGGTGATAGCAGGGAGCATGGCGGCTGCCGGACATCTCCAGTAAGAGCGGCGGTTGCCAGGGTTCCTTAGTCTTAATCTTGATCTTGACCTTGATCTTAACCTTAACCTACGACTGAAGCGTAAGCGTAAGGAGTAACTATGTGTGTCGGTGTTCCCATGCAGGTGATCAGTATCGAAGGCGACCAGGCGATGACCGAGGTCGACGGCGTAAAGCGGGAGGCAAGCCTCATGCTTCTCGACCAGGAGGTGAAGGTGGGGGATTTCGTGATCATTCATGCCGGATTCGCCATTTCAAAGCTGGACGAGGAGGATGCCAAGGCAACCTTGGAGATGATGCGTGAGATCTTTACACCGGAGTTGATGGGATGAACTACCTCGACAGTTTTCGCGACAAGGAGTTGGTGCAGGGACTGGCACGGCGGATCGCCGACCTGACCTCCGGGAGGAGCAAGCCCCTGGTCTTCATGGAGGTCTGCGGCACCCACACCATGGCCATTTACCAGTTCGGACTGCGGAGCCTGCTCCCCCCGGAGGTGAAGCTCATTTCCGGCCCCGGCTGTCCCGTCTGCGTGACCCCCAACGGCTACCTCGACCGCGCCATCGCCATGAGCAGGCTCCCTGACTTGATCGTCACCACCTTCGGCGACATGCTCCGTGTTCCCGGCTCCAGTTCGTCTCTCATGGAAGAGCGGGCAATGGGGGCCGACATCAGGATCGTCTACTCGCCGCTGGATGCGGTGCAGATAGCGGCAAGGAACCCTGGTAAGCGGGTGGTGTTCCTGGGTGTCGGCTTCGAGACCACGGCGCCGACCATTGCCGGGAGCATACTCGCGGCGAAGGCGCAGGGGCTCGCCAACTACTTCGTGCTCGCTTCCCACAAGACCATGCCGCAGCCGATGGCCATTCTCTCCGCCGACCCGGACCTCGCCGTCGACGGTTACATCTGCCCGGCACACGTCAGCGCCATCATCGGGGCCGACGCCTACAAGCCGCTGTGCGAGGAGTACAAGGTGCCGTGTGTCGTGACCGGCTTCGAGCCTACCGACGTGATGCAGGGTGTCGAGATGCTGGTGCGGCAGGCGATGGCCGGGGAAAGCAGGGTGGAGATCCAGTACTCGCGGGTGGTCAGGTGGGAGGGTAACGCCAAGGCGCAGGCGGTTCTGGCCGACGTGTTCACCCCCTTTGATGCGCCGTGGCGCGGCATCGGCGTCCTCCCCGGCAGCGGGCTGAGGATTGCCGACGCCTATCGTGCCTTTGATGCCGAGCTTGCCATACCTGTCGAGGTGGAGGAGCTGAAGGAGCACACGGG
>DNJC01000107.1:9782-10761 GCA_003490025.1 Geobacter sp. | reverse complement strand
GGAATCGGTTTTTCCTCCCGATACTTCATCATCCTTGTTCTCTACGCCCTCACCGGGGTCGGCAGCGGGTTCACCAATATCCCGCTCATGGCGCTGGTCACCTACTGGTTCCGCAGCGAGCAGCGCGGCAAAGCCGCGGGGCTCGTCATCGCCGGGAACGGGATCGGCATAATACTCGCCGGTTTCCTGATTCCAGCCCTGAACCGCACCTTCGGGGCCGACGGCTGGCGCACCGGCTGGATCGTCCTGGGGGCCATCTGCCTCTGCGTCGCCGCCTGCGCCGCCGCATTCCTTCGCAACCATCCGTCCGAGATGGGACTGGAGCCGGTGGGGAGGACGGTCGCACCTTCCCCCGAGCAGTTCATCCACCGGGAACACAAGGGGGACGGCAAGATCCTCTTCCAGCTCGGCATACTCTACCTGGTCTTCGGCGTCACCTTCATGGTGTACGGCACCTTCATCGTGACCACCATGGTGAAGGAGTACGGCCTTGCCGAAGCGCGGGCGGGGTTGTACTGGTCCTGGGTGGGGCTGTTCAGCTTCTTCTCGGGGATCGGGTTCGGAACGCTCTCGGACCGGATCGGGAGGCGGCACGGCCTGGCCCTGGTCTTCGCCGTGCAGACCGCCGCATACCTTCTTGCCGGCCTGAAGGCGGGGACCGTCGGGCTCGTCCTTTCGCTGGTCCTCTACGGCTGCGCCGTCTTCGCCATTCCCGCCATCATGGCTGCCGCGGTGGGAGAATACCTGGGGCTCTCGCGCGCCTCCACCTCGTTCGCGACGGTCACCATCTTCTTCGGGATCGGCCAGGTGATCGGCCCCGCCGGAGCCGGTCTGATCGCGAGAAGCACCGGCGCCTTCACCACCCCGTACCTCATCTGCGGCCTACTGACGGCGGTTGCCGCGCTGCTCGCGCTGCTTCTTCCCGACTCTCGCGACCGCAGGTTCCATGGCTGAGGACGTGGCCGCAGGAATTGACAGC
>DNJC01000107.1:1668-9759 GCA_003490025.1 Geobacter sp. | reverse complement strand
CGGCGGCCCTGGCTATGTTCGGACTCAGCCGAGACGAGTTCCTGGGGCACACCAACCACACATCAGAGTGGCGGGTTATCACGGAGGATGGAGCGGACCTCCCCCCGGAACGACAGCCATGCATGGCTGCGTTGAGTTCCGGGCAGCCGGTGCGGGATTTCGTAGCCGGAATCTACAACCAGCAGCAGCAACGCTTCATCTGGCTGAGCGTCAACGCCATCCCGATGTTCCGCGAGGGGGAGGCGAAGCCGTACCAGGTATTCGTGACCCTGCACGACATCACCGAGCAGAAACGGATGAACGACCTCCACCTCTCCCGCATCCACCTGATGCAGTTCGCCAACACCCATCCTCTCGATGACCTCCTCGTGGCAGCCCTCGACGAACTGGAACGACTCACCGGCAGCGACACCGGCTTTTACCACTTTTTCGACGAGAGGAACGGGTTCATCACCATGAAGGCGTGGTCCACCAGGGCCGCGGGCCATTTCTGTAAGGTACCGGACAAAGGCGGTCACTACAGCACCGACCAGGCAGGGGTGTGGAGCGACTGCATCCGGACCGGAGAGCCGGTCATTCACAACGACTACGCCGGCCTGCCGCATCGCCGCGGGCTGCCGGAAGGGCATGCGCCGGTGATCAGGGAAATGGTGGTGCCGGTGAAGCGAAACGGGAAGATCATCGCCATACTCGGGATCGGGAACAAGCCCGTCAACTATACCGAAGCCGATGTGCAGACGGCGTCGTTGTTCGCCGACCTGACCTGGGACATCGCGGAGCAAAAGCAGATGCAGGATGACCTGCTCAGGAGCCAGAACGAGCTGAAACTTGCAAATGAACTCCTTGAGCATCGAGTGGCCCAAAGGACCGCCGATCTGCAGGCGGCAGTCCGCGAGCAGGAATCGTTCAGCTACTCTGTCTCCCACGACCTCCGCGCCCCCTTACGCCATATCAACAGTTTCAGCGCCATCATGAATGAGGAGTACGGGGAGTGCCTCCCTTCCGATGCGCGCGACTACCTGAACCGGATCGGAGCAGCCTCGAGCAGGATGGGGGCGCTGATCGATCATCTCCTGGAGTTGTCCCGGGTGACCCGGGCCGAACTCGCTCCGGGAACGGTCAACCTGAGCCGGATCGCGGCGGAAACGTTTCGGATGTTCGAGGAGACCGAGCCGCAGCGGCGGGTCGAGCGGGAGATACAGCCGGGGATGGTGACCATAGGCGACCAGCACCTGCTCGACCAGTTGCTGGGGAACCTGCTGGGTAACGCCTGGAAGTACACAGCGAGGGTCTCCTCCGCCCGCATCGAGTTCGGCAGGACGAAAGCGTCCGGACAGGATGCCTACTACGTCAGGGACAACGGGGCGGGATTCGACATGACCTACAAGGAGAACCTTTTCAAGGCGTTCCAGCGGTTGCACGGCTCCGAGTTCGAAGGGATCGGCATCGGCCTGGCGACGGCGCAGCGGATAATCGCGCGCCACGGCGGCAAGATCTGGGCAGAGGGAGAGGTGGACCGGGGAGCGACCTTCTACTTTACCCTGCCGGACGGCGTTTCGGCCTTCTCCATCGGCAGCGGCGCATCGACAAGCTCCGCCACCGCAGAGACCTAACCTCCCTCCCCTTCAAGGGGAGGGTCGGGGTCACTGCCATTAAGTTAAGGGATGGAACTGTCTTAATTTGAATAAAAAGAGTATCTTGTTGTTGATCATGTCAGTTTCTTATCTATTTTGTGTGATTGTGCAGTTAAATAAGGCACTTTCAGGTTCTTTATGCTATAATGTTGCTCACCAAATCCACTATTGTAATGTGATAAAATGAGCAAAAAAACTACTTAATATCTTCAGCTTTGAGAGCTAAACTAGATGGTAATGAATTTTGTTTACAACATAGAATGAGTGATACTGCATTTACCAGAGAAAGGAAGCTCGGGTTTAAGTCAGTTGCCATACTCATACTGCAAAAGGGCTTGAAGTCGTTACAAAACAGACTCAACGAGTTCTTTGATAAGCTGCATGATGGCATGCAACCGGCAACTTCTTCGGCACTGACTCAAGCAAGAAGTAAGTTACGCCACACTGCCTTTATTGCCTTGAACAAAGAGGGAATAGTAGACCCCTTTTATGCCGACGGCGACTTCAAGAAGTGGCGCGACTACCGCCTGCTTGCCATGGACGGTTCCAAGATCGTCCTCCCCTCGTCCCAAGAGGTCCGTGAAGAGTTTGGTGCTATAGCGACCACCGACAAAGACGGAGTCCGTAATGGAGAGTACAATGCCGCGATGGCTTCAGTACTTTACGACGTCCTCAATAAAATCGCAGTCGATAGCACACTCGCTAGTGCACTGCGCGTTTAGTTCTTTGTGAAAACTCCAATCTGTGTTATAGTGGCGCCATGGCGCGACCACAAGAAAACATAGTATTGGCAGAAGCAGACCGTCAAGTACTCGAAGCACTGCTACGGTCCCACAAGACACCTCAAAGCCGCGCATTGCGCGCTCGCATCGTGCTGAAAAGTGGAGCGGGAGAGAGCGTTGAATCAATCGCGGCCTCTCTCGAGACCTCCACAAATTCAGTGTATAAATGGCGAAGGCGGTTCCTTGAGTCTGGACTCGACGGACTCCTTGATCTCCCCCGTTCCGGTCAACCGAAGAGGCTTAGCGGGGAAGATGTCAAGAGAGTACTGAAGCTAACGGTAGAACGGATACCTCATGAGGCCACTCACTGGAGCCTCCGCCTCATGGCCAAGTATGCTGGCGTCACCACCTGGCAGGTTCGGCAGATTTGGGAGGCCGCTGATCTGAAACCGCATCGGATCCGGACCTTTAAAATCAGCAATGACCCTGAATTTGCTGAGAAGGTCATCGACGTGGTCGGCCTGTATATGAACCCTCCAGACAACGCCGTTGTCCTGTCGGTTGACGAGAAGACTCAAATCCAAGCACTGGACCGCACCCAGCCCATGTTGCTACTGAAACCTGGTCAGGCGGAGCGCAGGACCCATGATTACAAAAGGAACGGGACCACAAGCCTCTATGCCGCGTTCAACGTGCTGACTGGCGAGGTTACGGGCAAAGTGACCGAACGGCACCGAGCTAAAGAGTTTCTCGGCTTCATGCGCCAGATCGAGCGGTCAACGCCGAAGGGCTTGGACCTGCACGTCATCCTCGACAACAGCAGCACACATAAGACCGAAGACGTCAATAAGTGGCTCGCAAAACACCCACGAATAAAGCTCCACTTCACCCCAACGAGTGCGTCATGGCTCAATGCCGTTGAAGGCTGGTTCTCTCAATTGGAGCGTCGAGCACTATATCGCGGTACCTTTAGCAGCGTCAAAGAGCTGAAAGATGAAATTCATCGCTTCATCAGAGTGCACAATACAGCATGTGCTAAGCCTTTTAAGTGGACAAAAAGTGCCAATTCCATAATCGAGAAAGTTCAAAGTGCAAAAGACAGTGCGAAAGTTAGTAAAACTAACTAACCGCACAGTTCACTAGTTGCCATTCCAGCGAGTTGGAGTTGGCTAAAGGACACTTGAAACACATAAAACAGGGAGACTTGCTGCTGGCCGACCGCCGTTACCCCTCTTATGAATATCTCGCCTCCGTCCTAGTAAACTCAGGAGATTTTGTGGTGAGATGCTCACGGGGCTCGTTCCGAGAGGCTCGTGAGATGTTCGAGAGCGCCGATGCAGCCTCGCGCATCGCCACGATTACGCCCCATCACATGAACAGCAAACGGATGAAAGAGCTTGGGCTGCCCTCAGAGCTTAGGGTGCGCTTCGTCAGGGTCATGTTGAAGACTGGAGAGCCCGAGATTCTCGTTACTTCTCTACTTGACGATGGCATAACAACGGACGATTTCAAAGAGCTATACAACCTACGCTGGGGCATTGAAACCTATTATCACACGCTCAAAAGTCACCTTACGCTAGAAAACTTCACCGGGAAGACCTCGGAGTCAGTAAAGCAAGACTTTTATGCCATGGTATTCCTGTCAGGGCTTGAATCAGTTCTGGTAGCCGAAGCTCAAGATGTGCTTGATACCAAAAATTGCGTGCATCAGCAGAGAGTGAATCGTGCTGTTTCCTTTAACGTGCTGAAGAACAACGTAATGCAGTTGCTGCACAGTAAAGAGGACATCGCTTCAGTCATAGCAAAAATGACCTCCCTGTTCCTCGCCAGTCCGCTAGCGAGCAGAAAAGAGAGACAAGTCGCAAGAAAAGTAGTGTCACCAAACAAATCGCTGAGCTACCAGAGACGCAGAAGAAAAATTGTATTTTAGTGAAATTGCAAGCCAATCCCCTTAACTTAATGGCAGTGAGGGTCGGGGTGGGGATGGGGCAGAGTTGAGGCTTCCTCAGAATTTCTCAGATTTTCTCTGTGGCCAATGGTTTTGCCTTACAGATTTTCTCAGATGTAGAAGTTCAACACCTTCTCGCTCTCCTCGGCGCTGTCCACCTTCTCCAGCACGTCGGCGAGCGTGGTGCCGTCCAGGATCCCCGCGATGGCGTCGCGCACGTCCTTCATCACCAGCCTGATGCCGCAGGTAAGCTCGTTATCGCACTCGGAACACTTGGCGTAGGCGGTCTCGCTGACGCACGGCACCGGCGCCAGCGGCCCGTCCATGACCCGGATCGCCTGCCCCAGCGTTATCTTCCCCGGCGGCCGCCCAAGGTAATAGCCGCCCCCCTTCCCCTTTTTGCTCTGCAGTATCCCGTTGTTCTTCAGGGAAAGAAGGATCGCCTCAAGGAACTTCTTGGGGATCCTCTCCTCGCGCGCCAGGTCCGCGATCAGGATCGGTCCCTCGTCGTAATGCCTTGCCAGGTGGATCAGGGCCTTCAACCCGTATTTCGTCTTCTTCGAGATCATACTTTCGGTTCCTCATATCTTCAGGCCGATGAGCGGCCAGATGAACAGCACGGACGCCATGAAAAGGAGCCACGAGATGGCCATGACCACCACACCGGAGACGATGATGTCGCGGCTCTTCAGGTACCCGGAGGCGTAGGCTATGGCGGTGGCCGGAGTCCCCATCGGGAGGCAGTAGGCGAGCCCGGCGGGGAGCGCTATGGAGAGGGTCATCACCTTCGGGTCCATCCCGGTGGTCTGGCAAAGCCCCATCCCCACCGGCATCAGTATCGCCACCACGGCGGCGTGGCTGATGCACTCGGTAACGACGATGGCGACCAGCGAGATGACCGCGATCACGACCAGCGGGGAATGGTGGTAGTCGCCCATCACCCTCTTGACGATCCAGACGGCGGCGCCGGTCTTCTCCAGCGCCGAGGCGAGGGCGATGGTCCCGCCGTACATCAGGATGATCCCCCAGTTGACGTACTCCTCGATCTTTTGCCAGGAAACCACCTTGAAGGTGAAGAGTGCCGCGGCCCCCAGGATGGCGATGGCGGCAAGCCCTGTCTTCTCGCCGAGTAAGAGCCAGCAAAGGACGGTCGAGACCATGACCAGGGCCGTAAGCCACTCGTCGTACCCCATCTTGCCGGTCTCCAGGCGCTTGCCGTTCAGGAACTTCCGCCCCACCTCGACGTCCTGCAGATCGACGGGGAAGAACCTGAGCAGGATGAAAAAGGCGATCCCCAGAAGCGGGATGACGATCATGCACGCCGCCGTGGACCACTCCAGGAAGGAAAAGTGAAGTCCCGTCGCCTCCTTGAGGAGCCCCGCGGCCAGCGGCGCCCGGGCGCCGCCGAGGAAGGTCGCTATGCCGCCGATGATGCAGCCCCAGGCCATCGCCATGAACAGAAGCTTGCCGAAGCTGCTCTTCCCCTTTTCCAGTTTCAGCGCGGTGGCGAGTTCGCTCACCACGGGGAAAAGCATCGCGGCGACGGCGTGCTCGCTCATCACGAAGGAGAGGAAGGCGGATAGAAAAAAGACGGTAAGGGCGAGGCTTCTCGGGGTCCTGCCGAACCTCGCCAGCATGGCGCGGGCAAGACGGGTCGAGATCCCGGTCCCGGTCATGGCGGCGGCGAGGATGAAGGCGCCCAGGATGAAGAAGACGGACTCGTTGCCGAACATGGAGTAGGTCTTCTTGGCGTCCATGATCCCCAGAAGCGGCAGCATCACCATCGACAAAAGGGCCGTCACCGCGATGGGAAGCATGCCGGAGATCCAGAAGAAGATGGTCGCCCCGAACAGCACGAGTGAGCGGTACCCCTCGACGGACAGCCCGTCCGGCGGCGAGAGCCGGATCAGCAGGGTCATGACCACGGCGACCGCCGCCATCACCTGGTAACGGGCGGTGCGATCCAGGAGGATCTGCCACATGGGGCGGTTGTCGATCTTTAAGGGTTTGTCCAGGAACTGCTTGTCATCCATCGGCTTTGTCGACCCCTCTCTTTCAGTGCAATACGGCAACGGCTAAAGCCCCGCAGACTCGAACGACTCCTCCACCTCTTTCACCCTGAGGACGCGGCGCAGGTCCGAGGCCGCCAGCAGACGCCTGTCGTCGATGACGTCGATGAAACCGCGCAGCACGCCGGGGGCCGAGGCGGGAACCAAGGGAGTTGAAAGGTATATGAGCGGCAGCAGGGGCTTTATCCCGGCTTTTCTGCGGCGCAGGCCGCTCCCCAGGTGGGAGAATACGCCGGCGATCTCCTCGGCCTTGAAACGGCCGGCGCGCTCGGACAAGGTCAGCAGCGGGACCACGTCGAGCGCGAGCAGGGTGTCGATGACGGCCATGGTCAACCGCGGCGATTCCTCTCCCGCAACGACGGCGGAGGCGACCGACCAGCGCGGGAAGACGGCGCGGGCGGAGTTGACCGTCTCGTCCCATTTTTCCCGTTCCGCCCCTTCCCCTGCCGGCAGCGCGATGTCGATGATGTCCACCCCGGCTGCGTACGCCCGTTCGATGAGACGGGATGGCACGGGATAGTCGAGCCTTCCCAGGAGGTGGGCATGGAAGTTCTTCTTTATCATCCTGGCGAGGGCTTCCCCGTTGGAGAAGTTCTCCATAGCGCCGAAGCTGAGGTGGAACAGCGCCGCGTGTGACTGGTAATGGCTCTCGTACAGTGTTTCCAGCGTCTCCCGCTCGGGGAGATTCCCTCCGACAAAGAAGACGTTTTCCTCGCGCCGCAACAGGTCAGGGGAAAAAACGGAACCCTTCCGGTTCAGCAACTCGCGCAGCTTTTTCTGATCGATCTTCATCCCTCTCCCTTCCCTGCTTCAGCACATCAAGGGCATCATCATCCCGCCCAGAAATCATGGGGGCAATACTCTACCTCGGTAGGAGTTTTTGTAGATTACTTTGTTCCATCAAAACAGTCAAGAAAAACATCTATAGACCCTACCAATATAGTAGGGTACCGAAAAGCAGGTCTTCCTATTGTTCCTACGCTCCAGCGTGGGAACGATGAATCAAAATAATTGAAATGCAGCAGGGTTCGGGTTAATATATGCGCATAACAAATGCGCACAAGGAGGCCGCAGATGCCAAGTACAGTCTATGACCCCACGGCTCTGAAAAAATCCACCAACCTCAGCATCAACAGCGATCTGCTCCGTCAGGCCAAGGAACTTAATATCAACCTTTCACAGACCCTTGAGGCCCGGCTTGCAGATCTGCTTCGGGAGGAAAAGTGCCGAAAATGGCAGGAAGAAAACCGCGAAGCCATCGACGACTACAATCGCCGGGTCGAAGCAGAGGGGACCTTTAGCGATGTACTGAGGCATTTCTAATGGCTCAGTTCGATGTCTATGAGAACAACAACCTTCAGACGAAAAAGAAGGTCCCCTACCTGCTGAATGTTCAGGCTGACTTGCTCGCCCCACTGACCACACGTGTTGTGGTGCCGCTGGTATCCATGTCAGCGATCGGGAAGCCAGTTGCTCGTCTTAACCCTCAGTTCACGATAAAGGGTATCACTGTGGTTATGTCGACTGCTCAACTCGCTGGCGTCGACAAAAAAATTCTTGGAGAAAAAGTGGGTTCACTGAAGGAGCGCCGAGACGAGATAATCGCCGCTCTTGATTTTCTTTTTGTGGGATTCTAAAGTAGTGTCTCTTTTCTCCCTGGACAATAATTGCGCAATGCCTGAAAGATTGGTATCGTCTCTGACAACTCTAACAGACCG
>DNJC01000107.1:0-1572 GCA_003490025.1 Geobacter sp. | reverse complement strand
GGGATAGGGTTCGCCAACCGCATCGGGCTGCGTCACCTGGCCTTTGCGGTGAGCGACATAGAGGCCGAGGTGAAACGGTTGCGCGGCCACGGCATCGAGTTCATCGGCGAGGTCGAGACCTGGGAGAAGACGGGCAAGAAGCTGATATATTTCTACGGCCCCGACGGGATCATCCTGGAGTTCGCCCAGTACCCGGAGTAGATCGAAGAACCCGACCCTCTCCATTTAAGGGAGGAGCAAATGATCAGGAGCGGGGTACCGACCATGAAGAACAAGACGCCACGAAACCTCGCAGAGAGCGTCTGCTCGGAACTGAGGAAACGCCGGGCCGCAGTCCCCGACGAGGAGATCATAGTCGCCCTGATGGAGACCATGTACTACTCCAGCCTCAGGACCGAGGAATCGGAGCCGGTCATCTTCCACGTGGTCTACCTGGACCCGGCACAGCCCGACCCCAAGCCCCCCCGCAACCCCGTCAGGGATCGCTGGAGCTACATCCCTTTCGGCGAGCCTATCCCCTTCTCCGTCTCCAACGTGGTGAAGATCGCCAAGTCGACCGACCTGCGCACCTCGTCCTTCGTGGTGTGGCCGGACAAGGACGGCAAGCTCTTCATCTGGGGCCTCGTCGACCAGCAAAACCGCTTCCACAAGTTCCTGAACCGCAGCGCGGAGATAGAGCCGGAAACACCCGGCGTCTTCCAGGCCAGCGTGGAGGGGATCGGCATCGTCGTGGTGCACATGCGCTACGACAAGGTCGCGGAGTTGAGGGTCAACGAGCTGATCCGCTACTCTCTCGACCTGTTCCGGGAAAGCCCGGTTCGGGACCTGCTCGCTCCCGGGATCGATGCCTACCTGCAGGGGGTGCGCAGCCACATCCCCGACGACATCTACCATGCTCCCGGCGACATGGACGAGTTCCACGCCCAGCAGTGGCTCTCGGCCCTCTGCCGCATTCTGCTCAGGGTGCAAAAGATCAGAAACGGCGGCGCCATCCTGATCACGCCCGGGATCGATCCCGCGGACCTCAACGTGAAGTACGGCATCGACTACGACAGGCTGCCGACTTCGCTGGTGTCGAACGCGGTGACCAAGATCAAGAGCGATTACCTTGAGCGGCATCTTCAGCTGAGCGAGACCAAGCCTAAGGAGATCCCGTCCAGCCAGTATTTCCAGCTGAGACGCCTGGAGAAGGAGCTAAGGGCCAACAAGAACGAGATAGACGGCGTGATATGGTTCATAGCACTCCTCACCCGGGTGGACGGCCTGGTGGTTATGGACCCGAACCTCGTGGTGCGCGGTTACGGCGTGGAGATCAAGAACTGGCAGGAGCCGGACAACCTGTACATCGCGACGGACAGGTTCGGCACACCGGGCAAGCTCCGTCAAGCCAGCTACAACCACTTCGGCACCAGGCACAGGTCGATGATGAGGTACTGCTCGCAGAATCCCGGGAGCATCGGCTTCGTGGTGTCGCAGGACGGCGAGGTGCGCGTCATGACCACGATGGAGGGGCGCCTGGTCATGTGGGAGAACATCAGGCTCAAGTACTACAGCTACGCCTCTAAGAGGAAA
>DNJC01000005.1 GCA_003490025.1 Geobacter sp. | reverse complement strand
TCCATCAGGAATGCCGCTCCTACACATCTTTCCCCGCTCTTTGGCCGCAGCGGATCCCCTTCACTTGGCGAGCTTCGCCGTCAGGGCGGGTACGAACTGCATGACGTCGGCGACCACCAGCACGTCGGCCACCTCCCCGATGGGGGCTTCCTTGTCCTTGTTGATGGCGACGACGAAGCCGGACTTCTTCATCCCTGCCAGGTGCTGTATGGCCCCGCTGATGCCGCAGGCGACGTAGAGCTTCGGACTCACCGTCTGCCCGGTGGTGCCGACCTGGCTTCCCGCGTCCAACCAACCGCTGTCCACCACCGGCCGGCTGGCGCCGAGTTCCCCGCGCAGGGCCCTGGCAAGCTCGGCGATGACCGGGAGGTTCTCCTTCTTCCCGATGCCGCGACCGGCGCTGACGATCACCTCGGCCTTGGTGAGATCGACCCCCTTGCGGACCGCGGGCTCGTACCCCTGGAACACCACTCTCCCGTCCCCTTCCGCATCTATCGGCTGCAGCTGCGGAGTGCCGGCGCCCATTTCGCCCGGAAAGGCGCCCACCTGCAGCGTGAGCACCGCGACCGCTCCCGCAGGGTTCACCTTGTGCCTCATTTTCTGGCTGCAGCAGGGACGCTCGAATCCCCCCTCCACAACCGCCACGACTTCCGTCACCTGCGCCGCCTTGAGCGCGACTGCGACGCGCGGCGCCAGATCCCAGCCGTAGGAGCTGTGCATGAAGACCACGTAGTCCGGCTTTTCCCGCTCGACCGCGGCCAGTACCAGCCGCTTGTGCAGGTCGGGGTTGTACTCGCCGCACTTGGCTGCATCGGCCAGGTACACGGTGCCTCCGTATGACGGCAACGCCGCCTCGCTCCCCACCAGGAACATCGCGGTGCCGGCCCCGAGCCTGGAGGCGAATCCCAACAGTTCGTAGCTATGTTCAAGCAGCTTTCCTTCCCTGCTCTCCCCGATCAGCAGTGCTTTCATTGGCCCCCTCCTAGCGCAAAACCGTGGTCTTTTCCTTGAGGATCCCGATCAGCTTGTCCACCTGGTCGGCCAGATCCCCCTCCAGCACGATCCCGCCCCCCTTTTTGGCAGGGGAGTAGAAGCTCTCCAGCAGAGTCCTCGGCTCCTCGTGCAGCAGCTCGGCCACCGGGATGGTGCGGATCTCCTTCTTCTTGGCCTTCATTATGTTGGGGAGGGTGGGGTAGCGCGGCTGGTTCAGGCCGAGCTGGCAGGTAACGACCGCCGGCAGCCTGAGGCGGACGATCCCCTTCACCCCTCCCTCCAGCTCACGCTTCACGGTCACCGTGCCGTCACCGTATTCGAAATCGACTATTGTGGTGGCGCAGGCGCAGTTGAGGATCTCCGCCAGGGAGACGCCGACCTGGGCGGAGCCCCGATCCAGCGACTGCATCCCGGTGAACACCAGGTCGAACCCCTCACCTTGGGCGTAGGCGGCGATTATCGATGCGATCTGCCAGGGGTCCTTCAGTTGCGGTGAACCGTCCAGGACATGGACGCCGCGGTCGCACCCCATGGAGAGGGCCTTTTTTATCGCCTCGACAACCCGGTCCGGGCCGACCGAGAGAACCGTCAGTTCAGGCTCCCCTCCCAGTCGCTCCTTGAGCTGCACCGCCTGTTCGATGGCGTACTCGTCGTACTCGTTGACCCGAAAGGCCAGATCGGTTTCGGCGAACCAGACGCCGGTGGTATCCGGCCTGAATCTCGACTCCATGTCGGGCACTTGCTTGACACATACCAGGATTTTCATGCCCACCTCCTCGGCGAATTTTAGAGCAAGGAACTTTTACAAAAGCTGCGGAACCTGCGCAACATCATTACAGAATAGAGGAGAGTCCCCTGGTGTCAAACCGTTTCATGAAAAGAGTCCCGCACCATCCCCGGCGATCCCCGGCGTCGGAGCAGGAAAACTCGGCAGCCCGATACGAATCGGTCTTTCCGGTTCTGGTGCGGCTTGTTTTGGATTATTCAGCTGGGATAACTGCCAGGTGGGGCGGTGCATGCCAGGCAGCCGGAGCGGGAGGAATTCAGTTCCAGTAGCTCGGTTCAATCTTCTCGCGCGGATCCCGGTCACGGGATAGGTCCCGGGAAACCAGCCTGTTCTCGAGGTCGGAAAGAAGGTGTGTGAGCTGCCGAAACAGCTGGTTCTTCTCGGAGATATCGTCCGTCACATCAAGTTTTGCCAAGAAATTCCGGTAGTTGGCGTAAGCCTCATCAAAAGTTTCCATCACGACATCCTCCCACTGCAGTAAAGACTGGATGCAAAGCAGAAGGTATGTGTAACTTCAAATTAAAATTTATTCAAGTAATTTTCTTAGCACCTGTTCATTTTTTTCCGATTAGCCACCATCTCCGCTATACGTCCCTCCCCCTTTCACCCATCCCCACCCCGTCCCTTGAAGGGGAGGGGGAGTTTTTCAGCCGGTCATGAGTTCCACCCTGTTGCGCCCGTTTTGTTTGGCCCGGTAAAGGGCCTCGTCCGCCTGGCGAAACAGAGAGTCGACGCTGTCGATATTGATCGACGGGTAGGTGGCGACACCCGCGCTGATGGTCAGGGTCATGTCCTCCATGGGAGGCGGGAAGGTAAAATCCAGCACCGACTGCCTCAGGCGCTCGGAGACCATCTGCCCCCCCTGCAGGGAGGTGCCGGGGAGGACCAGGACGAACTCCTCGCCGCCGTAGCGGGCGGCGCTGTCATAGGCACGGAGTTGCAGCTGGGACAGGTTGGCCACGGCCGCCAGTACGACGTCGCCGTTTTGATGGCCGTAGGTGTCGTTCACGTTCTTGAAGTAGTCGATGTCTACGATGATGAGGGAGAGGTTCTCGCGGTTGCGCCGCGCCCGGAAAAATTCCCCTTCCAGGATTTCAGAGAGGTACCTTCGGTTGAAAAGGTTGGTGAGGTGATCGATGTTGGTGAGTCTTTTCAGCTGCTCGTTGGCCTTTTTCAGCTCGTCCTGCAGTGACTTGATCTTCAGTTGCACCTTGACGCGGGCCACCAGCTCCCCCGCGTCGAACGGCTTGGTGAGGTAGTCGCTGGCCCCCTGCTCCAGCCCCCTGATCTTGGAATTGAAGTCCATCATGCCGGTCAGCATGATGATGGGGAGCCCCTGGAGTTCCGGCCGCGATGCCACGAGCTGCAGGAACTTGTAACCGTCCATGCGCGGCATGTCGACGTCGCAGATCACCAGGTCCGCCTTGGACTCGATCAGCGTCTTGAACCCCTCCAGTCCGTCCCTTGCTTGTTTGTACCGGTCAAAGAGTCCGACATCCTTCAGCGTCCGCACTACCTGCTCTCGAATAGCAGCCGAGTCATCTATCACAAGTACACAATTGGACATGCGATCTCCCATCGACATAACATGAAACTATCCGGTCCGATGCCAACTGCTACTCGCCGCCTGCTATCTACCGGCTGAAGGCGGCGATGGGACAGGAAAGCATTGAATGAGGCATGGCTTAGGTGTGGCTCTTATCGTCATGGTCTGCGGAAAGGTTTAATAAAGATGTAGATGATAAGCAGAAAAGGAAATGAAGAAAAAGCCGCCTCCAGGTTCCCAAGGAAAAGCTGCCAGGTGCCGAAAGTGATGACGGATGTGGCGAACAAAATTATGAATATTGCCGCAGGCTTGCTCATATCGGGATAGTAACCAATATGAAAGGATCTTGTCCAGACATTTTATGTCGCTGTGTCATGCACCAGATACACTGGCGCCAGCGGGCGATCAATCCTCACACTAAGGGGTGTTCCAGTCCCAGCAGAACTTCAATTCGTCTTCGGCCACGTACAGCTCGCAGCAGGTCTTCTTGAAGGCCGCCTCGTTGGCGGCGCTGTCCACCTCCTCCTGCACCGCCTGCTCGATCTGCGCATCGGAAAGCTCAAGCTTTTTCTCGAACGCCCCTTCGACGAGCCCCGGCTGCCAGCCGACGTCCTTCAGGTGTTTCTTGAACAGTGCGATGTGGATGCTCGTATTGACGCCGTAGTCCACCAGTAACAGCACGTGCTTGGACATGTAGCACCTCCAAAAGGTTTTCATCCCGAGGAAGCCCCCCGCGGCCACAACTAGATTACCATAAAAGGGTGCGCGGGGACTCGAACTCGAACGGCTCCCCTGAGATCGGGTCCCGGAATTTCACTGACTTGGCAAGGAGTTGCAGCGGCTTGCCGAAGTCGTCCGGCCGCTCGTCCTGCAGCCTCGGATAGTACCTGTCGTTCACGATGCCGAAGCCGAGCCCGCTCATGTGTACCCGCAACTGGTGCGTCTTCCCCGTCAACGGGGAGAGTCGGAACATGGAGAGACCGTCCTTGACCTCCATGAGCCGGATGTGGGAGCGCGCGTTGGGCGCTCCCGGTACCACCCGCGTCCTGAACCACTCCTGCGCCGCCGCCAGCCTGTTTTCCACCCGCCACTCCGCCTCACCGCTGGAGGCGGAGCCGGCCGAGATGGCCTGATAGATCTTCTCGATGCCGCCGTTCTTGAACAACCCGCCGTAGACACCCCTGGTCTCGGGATTCACGGAGAAAAGGACGACGCCGGCGGTATCCCGGTCGAGCCTGTGCAAAGGCACCAGGTGATCGATCCCCGTTCTCTTTCTCAGCCGGTGCAGCAGGCATTCCTCGACGTAAGCACCTCCGGGAGTAACGGGAAGAAAGTGGGGTTTGCAGGCGACCAGGAACTGGTCGTTTTGGAAGAGAATCTCCTCCGAAAAGGGGATGATCCTTTCATGCTCCACCTCCCTGAAGTAGAAGATCCTTTGCCGGGGGCGGTAAGGCGTGACGGAGGTAATCGGGGCCCCCTCCTCGTCGAGTACCTTGCCCTGCTCCACCCGCATCTCCCAGCAGGCCCGCCCCATCCTGGGAAATCGGTGCACCAGGAACTCCAGCACCGAGGGGAACGGCTGCTCAAGCTCAGGAAGGGAGACGCAGGCGGGATAGGGGGATATGGCCATCGGGTGCTTCCTTTGTCCCGGGCGACGGGCAGGCTGCAGTTGGAATGAAGAAGAACCGGCCTCACGAGGAGCCGGGGCGAGGCGAGCATAGCATGTAAGCTGCGGCAGGGCAAACCGGGAAAGGGATGGGGATTGAGACAAAAAAAGGGGCAACCCGTCGATTGCCCCAGTGTTGGACGGCTGGCAGAAGAGCCGATTACAGGAGTGAGCCGTGCGGGATGGGATCAAGGCTATGCAGGTTCTTCCACGACGGCGCCAGCCTCGCCGCATTGAGCACCTGTTCTATTTTTGCCTCTCTACCGGAACATCCTTGTACTTCCTGACGCTGCGACGGTCACCAATGACCTTGAAAATATCCATCACAAGCCCCTTTTCGCGATGCCGGCCCTACCTTGATACACGAAAAACATTGTTTTGTAAACGGCACAATTTGGAGATTACACCCTGGTCCTCCAGCCGCGACGGCGAAATGCCTCCGGAACCGCCGCCGTCTTCTCATTGGAGACGAGAAAGCCTTGACAGCCCGTGCGTTTATGTTCTAGATTGTCCGATAATTTACGTCACGAGGGATTCCAATGGACAACTTAAAGGATGGCGAAGAAATCACCCCGATCGGGGATCTCGCCATTTCGCTCGGCCTGACCACCAGGACCATCCGCTACTGGGAAGAGGTCGGCATCATCGACAGCGTGCAGAGAAGCGACGGCGCCACCCGCGGCTTCACCCCGTACTACGTACGCCGCCTCAAGTTCATCATGAAGCTGAAGGAACTGGGACTGACCATCAAGGAGATGCAGGAGCTGTACGCCGCCTACGGCGAGGCGAAGCAGACCGAGCGGATGGTCCCCAAGCTGATCGAGATGCTGGACGACCACATCGACAAGATAGACCAGAAAATGGCCAAGCTTGCCTCGCTGAGGAAGGAGATCATCAGCTACCGCCAGCAGATGAGCAAGAAGTTCGGCGCGGACCGGGACAGTGGCAGCTGAACGCCGGTTCGCATCCCGGCGCTCCCTCTCCTCCCCTCCCCATCCCCTCCTATTCCTGCCACTCTCCCCGGAGCCCTGAGCCCCCGATGAAGTTCATAGCAGACCTCCATGTCCACTCCCGCTATTCCAGGGCGACCAGCCGAGACCTCGACCTGGAGGCGCTCTGGAAGTGGGGGCAGTTGAAGGGTATCCGGGTGATCGGCACCGGCGACTGCACCCATCCCGGCTGGCTCGCCGAACTGGAAGAAAAGCTGGTGCAAAGGGAGACCGGGTTGTTCGACCTGCGGCTTTCGCCGCGCTTCTCCTCGGAAGTCCCGGAAAGCTGCCGGGCGGAGGTCCGCTTCCTCCTCTCCGGCGAGATCAGCTGCATCTACCGGAAGAACGGACGCACCAGGAAGGTGCACTGCCTCGTCCTGCTCCCCGACATCGCCGCGGCCAGGAGGTTGAATCTCTCCCTCTCCCGCATCGGGAACCTCGCCTCCGACGGCAGGCCGATCCTGAAGCTCGACGCGAAAGAACTGCTGGCGCTGCTGCTGGAGGCCTCCGCTGAGGCGATGCTGATCCCGGCGCACGCCTGGACCCCGCACTTCTCCATCTTCGGGGCCGCCTCCGGCTTCGAGTCCCTCTCTGAGTGCTTCGAAGAACTGACCCCGTACGTCCGCGCCATCGAGACCGGGCTCTCCTCGGACCCCGCCATGAACTGGCGCCTCTCCGCCCTGGACGGCATCACGCTGGTCTCCAATTCCGACGCGCACTCCGCCCAAAAGCTCGGACGCGAGGCCACCGTTTTCGATACGGATCTTTCCTACTCTGGGATTGTCTCCGGGATAGCGAGCGGAAGCGGGGTGGCCTCCACCATCGAGTTCTTCCCGGAGCAGGGGAAGTACCATGCCGATGGGCACAGGGGGTGCTGCGTGAGGTTGACGCCGGCGGAGACGGTCGCAGCGGGATACCGTTGCCCGTCCTGCGGCTGCAAGGTGACGGTCGGGGTGCTGCACAGGGTGGAACTGCTGGCGGACCGGCCCGCGGGGGCCAGGCCGAAAAACGCCCCCCCGTTCAGGTCACTTATTCCGCTGGTCGACCTGATCGGGGGGGTGCTCGGGGTGGGGAGTGGGGCGAAGAAGGTGCAGGCGCTCTACTTCTCCCTCCTGCAGCAGCTGGGGAACGAGTTCCGCATCCTGCTGGAGGTCCCGCTCGACGACATCGCGCAGGCTTCGTCGGCGGCGCTCGCCCGTGCCATCGGGCGGATGCGGTTGGGCGAGGTGGAGATCGATCCCGGCTACGACGGGAGGTTCGGAACCGTCTCCGTTCTGTAGGGGCGAATAATCATTCGCCCCTACCTGAGCAACTCGTCCAGCTTCTTCGCATCGGCCCCGACCACCATCTGGCCGTTGACGAAGAAGGTCGGCGTCCCCTGGATCCCCACCTTCTTGGCCAGGGCCATGTGTTCCTGCGCCAGCTGCTTTATCTCCGGCGTGGCGGGCTTCGCCGATGCCGGGATCTCCTGGCCGAGCATCATCGCGTCGTACGCCTCCGCCTTGTTCGCCGCCCCCAGGATGTACTCGATCTTGGTGATGGCTGCCGGATGGGCCAGCGGCGCGAAGAAGACGTACCTCGTCACGTCGCTTCTCTTGGTGAAATACTCGGACGCCCTCCTGCAGTACGGGCAGTCAGGGTCGGTGAACTCGATCACCGTCTTCTTCCCGTCCCCCACCTTGACCGCCTTCTCCAACGGGAGGTCCTTCACCAGCCTGGCGGCCATAGCCCCCTTGCGTTCGGCGGTCCGGCTCTTCAGGTCCTTCCCCACGATCTCCCCGGTCAGGATCAGTTCCTTCTCGGGGTAGTAGTAGAAGATGTTCTGCCCGGACATGACCTCGTAGAGACCGGTTATCTCGGTGGGGGTCATGCTGTCAAAGGGAACCTGCGGGAAGACGCTGCGAAAGGATGCCTCGGGGGTCACCGGGGCGGCGAAGGAGAGAGCGGAGACCAAAAGCAGCATGGCCGCCGCGAAAATACCTGTAAACAAGCCTTTTTTAAAAGACATCATTCCCTCCACTGTTTCAGATTAGACCTCACGGTCCGGACAGACGGAAACTATAACATATCTGACGAAAAAGTAATTATCAATAATGAGGAGGAGGCGCATCGAACGCTAAGGCGGCGGCGCCCAGAACGCCGGCGTCATCGCCCAGGGCGCCCTTGAGGATCTTCGCCCTCGCGCCCGGTATGGCGAAAGAGCGCGCCAGGATCTCCCTTCGCATCGGCGCCGCCAAAAGGTCGAAGCTCTCGGCCACCCCTCCTCCCAGGATTATCGCCTCGAGATTCAAGAGGTTCAGCACGCCCGCCGCAGCTATGCCGAGATAGCTGCCGGCCTTTTCGAAGAGGGCTGCCGCATCGCGGTCCCCTGCGCGGGCCCGCAGGGCCACCGCGGCGGCGCCGCCGCGCTGCGGCGAGAGGGCGCTCGCCGAGGCGTACTGCTCGACGCAGCCGCGGTTGCCGCAACCGCAGGGGCGCCCGTCGGGCTCCACCGTTATGTGGCCGAACTCACCCGCCACACCGTCGGCGCCGGTCCAAAGGCGCCCGTCCAGGATGAGCCCCGCCCCGATGCCGGTCCCGATGGTGAGCGTCAGCGAGGAGCGAAACCCCCTCCCCGCACCGAAACGCTGCTCGCCGATGGCGCAGGCGTTGGCGTCGTTCAGCGCCAGCACCGGGAGGGCAACCCCCTCCGAGACCACCCGGGACAGGTTCACCCCGTCCAGCGCCGAGAAGTTGACGCAGGAGCGGACCACCCCGTCGTTGGAAATGAGACCGGGAAGGCCGATGCCGACCGCCGTGACCCTCCTCCCCATGACCTCGGCTTCCCGCTTGAGCCTCTCCACCGCGGCCTGAAGGCGCGTGAGGAACGATGCGACCCCGGAGTCGACATCGGTGCATTCGTGCAGCCTCCCCACAACGCCCCCCTCCCGGTCGACGAGGGCGAGGCGGAGGTTGGTCCCCCCGACGTCCACGCCGATACAGACGCTTCGCATCACTTCTCCTCCCCTGCCGCCTCGAAAAAAGGGAGCAGACGGTCGTAGGTCGCCAGCAGCGCCTCGGGGAGCACCCGGAGGTCCGCCACCACGGACATGAAGTTGTTGTCCCCGTTCCAGCGCGGCACCACGTGGAGGTGCAGGTGCTCCTCCAGCCCCGCCCCTGCCGCCTTCCCCAGGTTGATGCCGATGTTGAAGCCGTCCGGGGCGCTGGCGCGCGTCAGCACCTCCCGGCACAGGGCCGCGCCGCGAAAGAGTTCCAGCATCTCGGCTTCCGTCAGGTCGTCCAGCCCGGCCGTGTGCCGCTGCGGCGCCACCAGCAGGTGGCCGTTCGAGTACGGGTAGCGGTTCAAAAGGACGCGGGTCAGCCCGGTGCGCCGCAGCACCAGCAGATCCCGGTCGTTCCCCTTAGCACAGAGAAAGCACGCCGACTGTTTCGGCTGCGTGAGATATTCCATCCTCCACGGCGCCCAGAGCCTGTCCATAACACCTCCCGCCCCTTTTCGGGGAGATTAGACCTCAGGGATTATCAACCAAAGTCTCTCGATTTTCAACCATCTGCTGTCATTCGGAGCAAAGCGGATTATTGATCTATTTTCACTCCATATTGAACCCTCAGTTTACCATGCTATAATTCCCCCTTTATACACTCTCAACTCGTTTTATTTACATCTTTTTTGACGAGCAGACAGATACTGCGGCTTGTCCGAACTTTGAAAATCCTTCGCATGAGCACAATCTAATCCCCTGGAGGCAGCAATGACGAAGAAAATGGATGCACTTGATTATCATTCGACGGGACGCAAAGGAAAGATCGAAGTAATCTCCTCGAAGCCCTGTCTTACTTCCCGCGATCTGTCACTTGCCTACACTCCGGGCGTTGCGGAACCTTGCCTCCAGATAGAGAAAAATCCCGAGGATGCCTACCAGTACACGGCAAAGGGGAACCTGGTCGCGGTGGTGTCGAACGGCACCGCCGTCCTTGGTCTGGGCAACATAGGGGCCCTGGCCGGGAAGCCCGTCATGGAGGGTAAAGGGGTCCTCTTCAAGCGCTTCGCGGACGTCGACGTGTTCGACCTGGAGGTGAAATCGGAGAACCCGGACGACGTCATCAAGGTGGTCCAGCTCCTGGAGCCGACCTTCGGCGGCATCAACCTTGAGGACATCAAGGCGCCGGAGTGCTTCTACATCGAGGAGGAACTCAAAAAGACCATGAACATCCCGGTCTTCCACGACGACCAGCACGGCACGGCGATCATCTGCTCGGCGGCCCTGCTGAACGCGCTCGTGCTGGTCAAGAAGAAGATCGAGAACGTCAGGATAGTGATAAACGGCGCGGGTGCTGCGGGTGTCGCCTGCGCCAACCTCGCCATATCGCTTGGGGCCAGGCAGCAGCAGGTCTTCATGTGCGACACCAAGGGGGTCATCTACAAGGGGCGCACCGAGGGGATGAACCCCTACAAGGAGCGTCTGGCGGTCGATACGGAACTCCGAACCCTCGAGGAGGCGATGCACGGAGCGGACGTATTCATAGGGGTCTCGGCCAAGGGGGCGGTGACGCCGCAGATGGTGCGCGAAATGGCGAAGGACCCGATCATCATGGCGATGGCGAATCCGGACCCGGAGATCACCCCTGAGGAAGCGCTCTCGGTCCGCTCCGACGTCATCATGGCCACCGGGCGCTCCGACTACGCGAACCAGGTGAACAACGTGCTCGGCTTCCCGTTCATCTTCCGGGGCGCGCTCGACGTGCGTGCCAGCACCATCAACGAGGAGATGAAGAAAGCGGCCGTCTTCGCGCTGGCCGAACTGGCGCGCGAGGAGTGCCCCGATTCGGTCTGCCGCGCCTACGGCAACGAGAAGTTCACCTTCGGCCGCAACTACATCATCCCCAAGCCGTTCGATCCGAGGGCGCTTTTGCGCGTCGCCCCCGCGGTGGCCCGGGCCGCCATGGATTCAGGGGTCGCCCGCATGCCGATCGACGACATGGACAGGTACGTCGAGGCCCTGGAAGCCCTGCAGGGGAAGGCGAAGGAGACCATGCGCCTCATCATCAACAAGGCGAAATGCGACCCCAAGAAGATCGTCTTCCCGGAGGGGGACAACGAGAAGATCCTCAGGGCGGCACACACGCTCGTCGAGGAGGGAATCGCCCACCCGATCCTGATCGGGAACGCGAACAAGGTGATGGAGAAGATCGCCGAGCTGGGGATGGAGCTGAACGTGACGATCATAGACCCGGAGGATTCCGAGCTGACCGAGCCATACGCCCAGGAACTCTACAGGATCCGCCAGCGCAAGGGTATCACGCTCTCGGAGGCGCGCCGCATCGTGCGCCGCAAGTCGAGGAACCACTTCGGCTCCATGATGGTGCACATGGGGGACGCCGACACGCTCCTCTCCGGCATCGACTCCCACTACCCGGACACCATCAGGCCGGCGCTGGAGGTGATCGGGAGGCAGCCGCAGCTCTCAGGCGTTCACGGCATGTACATGATGATCTTCAAGAAGGGGATCTACTTCCTGGCGGACACCACGGTGGAGATCGACCCGACCGCCGAGGAGCTGGCCGAGACGGCGCTCCTGGCGGCGGACAAGGTGAGGCTTCTGGACATCGAGCCGCGCATCGCGATGCTCTCCTTCGCGAACTTCGGTTCGGTGAACCACGCGCTTACCGTGAAGGTGAAAAGGGCCGTGGAGATCGTCAAGCAGAAGGCCCCGGATCTCGAGATCGACGGGGAGATGCAGGCGGACACCGCCGTGACCCCGGAACTCCTGACCAACTACACCTTCTCGACCCTGACCGGTCCGGCCAACATACTGATATTCCCGGACCTGAACTCCGGGAACATCTGCTACAAGCTGCTGCACCGGCTGGGGGGCGCCGAGGCGATCGGCCCTCTGCTGATGGGGATGAAAAAGCCGGTCCACGTGCTGCAGAGAGGCGACGACGTCTCCACCATCGTCAACATGGCGGCCATCGCCGTAGTCGACGCGCAGAGCATGTAACGCGGAGAACGGGAAGAGACTCGCGTCTTGCAAAGACGAAAAGGGAACCCGCTGCCGGGTTCCCTTTTTTTATTCCTGATCAGCAACCTCTTCCGCTATCACAAACTCCCCCTCCCCTTCAAGGAGAGGGTCGGGGTGAGGGAGGCTTTCTTGGTTGCCATTTTCACACGTTATTTGCTATACATTACAAACCACAAAACCCCGTACCCATTAAAGACGGGAAGAAGGACGGCCTGAAAAGATGGAAGACGCACTGCAGCCGCTTGACGAAAACGATCAGCCGATAACGGTGAACAGACCCCTGGTTCTCGGGATCGCAGCCTCCATCATACTGCACGTTGCCTGCACGGTCATCCTGATCGGGCTACCGGGGGGTGGTTCTCCCCCCCGCCAGTCGATCACCTACGTCGATCTCAACCACGTCCCTTCCCCCCCGATGGCTCCCCCCACGAAGGAACCGGCGACCGAGAAGCAAAGCGCCGAACCGGAAACCCCGCCGGTCCAGGAGACTCCGCCCGCCCCGCAGGCCGCTCAGCCGGTGATACCCGCGCTGCAGCCCGCCGCCGCCACGCCGATGGAGGAACTCTCCCACACCACGCTCGGGCTGGGGCTCACCAAGGGGTACTTCAAGAGCCTGAGTGACGGGGATACGCTGCGGGTGGACATCAAGGAGTACTACCTGGAGCTGCTGCAGAGGATCAACGAGAAGTGGTGGTTGGACCAATTCGACCAGCAGAGGGTCAACCCGATCGTGATCAGCATCACGGTGGCAAGAAACGGGGACATCGTCGGGAGCACGGTGATGATCAGCTCCGGCAATCCACGCTACGACAGGGCGGTGCAGAGGTCGCTCGTTGCCGCCGGTCCGCTTCCCCCGCTCCCCCCCGACTACGAGGGGAACTTCTTCCAGGCTCCCATCCGCCTGGTCCCCCCCCTGAACCTTACTCTTCAAGCTCCAGGTCGATGATGTCGAGGGGCTCTTCCCCGGCCAGCGCGGCGAGCCTGTTCCCCACGTCGTGGAACCCCGGGTTCACCCTGCACACTTCCCGGTACAGCCCGATCGCCTCGTCAACGTCGCCGGCAGACTCCAGCGAGAAGGCCAGCTCGTAGTTGAGGCTGAGGCGCTCGTCCTGCGACAGCACGTCCAGCGCCAGCCCGCGGCGCAGCAGTTCCTCACCCTTTTCCGGCTCCCCTTTCTCGCGGTAGCAGACCGCCTGCAACACCAGACAATCCGCCCTGCGCTGCGGGTTGCGGGCCGCCACGTCGAGTTCCTTGATGGCGCCGGCGTACATCCCCATCTCCTTGTAGCCGATGCCGAGGTCGTAATGGGATTCCAGCTCCGAGAAATCGAGGGCGGAGTCGTCCTGGCCCGCCGTCTCCGGGTATATCTCGTCCCAGCCGCGCGGCGACGCGGTCGGGAGGTCAACTTCTCCCTGTACCGCTTCCCCATCCCCAAGCCATTCCGGCTCGGCCCCGTTCTCCTCGGAAGCCTCAGGCCATCCCGGCTCGGCCCCGTCGCTCTCTGAAGCCCCGGACCATCCCTGCTCCGGCTCTTCCGGCTCTGCCGGCTCCTCGGACCACTCTATTTCACCGAAGAGTTCGGCGTCGTGCGGCAGGGTCAGCTCGAGCGATTCCTCCTGCTCGAGGTTCAGCTCGTACGCGGAGTCGGCGCTCTCGGCCGACGGTCCGGCGGGGGCGTTCTCCTCTTCCAATTCAAGTTCCTCGATGAAATCGAGCGGGAGGTCGATCTCGATCTTGGGCGCGGCGGCGAGATCGGCCTGCGGGGGGGCGGGAGTCGTCGTCTCCTCGAATCCGGGAAGGTCGTCATCCAGATCGAGTTCAATCTCTTCCTCCCAGGAGCCCAAGTCCGGTCCGGTGGCCTCCGCAGCCTGCGGGGCAGCGGCTGGAGCAGGTAGTTCCTCTTCCCACGGGGCATCGAAGGCGCCAGGCTGCTCATCCCGGGGAGCTGCTTCCGGCAACGACGGTTCCTCGCCGAAGGCGTCAGGAAGCTCCAGTTCGCCCGGTTCCTCGAATGCCTCCGGCGCGGCCGGCTGCGTCTCCAGGGCTCTCTCCCGGGCGGCGGGAGCCTGCGGCGCCGGCGCCTGGGACTCGCTTGCCGCAGGCGGCTCGGCCAAGAACAATTCATCCCGCTGCGGTTCGGTTGTCTGCTGGTCCGGGAAGAGCTGGAGCATCCGCCGGGAGACCGCTTCGGCCTCCGCGTCCCGGCCTGCGGCGCGAAGGGAACCTGAAAGCGAGACGAAAACCTGCAGGGAAGCATCCTTGGAACCGGTGGCGAAAAGGAGTTCCGCCTGCTTCATCCGGGTGGCGACATGTTCGGCGTCCACGCCGAGCATCTTTTCGACGACCTTGAGCGCCTCCTTCTGGGCGCCCTCCTTTTCGTACTGCGCCACCACCAGGCCGTACTCCGCCAGGGCGTTCCCGATCAGCCCCTGCTGGTGGTTCAGCGACGCGATGGTGAGCGCCACGGACATGTTGCCAGGGGAAAGACGCTGGATCTGCTTGTAGATGGCAATCGCCTTGAGAAAGTAGGAATTCTCGGCGTAATGCTTGCCGATACCCTCGTACTGCACGATCGCCTCTTCCTTCCGGTTGTCCCGGACGAGAAGCTCCGCCAGCCTCTGCCGGTGCCTGATCTCTTTGGGGTCGAGTGCCACCACCTGCTGGTAATCCTTGATCGCCCTGTCGAGTTGCCCCTTCAGCACGAACCGCTGGGCGCTTTCCAGAAATTTTTCTTTTTTAGATGCCAAGGTTACGCCTCTTATCACGCAGTAATACGAGGGATTTAACTTAAAGCAAAGCGTGTCCGCTGTCAAGATCCATGCTGACGATGTTTACGAATGATTTCGTCCAGTCTCGCCAGTTCCTCCCGGTTCAGGTGACGGTCCCGGTAGACGGCGTCGCCGTACAGCGAGACGAATTGCCGGAACTCGGAATCGTTTAGTCTCGCGGCCAGTTCGAACAGCCCTTCATTCCCCCTCGCCTCGCCGGGATGACGCTTCTCCACCGCCCGGAGCATGCGCTTGAGCACCCGCTCCTCCGCGCTCCCCGGACGCCGGAGGTACCAGGCCAGAAGCGCCGCGACGGGAAGCAGGGCAATGAGCAGCGTCGCGAGCATCCTCGCCGTCCCGGCCGGGAGGCGGATGTTGCGCGCCTTGTTGCCGGCGCTTCGCACCAGGTCCATCTGCATTTCCAGATCGTAGGTGACGACCGCCTTGTTCCAGTAGAACCCGGCCGCGTCGAGGTACATCCGGAGGGCGCCGGCCCTTTCATTGGGTCGCGGAAGGCCGATGGCCCACGCGCTCGGGTCGACGAACTGCCACCCCACCCCGTCCAGGTACGCCTCGACCCAGACGTGCGCCATCTCCTCCGTCACCAGGTAGTACCCTCCCATCGCGTTGTAGGTCCCGCCGCGGTAACCGCCGACCAGGCGGGAAGGGACGCCGGCAAGCCTGAGCAGGAGCGCGTAGCACGAGGCGAAATACTCGCAGTTGCCGCGCCTCTTGTCGAAGAGGAAGGAGCCTAGCGGGTCCGCTCCCACCGGGAGCCTCGTGGTGGCATAGGAGAGCTTCTGCTCGTGGAAAAAACGCTCCAAAAGCCTCATCCGCTCCGCCGCGGGAATTCCGGGACGGTTAAGCTCCCTCCCCTTGGCGCGCATCCGGTCCGGGACGTTGGCGGGAAGCTTCAGATAGAAATCTCGGTCGATCCCCCCCTTAACCTGGACCACGTCCGAGAGAACCGACTCCGCGTTGTACTTTACCCTCTTGTCCAGCCGTCCCCGTCCGGTGAATACCCCGTCCGGCGTCTTCTCGTTGCGTACCCCCGATATGGCGCTGGCGACGTTCAGCGCCGGAAGGTAGATGCTTTGGGACGGCTCCGGATAGATCTCCTGGGAGAGGGTCTCCCCCTTGGGGGGAAGCTGGAATTCCCTGGGGGGCGGCAACCGCACCCAGGCGTCCTCCTTGAAGCCGTTCAGCACGATGCCGCGCCAGTAGAGCTGCTGCTCCGGAACCTTGCTGCAGATGGCGCGCAGCACGACCCCTTTCACCTCCGCAACGGTCGAGGTCTCTCCCGGCTTCACCACGTCGGAGAAGCCCGTCTTCTTCCCTGCCTGCCCGGTGGCGAAATTCCAGAGCGGGTACTGCGTCCTTGGCAGGATGAGGAAGAAGAAGAGCAGCAGGGGAAGCGACGCCACCGGGATCAGGGTGGATACGGAGAGCACCGTCTTTGCCTGGTCTCTCGGCAGGACGATGTCGGGGTCGTGGCTGTGGAAGGTGAGCACGACCAGGGAAACTGCCAGCAGCAGTAAAAGGAGGAGCAGGTAAACCAGGAAGAGTTCGGACAGGCTGTAAAGGGAGGAGGCGGCCAGGCAGAAAAGCGACAGCGCGAAGACCTGGAGAGAGTTGCGGCCGCTCCTCTCCCCGAGGAGCCTTACCCCCAGAAACACCACCAGCAGGTCCGCCGTGACGGGGACCAGCCGGTCCATCCGGAAGCCGTAGGCGAAGAACAGGAACAAGATGATGGATGACGGGGTGAGGACCCGCGCCGACAAGGGGCGCTCTTTCCACTGCAGGTACAGCCCGAGAAGGAGCGCGCCGGGGAGGAAGACCCGGGCGAAGGGACCCAGGTACGGCTGCAAAGGGAGGTACCCGACGACCGCGATGCATACGGTCAGGACGTTCAGAAGGAGTTTAATCTTTACCATAAACGGCAAGCTCTCCGAGCAGTTTGAGCCTGTGCGACCTGGTTGCGGCAGGCGCTATCATCCTCTCCCCGAGTTTGAGCCCCACGGGGCGCCCCCCCTTCACCAGCCTGTTCACGAGATAGGTGCAGCAGGAAAGCCGCTGTTCCAGGTCCCGTCCCGGAACCAGTTCCGGGTCGATCACCGTCGGCTCATCCGCCGTCGCGCTCAACTCCTTCACCTTGAACTCCTCGTGCTTGGCGGACAGGCGCCAGTGTATCAACTTGAGCGGCTCGCCACCCCGGTAATCGGAAATCTTGGCGAGTTCCCCGTCGTACCCGTGCACGGCTGCGGTGGCCGCCTCCCCCTCGTCCGGTTTCCCCCCCCGCACCGGTAGCGTCAGCGGATGCGGCGCGGGGAAGACGGTGAAATCCTCGGCAACGGCGATGCTGTTGTAGCGGACGAAGAAGTTGACAGGGAAAGGCGAACTTATCACGGCGTGCCCGATGCTCTGCCGGCCACGGACCGGAAAAGAGAGCAGGAATGAACCCGATTCCGCCTTCCCCGGTCTCAGCAGGACGAAGGAGGTCGACCCGGCAGGGAGCGCCGCCTTGATCAGGAACGAGGGGAGGACCTTTTTCCGGTTCTCGATCCGCAACGTCACCAGCGTCTCCATCCCGGCGTAAACCTCGTCGGGGAGGCGAACGGCGACGGAGAGTCCCTGGATGTTCCAATAGCCGAGCACCCCGGTGACCGCCATGAAGGCGAGCATAGCGGAAACGATGAGAAAGAGGAGGTTGTTACCCGTGTTGACTGCGGCGACGCCCAGAAGCAGCGTGGAGGCGACATACAGCCCGCCCCCCTTGGTGAGGCTTATGTGACCGGGAGGGGTATTTCTTTCAGTATCGCGTTTAATATCTGCTCCTTGTCCACCCCTTCGTGTTCGGGACGGAAGATCAACCGGTGCGGGCAGACGGCGTGGGCGACGTCACGCACGTCCTCCGGAGCGACGAAAGCCCTCTCGTGCAGGTAGGCCGCGGCCTTGGCCGCCTCGACGAGGCTGATCCCCCCGCGCGTGGAGAGGCCGGTCAGTATGAGCGGGTGATTGCGCGTCGCCCTGATGATGGAGTAGACGTAATCGGTCACCTTGTCACCGATGTACACCTCGCCGGCTACGGTGCGGATCGCCTCCACCAGGTCCTCGTGACGCACCAGCGCCGGTATCCGCAGGATGTCGTCCCTGATGCTCCCCTGCTTCAGGATCTCCTTCTCGATCTCCTCGGGGGGATAGCCGATGCCGGTCCTGATCAGGAACCGGTCCATCTGCGATTCGGGGAGGGGATAGGTGCCGACCTGCTCCACCGGGTTCTGCGTGGCGAGCACCAGGAACGGGTCGGGGAGCCGGTAGGTGACCCCTTCCACCGTCACGCGCCGCTCCTCCATCGCCTCCAGAAGAGCGCTCTGAGTCTTGGGCATGGCGCGGTTGATCTCGTCGATCAGCACGATGTTGTTGAAGATCGGACCCTTGATGAAGTTGAAGCGTCCCTCGGTCCGGTCGTAGATGGAGAGCCCGGTGATGTCGGAGGGTAAGAGGTCGCTCGTGCACTGGACGCGACCGAAGGAGAGACCGAGCGCGCTTGCGAAGGCGAGGGCCATCGTGGTCTTGCCGAGCCCCGGGATGTCCTCCAGCAGCACGTGGCCGCCGCTCAGAAGCGCCATGAGGCAAAGCTTGAGGGCCCTGTGCTTCCCTTTCAGGTGCTGCGAGGAAAGTTTGGTAAGAACCGCGTTGATCTCGTCCACCTTGGCCAGCTTCTTCAACAAGGCACCTCCAGGGATCGTCACCAGCCACTCATTATACCGGCGGGGTCTGAAAAAGGAAAGGGGCGCCGGGAGCGCCCCTTTGGGTACAGCGAACTTACCCTTACTCAACCTTTACCTTAATCTTAACCTTAATCTTAATCTGTTTCCTACAGCTGCCCCATGAACTTGTGCGTCTGCGGGATCACCCGCACCTCCTTGAGGGCGGAGGCGAGTTCCTGCAGTTCGAGGGTCCTGAGGGCGGAGATGGCGATGCTTCCGTTGGGAAGCGTCATCGGCTGCAGGATGAGCGCAATGGAGCTGTCCACCGAGGCGATCATCTCGCAGGAGCGCAGAATCTCCCAGTTCTCGGTGCTCTGGTCCACGACGACCTTCACGAAGACGTCTTTCATGGCGGCCACTTCCAGGAAGGCGTGGTGCCGGTCCCAGAGTTCGGCGCAGCCGGACGCGGAGGGAAGCTTGATGTCCATCCCGATGCTGTCCAGATGCGGGATGAGCGGAGCCAGCGCCTCTGGGAGCGTCCCGTTCGTCTCCAGATAGATCGGGAGAAGCTTCCTCAGCGCCGGGAGCCATTCCTGGAGCTGCGTGCCGTACAGCAGGGGTTCCCCACCGGTTATGCTGAGGGAGTGGTGGATGCCGGGCCACCCCGCGGTCCAGCTCTCGATGAGGGAGGCGACCCGCGCGAGACTCACCGGGTTCGGCACCTTGAAGAAGTCGCGCCGGCCGGGGGTGAGTTCCAGGAGGCACTCGTCCGGGGTCTGCGTCATCCCCGGCGTGTCACAGAAGGAGCAGTTCAGGTTGCAGCCGGAGAAGCGGAGAAAGACCTGGCGCAGGCCGACCAGCACACCCTCCCCCTGGATGGAGGAGAAGCATTCGACCAGGGGGGCCCGGGAATCACTCATAGTAGCTCGCCGCGGCGAAATCGGACTCCCACACGGTAACCATCTCCACCTTCACCTTGTCGGAGCCGAAGATATTGGTCAGCTCCTTGTAGAGGTAGCGGGCGATGTTTTCCGAGGAGGGGGAGAGGCTGCGGAAAGGCTCCAGCTCGTTCAGGTACTTGTGATCGAGCGTCTTGAGCAGGATGTTGGTTTCCTTCTTGAGTATCTTGAAGTCGATCCCCAGCCCCGCCTTGTCCAGCTCGTCGGTCGTGATGGAGACCTCTACCTTCCAGTTGTGGCCGTGCAGGTTCTCGCAGTCGCCCTGGTAGTTGATCAGGTTGTGCGCCGCGGCGAAAGCCGTGTGAATGGTGAGACGAAACATGTCACCCTCCGTTTTCCATGATTTACAATCGGGCCAATATATCATGAATGGCAAAGGCATGGAAACCCCAGAACCATTGGCCACGGAGGAAATCCGAGAAAATCCGAGAAAACCAAAAACCATTAGCCACAGAGAAGTTCTGAGGAAGTCGGAGAAAGCGCTATGGAGGGTTGAACCAAAAAGCCAGCTCTTGGTTTTTCTCCGTGTCCTCCGTGTCTCTGCGGTAATGGGTCTTCAGATTTAGATGCTGATGCTCTCGCCGGGGCGCAGCGTCGGCGCACGGGGAGTGGTGATCGAGGTGTAGGCAAGGACGAAGAAGAGGACGATCAGGGAAAAAAGGAAGATCATGGAGGGTACCACGCGTACCGGGGGATGACCGGCTCCGCTTCGCAGGAAACCGAAGGCGGTCAGGAGCACGCCGTAGCCTCCAAGTATCCCGCTCAGGAAGAACCCGAGGAAGGTGAGACGCGCCTCGCCGCCGGTCCCGAGAAAGAGCAGGGTGGCGATTTCGGCATGAAAGAAGGTGGCGGCCATCAGGGCTATGATCCCCGCTGAGATGAACCTGATGCCGCTACGCACCGTGGTCTTACGCATGATAAACCTCGAGCCGAAGGAGCTTCACTCGCACCAGCTCACGTCTCCGACCCCTTTCCTGAGCACCTCGGGAACATCACCGATGAGACTCACCACGGAACTCACGTCAGCGGAGAGGTCGCCGCCGTCCACCACGAGGTCCAAGAGCTTCCCCAACTCGTGCTCGACCTGCCACGGGTTACCTATCGGGTCCTCCCCGGAGAGGTTGGCGCTGGTGGTGACGATGGGATGACCGAGTTCCTTGACGATGGCGAGGCAGATGTTGTTATCGGGGATCCTGATACCGACCGTCCTCTGCTTGGTCAGCAGCAGGTCCGGGACCACCGAGTTCGCTTCCAGGACGAAGGTGTACGGGCCGGGGAGCAGACGCCTTAGCTGCTTGAAGGCGTAGTTGGAGACCTTGGCGTAGCGCGCTATCTCCGAGATGTCCGCGCAGATGAAGGAAAACGGCTTCTTGCGCTCCCGCTGCTTCAAGAGGTAGATCCTCTCGATCCCCTTCTTGCTGAAGATGCTGCAGCCGATGCCGTAGGTGGTGTCCGTCGGATAGGCGACCACACCGCCGCTCTTCAGGACTTCCACCACCCTGGAGATCAGCCTCGGCTGGGGGTTTTCGGGATTTATCTCAAGCAGCATTTCTAGTCACCCGGGTTGAGCCCCAACAGGGGCTCGTGGACGAAAAGGCCGTCCTTCTGAATCAGGATGTCGTCGAACCAGAGTTCGCCGTCGCCGGTCAGGATTTTCACCATGTCCCAGTGTACGGCGGAACGGTTTCCGTTGTCACACTCGTCGTAGGCCTGCCCGGGGGTGAAGTGGATCGAGCCGAAGATCTTCTCGTCGAACAGGATGTTGCGCATCGGCACCCTGATGCGGGGGTTGACGCCGACGGCGAACTCGCCTACGTAGCGGGCCCCCTCGTCCGTATCGAGTATCCGGTTCAACTCCTCGTCCATGCCGGGGGAGTTGGCCCTGACGATGCGGCCGCGCTGAAACTCGAGGCGGATGTTGTTGAATTCCTTCCCCTGGTACACGGTCGGGCAGTTGTAGGTGATGTGCCCCTCAACCGAGTCGCGCACCGGCGCGGAAAAGACCTCGCCGTCGGGGATGTTGAGGCGGCCGTCGCACTTGATGCCGGGAAGCCCCTTGAGGCTGAAGGAGAGGTCCGTGTCGGAGGCTACGATGCGCACCCGGTCGGCCGCGTCCATGCATGCCTTCAGCGCATCCTGTTTCCTCGACTCCTCCTCCCAGTCCATGCAGCAGGCGCCGAAGAGGTAATCCTCGTACTCGTCGAGGCTCATCCTCGCCTCCTGCGCGGCGGCATGGGTCGGGTAGCGGGTGATCACCCAGCGGGTTCCCTTTACGCGCTGGTCGACGATGGGGCGCACCACCTTGGACCAGGCGATCATGTTGGCCTGGTTCGCCTTGGCCATGACCATCGAGTTGTCCGAGGCGGCGAGGCCGATGTAGACGTCCACCTGCTTCATGAAATCGAGCTTGTGCTGCGGGAAGTAGGAGAGCTGTTCCGCGTTGGCGAGGTTGTAGAAGTAGCGCCCGATGTCGGGGATGCTGAAGTCGTACTCGACGTACTTCGCCCCCTTCTCCAGGCAGAGCGCGTACAGTTCCTTGACAAGCGGCGCCCCCTCGAGGCCGGCGCAGGAGATGAGCACCACGTCGCCCGGTTGCACGCGTCCCGAGTAGTTGACCAGGACTTCGGCGAATTGTCGTAAGCGAGGATCTTTCATATGCCTGCCCCCGTGAGTTGGTTTCGAGAATGGGTGACGCGGCTGCCCGGCGGATGGCCGGACGGCGGGTTCCTACACAGCCCCTTCCCGGGAAGGGGGAAGGTTGTTTTGTATAACTCCTCCCCCCGGAGGGGGGAGGTTGGGAGGGGGGAAGAAAAGCTCGAAAAGCTCCCCCTCCCTAGCCCTCCCCCTCCGGGGGAGGGGACGAAAACCTTCCTTAACCTTAACCTCAACCCTTAATCTGTTTCACCGTCCCGTGTGCCCGAATCCGCCGGCGCCCCTGCCGGTTTCGCCCAGTTCGTCCACCTCGATGAACTCGGCGCGCTCGCAGCGGGCGAACACCATCTGGGCGATCCTCTCGCCGTCAGCGATCGTGAAGGGATCGGAGCCGTGGTTGATCAGGATGACACCGATCTCGCCGCGGTAGTCGGCGTCGATGGTTCCCGGAGAGTTCACCAGCGCGATGCCGTGCCTGAGGGCGAGGCCGCTTCGCGGCCGTACCTGGGCCTCGAACCCGGGAGGGATCTCGATGGCGATCCCGGTCGGGACCAGCGCCCTTTCACCCGGATGCAGCGTGAATTCGCTCTCAAGGGCCGCGTGCAGGTCGACGCCGGCCGCATGCTCCGTCATGTAGCACGGGATGGAGGTCGGGCGCAATCTCTTTATCCGGACGGGAATAGCAGTCATTTAGACGTTGATATCGGAAAGTGCGAACGAAGGTGTGCCGATCCTACCCAGCATGACCAGGGTGAGGGCGGAGTTGTCGAGGATCTCTGCGGCAAGGGCCTGGATGGTATCGGCGTTGACGCGGTCGAAACCTTCCATGATCTCGGAGAGCGGCAAAGGCGTGCCGAAGTAGATCTCGTTCTTGGCAAGACGCGACATCCGGTTGTCGCTGGATTCAAGCGAAAGAAGCAGGTTTCCCTTCAACTGCTCGCGCGCGCCTTCCAGTTGTTCCGACGGCACCGGCTCGCGTTTGAAACGCCCGATCTCCCTCAGCATGATCTCGAGGAGCTGGGCGCTGTTCTCGGGGCTTGCGCCTGCGTAGACCACCAGGGAGCCGGCATCGGCGTGGGAAGCGATGTAGGAGTAGACCGAATAGGCAAGCCCGCTCTTCTCGCGGACCTCCTGGAACAGCCTCGAACTCATGGAGCCGCCCAGTATGGCGTTCAGGATGAATGCGTCGTAGCGCTGCGGATGGCTTTGCTGCACACCCCTGAGCCCGAGGCAGACGTGGATCTGCTCCAGGTCCTTCTCGACCAGCTCGATCCTGCGCTCGTAGACGGGGGAGGCGGAATCGCTGCGGCCGTTGCCGCCGGCGACGCTCTTGAGGTGCCCGTCGAGGAGTGCAATCAGCTTTTCGTGGGAGAGGTTCCCGGCGGCGGTGACGATGATGTCGTCGCCACGGTACATCTGATCCTTGTACCCCACGATCGAATCCCTGGTGAGGCCGGAAACGCTCTCCTCGTCTCCGAGGATGGACATGCCGAGCGGGTGCCCCTTCCAGAAATGCTGGTGGAACAGGTCGTGGATCAGGTCGTCCGGCGTGTCCTCCATCATGTTGATCTCTTGGAGCACCACGCGGCGCTCCTTTTCGATCTCTTCGGAGTCGAAGGTGGAGTTGAGGAAGATGTCGGTCAGAAGGTCGACGGCCTTGGGGAGGAACTTGTCCAGGACTTTGGCGTAATAGCAGACGTATTCGCGGCTGGTGAAGGCGTTCAG
>DNJC01000002.1:53310-55725 GCA_003490025.1 Geobacter sp. | reverse complement strand
TGCTTAATCTTTATCTTAATCTTTATCTTCCGTCCCTGAGTTACAAGGTGACCTTCGGCAGCCTCTCCAGCGACTGCCGGATCTTCTCCTCGGGGTATTCGAAGTCCTCGAGCGAGCCGGAGAGGTACGCGTCGTAGGCGGCCATGTCGAGCTGCCCGTGGCCGGAGAGCCCGAACAGGATGGTTTTCTCCTTCCCTTCCTCCTTGGCGAGCACCGCCTCGTCGATGGCGGCTCGCACCGCGTGCGACGATTCGGGTGCCGGGACGATACCTTCGCTCCTGGCAAAGAGCAGCGCCCCCTCGAAGCAGGCATTCTGCTTGTACGACTTCGCCTCGATCTGCCCCTGGTGGTACAGCTGCGAGATGAGTGCCGACTCGCCGTGGTAGCGCAGGCCGCCGGCATGGATCCCCGGCGGCATGAAGTCATGCCCCAGCGTGTACATCATGGTGATGGGTGCGAGCTTCGCGGTATCGCCGTAGTCGAAGGCGTAGACTCCCTTGGTGAGGGTCGGGCAGGAAGCGGGCTCGACCGCCAGGCAGCGCACCGGCTTCCCGTTGGCGCGGTCGGCGATGAACGGGAAGCTGAGCCCTGCGAAGTTGGAGCCGCCGCCGCAGCAGGCGATAACGACGTCCGGGTAATCGCCGGCAAGCGCCATCTGCTCTTTCGCCTCAAGACCGATCACGGTCTGATGCAGGCAGACGTGGTTCAGCACGCTCCCGAGCGCGTAGTTGGTGTCGGCATGGGTCGCGGCGTCCTCGACCGCCTCCGAGATGGCGATCCCGAGGCTCCCGAGGTTGTCGGGGTCGTGGGCCAGGATGGTGCGCCCTGCGTTGGTGAACTCGGAGGGAGACGGGATCACCGTGGCGCCCCAAAGCTGCATCATGCTCTTGCGGTACGGCTTCTGCGTGCAGGAGACCTTCACCATGTAGATGGTGCACTCAAGGCCGAACATGGAGCAGGCCAGCGCCAGCGAACTCCCCCACTGCCCGGCGCCGGTCTCGGTCGCCAGCCTGCGAATGCCTGCCTGCTTGTTGTAGTAGGCCTGCGGGATGGCGCTGTTCGGCTTGTGGGAACCGGCCGGAGAGACCCCCTCGTATTTGTAGTAGATCTTGGCCGGTGTCTGCAGCGCCTGCTCCAGCCTCCTGGCGCGGAACAGCGGCGACGGCCTCCAGAGCCTGTAGATGTCGCGCACCTCGTCCGGGATGTCGATCCAGCGCTGGGTCGACATCTCCTGCTCGATCAGCGACATAGGGAAGATGGCGGTCATGTCTTCCGGGGTGACCGGCTTCAGGGTCTGCGGGTTGATGACCGGATATAGCGGCCCCGGCATGTCGGGGATGATGTTGTACCACTGCTTGGGGATGCGTGTTTCATCAAGCAAAAACTTCGTAGTCATAGCAACTCCTTTCTCACAGAGACAATATGAATAACATCAAGCCTACCCCAGCAGTTCGCGCAGCTTCGCGCCGAAGTCCTCCTCGCGCATCAGCGACTCGCCTATCAGGAACGCGTGCAGCCCCTTGTCCATCAACCGTACGATCTCCTCGCGCCGGTTGATCCCGCTCTCGGCGACAACGATGCGGCCCGGCGGAATCAAGGCGGCGAGCCTCTCGGAGTTTTTTATATCGACCTGGAAGGTGCGCAGGTCGCGGTTGTTGATGCCGATCAGGCTGCAATCGGTCTGCAGCGCCACCTCCAGCTCCCGCTCGTCGTGCACCTCGAGCAGGACGTCCATGGAGAGTTCCTGGGCGAGCGCGGCGAAGTCCCGCAACTGGTGCAGATCGAGCATGGCGGCGATGAGGAGGATCGCATCGGCACCGGCGGCGCGCGCCTGGTAGATCTGGTAGGGGTCGAAGATGAAGTCCTTGCGCAAAAGCGGCAGGCTCACCTGCTCCCGGATCAGCGCCAGGAAGCTCAGGTGCCCCATGAAGAAGTGCTCGTCCGTGAGGACCGATAGGCAGGTGGCGCCGTTCTCCTGGTAGACCTGGGCGATCTGCAGCGGATCGAAGTCGGGGCGGATCAGCCCCTTCGACGGCGATCCCTTCTTCACCTCGGCGATTATGGGGGTCCATCCTGAGCTGAGGGAGTTCAGCAGCGCAGCCTGGAACCCGCGCGGGTGGTCCTCAAGCTCGGCGAGGCGGTCCATGATCTCCACGAGAGGCACGGCGGACTTCATGGCGTCCACTTCGCCGCTCTTGTAATCGACAATCTTCTTCAACACATCAGGCAGCTGCGACATGAAAGGGAACCCCTTGGAGGCGTAATACGAACTCGACCTGAACCTATCTCAAACTGCTTTATCTTTATCTTTATCTTTATCTTTATCTTTATCTTAATCGGCTTCTTCGTTCGTCAGCGTGACCAGCCTTTCGAGCTGCTTGGCCGCGCGCCCGGAGTCGATGGTGTCGGCGGCGA
>DNJC01000002.1:0-53283 GCA_003490025.1 Geobacter sp. | reverse complement strand
CCTGCTCAGCTTGACACCTTCCGCAGAGATCTCGGCGATGGTGCTTTCGCCGGTAAGGGTGATCTCGTCCATGCCGTCGCACCCGTGCACGACGAACCCCCTGCGGCAGCCGAGCTTTTTCAGAACCAGGGCGAGCTTCTCGACCAGGTCCTCGCGGTAGACGCCGAGCACCTGGCAGTCCGCGCCAGCGGGGTTGGTCAGGGGGCCGAGGATGTTGAAGATGGTGCGTATGCCGATCTCGCGCCTGGGGCCGATGGCGTGCTTCATTGCGCCGTGCAGGGCCGGTGCGAAGAGAAAGCCGATGCCGATCTCGGAGATGCTCCGCTCGACCGTTTCCGGCGTTACGTCCAGGTTCACTCCGAGCGCCTCTAGAACGTCGGCGGAGCCGCAGGAAGAGGAAACGGCACGGTTGCCGTGCTTGGCGACCTTGACGCCGCAGGCGGAGACGACGAAGGCGACCGTGGTGGAGATGTTGAAGCTGTTGGTGCCGCTGCCGCCGGTGCCGCAGGTATCGAGGATCGTCTCGCGGTCGAGGTTGATCTCGTCGCGGTCAATACCGAGGACGCTCTTGCCGACCCGGATCGGCAGCGCCCGGTCCCTCATGACGCGAGCGGCGCCGGTGATCTCGTCGACGGTCTCGCCCTTCATCCTGAGGGCCGTGATGAACGACGCGATCTGGGCCGGTGTTGCTGCGCCGGACATGATCTGGTCCATCACCTCGATCATCTCGGCTTCGGTAAGATCTTCCCTCTCAACGACACGCGCGATTGCCTTCCGGATCATATCCGCTCCTTTTCGAATGACGCTTGCTACCTGGACATCTTCAGGAAATTGTTGAGCAGCTCCATGCCGCCCTCGGTGAGGATCGATTCGGGGTGGAACTGTACCCCCCAGATCGGGAGCGTGCGGTGCCGCAGCCCCATGATCTCCCCCTCGGCAACCCACGCGGTCACCTCGAGTTCCGCCGGAAACGATTCCCTCTCCACGATCAGCGAGTGGTAACGGGTCGCGGCGAAAGGATTCGGGAGTCCCTCGAAGAGCCCCTGCCCGTCGTGGTGGATGGGAGAGGTCTTGCCGTGCATCAGGGTGGCGCTCTTGACGATCTTGCCGCCGAAGGCGTGCCCTATGGACTGGTGCCCGAGGCAGACACCGAGGATCGGGATGCGGCCGGCGAAGTGGCGCACCACCTCGACCGATATCCCGGCCTCCTCGGGCGAACAAGGTCCCGGAGAGATGACGATGCGGTCGGGCGCCAGGGCCTCGATCTCGTCAAGGGTGATCTTGTCGTTGCGGAATACCTTTACATCCTCGCCAAGCTCGCCCAGGTACTGGACGATGTTGTAGGTAAAGGAGTCGTAATTATCGATCATCAGGAGCATAAGCGGTAACCTGCTGGAAATGAGTTATTTATCAAAGAAAGTGTCGGAGGGAAGCGGGCCGGCGCCAGATCCCTACCGTTTTGGGTGTCTAACTGGAATCGGAAAAATATAAAGGTTTTGGCGAAGAAACTCAAGATAATCCGACACAAATCGACAAAAGAGGCGTACCGGGGAGACCGTTAAACGGTGTGAAGCGGCCTTTCCCCCAGTAGCAAACGCGGAAATCCACCCTCTACCACGGCCTCCTGTTCCAGGCAAGCCAATAAAAACCGAGGTCGCGCAAAAGGCTGCTGAAGGAATCGAAATCGACCGGTTTGGTCAGGTAACTGTTGGCGTGATGGTGGTAGGCCGTGGCCAGGTCCCTCTCGGCAGCCGAGGTGGTGAGGATGACCACCGGGATGGATTTCAGCGAGTCGGACCCCTTCACATCCTTCAGCACCTCTATCCCGTCCACCTTGGGAAGGCGCAGGTCGAGCAGCACGAGATGCGGGCGCGGGTACCGGCTTTTGTCGGCGTACACCCCCCTGTTGTGGAGGAAATCCAGCGCAGCCTCGCCATCCTCGACGTGGAACACCTTGTTGGCGAGCCTGCCGTCGTTGAGGTTGCGCATCGCCAGCTCGGCATGGTCCGGGTTGTCCTCGACCAGCAGGATGCATAACGGCTCCCCGTTCATCATCACCCCTCCTTTCAAGTCGCTGTGGCCTGGTTTTCTTGTCTCATCCTGACGGTGAAATAGAAGGTGCAGCCGTGGCCGGTTCCCTCCGATTCGACCCAGATCCTGCCGCCGTGGTACTCGATGATGCGGCGTACCAGGGCAAGGCCGATCCCGGTCCCTTCGCTGCGTGCATCGAGCTTGTTGAAAAGTCCGAAAACGGTCTCGCGGTACTGCGGCGCGATGCCGACGCCGTTGTCGCGCACGAAAAAAACCGGCTCCTCATGGTCCCCGAGCAGGCCTATCTCCACGCGCGGATGGGGCCGGTCACCCATGTACTTGACGGCGTTTTCCACCAGGTTCTGCAGCACCTCCGACAGCCGGGGGGCGTCGCCCCACACGTTGGGGAGCCCCTGGTGCAGCACGATCTCCACCCCTCTCTGCTCAAGGGGGCCGGTAAGCTGCCCCAGCACGTCCCGCGCCACGAGGTTCATGTCGACCAGGGTCGGCGCGTTCATTAGCCGCCCGATCCTGGACAACTCCAGAAGGTCGTTCAGGAGTGCCGACATCTTGTCCGCGGCCCCCATGATCCTCCCCACGTCCTGGTCCAGCCGTTCGTACCGGCCTGACTCGACGTCCTTCAAAACGGCCCCGGCAAACCCCTTGATGGTGATCAGCGGGCTCTTTAGATCGTGGGAGACCGTGTAGGTGAAGCGCTCCAGCTCGGCGTTTTTCGCCTCCAGTTCGATCTCCCGCTCCTGGCGCTCGCGCGCCTCGTTCGCCAGCAGTCCCGCCTGTTCCTTAAGCGCCGCCTCGGCGAGCGTTCGGTCCGTTATGTCACGGTTGCTGGCGCGGACGCCATTATGTTCCCCGTTAGCCGAGTAGATCACCCGGCAGATGTGGGAGATCCACCGCACCTCCCCGTCCCGCCGCACGATTCGAAAATCCAAAGGCTCCGGATTCCCCCCCTGCGAGGCGTGAACGTGCGACCGGTACCTTTCCAGGTCGTCGGGGTGGATGATCCGCTCCATCACGCCCGGGTCCCGGTAGAACTCCTCGTGGCTGTAATCGCAGATTTTCTGGCACGACGGGGAGACGTAACGGAAGCTCAGGTCAGGCGCCTGCCAGAACTCCCAGTCGTTCGTGTAGTCAGCCACGGTACGGTAGCGCTCCTCGCTCCTCTCCAAAACGGCGGCGTTGTTGGAGAGGGCCCTGGCGCCGACGCAGATCATCGCCACTCCCAGAAGCCATAACAGCCCGTGCGTGGCGACCCCCGTACTGATCGCTTCTGCCGTGAAGCCGGCGTTCGCCCGCAGCGGCACCGACACGCTCACGCCGCCTCTCACGTCGCCGACCCGGTACCCCTGCGCGGCGTGGCAGTTGAGGCACCCCTGCTCGGTGATGAAGGGACGCATCAGGCGCAGGTACCTTTCTCCATGCATCACCTGCACCTCGCTCACCTCCTTCACGCCGCGCTCGAACTTGCGCAACGCCTCTGCCTCCCACGGGTCCGGGGTGTTTTCCGGGCGAACCGGTCTGAGACTGGTGAGGTGGCCGCGCACCAGGTTTTTCTGCTCCTCGGCCATCTCGAAGACCTGGCGGATGATGTAGGCGGGGTTAAGCAGGGTCAGCTCTTTTCCGGAGACGGTGGTGATGTCGCGCTCCGGGATGTGGGACAGGTAGGGGTTCGGGGGAGTCGCCTCGGTCATCGAGACGTAGACCCCTCCGTGCTTCGTGGCCCAGCGGCGGTACAGCATATCCTTCTCATAGGTCGCCCGCGCTTCGGCCAACGCGACCTCGACGACGGCATCTTTCTCGTGATGGTAAAGCCCCGCGAAGGAAGCAACGATGGCTACAGTCCAGAAAGCGCAGAGGAAAAGCGCGAATCGGTGGATGCGACCGAGTTGGGTGATCATCCCTTTCTCTCCTTACGCCTTGTGCCGGCTAAGGCCGGTCCAGCATCTCCCTCACCTTGCGCAGCAGGTCCACGGGCTTCACCGGCTTCATGATCAGCTCCGCGCTCTCGTCGAGCGGACTTCTGCTGCGGATGATGTCGGCGGTATAGCCGCTGGTGAAGAGTATCCGCGCGTTCGGCTGAATGGCGCGGATCCGCTCGGAGGCCTCCTTGCCGTTCATCACCGGCATGATGATGTCCATGACAACCAGCCCTACCTGGTCTCTCTCGAACTTGCGCACGGCATCCACTCCGTTCACCGCGGGAATCACCGTGTAACCGTACCTGGCAAGGATGGAGGAAACCAGATCCAGAACGTGCGGGTCGTCCTCGGCCAGGAGGATCGTTTCTTCCCCGCCCTGCACGGGATCGTCGGCGACTGAATCAGGCGAATCGGCCTGGCCCGGTTCCATGACCGGGAGATAGATGCGGAAGGTGGTCCCGACATCGGGTTCGCTGTAGACGTTCACGAACCCCTTGTGCTGGCTCACGATCCCGTACACGATGGCGAGCCCCAGGCCGGTCCCCTTCCCTACCCTCTTGGTGGTGAAGAAGGGATCGAAGATCCTGCTCATGGTCTCCTCATCCATTCCCTGACCGGTGTCCGAGACGGTGATGAGCGCGTACTTTCCAGGAGCCCCGAAGCCGTGCGCATTGGCGAAGGCGGCGTCTATGTCGTGCCGCTCGGTCTGTACGAATAGCTTTCCCCCCGTGGGCATGGCGTCGCGTGCGTTGGTGGCGAGGTTCATCAACACCTGCTCGATCTGTCCGGAATCAACAATACCCCTGAGCGGATGATCGGTAAGGGAGGTGGACAGGTTGACATCCTCGCCTATGATCCTGTGCAGGAATTTCTCGACCCCGCGCACGATGTCGTTGAGGTTTGCCGGGGCGGCCTTTACCTTCCCCTTGCGGCTGAAGGCAAGCAGGCTGCGGGTCAGGCCGGCGGCACGCTCCGATGCGGCGGAGATCTGCAGCACCTTGTCCCGTACCGGGTCCCCCTCCTGCAGGTCGAGCTTCAGCATCTCGCAATAGCCGCTTATGACGGTCAGGATGTTGTTGAAGTCGTGGGCGACACCGCCAGCCAGAAGCCCCACCGCCTCGAGTTTCTGCGAATGACGCAGCTGCTCCTCGAGCTTGCGCCGATCCGTGATGTCGATGGCGATGGCCAGCAGGCGCTGAAAACCGTCGACCGAGATGGTTTGGATGTAGAACTCGCTCTTGATCGCCACCCCCAGCTTTGAGCAGAGCGTCAGCTCGAGCCCCGAAACGTGCCCTTCCCGCTCCATGGCCTCGGAGAGCAACGCGCGATCCTCGCTGCTGATCCAGCCGATCTCAATGGTGGTTTTCCCGATCACCTCTTCCCTGCTCCAGCCGGAGAGCTCAATAAACTTCTTGTTCGCGTCCTGGATGGTGCCGTCATCCAGGGAGGTGATGGTCATCATCATGGGCGCGTTTTCGAACGCCTTTGAGAACTTCTCCTCGCTCAGCCTGAGAGTCTCCTGGGCCTGCTTCCGCTCGGCGATTTCTTTTTTCAGCAGCAAGGTCTGTTCCTGGAGGGCTTCCTGCATCAGCTGCCGCTCGGCAACCTCGTGCTCCAGACGGTGCGTCTGCAGGCGCAGCGCCGCCTCGGCCCGCTTGTGTTCGACCGTCAGGTCCCATTCACGCAGGGCGCGCTCGATGATCCTCGGCATCGACTCGAAGACTTCCGGCATCTTCACCACGTAATCGAGCGCTCCCGACTTCATCGCCTCGACCGCCACCTGCTCGCTGCCGTGCGACGTCATCATGACTACCGGCGCGACGTCGGCCGACCTGGCCACCAGGTCGCCTCCCTTACCGTCAGGGAGGAGGTAATCGGTCAGAACGATGTCGAAGCTCCCGCGGCTGATGGCCTCCATCGCCTCGTGCAGGCTGCTCGCCACGGTCAGTTCGTACTGCTCGGAAAAATTGCCGAAGCCGCGGCGTATCAGCTCGGCATGCGAGTCATCGTCTTCGACAACGAGGATCTTTTTGACTGCAGACAAAGTACTCATAACGAAGCTCCCGATCTTTCAGGCTCAATACCAGAATTGGTGTTGCCATCCGCAGTTTAAAAAGGCAACGTCCAGCTTTGAAAAGATATCTGCGCCGCTTGGCTGTATGGAGAACTTGAGGAAGAGCAAGGAGGTCAACCAGTGTTGGTGCCCCCTGCCCATGGACTGTCAAAGAGTGCAGGCTGTCACAGACCCACTCAAGTAATAACAAGTGAAGGAAGAGTCCGCATAGATTCCTCTTCGGAGAGTGATGCAAGGATATTTAGAATTAAATGTGACGCATAGAGCAGCATGTCAGATTGCGGACACAGAGACAAAAAAAGGCGGGCTGCCGTGGTACGGCCTGCCCGCCTGTGTGATTCCATGTGGGTCTGAAGGTCAGTCGAGTCCCTTTTCAGCGATCTCGATCGCCCTGACGACAGCCCTGGCCTTATTCTCCGTCTCGACATATTCGGCCGCGGGATCGGAATCGGCGACGATACCCGCCCCGGCCTGCAGGTGCACCTTGCCGTCCTTGACGACGAGCGTCCTGATGGCGATGGCCATATCCATGTTCCCGGAGAACGAGAAGTACCCGACCGCCCCGCCGTACACCTCGCGGCGCACGCCTTCCAGCTCGTCGATGATCTCCATCGCACGCACCTTGGGCGCCCCGGAAAGCGTTCCCGCCGGGAAGGTCGCCCGCACCACGTCGAAGGCGTCCTGCCCTTCGGAGAGCGTTCCCTGCACGTTGGAGACGATGTGCATGACGTGGGAGTAGCGCTCGATGACCATGAGTTCGGTGACCCTGACGCTGCCGGTCTTGCAGACGCGCCCGAGATCGTTTCTCCCCAGGTCGACCAGCATGACGTGTTCGGCGCACTCCTTGGGGTCGGCGAGAAGATCCTTGGCGAGTTCTTCGTCGGCGGCCGCAGTCGCGCCGCGCGGACGGGTGCCGGCGATGGGGCGCAGCTCCACCATGTCCCCCTCCTTGCGCACCATCACCTCCGGCGACGCGCCCACCACGAGCGTCTCGTCCAGGCGCAGGAAGAACATGTAGGGGGACGGGTTGAGGGTGCGGAGCACACGGTAGATGTCGAACGGGTCGACGGTGAGCGCCCCGGAGAAGCGCTGCGACAGGACCACCTGGATGATGTCCCCGTTTCTGACGTATTCCTTGGCGCGGGTGACCCAGTGCTCGAACTCCTCGCGTTTCACGTTCGAGGTGAACTCCATCTTCCCTTTTGCGGAAGTTCTCGGTGTGAGGGGAAGCGGAGTCTTCAGGCGCGCGATGAGCCCCTCGATCTTGGCGACGGCGTCGGCGTAGGCCGCCTCGGGGGTGGTGCTGCCGTCGAGGTGCGCGTTGGAGACCACCTTGATCTTCTGGCTCAGGCTGTCGAAGATCAGGATGGTGTCGGTGATGATGAAGTAGGCGTCGTAGGCGTTGATGTCGCTCGGGTTCTTGTCCGGGAGCGTCTCGAAGTGGCGCACCGCGTCGTAACCCAGGTATCCGACGGCGCCGCCGAAAAAGCGCGGTATGCCGGGAACCTCCACAGGCTGGTAGCGGGCCATGTAGTCGCGGATGTAGTTCAAGGGGTCGGACACCTCGACGCGCCGCACCTCGCCCCCCTCGACGATCTCGATCCAATTGTCCTTGCCGCGTATCACCACCGCCGGCGAGGAGCCGAGGAAGGTGTAGCGTCCCCACTTTTCGCCCCCCTCGATACTCTCCAGCAGGAAGCCGTAGCGGCCGTCGTCGATCTTCTTGAAGGCGCTCACGGGGGTGTCGAGGTCCGCCAGGATTTCCCTGTAGACAGGGATGAGGTTGCCTTGGGCGGAAAGGGATTGGAATGTCTCGTAGTCGGGGTGGTACATGGGGCTCCTTGGTTGCCAAGGTATTGGCAGAGGGGGGCTATTCCCTTGCCGGGCAAGAAGTTTAGCCTGACTTTATTAACATAATGGCGAGTAAGGTGTCAAACATAACCCCCAAAACCAGAAGCAGAGAACCTGAAACCGTTGGCCACGGAGAAAATCTGAGAAGTTCTGAGACAAGCAGTACCACAATCTTTTTGGGTTTACATGTCTGTGATTTCCTCAGATTCTCTCGGTAGCAAATGGTTTGGTTTAACCTCAAGTTTTAGCCTTTCTCGGATTTCCTCAGATTTTCTCCGTGGCCAATGGTTTTCGTTTTTGGTTTTCGCTTTTCCCCCTTGAAATCCGCGCCGGTCGTTATTATGTTCCTGCGAGCAGATTAAAAAGCGCCTAAAGGAGACCACGACAACATGGCCAAAACCGTCAAGAAGTTCGAGACCGAGGTCCAGCAGCTCCTGGACCTGGTAATCCACTCCCTCTACTCCAACAAGGAAATCTTCCTCCGGGAGCTGATCTCTAACGCATCTGACGCCATAGACAAGATAAAGTTCGAGTCCCACTCCAACATGGAACTGCTGGAAGGAAACGCGGACTGGAAGATCAAGCTCCACGCCGACAAGCAAGCCGGCACCCTCACCATCACCGACAACGGCATCGGCATGAGCATCGACGAGGTGGCGGACAACATCGGCACCATCGCCAAGTCGGGGACCAAGAGCTTCGTGGCCGCTTTGAAGGAACAAAACCTCGCGGACAACCCGGAACTGATCGGCCAGTTCGGCGTCGGCTTCTACGCCTCCTTCATGGTGGCGGACAAGGTGGTGCTCACCACCCGCAAGGCGGGCGACAAGCAGTTCGGCTGCCGCTGGGAATCGACCGGGGACGGCAGCTACACCATCGAGGAGTGCGAAAAGGAAACCCGCGGCACCGAGATCGTGCTGCACCTGAAAGAGGAGATGACGGAGTTCCTGGATGAGTGGAAGATCCGCTCCATCGTCAAGAAGTACTCCGATTACGTGCAGTACCCGATCGTCATGGACATCACCCGCTCGGAGCCGGTGAAGGACCAGGACGGCAAGGTCATCGAGGGGGGCGGCAACATCGACACCACCACAGAGGAGACCCTCAACTCGATGAAGGCCATCTGGACCAGGTCCAAGAGCGAGATCACCGAGGAGGAGTACGAGGAGTTCTACAAGCACATCTCCCACGACTACGACAAACCGCTCAGCACCATCCACTACTCCGCCGAGGGGGTCAGCGAATTCAAGGCCATCGTCTACATCCCGTCGCACAAGCCTTTCGACCTCTTCCTCAGGGACCATAAGAAGGGCGTCCACCTCTACGTGAAGCGGGTGTACATCACCGACAACTGCGAGGCGCTCCTCCCCGACTACCTCCGCTTCATCAAGGGGGTGGTGGACTCTTCCGACCTGCCGCTCAACGTATCCCGCGAGATCCTGCAGGAAGACGTGCAGATCAAGAGGATCCAGAAGAGCCTGGTCGGCAAGATCCTCTCCACCCTGGCCGAGATGAAGGAGAAGAACTTCGACGATTACCTGAAGTTCTATGCGGAATTCGGCCCGGTGCTGAAGGAAGGGATCCACTTCGACTACGCCAACAAGGAGAAGATCCAGGACCTCCTCCTCTTCGAAAGCTCCAAGACCGAGAACGGGAAGTTCGTCGGGCTGAAGGAGTACGTCGAGCGCATGCCCGAGGGGCAGAAGGAAATCTACTACATCACCGGCATGTCCCGCGCCGCCGTCGAGAACTCGCCGTACATGGAGGTGTTCCGCAAGAAGGAGTTCGAAGTGCTCTACATGACCGACCCGGTCGACGAGTGGGTGGTGCAGGCGATCCACGACTACCAGGACAAGCCGCTGAAGGCGATCGACAGGGGCGACCTGGAACTCGACACCGAGGAGGAAAAGAAGGAGAAGGAAGCGAAGAAGGAGGAGGCCAAGAAGGAGTACGGCGGCCTCATGACCTTCATCCAGGAGACCCTCAAGGAGCAGGTGAAGGAAGTGCGGCTATCGTCGCGTCTCACCGACAGCGCCTGCTGCCTGGTGGCGGACGAAACGGGGCTGAACGCCAACATGGAGAAGATCCTCAAGTCCATGAACCAGGAAGTCCCCGAGTCCAAGCGCATCCTCGAGCTGAACCCCGATCACCAGATCATGCAGGTGATGACCGCCATGTACGAGAAGAACCAGGGCGACCCGAAGCTCAAGGACTACAGCGAACTCCTCTACGACCAGGCCCTCCTGACCGAAGGCTCCCCCATCAAGGATCCCCTCCGCTTCACCAAGCTCGTAGCCGAGCTGATGGTCGTCGGCGGGAAGTAGCCGCAGAGCTTAAAGATGAAACATGAAAAGCCGGGAGGATGTTTGTCCTCCCGGCTTTTTTAGTACAAAAGTGCCGCCGCCGGAGCAACAACAGGTGCACTCAGACCTGGACCGGGCACCCCCCCGCCCGCTCAGATCAAGTTCGGCAGTAGACCAGGATATGAGGCAAGGACAGTGTTTAGCGGACGAGGATTATCGAGGGAACGGCATCGAGCTTTTCAGCAGTTGAAGCAAACTTCCGGTCAAATGTCGCAAAACCGGCATGTTCACTACTGCCTGAGAGATGGAGGGCATCGGCGAAGTCCATTCCTTTCGAGTACCAGTTGAGTGCTTGTGCGACATTGCCGGCATCTTCAGTTTCAATGGCGGACAGACCTAGAACATGGAGAAGCCGCTCGTGCACTATTTCACGGGGGAGATTATAACCGGCAGGCGACGATAACACCCAGACCACTTCCAGAAGAACGGTTTTCACAACAAAGCACCGATTACCGGCCAGATACCTGGTCGCCAGAACCGTCTGGTCATGATCGTCTTTAACCAGATAACGCACAAGTACGTTCGTATCGACGGCTATCATCGGTGTTTCGCTGCTTCGACCAGGACAGCCCGTTCCATTTCCTCCAAAGAAAGCGGCTTTCCCTGATAAATTGACGGAGTGTCGGGAGACTCCAGCTCCGTTGAGGGAAAAACTCTGGCCGGCTTGATAACCAGGTCCTCTCCCCGATCGATAATGATGAATTCTGTGCCGGTTTCCCAGTGGTGCCGGTCACGGATAGCTTTGGGAAGAATGAATTGACCTTTACTTGATAATTTTACGGTGTCCATGAGTCGGTCTCCCGGTAAGAATGATGTAAGACTTTATCGCATGTCCCCGCAAAATACAACTTTTCACGACACTCAGAAAGAAAAGGAGCCACACAAATAGCTAGGCGAGATAACAGGTCGCACCCACGTTGCCGTATTATTGGTACGGGTTCCCCTCTACCCCTTTTTTTTAACAGCATCGAATTTCCCTCCATGTAACATACTTGACCGTACTGCGTCACTGGCGTATAGTCTCAGCATGGTCATAATCGAAACTCCGGTATTTACCAAGCAGTTATCATCTGCCCTATCCGACGAGGAATACCGTCTATTTCAGGCAACACTTTTGGATCGACCGGATGCTGGAAAGATCATTCCCGGTGGCGGCGGCTTGCGGAAAATACGATGGGCCTCAAAAGGGGTAAAAGTGGCGGCGTCCGGGTGATCTACTACTGGTTCACATCTCCAGGGACAATTTTGCTCCTGTTTATGTATCCGAAAAACGTACAGGACAATTTGACCCAAGAGCAACTCAAACTGCTCAAGAAGATCGTTGAGGAGGAATACCATGAAAGATGAAGTTTTCCAGGAATTACTTGAAAGTGTAAAACAGGGGGCGGCGATCATGAAAGGTGAAGCACAACCTTCCCGCTCGTTTGAATTCCCCGAGACCGAGGTGCGCGCCCTGCGCGAGCGGTTTGGCCTTTCACAGGATAAATTTGCCAACCTTGTGGGAATCAGCGTTGGGACGTTGCGGAACTGGGAACAGGGCCGCCGCAAACCGGAAGGCCCGGCAAGAGTGCTGTTAAGAATTGCTTCGTTGCATCCGGAGGCATTGCTCGACATAGGAAGGGAACAAAAAGTTGCCTAACAATCGGGTACACCTGAAGATCCTCAAGTCCATGAACCAGGAAGTTCCCAGTCCAAGCGCAGCTTCAAAATGAAACATTAAAAGCCGGGGGGGATGCGTACCCTCCCGGCTTTTACAGTACAGATCCCCCTCCCCTCTTCGCTCCAGCTAACACGTTCAGCAAGCCTGCCGTCAGTGCACAGGTTTTTTTCAGTACCTGTCGAGATGCTGACTGGTCAGGCGCCGATTATTGCCGGATCAACAGGAGCAACTCCATCTTCTCGCCTGCACCGAGGTGGATCGGGAAGCACAAGGCGGTATGCCCGGCCGGCACCACGATGCCGGCAGGGGGAGGATGGATTGTTACCGGAGGGGTGATGCCGATGGCTGCGCCCATCTGTGATGCCTTGGCGACGATGTTGCCGCAGACCACATTGACGAACTCCATGACGGTGTCTTCCAGGACCTCTGCCGGTTCGCCCTCCACGGACCCCGCACCGAGGATTGCCCTGGCCACCATCTTTTGCGCCCCCGCCGATACTGACAGGATGTAGCGCGCCTCGACATCGCCATTGAAATCCATGGCGGCCATCATGAAGTTGGTTTCCAGGGTGGTGACAGGGTGACATTTGCCGGGCCTGAACTGGAGATCCAGCACGCGGGTGACCATCTTGTAGGTCAGGTCGGCAGCCATTTCCCATGTTTCGCTGTTGCCAATCCCGGCAGGAAGTTCGATCCTTTCGGAGACATAGGGGGCCTGGTCGAGCTTGAATTCACCCAGGTGCCGCTGCAACTGTTCACCGGTCAGGGAACCGACCAGCACCAGCGCCTCACCGATGTAGAGGTGGGTCTCCTTCTGACGGGCGATTACCTCCCGGAGCTGATCGGCTGTCAGGACGCCGACTTCAACCAGCAGGTCCCCAAGCTTCATGTCTTTGGAAAACTGTGCCTGGTGGGCGCGGTCGACATCCGCCTGGGTGAGGTAGCCCATGGATATCGCCATTTCGCCGAGCTTCAGGTTTTTCCGTTCCTGCAGATCGATTGCTGCGAGAATGGCATCCCGGGAAACGAGCCCTTTTTCCACCAGAAACTGTCCGAAGAATTTAACGGCCATACCAGATCCCCTTGTAGTGAATTGTGGCGAAAAGTTTAGAGTTCCCGCAGCATTTTCAGCACGCTGTCCGCCTCGAACGGCTTGGAAATGACGTTCTTGGCGCCAAATTTCAGCGCCTGGGTGTACATGTCGCCCACGCCGCCAAGCGAGGTGACCATGACCACCTGCACCTCCTTGTCCAGTGCCGTCAAGCTCCGCAGTGCGGTCAGTCCGTCCATGCCGGGCATATTCATATCCATGCAGATGATGTCCGGGTTCTCCGTGTGGTTCATCTTGATGGCTTCGACGCCGTTTTTGGCATGTCCGACACAGGTGAATTCGCCGGAGCCGTTGAGGATTTTTTCGAGTTGACGGGCCACCGAAAGGCTGTCATCGACTACCAGAACCTTCTTCATCACTGTATTCCTCCTTGTATGTGGCAGGCGAGCGATTACCCTGTGCGATGCTTTTCGAGGATGCGGGGACGGATTCACCAGGTGATATCCTCATCGGCACAGCAGTTTCAATCTTTAGCCGACATCTTTCTGCAAATTGCCATCCTGCCCTCTTCGATTTCCGCGCTGTTGAAGCAGAAAACCATCCGGGTGGCAGGGGCGGCAGTCGGGATCTGCGGTCTGGTTCAGTTCAGCAATGGGTTTTTGATGTTCATGCAAGTCAATAAGTTGACGGTCGTCAACATGAAGCAAGCATAGCTTCGAGCCATGTAACGTAAAAAGCCGGAAGGATGTCTATCCCCCCGGCTTTTTTGTCCCCGGTTCCCGCTCCAGCCCCCCTTTGTTACGACCTTCACAAAAGAAAACAGGCAGAGATAATCAAGATGAAACGACCAGCCATGTTAATTGGCGCAGAAGCGAATGCGTCGCACAAACGCCTGTACAACAAAGGAATTAAATCCAGAATCACATACGAAATAACGAGAAGCAATATGAGAGATAGTACGAATTCGTGGCCGTAGCTTAAGTATCCCATACTGGCCACCTCCTTTGCTTTTCCGAAAGCTCTGGTTCCCCTCCAGCAGCACAAGATAGCGCGAAAAGCGTCACTGATGTGTAACTAGCATAGATGGTGCCAAACCTTCTGTTCCTGTGAGTGGTCGCCACAGGTGCAAAAAAAAGCGTGAAATCGCCGTGTTATTGTCATTCCCTTTTTCCGGAAAAGCTGCTGTTCATCCCTGGGATCAGAGGGTGTGTAATTATTTGGCGTTTCGGCCGCAAAGCGTCGAAAATCTTTACAGCCAAGGAAGCCCCGCTCCGGTTGTCCTCGGAAACACAGCTGTTTATCCAGAAGCCAAAGGATGGAAATGAGCGGTGTGGCGTCGAGTGTCGGAAAATTTTACAGCCAACCGAACTCGTAGATGTTGAGCTGCGGGGGCTTGACGGACGATGAGGCTTTCACGTAGGTTGCTGCGAAGTGACAATGACTCGGGAACATGGATGAAAGCGGATGAAAACCTTGTTGCCGTTTAGATTGAATTTACACGCCACGGCATTTAACATATATTCCTGTTGCCTAATCCTGACCATCAATGAAGACTCATCGCCGAGAGCCGGTCAGCCTCGCGTCGTTCCCGGAGGAAATCATGAAAACAGTATCCTTTGTCATAGATGATGCCGTGGCTTCTATAATCCGGGCGCCATTGGTCACCCCGTTTCGCATCGCCACCGGCCAGCACGACGAGTTGGCGAACGTCTTCCTCCGGCTACGGACCGGTGACGGCACCTGCGGTTACGGCGAGGCGGCCGTGGCATCCCACATCACCGGCGAAACCATCGAGACGACGCTGGCCAATCTACAGGCCGCGGCTTCAGCCTTGCGCGGGCGCAGGATCGATGATGCCGAAACGGTCTGCCGGGAATTCGCCCCGGCGTTTGCAGGGAACCACGCCGGCCTGGCGGCGCTGGAAATGGCCTTGCTGGATCTTTCCTCCCGCGTCCAGGGTATCCCGTTCTACCGGCTCTTTGCACCGGTCGCGGCACGGGGGCCGCTGCTGTCGTTCGCAACGGACATCACCATCGTCATCGGCTCTCTTGAGCAAGCCCGGGCAACGGCGCAACAGTTCTCGGCACGCGGTTTCAAGGCTTTCAAGATCAAGATAGGCAAAGATGAGGAACTGGACCTGAAGCGCGTCCTGGCTGTGCGGGAAGCGGCCCCCGACAGCGACCTGATCCTGGACGCCAACATGGGTTTCAGCGCCGACCGGATGCTCGCATTCCTGGAACGGCTCGGCGCCGGCGGGGCGCGGCCGGCCCTGCTGGAACAGCCGGTGCCGAAGTACGACTGGGATGGCCTGGCCGCGATCACGTCAGCGCTCTCCGGGAGCGGCACGCTCGTCTGCGCCGACGAGAGCGTCGGATCCCTCGCCGATGCCAGGCGGGCCATCGACAGCAACGCAGTCAGCGCCATTAACGTCAAGTTCATGAAAAGCGGCATACTGGAAGGAGCTGAAATCACAAGGCTGGCCGCCTCTCACGGCATGCGGCTCATGCTGGGTGCGATGATGGAGAGCGCACTGGCGATCACGGCGTCGGCTCACTTTGCCGCCGGGCTCGCCTGTTTCGATTTCCTGGACATGGACACCACCTTTTTCATCAAAGGGGAGCTGGCGCACTCTCCGTACCTCGACGACAGCGGCCGGTTCGACCTGAGCAGCGCCGGCCACGGCATCGGCGTGGAGCCGCGATTCGCATGATTACCCATCCAGTACTCATCGTCGCCGTCCTGTTGGGCATCGAGGCCCTGGTCCTCTGGCTGTCGCGCCACGACCGCACCAAGCGCTACTTCGACCTGCTCCCCGCCGTTTTCTGGATCTACTTCATCCCCATGCTGGCGGCGACCTTCGGACTGATCGCCACCAAAAGCCCGGTGTACGGCATGATCACCACCTGGCTCTTGCCGGCGAGCCTCGTGCTGTTGCTGCTGCCGGTGGACCTGAAAGCGATCCTGCGTCTGGGGCCGACGGCGCTCGCCATGTTCTTCATCGGCGCCGCCGGCATCATGGTCGGGGCGGCCGTCTCCTTCGCCCTCTTCAAGCCGCTGATCGGTCCGCAGTTCTGGTCCGGCTTCGGCGCCCTTTCCGCCTCCTGGACCGGCGGCAGCGCCAACATGATCGCCGTCAAGGAAGCGCTGTCGGTGCCCGATGCCGTCTTCGCGCCGATGGCGATCGTCGATACGGTGGTGCCGTACCTCTGGATGGGGTTCATGATCGCCATGGTGGGGTTCCAGCCCGCCTTCGACCGCTGGAACCGTTCCGACCGCACCACGCTCGATCACCTGGGGGAGGAGGCCGTGAAATACCTTGCCACCACCGGCGGCCGCCGCACGGCGACCGGTATCGTCCTCTCCCTGGCTGTCGCCTTCGCCGGGGGGGGTGCGGCGGCCCTGATCGCCCGCCAGATGCCGCAGATAAAGGACGTGGTCACCAGCTACACCTGGACCATCATGATCGTGACCTTCCTGGGCATCCTGCTGTCGTTCTCCCCGGTCCGCAAGCTGGAGAGTTCGGGCGCCTCGCGGACCGGCTACGACCTCCTGTACTTCGTCTTGACGGCCATCGGCGCCAAGGCGTCGGTCGCGAGCATCGGCTCCGCCCTGGTGCTTATCGCCGCGGGGCTCTTGATCGTCGCCATCCACGCCGTCTTCATGCTGGTCGGAGCCCGCATCATGAGGGCGCCCCTTTTCATCGTCGCAGCGGCAAGCCAGGCGAACGTCGGCGGGGTCGCCTCGGCGCCGGTGGTGGCCGAGGTGTACCATCCCGGTCTGGCCTCCGTCGGGCTGCTGCTCGCTATCCTGGGGAATATAGTAGGTACCTGGCTGGGGATTATATGCGGGCAATTGTGCCGCATGATGGGTTGAGGCTCAAGCTTCGCCCTCGGTGATTTCCTGCAGTTTCCTGCTCATTTCCGCGAGCCGGTAGGGCTTCTGGATGAAGCCGGAGAGCCCCTTGCCGACGAACTTCTGGGTCACCTCCTGCTCGTTGTAGCCGCTGGACATGATCACCTTGACGTCCTGCTTCAACAGCCGCAAGGCACGGAAGGCCTGCTCGCCGTCGAGTTTGGGCATGGTGAGGTCGAGCAGCACGCAGACGATCTCTTCCATGTGGCGCCTGAAGACCTCCACGGCGTCCCTGCCGTCGCTGGCGGTCAGCACGTCGAAGCCAAGCTCCTCCAGCATCTCCCGCCCAAGGAGGCGCACCGTTTCCTCGTCGTCGGCTAAAAGCACCGTGCCGCTGCCGTGCCAGAGTTCCTTCGGCGTGAACGGCTCCTGCAGGTCCGCGGGCACCGACAGGCACGGGAAGAGGAGCGTGAAGGTGGTCCCCCTCCCCCTTTCGCTGTAGATCTTGATGGCACCCTTGTGCCCGCGGACTATGCCGAGGACGGCAGCCATGCCGAGCCCTCGCCCGGTGAATTTGGTCGTGAAGAAGGGATCGAATATCTTCGGGATGATTTCGCGTTCTATGCCGCAACCGGTGTCCGAAACGTCGAGGGCGAGGTAACGCCCTTCGGGGAGTCGGTCGTCGATCCACGACTCCGAAAGGTAGGCCCTGTCGCACTCCATGCACCTGGTCCGGATCTTGATCACGCCGTTGTCGTCGCCGATCGCCTCCGAAGCGTTGACCACCAGGTTCAGGATGACCTGGCGCAGCTGGGTCGCGTCGCCGCTCATGGCAGGGAGTTCCGGTGCGAAGTCGTAGAGCAGCGTCACCTTCTTCGAGATGGAGACCTCCAGCATCTGGGTCATTTCCGTGACGATCCTGCCGAGGTCGAGGTTTTCTATGACGAATCGCCCCTTGCCGGAGTAGGCGAGCATCTGCCGCGCCAGATCGGCGGCCCTGCTGGCGGCGTGGTCGATCTGCAGCAGGTTTTCCCGCACCGGGGACTGGCTGGAGAGTCGCGACAGCGCGAGATCGGCGTTGCCGAGGACCACCATCAGGATGTTGTTGAAGTCGTGGGCGATCCCGCCTGCCAGCACCCCGAGACTTTCCAGCTTCTGGACGTGCAGCATCTGCGCTTCTATCAGCTTTTTCTCCTGCTCGAGCCGTTTCTTCTCCGAGACGTCGGAAGCGATGAACATGAGATGCGGCTGCCCGTCAAACTCGAATCGGGACAGTAAACAGTCGGCCTGGACCTCTTTGCCGAAGGTAGAGCAAACCGATATCGCCAGGTTCCTGGTCTTTCCGTCGGCAAGAACCTGCTCCGCGACCAGGTCGATCCCCGCCTCACGCCAGACCTTTATGTCCCGGAAGCTCTGGGCGAGGAGCTGAAAGATCGCCGCTCCTACCATGTCTGCCATGGCCTGGTTGGCCTTGACGCAGTTCCCGGTGGTCCCCTCGTACACCAGGATCCCGGCGGGCGATGAGGCGAGCAGGGACTCAATCAACGCGAGAGCCTTGTTGCGCGACTCCTCCACGGCTTTTCTCTCGGTGATGTTCTCGTAGACCCCGAGGATGCCGACCACCTCTCCCTTCTCGTTGCACAGCGGGACTTTCGTCGTATCGACCCAGTACCTCTCGCCGGTGGCCTGGAGCTGCTGCTCGATGATGTGGTACTTGGTGATGTTGTTGTCCATGACGGTCCGGTCGTCCTGCCGGTACGCCTCGCTCTCTTCGAGGAGCCACGGCAGGTCGTAATCGCTCTTCCCGGCTATCTCCTCCGGGCGCTCGAAGCCGGCAGCCCTGGCGAAGACGGTGTTGCACCCCAGGTAGATGCTGTCGCGGTCCTTCCAGAAGACGAACTGCGGGATCGTGTTGATGATCTGGGCCAGCATGTTGCGCCCCTGCCGCAGCTCCTCCTCCACCCGCTCGCGCTCGGAAAGCTCCGTCTTCAACTGCTCGTTGATGTCGAAGAGTTCGGAGGTCCGCCTCGCCACCCGCTGCTCCAGCTCTTCTTTGGCCTCGCGCAGCGCCTCTTCCGCCGTAAACTGGCGCCGCCACCTGATGAAGATCAGCCTGGACAGGACGACGGTCGCGAAGTTAAAGGAGGCCACCAGCACCGAGACCTCGGCCAGCTCCACCTTCCAGCGCTTCAGATAGTCGGCAGGGGCAAGGCCGACGCTGATATAAAGGGGGTAACGCTCGAGCTTGCGAAAGGAGGAGAGCCTTGGCATGCCGTCGGAGCTGGTTGCGCTGAAGGTGCCGCTAGTGGCGCCGTCCCGAACCATTTTGCCCATTTCATCGGAAGCAGGCTGCCGGCCGATGTCTGCGGCCAGATCCTTTGCCTTGGGATGGCGCACTATGGCCCCCAACTCCGCGTCCCGCAGGGCGATACGGCCGTTTTGGCCGACATTGATATTGGCAAGGATCTCCCTTATCCGTTCCAACTGGAAGGCGCCGTAAACCACGCCTGCAAAGCCCCCCTGCGGGGTCTCGACTCGCCTGGCCAGTATCACGACCCACGTGCCGCTGATCACGCCTACCACGGGTTTCGAAATCACCAAGCCGGCGCTGCCGTCCTGCCGCAAGGCCGTGAAGTAGTCGCGCGTGGCGACGTTTTTATTGACTCCCGGCACGACGCCGGTACCGTAGACGATCTCCCCCCGGGCATCGGTCATGCGGAGGCTGTCCAGCGCTGGGATACGCACCTGCTGCCTGGCGATGAACCGGTTCAGCGAAGTCGCATCGATGCGCCCTTGCGCCAGCTCCCGCTGAGCCTCGTCGGCCACCGACTGCAGGGCGAGGTCGGTGGCGTCCAAGATCCCCGAGATGCTGTAGACCAGCGCCTGGGCCAGGTTCCGGCTCTGGATCTCCGCGTTTTCAACGTACTTCTCCCTGCTCTGCCGCAAAGAGAGTACGCCGATGGCGATGATCAGCAGGTTTACCAGCAGCACCACGGCAACGGTCCGGAGCATGAGGCCAGGAGCGGGGTTATGGTTTGAATTTTTTACCGAAGGGATAGTCATAAAGTTTTTCTCTGCACGCGCCGCAAACATCGGCGCTTAATAGGCGACACCTTCGCGCATAGCGACAGTTTGAGTTCTTTTCGGCACGAAAGTCAATCTCATTAGTAAAGATCGCCGGACGTGCAATGGCTGGGAGGGTGCGGGGTGACCGGATCGTGGAGGGAAAAACTGGGAGAGAGAAAAGACGGGGCAGCCGACTCGAAGGCCAGGCAGCCCGCCAGATGGTGTGGAGGGCCAAGAGTGGAAAAGATCAGGCCGTCTTGCCGTACAGCGCTTCGCGGCTCTGGAACGCCCTCTTTACGCGCGTCAGCAGACCGATCTCCTTGACCGGCTTCAGCACGAAGTCGAAGAACCCTTTCTCCAGTGCCTCCTTCTCCTCGTCGGGGGTGGCCGCGGCGGTCATTAGTATCACCGGCATGTAACGGAATTCGGGGATGTTGCGGATGGCGAAGAGGAACTCGTATCCGCCTAGCTTGGGCATGACCTTGTCCGTGATGACCAGCTTGGGCTTCATGGTGAAGATCTTGCTGAAGGCGTCCATCCCGTCTACCGCGGTCTCTACCAGGTACCCCTGCTTGATCAGTATCCTCGCGACCATTTCGCGCACCAGGTTGTCGTCCTCCACGAGAAGGATCGACTTGGAGGCGGGCCCGGTCAGCTGCTGTCCAAGGTAGTGCCGTGCGATGGCGCGGTTGATCTCGGTGCGGGTAGAGACGTAGAGAACCAGCTTCAGGTTGTGCTGGTTCGAGATCGACTGGAAGAGCGCGTCGGTGGTCGGATCGGCCACCGCGATTCCGAGCCTGCCATCGTCGAGCTTGAGGGGGAAAATGGTGTGCTTGACCGCCACCTCCAGCGGGATAAGGCGCAGCACCGATGGCGGATAGGAGTACTTGGAAAAGTCAATGATCTTCCTGCAGCGGTACTGTATGGCAAGGGCTTCGGCGAGTTCCTCCGGGGTTATCAGCCCGATGACCTCGAGCAGTTCGCCCAGGCGGATGTTCTTGCTCTTGGCGTGGACGATCAGGCGCTCGACAGAGACCTTGGTCAAAAGTCCACGCTCCACGAATATCTCCCCGAGCGGTTTCCTGACCTGCTGGGGACTATTCAGGGTTTTTACGTCGGCGGTCATGCTGAGTATCTCCTGCTGTTGCAGCTGGTCCGGATTTGACCCCTCTGCGGGATTTCGGAAGAGGCGATCGGGGGTCGGACAAACATGGGGAATCGTTACGGATGGCACGAATGCTAATAATGAAAGCGAAAGGGGTTCGAAGTCAATGCTATTTTTCGGCAGGTACCGGCAAAAGGTTTATCGAAAAATGATCTCGTCGGGAAGTTCGTTGCGGTCGTCGGCGCTGCGCGGGAAGTGGCGGGAAAGCTCGCTGCCGCACTTGGCGATGACCGCGCACAGGCTCTCGGCAGCCCGGCCCGACCTGATGCCGTGGGCGAGTTCGTCGGCGAGGGTCTTCCAGTACCCGGGAGGGATCTTTTCGTTGATGCCGCGATCCCCCAGTATCCAGACCTTGCGCTCCAGAAGCGAGATGAAGATGAGGATCCCGGTCTCCTGCTCGGTGCGGTAGAGCCCCTGCTGGTAAAAGGCGACCAGCGCCCTCTCGCTCACGGCCTCCGCCTGGCGCCGCGCGCCGGTGAAGGAGAGTTTCAGCCTAGGGAAGCGTCGAAACAGCCAGAGGGCAGGGAAAAAGAGGAGCAAAACCATCGGGATGTAGCTCCAGATGGTGACATGATGCAGCGCTACGGCGAGCACCACGCCGACCAGCCCGGCCACAAGCAGCGCTCCCAGCTCCTCGGCCTCGCGATAGCGGTCGCTTTCGTAGACCACCATGATGGCTATTTCACCGCTGGAATGGAGTTCCGCCTCCGCCGCGAAGCGCCGGATCGCCTCCTTTTCCTCGGGGGTGAAGAAATCGGCAGCTATTTTTGCCTGTGTCAGATCCATCACCAGTCTCCCGAAGCGCCGCCGCCACCGAAACTCCCGCCGCCGCCCGAAAAGCCTCCGCCGTCGCCAAAACCTCCACCGCCTCCAAAGCCACCACCGCCGCCAAAGCCGCCGAAGAACGGGCCGCCCCCCATGAACCCTCCGCGTCCGCCGGACGAGAAGAGCAAGGCCACGATGAGCCCCAGGACGAAGCCGCCCGCGGCAAGGAGCCCGAGCAGCAGCACCGAGGTGACGGAATAGGAGACCAGGGCGGCGACCGGGAGCCCGACCGCTCCGGCGAGCCCCCCGAGGACCCTGGAGATCCCGCCCATGAACACCGAGCCGACCAGCACGAAGAGGAGCAAGGTCAGGATGGGAGGAGCGCTCTTCTTGCCGTGCCGGATGTCGCGGGGCTCGGCTTTGTACTCGCCACGCACGGTGGCCATTATCGCGCCGACGCCGCGGGCGATTCCGGTGTCGTAATCGCCCTGCTTGAAGGCCGGCGTTATCTCGTTGCGAACGATACGGCCGGACATGAGGTCGGTGAGGGTCCCCTCCAGGCCGCGTCCCGACTCGATGCGCACCTTGCGCTCGTTTTTCGCCACCAGCAGCAGCGCGCCGTTATCCTTTCCCCTCTGGCCGATCTTCCACTGCTCCACGACCTTCATGGAGTACTGTTCCAGGACCTCCCCCTCGAGGCTCGGTATGGTGAGCACCACGATCTGGGTGGAGTCGCTCAGCTCGAAGGCAGCCAGCTCGCTCTCCAGTTGCTGCACCATCTGCGGCGACAGCATCGAGGCGTAGTCGTTGACGTAGCTCTTCAGAGGCGGCACCTCGGCGGCGCCGCAGACGGAAGTCAGGAAAAGGAGTAGGAAGAAGATCAGCTTAGTCATCGTCATCTCAGGTTAAGACAAAGATAAAGATTCAGAAATCCTTTCCCTTTATCTTTATCTTTATCTGCTTCTCAGAACTTGATTTTTGGCGCCACCTTGGCCCCTTCTTCCGCCTTGAACGGCTCCTTGCGCGACAGGTGCAGCATCATGGAGTTGGTCAGCGAATTCGGGAAGGTCCGGATCGTGGTGTTGAAGTCCTGCACCGCCTGGTTGTAGCGCACCCTCGCCACGTTGATCCGGTTTTCCGTCCCCTCCAGCTGGTTCTGCAGATCCATGAAGTTCTGGTTCGCCTTCAGATCCGGGTATCGCTCGACCACGACCATCAGGCGCGACAGCGCCCCGCTCAACTGGGACTGGGCCTGCTGGAAGTTCGCCAGGGCCTTCGGGTCGTTCACCGCATCGCGGGAAACCTGCATCGAACCGACTTTCGCACGCGCCTCGGTGACCGCCGTCAGGGTATCCGCCTCATGCTTCGCATATCCCTTAACGACCTCCACCAGGTTCGGCACCAGGTCGGCCCGCCGCTGGTACGAAGCCTCGACATCCCCCCAGGCTGCGAAAACGGCCTCTTCCTTGGCCTGCATGGTGTTGTAGCCGCAGCCCGAAAGGCCGGTCAGCATCAGCATCGCAAGCAGCAAAAAGGTCCTTCTTTTCATGATCGAATCCTCCTTGGTATATCATGAGCACAATAATAATCATCGAAAGGGGGAATGTCGACTGCGCAAACTAATTTATCGAGGGAAAAGGAGAAGTAAATGAGAAGGGAACTCCCCCTTCCATTGCGGGAGGGGATAGGAGACACTGCGCACTGCCGTTAAACTAAGGGACTTGAACCGTTCTTGCCAAGCGGTCCCCGCCCCGGAGGGGGAGGGTCAGGGAGGGGGAAGCTTTAAGGGCGCGGAGCTATCTTCCCTACGGCAGGAACCGCTTTCCGTCCGCCAGCGTCCTGTAGGCAAGTATGAACATGGCCGCGTTCCACGACTGCCGCGGCATCCCCATCGGGTCGCCGGTCTGCCCCTGGAACCACTCGTTGAACCCCCAGTCGTTGACCCGGTTCATCAGGGCCAGTTTTTCCAGCTCCTCCCAGGCCTCCCCGGTCTTTCCCAGCCGCGCCAGGAGCATGACCCAGAAAGCGCCGACAAAGGGCCAGGCGCCGCCGTTGTGGTATTGCCAGGCGAGGTTCTGCCTGTGCCGCTCCATGTAGAGACGCCAGTGGCAACTCTCCTTCCCGATCGGCGTCCCCACCACCCGGACGGGATACGGATCGTTCGCCCCCATCGCCACAAGCTGCGACACCGCCTGCCCCGCCGCGGACGCGTCCCCCACCCCCAGCAGATGGGCCAGGATGTTCCCGAAGACGTCGACCTCCTCTCCCCACACGGAGAAGTTGACGAAGCTGAGGTAAAAGGGGGAAGGCTTGCAGCGGTTCCGGATGTAGTGCCTCAGGAGCCGGACCCGTTTCTGCTCGGGAACGGCGTTGTCGAAGGGGGCGAAAAGAAGCCGGGCGTACTTACGGGTCTGCCGGGCAGTGGGGAGCTGGTACAGCTTCTTGGTCCAGTACCAGAGCGTGTTGGTGTAGAGAACGAAGCCGCTTCTCGGCATGATGTCGGCCCAGTCGGAGCACTCGTTTTGCTGCAGCAGGTACCACCCCTGGTGTTCCTGGCACTCGAGCCAACGAAGGGCGGCATCGATCCGGCCGGCAAGCTCTTCGGCGAGCCGGAATTCGGGAGAGACCCTTTCCAGGAAATTTACCGCGATGAGCCACCAGAGCGTGGCATCGATGCAGCCGGAATACCAGAAGTCGACCTCCCCCGCTTCGGGCTTGACGTACTTCGGGATCTGGCCGTTGGGCGCCTGGTGGCGCGCCAGGGTGAGGATGCCGTCGACCGCGGCGGCCGCAAGTTGGGGATCTCCGGAGACGGCCATCCCCAGGGCACAGATGGAGGCGTCCCGACCGAATATGCTGTCGTAGTTGCGCCCCTCGGACTTGCCGTTCCTGGCGCAGGCGAGGACCCCTCCCCTGCTGCAGTTCTCGCGCAACAGGACGAGCGACTCCCGGTAACACTCCTCCAGCAGCTCCCTGTCCACCCCTCCCCTCCTCATCGCCAAAGCCGGCACCCTCTCATCACTTGATCGGGACCATCTGGAAGTTCGCCCTCCCCTTCTTGACCCGAACCACCAGGATGTGATGCACCCGCTCGCCGTTGAAGGCGAACCACACCAGGGGCGCGCCCGCCCCGCCGGTGATGAAGGCGGGGACGCCGCCGAACTCGGAGCGGTCATACTGGTGCGAGTGGGAGAAAAAGAGCCCCTGCACCCGGCTTTTGGCCACGATCCTCCGCAGTTCGTCCGCCCCCTGCTTGAAGGTGTGCCCGCGCCAGCGATCCGTCCTGGGGGGGATGTGCATGGCGACGAAAACGGTCCCCCGGGCCGATGCGAGCTCGGCACGGAGCCAGTCCAGTTGCGGGGGACGCAGGCTCCCGTCCGCGTTGTCCAGGGCGACGAGGGTGAGATCGAGCCGCTTTGCGGTCAGCGTGAAATCGTACGGACCGATCTCCTTTGGAAACACCCTCCGGTCTTCATGGTTTCCGAAAACGACGAAGAGGGGAATCTCCGGGACGGTCCGCTGCACCAGGGCGAGGAAGCTCGCCGTTTCGGCCTCCCCACCCTCGCTGGAGTAGTCCCCGCCGTGCAGTATGAAAAGCGGATCGAAGGATTTGGCCATGGCAAGAGCCTTGGCGAAGGTCTCGTCGCCGTCGCGGCTGTCGCCCAGCACCACGAAGGTGTAGTCGTCGGTTGCCGCCTGCCCTGCCCTCGCGTTGAACTGCGCCAGGGAGCGCTCGTACAGCGTCTGAGCGGAAGAGGGACAAGCGAGCGCCGTGACCAGCAGGAGCGTGGCGAGGAACAGCCGGGTAAGGATCGAACTCCACTTTCTTTTCATCGCGAGCTACCTTGTTGGCCGACCGGCTTCTCAGGCGAGCGGTCCAGGATGACGCGATGATATATCACGCACAGGATGATGGCCAGCGGGAATGACAGATGAAGAGTCAATAGCTGTTTGGTGTGAGGATTTTGGCGGCGGTGCGAGGCGTTACACTGACAGGCGACGGGTCCGTGCAAGGAAAACGAGTAGGAACGAGCGCAGTCAGTCAGAGGACCATCAGTCGTTGACTGCGCACATCTTGGAGCTTTCAATGCACAGTTTGCAGAGTTCCTCAATCGATTTGACCTGACTGGCAGAGAGGCCTTCCATCTTCGGCAGCTCATAGGACCGGCAGTCACAGCAGCGGCAAAGCATTCCCAGATCAAGACTCGTGTGCAGCTCGTTCATGGCATAGCCCCCGGAAGACATTTGCGTTTTTTAACAGTGCCAAAATAACACAAAGAGGTTCAGGAAGCAACAGAGTAATGAGTCAAAAGACAAGCCCCCTCCCCTTCAGGACCGGCATCAGCTTCTGGGCAGCGCGCGCCTCTTCTTGGACGAGAACGACTTGCCGGCATCGTTTCTGGCAAGCTTGCCTATGCGGGAATGGCGCCCGCCGTGGGCCTTGGCGAACATCCGGGATGATTTCGACGATTTCTTGCTGCAGCGGGCAACGGACTTGACGTGTGCCGGTTTCTGGCTGCCGCGGACGGCGGCCTTCCTGCCGAACAGCGACTCATCCACCGCCCCCGCCGAGGCGAGCAACACCTTGGGCTTCACGATGCTCAACCTGGCTGTGAGGTCGACGCTGTCGCCGAGGGACCTGAAGTCAACCGCGGCAAAGCTGGAGACATCCCGGCGCAACTGGTTGAAATCGTGCACGTTGCGGTAGTCCATCCGCCTGGTGAGGAGGATGACGAAAATGTCGTTCTGCGGATCGATCCAGATGGAGGAACCGCTGTAACCGGTGTGGCCGAAGGACGCCTCCGAGAAGAAGTTCCCTTTGGGCGCCGAGTACGGGGAGGCGACGTCCCAGCCCAGGGCGCGCTTCACCTTGCCGTTATTGCAGAGATACGGGGTGGTCATCTGGGCCACCACCTGTTCGGAAAGGATCCTTTTCCCGTCGAGGATGCCGCCTGCGAGCAGGAGGCGGGCGTAGCGGGACAGGTCGTTGGCCGAGCTGAAGAGCCCTGCGTGTCCGGCCACCCCCCCGAGGCGGCGCGCGTTTTCGTCCTGCACCACGCCGCCGCGCGTCCCTGAAGTCGGTGCGATGTCGGCGGTCAGGTCGCGCGGCAGGAACTGGGTTTCGCGGGTCCCGAGCGGATCGTAGATCTGTTCCTTGCAGAATTGGTCCAGGGTCTCCCCGGATACCCGGTGCACCAGTTCGCCCAGCAGGATGAAATTGACGTCGGCGTAGTCGAAATTGATGCCGGCGCCGTGCAGTCGCTGCGTCGCGACCTTGCGCAGCAGTCCCTGGACGGAGCGATCGGAGCCGACCATGACGTCGGAGAGCCCGGAGGTGTGCGTCATCAGGTGGAGGATGGTTATCTCCCCCTTGTCCGTCCCTGAGAGTTCGGGAAACCAGCGCGACAACGGGTCGGAGAGGTTGATGCGCCCCTCGTCCAGCAGCTTGACCACCGCCGGTGTGGTAGCTATCACCTTGGTGAGCGACGCGACGTCGAAGACGGTGCGGTCGCCGATATCCGGCGCACCTGGAAGGGAACTGACCTGGCCGCGGGCGGAGGTTGCCAGTATCCCTTCGTGGTTGCCGACCACGATCACGCCGCCGGCGATGAGGTTCTCGGAGATGGCCCGGTCCAGCAGCAGGTCGAGGTTGGCTGTGGGTGCGGCCTGCAACGGGTCCACCAAGGCAAACGACGCCGAGGGTGCAAGAAGCGTGGCCAGCATGAGGATGGAAAAAATTATGCGCACGAGCATCCTTTTATGTTCCGTTGAGAGGAAACGACCGAAACCTTCGAGAGAAGAGTTCGTACTGCGTGTACCGTATCGGCGCAGGCGGAGGAAACTGAAGTGTCGCGGCGTCCGGCCGGAAATCCCGGCCTCACTGCAAAACGCCCAATCAAGCAGGAGTTACGATACAGCAGTAGCGGGGAAAGTTATGTGACACGCATCACCGTATCGAGAAGCTCCAAAAGAGAAAGCCCTCGGTCTCCCAAGGGCTTTGCTCGCCACCACCTGCGTTTCTTCATCGCGCCACCCGGCATTGTTGCCAGCCGCAGCGGCAAATTAACCACTGTCTCACAGTCCCAGGTAGCTGTTGATCGACTTCTGCACCTCAGAGATGGTGACAGCGCCGCTGTTGTCTTGATCCACGCAACTCAGAGCCGATTTCAGCCCCAGGAACATGTTGATGGCCGTTTGCACTTCGGCGATGCTCACGCTGCCGTTGCCGTCGCAGTCTCCGGTCATGGAGGTGCCGCCGGGCGAGAGATAGATGTTGTTGGAGAGCACGCTGCCGGCGGTAACGACGAGGCTGGTCACGCTCTTGGGGGCGTAGCCTGGCGCAGTGATGGCCATGCTTGTCGACCCTACGCTGGAAAGGACCAGGTATGCACCGTTGGCAGCGGTCTTGTAAGTCAACCCTGCGACGACGATCGAGGCACCGGCTATAGGAAGCCCGCTCCCCGAGGATCGGACGTAGCCCGTCAGTATCCCGGGAATGCCGTTCGTGTTGTCGGTACTAAAGGTCGAACTCTGGCCGGCGGAGCTTGCGCCGTACCGGTCAACGGTCCTGACACGCCAGTGGTAGTCGGTCACATCCTTCAGCACCCCGTCCAGCACATATACCTGGGGGACCGTGAGTTCCTCCTCCCGGTGCACGATGGTGGTGAAGGCCGCATCCGTAGCGATTTCCAGCGTGTAGGACACCGCGTCCCCGTCGGGGTCGACGGCAGGACTCCACTTGAAGATGACGCTGGTCCGCACTTTCTCGCCACCAGCCGGAGCGGTCGGCGCTGCTTCGCCGGGGACGCGGTTTCCTGCCGCGTCCTTGTAGACGACGGCGCGGACCATGGGCGTCTTCTCGTGCGTCTGAACGTCCTGGGTGTAGTAGTAAAGCTCGTACATCCCGGCATCGACGAAGGGGTAAGGCGACAGCGGCAGCCACTTCCCGCTGGCCGTATCGCGAGCCAGCAGCTTCTTCTCGAGATCGATATCGACCTGCAGCGCATTTCCACTGGCTGCGCTGAGCGTCAGTGCCGGCTTCCTGATCTCCACCCATGCCGCCTCGACGCGGGCGGCATCCGGGGTGGTGAGCCATATGTCGGCAATGTCAGCCGTTGCCGGCAGGAATTGGGTGGCCGGGACCCGGGAGATATCGGCCGGTCCCGCAGCGGCATTGGTCACCGTCTGCCCTACTCCCAGATAGACGGCTGTAGAAGCTGCACCATCCTGTTCCATGCTGGACAGGGAGTTGCTACCCTTGCCGTCGCCGTTGTCCTCCAGCAGCGGATGCTGCACCGAGGAGTCGCCGTAGACGCCGGAATTTGCCGAAAGCCCGCCTTTGCGGGTGTAAACGCGGGTCTGCCCGGCGGCGCTGTCGAACGCCTCCCTCAGGTTTGCCCCCCGCTTGAGTCGCTCGAACAGGGCATCGAGGAAGAACTCGCCGCTGCGGATACCGTCGGGCTCCATGGTCCCTTTGTAGGACTCCTCGTCGGCGGAGGCACTGGAGATGACGATTCTACCGTGCTTGGAGACGGTCGGGATGAATGAGCCGGAATAGCAGGAGCCGTCGATGAAGATCCGCTTTTCCAGCCGCGCCGCTTCCGTGAGCCCCGCCTCAAGATTGTCGAGCCAGAGGTTCACGTCGGCAGGGGTGATGATGTCGGTGTCTAGGTGGAAGGTGTTCGCGTTGCCGTGGTTCACCACGATGAAATAAAGCGGCGCGGGCGAACCGTTCATCTTCGCCTTGGCCCAGGTGGAGACCGCCGCCTGGATGTCCCCTTTGGATGGCAGGGCGTCCACCGCTACCCCGGCCGCGCCCTGGGTGGTGTTGTAGTTGAAATACATTATGTTTTCGTCGAGGAAGCCCCGCTGGCGCAGCGCGTTGTAGATACGGTTGGTTGTCTTGTTGTGGGACAGGATACCCTCGCTGTTGCTGATCTTTCCCTGCACCAGCACGGCGTACCCTGCCGAGGCTCCCACCAGCAGGCCCTTTGTCGGCGAGGCCGAGGCGGTCAGCCGCTCCGACCCGGCGAAGCTGGCCCGGACCGTGTAGCTCCCCTTCTGGGTGAAGCCACCGAGCCCCGCCCGGGAGAAATGCCCGGTGGAATCGGTGGCGAGCAGCTCATAGGCCACCTGAGTACCGTCGGGTGCCGTCACCGAAAGGGCGATGGTAAGACCCCGAAGGTCGCTGCCGTTGTCCGGGAAGGGTGTGAGCTTGCCGGCCACATCGATGGTCCCGGAGTTGAGGATGGTCTCGCTGGAAAGCATCAGCGTGGTGCTGGTGAGCGGCTTGGTATAGAAGTAGGCGCTCACGTTGCCCGCCCCGGCAACCGTCACGCTGCAGGTGTTGCCGCTGGCCGAGGTGCACCCCGCCCACCGGTCGAAGAAGTACCCGGCTTCCGGGATGGCGGTCAGGGTGACCAGGCTCGTTTCGGCGAACAGGCCGCTGCACGAAGTACCGCAGGTGATGCCGGCGGGAACGCTGTTCACGGTACCGATACCGTTGCCCTCTCTGGTGACCGCGATGGCGTAGTTTTCAGCAAAGCGGGCGGTGACGTTGATGTCGCCGTTCACAGTGACCGTGCAGCTCTGGGAGTTCCCGCCGCAGCCGCCCAGCCACCCCAGGAAGGTGGAGCCGACCTCGGCGGCCGCGGTGAGGGTCACGGTGCGGCCGGCTGCACCGTAGAGTTCGTCGCAATCGGTGCCGCAGCTGATACCCGGCTCGGTACTGGTCACCGTCCCCGCCCCGGAGCCGCTCTTGAAGACGTGCAACGACCCGGCCGTGCCGACGGCGCCGCCGCTTACCGGGATGACCCGAGCCAAACTGCTGGTGTAATGCTCGGAATCGATATCCCCCTCGTTCCGGTTGACCACCTTGGCGTAGAGCGGATTGCTCCCCCCGGTAGAACTCCACCAGTAACCGCCGGGAAGCGATCGGAACCCGGACTGGAGCAGCCACTCCGAAGTGGTCAGGGCATTGCGGTTGATGAGGCTGGAGAGTTCGTTCACGTTGGGGAGCCGCCAATCGCTGCGCCCGAGGTAGGCGTTGCTCTTGAGGCACTTGACGTAGGCGAGCGCCTCCCCCCAGGTCATGGTGCTTCCCACGCTGGCGCAGGCCGCGGGACCCGGGGCGTTGCCGTCGGCGGTCCAGACGAGCCCGGTCAGCAGGTCGCTGACGGTTCCGTCGCCGTTTACGCCGAAGCGGACGTCAGGGGGCCTGGCCCCGCTGCGTTTCTCGCCGTCCTGCCCGGTCCCGCTGCAACTTATCGGCAAGCCGGACGTGTCCCAGCACCTGGTCTGGCCTGTCGCCGGTAGCGCGATGCGCCCGCCGTCGCCGCCGCGGACCGGAAGGACGAAACAACTGTAGGTAGTTGTCTTGTAAGAGCCGTAAACGTCCCCCCCTTCCAGGTCCACGGCCCAGGCATAGACTCCGCTTTTGCTGGTGGAGGACCAGTAATACCTCTGAACGTCACTGAAACCCGCCTCAGCCGACATGAGCCAGGCGGAGGAGTTCGGCTTGCCGTAGTTGATCAGGGTGTACAGCTCGTTGATGTTAGGCAGGCGCCAGTCGGAGTAGCCGAGATAGCCGCTGCTGTTGAGGTTGGCCACAAAATCGAGGGCGTGCTGCCAGGTCACGGCCCCGTCGCCGGCAGCGCCGTCCGTGTCAAACGACGGAGTGGCTGAAGCGAGGAGGTTGGCCGATCTCGGGAATACCAGTCCGGTGAGTTTATCCTTGATGGCGTTCCCGGACGGGTCTGGTTCAAAACGCGGGTACGGCCAGGAGGCCCCGGCGCGCTTCTCGGCATCCTGTCCGGACCCCGCACAGGCCCCGACACTGCCGTCGACCGGATCGTAGCAGGAACTCTGCCCGGTCTGGGGCAGCTCGAAACCTTGCAGCGCAGTACCCTCCGGGCCGAATATCGCGTGCACCACCGTGGTCCCCTTCACCGGGACGGCGCAAGGTCGTGTCCCGCTGCAGCCGCCGCCGGCCCAACCCAGGAAGACCGAACCGGCTTGAGGGGTGGCAGTGAGCGTGATCGCGGTCTCCGCTACGGGATACCCCTCATAGCAGTCCTGGCCGCAACTGATCCCGCCTCCCGTCTGGCTGCTTACCGATCCGCCGCCACTGCCGGCGGTGAGGACCAGAAGCGAGGCGGCACCGGCTCCATTGCCGCCGCGTACGGGAAGCAGGTGGTTTTGGGTCGACTTCTCCTGGGTGCCGACGCTCCCGCTGGCGAGGTTGAGGTTCCAGGCCTGGGTCGCATCCTGGCTAAAGGTCGTGGAACTCCAGTAATTGTCGGCGGTCAGGTTGAGGAAGGTGTTGCCGCTGTTGGAAAGCCAGCTCAACGGATCCGGTGTCCCGTAGTTGACCAGGGTCGCGAGTTCCGTGACCGTGGGGAGCCGCCAGTCCGAGTAGCCGAGATAGGCGTCGCTGTTCAGGCGGGCCACAAACTTGAGCGCTTTCTGCCACGAGACCGCCCCGTCGCGGTTGCCTTCCGTGTCGAAGTAACCTGTTTCCAGGTTGTAGTCGCTCATCATGACGTTGCCTTCCACCGTCCATACCAGGCCGGTAGCCTGGTCGGAGACGGTGGAAGCGTCGTTGGTAAGCGTGAAGCGCGGCGAAGGCCAGACCTCGCCGCGCAGGGTGTCGCCGTCCTGCCCGGTCCCCGTGCAGGGGATCGCGGCACCGCCGCTGTCGCTGCAGGCAGTCTGGTTGGTGCGCATGAGGCCTGCGACGCCGCTGCCGCCACGGACCGGCAGGAGGTAGCCGGGGGTCGATTTACCCTGCGTCGCGAACACGCCGCTGCCGGGTGCAAAGGTCCAGGCCTGGGTGCGGTTCGCCTCGTAGCTCGTTGAGGTCCAGTACCAGGAGTCCCGGCAGTTGTCGAGAACCCCGATGCTGTTCCAGGTATACAGCGCGGACCTGGCGCCGTAGTCGGCGAAGGCGCGCATCTCGTTCAGGTTGGGGAGCCGCCAGTCGTCGAATCCGAGGTATTTGTCGCGGTTTAGTTTTTCCACGTAGTCCAGGGCATGCAGCCAGGTGACCGCCCCGTCGCCTCCCTGGTCGAGGTCCAAACCGGGATCACGGCTGTTGAGCAGGTTGAGATCCTTCGGGAACATCAACCCGGTGAGACGGTCGGTCACGGCACCGTTGTCGTTGTCCCGGAACCGGCCGAACGGGACCTGCACCCCGCTGATGGCGGCTCCGTCCCCGGCCAGGGCGCCCGCAGCGCTGCAGGAAACGACGTTGTTTGCCGTGTCGTAGCAAGCCCTCTGGCCGCTGTCGAGATTGAAGACCGCCGCGGCAGGGCGGGAGAAAGCGGCGGTAACGGACACATCGCCGTAAAGCGTGACGGCGCACGCGCCAGTCCCGCTGCAGGCCCCGCCCCAGCCGTCGAACACCGAACCCGGCGCCGCAGTGGCGGTCAAAGTCACGCTCCCCCCCAGCGAAGGGTAGGATTCGAAGCAGTCTCCGCCACAGTTGATCAGGCCGCCATCGCCCGAGACGCTGCCGTTGCCGCTGCCGGAACGGTACACCGCCAGTGAGGCCGCCGACTTGCCTCCCCCCCCGCGGACCAGGAGCAACCTGTAGTGGTTCGACTTGGAGTTGTAGACGATGCTGCCGGTGCCTAGCTCCATTACCCAGGCCTGGCTCCCGTCGTAGCTCGTGGAGGACCAGAAGGTTTCCGGCTCGACGTAACCGAAGGCCCGTGCCGTCAGCCAGTCGCTCAGACGGGCGTTCTCATGGGAACCGATCGAGGCAAGCTCGTTGACGTTGGGAAGCCGCCAGTCGCTGTAGCCGAGATAGCCTTGCAGGTTCATGAGGCGGACGAATTCCAGTGCGTGCTGCCAGGTCACCCCGCCATCCCCGGCGGTTCCGTCCTGGTCGAACGCCGGGTCAAGCTTGCTGACCGGGTTCGCCTCTCGGGACCACACAAGACCGGTAAGAAGGTCCGTGGCCACAACTCGCTGCGATATATCGTAACGGGGAGACGGGTGCTGCTGGCCGCTGCGGATTGCCCCGTCCTGCCCGCTCCCGTCGCAGGCGACCGTCTGTCCAGCCCCATCGGAGCAGGTTACCTGGTCGGTGTCCGTGTAGGTGAAGGAGGTACTTCCCCCTCCCCCGCGCACCGCCATGGCATACAGGTTGTTTCCTTTGGCTGCGGGGGTCACCGCGCCTTCTGACATGGAGAAGGTCCAGGCAGAGTTCCACTCCAGGGCGTAACTTGTCGATGACCAGTACTGCCCGGCCACGAGCCCGGTGGTAATACCGGCAACCTCGAGAGCGGTACGCAGCCCTCCCCCTTTCGAATAGTCGGCCAGGGTCCTCAGGTCGTTGATGTTGGGAAGCCTCCAGTCGCTCTGCCCGCGGTACTTCAGTTGGTTCAGGTAGGCCACGAACTCGAGGGCGCGTTCCCAGGTCATGGCCCCGTCGCCGGGGGTACCGTCGGTATCCATGGAGGGGTTGAGGGTCTTCACCAGGTTGCCGTCCCGCACCCACACGAGTCCGGTCAAGGTGTCGGTCATGTAGCCGATGGCCTTGGCGAAGCGGTTCACCGGCGGCAGGGCGCCTGCCTGCTCCATGCCGTCCTGCCCGGTGTCGTCGCACGATGACAAGACGGCACCGCCGCTATCGTAGCAGGAGGTCTGGCCAGTCTGCTGCATGACCTTCTGAGTGCCGGTCGAGGTCGGAGCCGATACGGCAGTTGCGGCGCTGCGAGGAGTCGAGACGTTCCCCGCCGCATCTTTCACCCATAGGTAAACCGTCTTGCTGCCGGCAGTCGCGAAGGAATATTTCGAGGGCCTCGCCTCCTGCCACCCGGGATCAAGCGCCGTCGGAGCGGTGTCGCTTTCAGAGAGGTAGTAACCTGTCACGGCGATGTTGTCGTTCACGGTGAGGGAGAGCAAAGGTGCGACCAGGCTGTTCCATGCAGCGGGCAGGGAAAACGAGAGTATCTGCGGCTGGAAAGTGTCGCTTCCCTTGAATACGGTGCTTCCCCCTCGCACCGGCAGCACCGGGAGGTAATCGCTTTTCGCCACTACCCCCGTGGTCGCAGTGAACATGCTTGCTGTCCAGGCCTGCGTCGCATCGGACGCGTAACTGGTCGAGGTCCAGTAGGTGGTGTCCAGATCGGAGAAGGGGCGAGCATCGCCGCTGTCGTAAGTGAAGAGGCTGGACAGCTCCGTCAGGTTGGGAAGGCGCCAGTCGCTGTAGCCCAGAAAGCTTTCCGCGTTGAGCTTTTTCACATAATCAAGGGCGTGCTGCCACGTTACAAGCCCGTCTCCTGCAGTTCCGTCGATATCCACCGAGGGATGTTGCACAGACATCACGTTCCCCGACCGCACCCACATCAGTTTCGTCAAGTTGTCCGATATCAGCGAGTTGCCGACCGTGGTGAAGCGCAGGGTGGGCCATGCGGCTCCCTGCTGCAGGTTCCCGTCATCCCCGGCGAGCGAAGAACCTGCCTGTCCGGTAACAGCAAGGCTTATCGAAGGCGCAAAGCCGGCGTACTGGTCAACGTTGGCCGGGATGGTGACTATCGCACTCCTCCCCTGCGACACGTTCCCTGCTGCGTCCTTCGCCCAAACGTACAGAGTCCGGGACCCGGTTCCTGCAAAGGTATAGAAGGCTGCAAAGGAATAGTCGTAGGAAGTCTTCCACCCGGCGCCGGCGGCTGTCGGGGCTTCCGGGTTTTCACTGAAACAGTAAGCACTCACCCCCACATCATCGTTCGACGTCAGCTCGAGTACCGGTACAGTCTTGCTCTCCCACGTCTCGGGCAGTGTCAGATGCAGGATGGCAGGGGATGAAACGTCCGGTGTCGACGCCGACCTGGTTATGCCTCCCCTGACCGGGAAAACGAGGTAGTTGCCGGACGATTTATCGGAGATGCTTATCTCCCCATTTTGCATGTTGACGATCCAGCTCGACCTCGGATCCGACGCGTAACTGCTCGAAGTCCAGTAGCTGCTGCCCAGGTAGCTGAAGGGCAGAACATGGCTGACGTCATGGGGGACAAGGGAGGCGAGTTCGTTTACGTTAGGCAGTCGCCAGTCGCTGTAGCCGAGATACTTCTCGGTGTTGAGCTTTTTCAGATAGTCCAGGGCCTTCTGCCAGGTCACCAGGCCGTCATCCGCAACGCCATCGACATCGAAAGAAGGATCACGAGCCGCCATGAGGTTTGCTTCCTGAGCCCACGTCAGCCGGGTCAACTGGTCAAAAACCGCCGATGGCCCTACGGCGGTGTATCTCGGTGCCGGCCAGGGTTCCCCCTTCATCAGACTGCCATCATCCCCGGTGGCCGATGACAGCGACTGCCCCGTTTGCGGCAGTTTCACGGAAGGGGAATAGTCCGGCGGCACCACGTCTGCGGCGACGGTCATGGTGGCTTGAGCGGGTGCGGAAATGTTGCCGGCAGCATCCCTGGCCCAGGCGTAAAGGGTCCTGGTTCCTGCTGCCGCAAAGGTGTAGCTCGTGTCGAGTCCCCAATCAGAAGATGTAGCCGAGGGAGGAGAGGGATTTTCGCTCAGGGCAATCCTCGTGACCGCCACGTCGTCGATTGCGACCATTTCGAGGAGGTCGATCCTGCGCGATTGGGCAGTAGCGGGCAAGCGAAAGGCGAGGATTGAGGGGGGGGAGGTATCCGAGGCTCCCGTCGGCGTTGTAAAGCCTCCGCGAACGGGGAGAACCGGCAGAAAGGTGCTTTTCGGGCAGATACCGACAGCTGCCGACTGCAGGTCGACCGCCCAGCTCTGGGAGGGATCGTTCGCGTACGTGGTGGCTGTCCAGTAGGGGGCGTAGCTCAAATCGGAAAACGCGAGAGCGGTCGCAGGATTGGATTTCGAGTAATCGTAGAGGCTGGCAAGCTCGTTGACGTTGGGAAGACGCCAGTCGTTGAAGCCGAGATAGCTTTCAGCGTTGAGCTTCTTTATGTAGGCTATTGCCTTGTCCCAGGTCACCAAACCGTCGATGGCGGCTCCCTCGGTATCGAAGGCAGCATCTCTGGTCAACATCAGGTTCGCGGAGACGGACCAGGTAAGGCCCGTAAGGTTGTCGCTTAGGGTGCTCCCTGCGGCAGTGACGCGCGGAGCGGGCCATGAGGTGCCGGTGGAGCCAGGCTGTCCAGTGGCAGGTAGAGCGATTACCCCTGCTCCTTCGGCAAACGCAGGGGAAAAGGCCAGCACAAGCAGCACCAATAACTTAGATGGAGATAAGATCATTTTTATTCCAAAACCTCACCTGTGAAAGGCCTGAGTGTAGAAGAGATTTACCTTCTCACCTTGCATTGCGCACTGGCAAAATTGTGCTGGATTGTGCAATCGTTTTTTTGCCATTATAGTTACCGTATCCACTACTGATCTGCCCAGCGGCCCATCCATAAAAAATCGTCTTGAAAGTTACGTGCAGATTGAAGGTAGCGTCGGCGGCATCAGTGGAAGAGCGGTAGATACCGTCGGCTATATTGTAGAAAGGATGGCCACTGGGAAGCGCGATGTCCTTTCTGGAATAATCGATCAAGCTGCGAAGCTCGTTTATGTTGGGCACCCTCCAATCTCCCGCTACGGAGCCATCCGACAGCCCGCAGGCGCCGCTGCCCAGTGTCGATGCGGCGGTCAGGGCTTCGGTCAGCGTTTTCTCCCCGAAACAATTGGCATTTTTGAGCCAGATCAGCCCTGTCAGGTTGTCTGTGGCGGTGCCGTCGTTATTGTCGGTGAAGCGGGGTACCGGCCACGGGTTGCCGGCTCGCAGATCCCCGTCCTGCCCGGTGCCGGCGCAAGCTATTGCCTTGCCGGCGCTGTCGTAACACGTCTGCTGACCGGTCCGCGGCAGGTCTATGGCGCCTGCATCCGCCGCTGCCGGGACAACCAGTATGAGAGCCGCAAAAATCGCACAAAGCGCCACCATCGTCCTTTCCATTGTCATGCCTCCTATTTAAACAACGAACACTTTCATAGAAACAAAAATACCCACTGCCATAGACGGTGGGCTCAGAGGTGGTTGGGGGGTAGGCACCGATAGCGGCAGATTGGCTTGGTATCAGAAATGGCGCAGATTATAACGTAAAAGTTTTTAGTAATGAAAGTATTTTTGCCTTATGAGGTCTTCTATGACCAAAAAAAACCCCGCTTTCGAAAAAGCGGGGTTCTCATAGTCTGCTCTGCTATCAGGGGCTGTCCTACTTCATCTTCGGCAGGTCGTGCACGTCGAGGTGGCAGGCGAGGCATTTCGGGAAGCGATCGAGGATCGACTTCGGATGCGGCGCCTTGTGGCACTCGGTGCACTGCGGGATGTAGCCGTGCTTCGATTTGTGGCAGGTGGTGCAGCTCACCTTGGAGTGGCGGCTGGGGGTCGCCTTCAGCTTCGCGTAGACCTTGCCGTGGCAGGAGGCGCAGGTGGCGGTCCAGTCGCCGGCGGCGTAGGTCACCTGCTTCGGCTTGTGCACGGAGTGGCACTTGGTGCAGCTGTCGGCCAGCTGGTCCTTGAAGTGCGGCGTGTGGCACTTGAAGCAGGAAGGCTTGAAGCCGTGCGAGGTGTGGCATCTGTCGCAGGCGACCTGGGTGTGCTTGCTCGGGAACTGCGTGAGTTCCGCCTTGGGGCCGGTGTGGCAGGTGGCGCAGGTGCCGGCGAGCCTCGGCGACATCGCCACCTTGCGCGGGGTATGCGGGTTGGTGTGGCAGGTCGAGCAGTCCTTGTTGGCCGGGCCGTGCACATCGGTGTGGCAGGAGGCGCACTTGGGCATGACCTCGTCGTAGTTCGCCTTCTTCGGGTTGTACGAGTGGATCACCTTGTGGCACTGCTGGCAGTCGAAGCGGTGCTTCCCGCCTGCATCCTTGAGGCTGCCGAACACGCCGGTGTGGCACTGGGCGCACTGGGTGGGGGAAAGCGGGACCGGCGCGACCGCGTAGAGGTCGGCCTGTACCGGGATGTCAACGGTCGCCAGTTTCGCGGCAAATGCCGTGGAAGCTGTAAAGATCAACAACGCCAGCAACAGCGACAGGCGACTGGTTCTGGCCAGCGCCGAAACAACATTTTTCTTCATCTCTCCTCCCGAAATATCATGTATTCACTACAGTCGACTGATCCTAATACTACCTAAGCCGACTCCGTGTCAAGAGAGATGTGCGGATTGACGTGACTCAAAGCCGGTTCAGATCCTCATGTTCTTCGTGGGAGGGGTTTATGTGGATCATGACGTCGCCCACGTTGTTGAAATGTTCGAAGATCCTTTTCTTCACCTCCGTGGCGATGTCGTGCGAGCGCTTCACCGTCATTTCGGGATGCATGTCCAGTTTCAGGTCGACGATGAGGTACTGCCCGGAGTGCCGCGCGCGTATCTCGTGGACGGCGTCCACCCCCTCGACCGTTTCAGCCAGTCTGGAGATCGCGTCCAGGAGTTCCTGCTCGGGCTGTCCGTCCATCAACTCGTGGGCGGAGGAGCGGAAGGTCTGGTAGCCGATGTGGAAGATGAAAAAGGAGGTGAGCCCGGCGGCGATCGGGTCCATGATCCCGAAACCGAAATAGGCCCCGGCGACGCCGACCAGGGTGGCGATGGAGGTGACCGCGTCCTTTCGGTGGTCCTTGGCGATGGCAAGCAGAGCCGGGCTGCCGAGGACGCCGCCGACCCCGATGGAATAGCGGTAGAGCCATTCCTTGACGACTATGGTGGTCGCGGCGGCCAAAACGGCGACCAGCGCGGGGGTCTGGTAATTCTCCCGGGCCACGGTGGTGACCGCCCCGTAGAGGACCCAGGCCCCGGTGGCGCCGATGACGAGGGAGACCAGGATGGCGGAGAGGCTCTCCACCTTGCCGTGGCCGTAGGGGTGGTCCTCGTCGAACGGCTTGCGGCCGACCTTGAGGGCCACGATGGTAAGCCCGATGGCGACGAAATCGCAGGCGCTCTCCATCCCGTCCGCGAAGACGGCCCCGGACCGGCCGAAATGCCCGGCGGCAAGCTTCATGGTCATGAGCAGGGCGTTGGCCCAGAATCCGATGGTGATGACGCGGTCCGCCTTCTTGAAGCGCTCCGTCCTCAGCACGTCCCCTCCCCGCGCAGGTCCTTGACGGTGAGCTGCAGCGAACTCCTGCCGTTCCAGGTATTCACCGAGGGCGAAAAGAGCACATCGACGCCTCCTGCCGGCACCCCCTTTTCCGCCAGGCCGAAACCGATGGCGTCGAAGCTCCTCCCGCCGCAGGAGAGCTTCAGCTTCAGATGCCCCCCCTTCAGGACGCGGCAGTCATCGACCTTCGCGCCGCTCAGAAGAAAGACAGGCTCCGGGTTCCCCATGCCGAACGGCTTCATCCGTTCCAGTTGCTCGACCAGGGGGAGGTCGATCTCCCGGGGGGAAAGATCCAGATCGTAGGGAAGCGTGGGGATCAGGGCGTCGGCGTCAAGGGAGGACGCCGCCTCCTCGTCGAAACGGAGCGCGAAGGACTCGAGTTCCTCCTCGGCTATGGAGAGCCCGGCCGCGTGGCTGTGGCCGCCGAAGCGAAGCAGATGGTCGGCGCAGCCGCGGATGGCGTCCAAAAGGTGGAAGCGCGAGATGCTCCGCCCCGACCCCCTGCCGGTCCCCCCCTCGATGGCGAACAGGATCACCGGGCGGTGAAACAGCTCCGCGATGCGGGAGGCGACGATGCCGATCACGCCGGGGTGCCACTCGGGGGAACCGAGCACGATGCTCTTTCGCCCCCTGCAGGCCCCCTGCTCCAGCATGACGCGGGCCTCCTCGAGCGTCGCGCGCTCGAGCGACTGGCGCTCCTGGTTGCTCGCGTCCAGCTCGGCCGCTATGCACCTGGCCCTCTCCGGGTCGCAGGTCAGCAGGAGTTCGAGTCCGAGCGCCGCGTCCTCGAGGCGTCCTGCCGCGTTGATGCGGGGGGCCAGCCGGAAACCGACCGCGCCGCAGCTGACCTCGCCGGAGACCCCCGCGACCGTTTTCAGGGCCTGCACCCCTACCCTCGCGCCGGCCGTGATCTGCTTCAGGCCGTAGCTCACCAGGACGCGGTTCGCGCCGAGAAGCGGCACCACGTCGGCGATGGTCCCCAGCGCGACCAGGTCGAGGTAATCCCTGATGTCGGGCTCGCCGCCGCTGAAGCGCCCCTCGGAGCGCAGCCGCGCCCGCAGGGCGATAACCAGGTGGAAGGCGACGCCGACGCCGGCCAGCGACTTGAAGGGAAACTCGCAGCCGGGCTGCAGCGGGTCGATGACGGCGCAGGCGTCGGGGAGTTCATCCGCCGGGGAATGGTGATCGGTGACGATGAGGTCTATGCCCGCCTCGCGGCAGAGAAGGGCCTCGGCAACGGCGGTGATGCCGCAGTCGACGGTGACGAGGACGCGGGCCCCGGCCAGGGCGGCGGCGGCGACACCCTGCGCTGAGAGCCCGTAACCCTCGGTGAGACGCTTGGGGATGTAGTGGCAGCAGTCGATGCCGACGGCACGGAAGAAGCCGACGAGAAGCGCCGACGAGGTGACGCCGTCGACGTCGTAGTCGCCGTGGACGCAGACCCGCTCGCCGCGGGAGAGCGCCAGGGAGAGCCTCTCCACCGCCTGGGCCATCCCCTTCATGAGCATGGGGTCGTGCAGACCTGCGAGGACCGGGGTGAGGTACGAGCGGGCGTCATCTGCCGCGGTGACGCCGCGGTTGGCAAGAAGCCGCGCCAGGAGCTGAGGTACGCCGGATGAGGCCAGGCTCTCGACCGCGTCCGCGTCCCCTTCCCGGACGCGCCAGCTTCTGTGTGTGATAGGTTGCATCCCTGCTCCGGTCGGTGAAGTGGGAAGGCGCGGCAAGCCGGCCTCAAAGTGGTAAATGATAGCATAAGCGCCCAGGGGCGGCGAATTTAATGTGCCGGCAGGGGCGAATGATTATTCGATGCGCCGCGTAGGGGCGAATGATTATTCGCCCCAAAAGAAAACCCGCCGGAGCGGGTTTTCTTTTCTTCTTGTGGAACGGGTTACTGCCCTATTTCCCCATGTTGGCCGGCATGGCCGCCATGTCGTTCTTGATCTGCTGGGCCGTCGGGCTGGTGGAGTCGAACTGCAGGTACTTGGTCCAGATCTCGCGCGCCTTGGCGGGCTGCTTCAGGTCCACCATGTACACCACCCCCAGGTTGTAGAGGCTCTGCAGGTGCTTGGGGTCGATGGTCTGCGCCTTCTCGAAGTTGGCGATCGCCTTGTCGTACCAACCGATCCTGCGGTACATGATCCCCTGGTCGGTCATGGCGTTGACGTTCTTCGGGTCAAGCTCGAGCACCTTGGAGTATGCGTTGACAGCCTTCTGCGGCTGGTCGGTGTCGAAGTAGTCGTTGGCAAGCTGAATCCACGCCTGGAGGTTATTCGGATCCTGAACGACGATTTTCTCCGCCTCGACGATGCGCCGCTGGTAGTCGGTGGGCGAACCGGCGCCCTGGGGCACGGAGACGGCCACAGGCACCTGCTTGTCCTTGTTGGCGATGCTGAAGATCAGGTATCCCCCCAGAAGCCCAACGAGTGCTGCCACCACCAGGGTAAGTACGTTCTCCTTGCTCACAGATCCTCCTTAAGCGGCCTTCGGAGCTTCGACCGGGGACTTTTCCCAGATCGCCACGATCGGGCTCGCTACGAATACGGATGAATAGGTTGCCACCACGACCCCCACCACCAGCGCGAACGCGAAGTCGTGGATCACCTCGCCGCCGAAGAAGAGAAGCGAGCTGGCGGCCAGGAAGGTAGTGACGGAGGTGATGATGGTACGGGAAAGAACCTCGTTGATGCTCCTGTTGAAGATGGTGATCATCGGGTCCTTGAGGCTCTTGTGCATGTTCTCGCGGATACGGTCGAAGACGACGACGGTATCGGTCAGCGAGTAGCCGGCGATGGTGAGCACGGCGGTGATCAGGAGGATGTTCACCTCCTTGTGCATCACGTAGAAGACGGCGATGATGGCCAGGACGTCGTGCATGGTGGCCACGACCGCGCCGACGCCGAACTTGAAGTCGAAGCGCCAGGCGATGTAGATGATGATCCCCAGAAGGGAGAGGGCGACGGCTATCAGGGTGTCCTTCTTCAGCTTCTCGCCGATGGAGGGGCCGATCTCGGTGGAACTCTCCACGGTGAAGGGATTACCCGCGACCCCCTGCTTCAGGATCTCCTGCACGTTGTCGGCGGTCTTGCCGGAGGCCTTGTGCATCTTCAGCAGGATCTGCTTGCCGCCGGTGATCTCCTGGAGTTCGACCTCCTTCACCCCCCCTTTGGAGAGGGCGTCGCGCACGACCTGGGTGGTTATCGGCTGGGCGAACCTGATCTGCATCGCGGTGCCGCCGGAGAAGTCGATACCCATGTTGGCGGTGCCGCGCCCGATGGCGATGATGCCCAGGATGCCGATGATGCTGAGAATGCCCGAGATGATGAAGGAGATTTTCCTCATCCCTATGAAATCTATGTTGGTTTTGCCTAACAGTTCCATTGGTCCCCCCCCTTATATGCTGAGTCTCTTCACGTGGACGCGGTCAAGGAAGGCGTCAAAGAGCACCTTCGTGGCCAGAAGCGACGTGAAAAGGTTGATGATGATACCGAGGCTCAGGGAGACGGCGAATCCCTTGACCGGGCCGGTGCCGAACTGGAACAGCACTGCCGCGGTGATCAGGGCGGTCACGTGCGAGTCCATGATGGTGAGAAACGCCTTGTCGTAGCCGGCGTCGAGCGCCGCGTGCGGCGTCTTGCCCAGCTTGAGCTCCTCCCGGATCCTCTCGAAGATGAGGACGTTGGAGTCGACGGACATACCGACCAGGAGCACGATGGCGGCGATGCCGGGGAGCGTCAGCGTGGCGCCCAGGGCGGAGAGCGCGCCCATCAGGTAGAGGATGTTCAGCACCATGCCGAGGTTGGCGACCATCCCGGAGAGCTTGTAGTAGATCCCCATGAAGATGACGACCAGGGCGACGCCGATCAGACCGGCGGTGAGCCCCTTCTGGATGGAATCCTTGCCGAGGGACGGGCCGACGGTGACGTTCTGCAGGATCTTGACCGGCGCGGGAAGCGAACCGGCGCGCAGGACGATGGCGAGGTCGGCGGCGTCCTTCTCGGTGAAGGAGCCGGAGATCTGGGCGCTGCCGCCGGAGATCCTCTCACGGATGACCGGTGCGGAGTAGATGTTGCTGTCCAGGACGATGGCGAAGCGCTTGCCGACGTTGGCGGCGGTCACCTGGTCGAAGAGGCGCGCGCCGGTCGAGTTGAACTCGATGGCGACGTACGGCTGGTTGTACTGGGAGTCGATCCTGATCTGGGCGTCGGTCAGGAGGTCGCCGGTGATCATCGCCTTCTTCTTCACCACGAGCGGGATCTCGGAGACGGCGCCGGTGGCGGGATCGGTCTTCTTCTCGAAGAGGAGCTCGTCATCCTCGGGGAGCGAGGAGGCGGTCGCCGTGGCGGCGTTCACGTTCTCGTCCACCAGCTTGAACTCGAGCCTCGCCGTCTTCCCGATCAGGTCGATGGCGCGCTTGGGGTCCTTGATGCCGGGGAGCTGCACCACGATGTTGTTGATCCCCTCGCGCTGGATCACCGGCTCGGAGACGCCGAACTGGTCGATCCTGTTCCTGATGGTCTCCAGGGCCTGGGCCACGGCGCGGTCCTTCCTCACCTGGGCCTCTTTCTCGTTGATGCGGAGCTGCATGTTGACGAAGCCGCCCTCGTCGAAGACCGGAAGGATCTCGAGGTCCGGGTACTTCTTCTTCACCAGCTTCTGCGCCGTGTCTGCGGAGCCGCGGTCGTACAGGGTGAGCTGCACCTTGTCCGAGCCGACCTTGCCGATCCTCTTGAAGCGGAGGTTCTGGGAGGTGAGGGAATCCTCAAGGTCGGTGGCGATCAGGTCGAGGGACCCCTCTACCGCCTTCTGGGTCTCCACCTCCATAACGAGATGGGTTCCCCCCTGCAGGTCGAGACCCAGGTGGATCTTGTCCTTGGGGAGCAGACCGCTCCACCAGGAGGGGAGCGTGTCCACCAGCGTCGGCGTCAGGTAGACGAACGAGCCGATGATGAAAACGAGAATCAGGGAGATGCGCCAGGTATAACCCTTGTTCATGGGAAAAGCTCCTTTCGGAAAAATTCAAATCAATGCATTAGTCCTGCTTGATAGTGGCGATATACCCCTTGTTGATCTTTACATTTACTCCGGGGGCGATCTCCAGGGTGACTACCTGGTCGTCGAGGGCGGTCACCTTGCCGTGCATGCCGCCGGCGGTCACTACCTGGTCCCCTTTCTTGAGCGCCTCCAAAAGCGCCTTGTGCTCTTTCGCCTTCTTCTGCTGCGGCCTGATCAGCAGGAAGTAGAAAATGGCGAACATGAAAACGAGCGGTATCAGACCCTGAAACTGCGTCATCATCCCTCCAGCGGATCCGGCTGCATCGGCGGCGTAAGCCAAACTTGCCATTGTGTTACCTCCAGTATTTATAATGCGATTCGTCCGATGTCCGATCGGTCCTATCAATCCCCCCCAGCCCCCTGCCGCTTGCCTGCCGCAGCGCTTCGGCGCGCAGCCCGGTTAAAGGGAGGGGGAGAGGTTTCTTTTGGCGTAGAACTCCCGCCTGAAGCCGGCGAACTCGCCCTTGTCGATGGCGCTTCTAGCCTTCCCCATCAGGTCCAGGTAGTACTGCAGGTTGTGCCAGCTGTTCAGCCTGGAGGCGAGTATCTCCTGGCTCCGGTACAGGTGCCTGAGATAGGCCCGGCTGTAGTTCCTGCAGACGTAGCAGCCGCACTCCGGATCGACGGGGGACTGGTCCTCCTCGAAAATCGCGGCCTTGATGTTGATCCTGCCGAAGCTGGTGAAAAGCGCCCCGTTTCTCGCGTTCCTGGTCGGCATGACGCAGTCGAACATGTCGAAACCGGCGTTGATCCCCTCGATGAGATCCTCCGGCGCCCCGATCCCCATGATGTATCGGGGCGAATCCTCCGGGAGGATGTCGGTGCACTCGTGCATCATCTGGTGCATGATCTCCTTCTCCTCGCCGACCGACAGGCCTCCCAGGGCGTAGCCGTCGAAGCCGATGTCGATGATCTGCTTCGCGCTCTCGCGCCGCAGGTCCGGGTGCATCCCCCCCTGCACGATGCCGAAGAGCGCCTGGTCCGGGCGGCTGTGCGCCTCCTTGCAGCGCCTGGCCCAGCGGGTGGTCAGCTCCAGCGACTTTTTCACGTAGGACTGTTCTGCCGGGTAGGGAGGGCATTCGTCGAAGCACATGGCGATGTCGGCGCCGAGCGCCTCCTGGATCGCGATGGAGACCTCCGGGGAGATGAAGTGCCTGGAGCCGTCGATGTGGGAGCGGAAGTTGACCCCTTCCTCGGAGATCTTCCTGAGTTCTCCGAGGGAGAAGACCTGGAAGCCGCCGCTGTCCGTCAGCATGGGGCGGTCCCAGTGCATGAAGCGGTGCAGCCCACCCAGGCGCGCGATCAGCTCATGTCCGGGGCGCAGGTAGAGATGGTAGGTGTTGGCGAGGATGATCTGGGAGCCAACCTCCACCAGTTCCTCGGGGGTCATCGCCTTCACCGTCGCCTGCGTGCCGACCGGCATGAAAATCGGCGTTTCGATCCTGCCGTGCGTGGTTGTCAGAGAGCCTAAGCGGGCAGCGGAGCCCGGGTCCTTCTTTATGAGTTCAAACTTGATAGCAGACAAAAATATCCCGTTTCCATGAATCTTATTTCTATTGGTGCGTGGCGCGCTCACCGTAGGAGCGGCATTCCTGCCGCGATCAGCCGCCGGTAATCGCGGCAGGAATGCCGCTCCTACAGGATGTCGTCCCGACTACGTCCGCCCGTCAGCTTACGAACATCGCGTCGCCGTAACTGAAGAACCTGAAGCGGCGCCGAACCGCCTCCTCGTACGCGTGCAGCATCTTTTCCTTGCCGGCAAAAGCGCACACTAGCATAAACAGGGTGGACTTGGGGAGATGAAAATTCGTTATCAGCGCATCAACCACCTTAAACCGGTATCCGGGCAGGATAAAAATATCCGCCTCCCGCTCCCCCGCCTCCAGTTCCCCGGTAGAAGCCGCGTGTTCCAGCGCCCGCATGGAGGTGGTGCCGAGGGCGATCACCCTCCCCCCGTTCGCCTTGGTGCGCCGGATCGCCTCCGCCGTCGCCACCGGGATCCGGTACAGCTCCCGGTGCATGGTGTGCTCGGAAAGATCCTCGACCCGGACCGGCATGAAGGTGCCGAGCCCCACGTGCAGCGTGACCGGCGCGATCTCGACGCCGCGCCCCCTGATCTCGTCCAGGATCTCGGAGGTGAAGTGGAGCCCCGCGGTGGGTGCGGCGACCGCCCCCTTCTCGCGCGCGAAAACGGTCTGGTAGCGCTCCTGGTCCTCCCCTTCGGCGGGCCGCTTGATGTAGGGGGGAAGCGGCATGCTCCCGGCCCGCTCCAGCCATGCCATGAAATCGTCGCTCCCCTCGAAAGAGACCATCCACTCGCCTTCTTCGCGCCCCAGCAGGGTGGCGACCACCCCCTCGGGGAGGAGAACCGTGGTGCCCGGCTTCGCCTTCGAGGCCTTGACCAGGCAGCGCCAGCGCTCGTCGTCCCCGGGCGCCCTGCGTACCAGGAAGACCTCGACCGCACCGCCGCTCTCCTTCTGACCGTTCAGGCGCGCCGGGATGACGCGGGTGTCGTTCAGGACCAGGAGGTCGCCCGGACGAAACTGCGAGGCGATACCCGCCACGGTCAGNNATCAGCTCCGGGGGCAGGTCGTAATCGAAATCGGAAAGGCGCATGGCTACCGACCGTATCCGCCGGAGAGCTTTACGCCGGGATAGTAGTAGGAAAGAATCTCCCTGTAGTCGAAACCCTCGTTGGCGCGCCCCTTGGCGCCCCACTGGCACAGGCCGACCCCGTGCCCGCTCCCGCTTCCCGAGACCAGCAGGTCGTCGCCGGAGACGCGCAGCTCGAAGTTGGTGCTCTTCACCACGCCGTAGCCGAGCGCCTTCCTGAAGGCGACCCCGGGGACCGTCGCCCGCCCTCTGGCGGATTCGACCACGACCTCCTGCACGCGGCCGCTCTCGTTCCTGCCGCGGACCTTGACGTCCCTGATGCCGGAGACCTGGCCCCCGGCGGCGCGCAGCTGCGTCTCGACCTTCTTGAGCGGGAGGTTCAGCTCCCACTTGATAGGGTTCTCCTCCTCGCAGTAGCGGCAGGGAACCCCCTGCAGGTAGGAGACCTGGGTCCCCCAGACGTTCTTCGAGGATTCGGTGTGGCCGGCGCAGTTCGAGTGGTAGAAGGCCTGGATGGTCCTGCCGTCGAAGGTGAGCACCTCGCCGGCGGTTTCCTGCACGCCGCGGGCGGCGCGGCTGTCCTCGACGTCCGACCCCTCGTAAACCTGGTCCATGACGCTCGACTCGAGCTGGTACGGGGCGCCGCGGCGGGCCTGCATCTGGTACACCGCGTAGGAGCGGGCGATCACCGCCTGCGCCTTCACCGCTTCCATCGGCCAGGCCGAGGAGATCTCGCAGTTGATCAGGCCGATCAGGTACTCCTCGAGCGGCAGCTCGTTCACCACCAAAAGCCCCTTGTCGGCGGCGCTAACCTCGACCAGGGCGCGGTACCCCTTGCCGTTGACGGTGACGCGGACCGGGGCGGAGGCGACCACGCCGTCGACGCTCCTGCCGTTCACCGAGAGGCCGTCCCTGGTCCGTTTCACCTCGAGGGGCATATCCACCTTGAGCGGCATTCCCCTGCCGTCGGTCAGGAGTATCCCGGTGCCGTCGAGCCTGACCGTGTCGTTCCCCTTGAGGATGGCGACCCTGACCGTCTCGGGGCGCATCGCCGCGACGCTCCCGGCGGCGGCCAGGCAGACGACCATTATGATTAAAGTCCTGAAGAAGTTCATCTATTCCGTATACACATCGTGTTGACACGTCCCTTAAAAGCCTTAGATATAAACCATGGAACACCCCAGAAAGTCAATAATTTTATCGTTCTAACAAAGCCGGCAGGCCTCGCTGTTGGCAAGTGATTTGCTTCACTCTCTCATTAAAACAGGGTCTCCGCCGGTGGCATCCGCCCCCCGGGGTACCCCGTTTCGCGGTAAAGTGGCGAACTCACCGGTGTAATTGCCCGGCACCCCATGCCTCGGGTCGCCAAATAACTGTTGCCAGATGACGCGAATTAAGCTATATCGCAGGTACGCTTGGTTATTTGGCGCGATCCGCGGCACGCAGCAAGGACACTATGTGTAACTCCTTAAAAATTAAGATTCTAGTACTGGTAACACTGATACTGGTATTGATCATATCTTCGGTGGCCTACCTCAATTTCCGTCAGCAGAAGGAAATGCTGCACGAAATCGCCAACCGCAACACCTCCGTCCTCATCGAGACCATCAAGAGCAGCATCTCCAACGCCATGCTCTCGGGGCGCTCCGACGAGGTCAGCAGCATCTTCGACCGGATCAAATCCCGCGAATTCGTGAAATCGATCCGGATCGTCGACTCCCAGGGGAAGATCCTCAACTCGGCGGACCGCGACGAGATAGGGAACAAGATCCCCGAACTCGGGCAGCAGCAGCTTCCCACCAGGAACCTGAGCCTCCTCCCCCAGGAAGGGGTCTTCATCTCCTACGCCCGGATCTTCAACGCCCCCCAGTGCTACAAGTGCCACCCCGCGGCCNNTCGAGCCTCTTGCTGGTCCTTTTGATCTTCACCACCATCTATATATTCCTGGTGCTGTACGTCGAGAAACCGATCCGCCAGCTGACCCGGTACATGGAGCATGTGGAACAGGGGGAATTCCAGGACGAGATCACCCTGACCACCTCCAACGAGATGCAGAGCCTCGCCAAGAGCTTCAACCAGATGGTGAGGCGGGTCGCCGACCTGATGAATTCCACCGTGTCGCACGAGCGCGAACTGGCGCGCGCCCAGGAGAAGCTCGCCTTCCACCGCGAGACCCACCTGATGAACGGCAGGCTCGAGGAGCAGATCCGGGAGATCGAGAACCTCAACATCACGCTCGAGGAGCGGATCGAGGAGATCGAGGAGGCGAACTACAAGATCGCCGACCTGGCCGGGGAGCTGGAGGACAAGAACACCAACCTGGAGAAGGCGGTGGCGAAGCTCTCCACCCTGTACCGGCTCGGACTCGCCATCAACTCCACCATCGAGGTGGAGGACCTTTACCAGCTGGTGGTGAAGACCACCATGGACACGCTGCAGGCCCAGGTCGGCTACATCATCCTCTACGACGCCGACCACGGCGAGCTGAAGGTCATCAACCTGGCCGGCCACCGCGACCCGAACGTCAGCGCCATGCGGGTCCCGATGAAACCTTCCAGCGTCTCCAGCTGGGTGATCCAGAACAGCAAGCCGCTCCTCATAGCCGACATAACCCAGACGCCGGAGTTCGACATGGTGAGCCCGCTCGGCTTCGAGAGAAAGACGCTCATCTGCGCGCCGCTCATGGTGAAGGACGAGATCATCGGCACCCTCACCGTGGTCAACAAGCTGAACAACACCGTCTACAACCACGAGGAGCTGGAACTCCTCTCCACCATCGCCGCCCAGGCCTCCATCGCCATCAAGAACGCGATGCTCTACGACGAGCAGCAGAAGACCTACCTGAACACCATACAGGCGCTTGTCTCCGCCATCGAGGCCTCCGACAGCTACACGCGCGGCCACTCGGAGAGGGTCACCCGCTTCTCCCTGGCGCTGGCGAGGAAGCTGGAACTCCCGCAGAACAGGCTCAAGGTGATCGAGCGCGCGGCGATCCTGCACGACATCGGCAAGATCGGCATAGACCTCTCGCTTTTGCACAAGGAGGCGCTCCTCACCCCGGACGACGTGGCCGAGCTGCAGCTGCACCCAACCATCGGGATGAAGATCCTGGAGCCGATCGAGTTTCTGCACGACGTGCGCCTTTGCATAGGACAGCACCACGAGCGCTACGACGGCCTCGGCTACCCGAACCGCCTGGCGGGAGAGGAACTCCTGCTCGAGTCGCGCATCCTCGCCATCGCCGACTCCTTCGACGCCATGACCTCCGACCGCCCCTACCGGAAGGCGCTCAAGGTCGAGGTGGCGATCCAGGAACTGGCCGAGAACGCCGGCACCCAGTTCGACCCGGCGCTGGTGCCGATCTTCATCAAGCTCTTGAAGACCCCGAACTTCCTGCCGCAGCGCGAGGAATGCCCCGTGCTGCACGCGGTCCCCGCCGCTTCCAGGCCGAGCGTGCCCCAGTCCTGCGTTGCCCCTTGAGCGAGAAAATGGTATAGATGGGTCTTTGCCCGAGCGCCGGACCGGCGCGGGCCGCCAAAAGGAGCCTACTTTGTCCCCGCTTTTGGAAATAAAAGGACTCTATACCGAATTCCGCCTGAAGACCGGCGTGCTCAAGGCCGTCCGGGGGGTCGACCTCTCCGTTGAACCGGGCGAGACCCTGGCGCTGGTCGGGGAATCCGGCTGCGGCAAGAGCATCACCGCCGCATCCGTCATGAGGCTGGTTCCGCCGCCGGGACGGGTCGTCGCCGGGTCGGTCCTCTTCAAGGGGAAGGATCTCCTCTCCCTCACCGAGGAGGAGATGCGGCAGATCAGGGGNNGCGCGCGGCCATCGAGATCCTGGCCCAGGTGGGGATCCCGGCGCCCGGGGAGCGGCTCAAGGACTACCCGCACCAGCTAAGCGGCGGGATGCGCCAGAGGGTGATGATCGCCATGGCGCTCGCCTGCGGGCCGGAGCTGGTCATCGCGGACGAGCCGACCACGGCGCTCGACGTAACGATCCAGGCCCAGATCCTCGAGCTTTTGGACCGGCTCAAGTCGGAGAACGGGATGGGACTCATCCTGATCACCCACAACCTGGGGATCGTGGCCGAGCGCGCCCACCGGACCGCCATCATGTACGCCGGGGAGATCGTGGAGAGCGCGCCGACCGAAGAGCTGTTCGCCAACCCGCTGCACCCGTACACGCGCGGGCTCCTCGCCTCGCTCCCCGAGCTGGGGAAACCGGGGGAGAAGCTCGCCACCTTCGCCGGAGGCGTCCCGCTCCTGACCTCCGAGTTTGCCGGCTGCCCCTTCAGGGAGCGCTGCCCCGTCGGCGACGAGAGCTGCGCGCACCAGGACGTCGAGATGCACGAGGCAGGCCCGGGCCACCTGGTCCGCTGCCTGAAGTCGCCATGACGGCGCTCCTGGAGACCAGGAACCTGGTGAAGCAGTTCCCGGTGCGGGGGGGGCTGCTGGGCGAGAAGCGTCTTCTCACCGCCGTGGCCGGGGTCGACCTGGAACTATACCCCGGTGAGACGCTCGGCCTGGCCGGCGAGTCCGGCTGCGGCAAGTCGACGGTGGCGCGCCTTCTGACCGGGCTCACCCCGCCCACGACCGGGTCGATCCGCTACGAGGGGCGGGAACTCTCCTCCCTGGACCGCAAGGAGATGGCGCAGTACCGGAAAGACGTGCAGATGATCTTCCAGGACCCGTTCTCCTCCCTGAACCCGAGGATGCGCGTCGCGGACATCGTCGGCGAGCCGCTCGCCATCCACAGGATCGGCACCCCGTCGCAGCGGCGCGACATGGTGGCGGCGCTTTTGCAGCGCGTCGGGCTCTCGCCGGACCACCTCGGCCGCTTCCCGCACGAGTTCTCGGGGGGACAGAGGCAGAGGATAGGGATAGCGCGGGCGCTGGCGGTCTCGCCGAGGGTGATCATCGCGGACGAGCCGGTCTCGGCACTGGACCTCTCGATCCAGGCCCAGATCATCAACCTGCTGCAGGACGTGAAGAAGGACCTGGGTCTCTCCTTCCTCTTCATCACCCACGACCTCTCCGTGCTGAGGCACCTGAGCGACCGGGTGGCGATCATGTACCTGGGGAGGATCGTCGAGTCGGGAAAGCGCGACGACGTGCTGACCGCGCCGCTGCACCCGTACACCGAGGCGCTCTTGAGCGCGATACCGAGCATCGACCCGAAGAAACGGGAGCGGCGCGTCATGGCCCGGGGGGAACTCCCCTCGCCCCTTTCGCCCCCCTCCGGCTGCCCCTTTCACACCCGCTGCCCCTACGCGCAGGAGCGCTGCAGCAAGGAGCGGCCGGAACTTTTGGAAAAAGAACCGGGACACCGGGCCGCCTGCCATTTCAGCGAGCGGATTTACCGTCGACGTTGAACCTTTTACGTTGACAACCCGGATGCATATATTTAGATTATTCTTTAGCAAAGAGCGGAGGTACGACGTTGGCATTCGATAAGACGAAGGGTTATAACAAGGAAGCCGAGATGCTGAAGGTTTTGGGGCACCCGATACGGCTCAAGATAGTTGCCGGGCTCTGCACGCAGGAGTGCAACGTCAAGCACATCTGGGAGTGCCTGGGGCTGCCGCAGGCGACCGTTTCCCAGCACCTCGCGCTTTTGAAGAACAAGGGGATCATAGAGGGGACCCGCGACGGCGTGGAAGTGCATTACGCCGTGGTGAGCCCGTTCGTGCGACGGCTGATAGAGATCCTGCACGACGAGCCGTAACCGCAGACGAAAACCGGA
>DNJC01000124.1 GCA_003490025.1 Geobacter sp. | reverse complement strand
GGTCGCCGTCATCTCGCTTGCCGGCATCGTCTACACCAAGAGCGTCAGGGTGGGCGGCGACAAGATGGACGAGGCGATCGTCCAGTACATCAAGAGAAAGTACAACCTGATCATCGGCGACCGCATGGCGGAGCTGATCAAGATAGAGATCGGCGAGGCGTACCCCGGCACCGAGCTGCTGCACATGGAGGTCAAGGGGCGTGACCTGGTGTCCGGCATCCCGAAGACCACCGAGATCGACTCCAACGAGATCCGCGAGGCGCTTTCCGAGCCGGTCACGGCCATCGTCGATGCGGTCCGCAACTGCCTGGAGCGCACCCCTCCCGAACTCGCCGCCGACCTGGTCGACAAGGGTATCGTCCTTGCGGGTGGCGGCGCGCTGCTCAGGAACCTCGACGTCCTCCTGCGCGAGGAAACCGGCCTCCCCGTGGTGACCGCGGAGGACCCGCTTTCCTGCGTCGTCCTCGGCTCCGGAAAGGTGCTGGACGAACTGGCCCTGCTGCGCAACGTCGCTGTCAGCTCCTAGCCGGTTCGAGAACTTGCCTTGTCATCCCGAGGGATTGCCATGACCGACGCTGTCATAGACGTCATCATACCCATCTGGAACAGGCCCGACGAGACCCGTAACTGCCTGGTGAACCTGATCGGCCACACCCCGGGTGCACGTTTCATCATGGTCGACTGCGGCTCCGAACGCGACACCGAAAGGCTGTTGCAGGAATTTGCGGACGGCCTGGACGATCGTGCCCTGTTGATGCGCGACGACAGCAACATCGGTTTCGTCCGTTCGGCCAACCGCGGTTTCGAGAGTTCCCGGGCGCCGTACCTCGCCCTCGTGCGCAACACGACCGTGGTCAGCGCCGGGTGGCTCGATCCGATCCTCGCCTTCGCCCGGCAGCACCCGGAGGCCGGGATCCTGCTTCCGTCCCTGGAACCGGGGGCGCCCTGCGCCGCGGCGACGGAGGTCGAGCACGGCTCCTTCGCCGCCATGGTGCTCACCAGGGAGCTGTACCGCGGGATCGGCGGCTTCGACGAGGGGATGGACGGCGGGGCGTGGTGCCTCAAGGACTATACCCGTCGCGCCTGCGCCAAGGGCTTTCTCACCTACCACGTCCACACCCCCGTGGTGAGCTGGCAGGATGAGACGCCGTTCGGCTCGGAGCAGAGGCGGCGCGAGACGCTGCACCGCTCCATCACCATGTTCCGCGAGCGCTGGGGGAACGGAGGAGATTACATCCTGCACGTCCCCAAGGGGGTGGAGGTAGACCTCCTGGGACAGAAGCTTGAGTGGCTCGTGAAAGGGGCGCGTCTGGGCGATAGCTACACGCTGCTTCTCCCCTGCGCCTTGAGCCGCGCGGCCCAGCAGGCCGGTTTCGACGCGCTGCACGAGAACGTGAGGATGGTCTCTTTGCCGCGCCTTGGCTGGGACGGGATGAAACGGCGCGTCTTCGACAAGATCGTGTCCGACAAGAAGGGGATCGTGCCGGTCACCGCTGTGGACGGCCTGCCCTTCCCATGGAGCGACCGCTATCTTTCCTTTTCCGACCTCACGGAGCGGATCAGGGAGCGCTGCCAAGGCCGCGGTAACCTGTAGGAGCGGCATTGCTGCCGCGAATCGGCGCCCTCACCCCCGCCCCTCTCAGATGGACGTCCAGATGCGATTTCACCTGTAGGAGCGGCATTCCTGCCGCGATTGGCGCCCTCACCCCCGCCCCTCTCCCGGAGGGCGAGGGGAGAGACGGGGCTTAGAAAGCTAGAAACACCGCTGGATTTGCAGATGCCGATGTTGCAATGATTTGTGGAGGATTCATGAAGGAAGAGATAAAGGCACAGCTGAGGAACCACTGCGAGGTGATGACGGCGCTTGAGAGGGAGCTTACTCCCCAGATAGAGAGCGCCGTCTTGCTTTTGGTGGGCGCCTTCCGCGAGGGTAACAAGATCCTCGTCATGGGTAACGGCGGCTCCGCGGCCGATGCCCAGCATTTCGTCGCCGAGATGGTGGGGCGCTTCAAGCTGGAGCGGCGCGCGCTCCCGGGCCTCGCCCTCACCACGGACAGCTCGATCCTTACCGCGATCGGGAACGATTACGGCTTCGACTGCGTCTTCTCGCGCCAGATCGAGGCGAACGCCGTCTCCGGAGACGTGGTGGTCGGCATCTCCACGAGCGGCAATTCCCCCAACGTGCAAAAGGCGCTGGAAGTGGCTGCGGAGAAGGGGTGCCGCACCATCGCGCTGCTCGGGAGGGATGGCGGGTCCATCAAAGAGGTGGCGGACCTCTCGCTGATCGTCCCCAGCCACGACACCCCCCGTATCCAGGAAGGGCATATCGCCATCATTCACATAATCTGCGACCTGGTGGAGAAAGCGCTTTTCCTGAACGCGGAGTGAACAAGGGCAGGGGTGTCATGGGCAAGAACCGCGCGGTCTTTCTCGACAGGGACGGGACCATAAATGTAGAGGTGCAGTACCTGAGCAAGGTCGAGGAATTCGAGTTCATTCCCGGAGCCCCCTGGGCCCTCAGGCGTCTGCAGGAAGCTGGTTTTCTTCTTGTCGTGGTGACCAACCAATCCGGCATCGGTCGCGGCTATTACGACGAGAGCGAGCTTCAGGCGATTCACGATCACATGCACGCCGATCTTGCCGCTTACGGCGTGACCATCGATGCCTGCTACTTCTGCCCGCACCACCCGGAACACGCGATCGGCGATTACCGCAAGGAGTGCGGCTGCAGGAAACCGCTGCCGGGGATGCTGGAACAGGCGGCCGAAGATCTCGACATAGACCTTTCCCGCTCCTACATGATAGGCGATAAGCTGGCCGACGTGGAGGCGGGGTTGAACGCTGGGTGCAAATCGCTGATGGTGCTGACCGGATACGGCCGCGCCGACTCCGAAAGGATTCCAGAAGGGGTGACCGCCTACAGCGACCTCCTGGCCGCCGCCGAGGCGATACTGCTGATCGAGGCGGAAACAAAACCGTAAAGGGTTATAAACCTTACTGCTTTCCCCGCGTTCTCTGCGCGCAGTCTCCGCGTCCTGCGCGTAACTGCTTTGAGGGTCGAGCTCTTTCGCGTTCAACGCTTTTGGGAGAGTCCGATGGCCATGAAGTCGTACCGCCTGATATTCCCTGAAGCCGGCGCACCGGTCATGACGCTCGACCTGTCCCGCAAGGCCGGCGGCATACCGAAGGGAAGTTACGGGTTCTACGAGTACTATTGCACCGAGCCCGGATGCGACTGCCGCCGGGTCACGCTCATCGTCTACACTGAAAAAATGAAGCCCAGGGCCACGATCTCCCTTGGCTTCGACCAGCTCGGCCCCTTCGCCGGACCTTTCCTCGACGCCTCCAGCTACCAGGCGCCTTACGCCCCCGCTCTTCTCGACTTCTTCGTCGACACGCTCAATTCCCGCCCGGACTGGTTGACCCGCATGTACCGGCAGTATCGAGAGGTACGTGAACTGGTGGATGGAAAACCGTACCGCGGCAAGGCCTTCCCGGAGCCCGGGGAATTTACCTGTCGCGCCACGCCGCCGCCGGACCTGGAAGCGGTGCTGGAACAGTCGCTGAAAGAGAGGGAGCTGAAGGCGGCCGTACGTGGAAAATCCGCAGCCGGTCCGGGCGCCACCCCTGCGGAACCGCCGGTCGCCAAGCCCGGTCCGGTCACCTCCGTCGGGATGGCGCACTTCGTGGATCTCTACGCCAAGGTCGGCAGTACCGCCCCCGTGGGCCGACTGCTGGCATTGCAGGACGAACTGCGACGCTATCTCCTGCTGCACGACGGCGCCGGCGAGGAATTCGCCGCGCTGCTCCCGGAACTCTGCCTGCAGTCGCCGCAGAATGAAGAGAAGATCGACGCGGCCCTGCGCGTCCTGTACGACCTGCTCGATTTCTACCAGGTGGCACTGGAAGGGGATCGGCCCGGCTCCAAGCTGCAGATGGAAAGGTTCCAGAGGGCATTGGCCCGGCGGGTGTTCTCGGAGTTCGACGACACCGACCTCCAAGCGGCGGTCGCCAACATACTGCTGCATAGCCGCGTCAGGCTGCACCCCGTTTTGCGGGACGCCAGCCGCGGCACGGTTGCCGACAGCGCGTTTCGTGCCGATCTTCACGAAACGCAGGGAGAGGATCTCCTGGCCGGCATCGCCAGGAGTCTCGAGTCGAGGAGGATCACTTCTCCTTTTGCCGCGGTGCAGCAGATGTTCGAGCTGTTCGCGGTCAACGACCCGGAGCTGCAGCTCCCGGTGCTAGGGGAGATGATGACGGCGGACCAGCCGCTGCTGCGGGATGTCGCCGCCCTGATGCTGTTCCACCCGCGCGCCGACGTCTCGATCCAGGTGTCGCAGCTGCTCTGCCGGATCGACGGCGGCAGCATCACACCGCAGACCCTGCGACGGCTGATCGTATCCCGCAACTGGTTCCCTGAAACCGCCAGAAAACATGTGGACCAGGCGATAACGAATGCACGCAAGGCGCACGTGGAGTGCGCCCAGCTCGCCAAGCCTCCCGCCCTGACGGTCTACGCCACGTCCGTCGACGGTTCCGGCGGACAGGGTTTCCATGTCGTCGTCCCGGCGGGCACCGATTACATCGCCTGCACCGTGATCCTGAAGGCGGGGAGCGGGGTGGCCAACTCGTACGAATCGACCCTGCACTCCAAGCGTCAACTGGAGCGGTTCCTCGCCGATTCGCAAAAAGGGCATGCCTACCTGGAATGCTCCGCCGACTATCTCGACCTGCGCGTCTGCCATGCGCTTGCCGACGGGGTGGCTTGCGGCAGGACTCCCAATCACTGGCTGGTCCTCGTCGCCGAAATCATCGGACGGGACAGGTGGAAAGGCGTTCCTTTCGACGCGGGAAACGAACTGCTGCAGTTACGGGATGAGTTGGCGGCACGCGACCCGCGCCTGGTGGAGGAAAAGGAGTACCTGGCCGCGCTCAGGGAGTCTGCTCACTGGCTCGATCCGGGCCAGGTTCTCGGCGCGTGGTTCGAGGACGACGAGGAGGTCCAGCACGAGATCGAGGCGTCGCTAAGTGGCAGGACGGGCCTCGACACGGCGGATGTCGTAGGGCGCCTGCTGTCGAACGTGCTGGAGCCGCGGCGCGACCTGTGGCTGCAGCGTCTGGTCATCAACACGCTCTGGCTTAAACATGCCGTCAGAGCACCGGTCGCCTGGCACAAGATGTTTCATGTGGCGCAGGGAGTCGCCGATACGACCGTGCCGCTCAAGGAGATCCCGTTGATGGTATCGATCGCTCGATACAGTTTCGAGATGTACCAACGCATCAAAACCGGCAGATATCCGAGCGGGGCGAAGGGATGATCGAGATTTCCCCGGTTCTCCTGCCGGTCCTGTTTCTTACCGGCGCCGTTGCCGGTCTTATCGACTCCATCGCAGGCGGCGGCGGCCTCATCACCATTCCGGTCCTCCTCGGGATCGGCCTGCCGCCGCAGTACGCCCTGGGGACCAACAAGCTCCAGGCCACCTTCGGCTCGGCGAGCGCCATGGCGCACTTCGTCAAGGCCGGGACCGTGAACCTGCGCGATGCCGCCGCCGGGGTCTTCTGGACCGCCGTAGGTGCCGTCCTCGGCTCCTACACGGTGCAGCAGATCGATCCGGGCTTCCTGAAGAAGTTCATCCCGTTTCTGCTGCTCCTGATCCTCGCCTACACCGTATTCACGCCGAGGCTTGGGGCCGAGGAGGTTCACCCCCGGCTGCCGAGGGGGGCGTTTTACACGCTTTTCGGCCTTCTGCTCGGCTTCTACGACGGCTTCCTGGGGCCGGGAACCGGCTCTTTCTGGGTGGTCGCCATCATGCTCGGGCTCGGGTTCGACATGCGCAAGGCGACCGGCTACACGAAGCTCTTCAACTTCGTCAGCAACATCGTGTCGCTGGTGGTCTTCGTTGCCGGAGGGCACGTGCTTCTCTGGGCGGGGCTCCTGATGGGCGCGGGGCAGGCGGTCGGGGCGAGGATGGGCGCGAGGCTTGTGCTCAGGAAGGGGACCGGGTTCATCAGGCCGGTCTTCATCTGCTCCGTGCTCGCCATAACGGCAAAGCTGTTTTACGATATCTACAAGTAGGCCCTCAAGACAAAATACCGGCAAAGTTAGCCCAGCAACATTTTATTAAGTATTTCCAACGATAGGCCGGCCCTTCAGCCGGTTTTTTTGTTGTTCATGCTGTAAGAACTGTAAAGAAAACCTGAATAGGTATGTCGATTTTCTTAACATAAAAACTCGTTATGGCACAAGTCTTAACATTTACAGCCAGTGATATCGGAAAGTTATGGATTGGATAGTATTTTGCACAAAAGGAAACACTATTTGAATTGCGTAAATTTGTTATGGTTAATTATTTTATGCCACTTTTTTATTTCTATATTGGCACAAAATCATTAAGCATGATGAGCGCAGGGGAGGCAGTGACTATGAGAACATCATTTAACGCAGTGCTCATCATCGCGGTGCTGACGCTGGTCCAGCTCCTTTCCGTCGCTCTTCCGGAATCGAGCATGGCGATAGTGTGCCCTGCCGGTACCCAGCTTGTTGCCGGCAGGTGTGTCAGGATAACTTCGTTGGCTACGACCTCTGTAAGCGTGCCTGTTCATGAATTCGACTACTCCTTTTTCTTTCCAGAGGTGGATAACGGTAGCAGCAAGTACTTCGGTCAAAAAGAGTACTATTCCGCCTTCATCGGCGACACGGTAAAGATGTACGACTTCGGAGTGAGCCCGTCCCAGATTACGGTGGAACTGGTCCCCTTGACTAAAAACGAATCCGACGATACCGATGTTGTCAACTTCCTTTACACCTGGAACATAGTGGCAACCGATACTACCGTCACCCCCGGATGGTTGAGCGGAGGGCTGTCGGAGACGATCTACTCCTACTCCGACGCGGGGACCAATCGTGCCTGGAACGATTACGTCTATGCCGGCAACTTCGGGACCTTTATGAACCACTTCGTCTCCCCCGACAGCCAGTACACGTTCAATCCCACTTTGCTGATGAACGGCGACATCGCCTACGGCATCAGTTTCGTTGGGGGTACCATGGAATCCGAGCAATTCATCTTTCTGGAAGAAGTGCTGAACCCCCAGCTTCTCGCCACGCGGGCCAATTTCTACAATGCGGACGGCGCCCCGGTGCCGGAGCCTTCTTCGCTGCTGCTTTTGGGAGGGGGAACGGCGGCACTGCTGGCGGCGAGACTCAGAAGGAGGAGGATGAAGTAACTGTGTGCAATTAATACTAACTGCAGTCGGCCTCGCAGATCAGGCGGTTCAACTATGCCGGCAATCCGGTCCCCGAGCCATCGTCGCTGCTGCTTCTGGGAGGCGGCTTGGCGGCCCTGGTCGCGGCCAGGTACAGAAGGCGGATGAAATAACCGCAACGACCACATAAAACGGGCAGCGTCTCACGACCCTGCCCCTTTTCATTCCAAAAGGGGGGCAAATGGCGGCCAATCCAAAGAAGTCATCACGATATCCGTATCTTCTCTGGTCTTCTCTTGCTGTTGCTTTCTCCCTGACCGCAACCTCGTTTTCCCGGGCGGATATCGTCCGTGACGGCAGCCTGGGCACCAACAGCGCCCCCATCTCCGGTCCCGACTACGCGATACTTCCCGATCACGGCAAGCAGGCGGGAACCAACCTGTTTCACAGTTTCAGCACCTTCAATGTCGGCACCGGAGAAACGGCCACCTTCACCAGCCCCCCCGAAGTGACCAGCATCATCAGCCGGGTCACCGGCGGCACCCCATCGAGCATCGACGGCGCGATACGGTCGTATCTCAGCGACGGCGCCACCTACAGCAGCGCAAACCTGTACCTGCTCAACCCCAGCGGGGTGATGTTCGGCCCCAACGCAAGCCTCGACATCGGGGGGAGTTTCCACGTCAGCACCGCGGACTACCTCAAGCTGAGCGACGGCAGCCAGTTCTTCGCCAATACCTCGTCGACGTCGGTGCTCACCGCTGCCGACCCGGCTGCCTTCGGCTTCCTCGGCAGCAACCCGTCCGGCATATCGCTCGACCGCACCACGTTGGCGGTGCCTCCCGGTCAGACGCTCTCCTTCATCGGCGGGGATATCGCCGCTGTCGGCGACCCCGCCGCCTTCACCTATTACGCGGCGCAGGGGGGAACGATAAACATCGTCAGCGTCGCATCCCCTGGCGAGGTCGCGCTCGGAGCGCACGACCTGGGCACCGGCTCTTTCGCGCGGCTGGGGAGCATCAATCTCACCGAAGGGGTCAATCTCTACGTCGACGGGCTCGATAACACGGTGGACCCCGCGGGCAACGTCTTCATCCGCGGCGGGAAGATACTGATCGGCGGCGGCGGTATCTATGCCAGCGGCAATCCGGGGGGGACGGTCGATATCGCCGGGGAATCCCTCACCATGGATGCCGCCCTTTTCTATGCGGATACCAACGGGGTGACCGACCACCCCGGCACGGCATACCGCATCGACGTGTTGCAGGACTTCCTGATGATCAACGGCTCCGCCGTGGAGTCCTCCAGCTATGGAAGCGGCCGGGCCGGCGACATCCGCATTCGTGCGGGGGGCGGCACCCTCCTCGGCAACGACGAACCCGGCACCGGGCCTTTCGCCGAGTACGGCTACTACGGCGACATCGCCTCGACATCGAACGCGGCAGGGGCGGGGGGAGACCTCTACATCACGACCGGCGACCTGCTGGTGCAGAACGGTTTCTTCATCAACACCGCGGCAAAGGACCAGGGAAACGCCGGGAACGTCACCGTCAGGGCCGATACGGTCCGCTGCCTCAACCAGGGGAACATCGGTTCCAACGCGATAAGCTCCGGCAGCGGCGGGATCGTCGACGTCGCCGCGCGTGACATCCTCCTTTCCGGGCATGATTCCGCCGCCGTCGTCAACAGCACCCAGTACACCGGCATCGGGGCGCAGAGCGATCTCGACTCCAACGGCGGAACCATCAAGGTGGCCGCGACGGGCTCCCTGCAGATCCTGGACGGCGCCAAGATCGACACCATCCTTTTCGGTAACGGTGCTGCGGCCAATATCGAGGTTTCCGCCAAGGACCTGGTCATTTCCGGGTTCACCATGCTGGACGGGCAGCCGGTCATGTCCTCCATCGACGCACGCCTCTTCGGCAATCTCGCGGCAGGAACCGGCGGGAGCATCTCGGTCAGCACCGACACCCTCAGAATCGGCAACGGCGGATCCATCCGCACCGCCCAGTTCTTCGACGCCACCGGCAACTCCGGCAACATCGTGGTCAACGCCAACAGCATCGACCTGGCCAGCCGCGGCCAGATCTACGCCGACTCCTTCCGTGGCGCCGGCAACTCCGGCGACATCTCGATCAACAGCGGGTCGCTCACCATCACCGGCTCGAAATACGAGCCCCGCCCGGAACCGCTCGATTTCGACTTCACCGGCCTCTCCACCACCACCAATTCCGGTACGGGGGGCAATATCACCGTCAACCTGACCGGCGACCTGCGCCTCGCTGCCGCCGGGGGGATCAAGGCCGACACCCAGGGGAGCGGCCTTGGCGGGACCGTCAGCCTGACGGCGAACCGGATCGTCCTGAACGACGGCAGCATCGTCAACGCCTCCTCCACCGGCACCGGGAACGCCGGCAATATCGACCTCACCGGCAGGGACTCGGTGCTCTTGAACCATGCGGCGATCACCACCGAGGCGAACGCGGATGCCGACGGCGGCAACATCGCCATCGCGTCCCCTTTCATGGTCAAGCTGATCGACAGCAAAATTACCTCGAGCGTCGGCGGCGGCCCCGAAACCACCGGCGGCAACATCAGCATCGACCCCCGATTCGTGGTCCTCAAGGAGAGCCAGGTGGTGGCGAACGCCTTCGCCGGGACCGGCGGCAACATCTCCATCGTCGCAGACACCTTCCTCGCCGACCCGGCGAGCCGCGTCGACGCCTCGTCCCAGCTGGGAATCAGCGGCACGGTCGACATCCAGGCCCCCGTCACCAGCATAAGCGGCCTGGTCACCCCCTTGTCATCCGACTATGTCAGCGCCTCCACGCTTTTGCGGGAGCGGTGCATCGCCAGGATCAGGGAGGGAAGCACCTACAGCAGTTTCGTCGTCGGGGGACGGGACGGGCTCTCCATCGAGCCGGGCGCTATCCTGCCGACCCCGATGTACTGACCCCCTTTTGCTTCACCTGCTGACGTCGGAGCCGGCCCCCCTCGGAGGGGCTCCCACTGGAAATGAGGACTGGCCCCCATGAAAACGCCCCGCCGCACGAAAACCGCGCCCCGTTTCCGGCTGATCGCCTCCCTGGCGCTCTCCCTGCTCGCCCTTGGAACGAGCGCCGCTCCCCAGAGTCTCCCCACGCTCGACTACACCGGGCGCCCCGGCGAGAAGCGGCCCGAACTCCTCGAACAGAGGCCTCCCGCTGCGCAGCCGGTACTGCCTGCTGCCCCCTTGCCCCCGGTTGCCACGGCAGAGAGCGGTGCGCCTGCCGCCGGCCTCATGGTCCGGAAGATCGTGGTGGTCGGAAGCACGGTGCTGAGCGAGGCCGAAATCGCCAGGGCTACCGCACCCTATCTTGACCGCAGCCTCACCGTGGATGAGCTGGAAACCCTGCGCCGTGAGCTGACCCTGCTCTACGTCAGGCGTGGCTACATAAACTCGGGCGCCGTCATCCCGGACCAGGCGGTGCAGGACGGCCAGGTCACCCTGAGGGTCGTCGAGGGGGAGCTTACGGGAATCGACATCGAGGGGACGAAGTGGTTCGGCAAGCGGTTCCTGCATGATCGCATCGCGCTTGGGGGAGGGCGGCCGCTGAACCTGGCCCCGCTGCAGGAGCGGCTGCAGCTGCTTCAGCAGGACCCGCGCATCCAGAGCCTGCATGCCGAATTGAGACCCGGGGACAGGATAGGGGAGAGCAATCTCAAGGTCCGGGTGGTCGAGGCCCGCCCGGTCACGGTCTGGCTCGGGTTCAACAACTACCAGTCGCCGTCGATCGGCGCCGAACGCGGCCTGGCAACCATCGCCCACCGGAACCTCTCGGGCCATGGCGATCCCCTGAGCCTCACCTACGGTTACTCAGACGGGCTGAACCCGCTTCTCGACGTCTCCTATGCCGTCCCGCTCAACGCCCGTGACACGACGCTGATACTCCGTTACCGGCACAACGACACCAAGGTGGTGGATGACGTCTTCGGCCCCCTGGATATCGTCAGCAAGACGCAGTCGGCCGAGGTCGCCATCCGGCAGCCGCTATATCGGACGCTGAGCCAGGAACTGGCGCTGACGCTTGGCGCGGAGTACGAACTGAGCCGCACCTGGCTCGCGGGGGAGCCGTTCTCGTTTTCGGCCGGGGTGGACAACGGCCGTTCCGTCGTGGTGCCGATCCGCTTCTCCCAGGAATGGACCTACCGCACCCAGCGTGAGGTGGTTGCCGTCCGCTCCCGGTTCTCTCTCGGGACGGGGGCGTTCGGCGCTACCGGCAACGGGGAAGCGGGGGTGCCGGACGGGCACTTTTTCGCCTGGCTCGGGCAGTTCCAGTACGCCCGCATCCTGCAGTTCCTCGATGTACAGCTCCTGGCGAGGGTCGACGCCCAGCGCTCCGCGGAGCCGCTGTTGCCGGTCGAGCAGTTCGGCATCGGCGGCCGCTACACGGTGCGGGGGTACCGGGAGAACCTCCTGGTGCGGGACCAGGGGGTGATCGCCTCACTGGAGACCCGGGTCCCGCTGCTGCAGCAGCAGCGCTGGGCAGACTACCTCCTTTTCTGCCAGTTCGTGGACTACGGGCAGGGAGAGAACAAATCGGGCGGCACGCCCACCCCTTCGGACCTCGCCAGCGTCGGCCTCGGTCTTCGCTGGGCGGCGACACCGGTCAAGCTGCCGTTCGAGTTGAAGCTCGAAGCGGAGACCTACTGGGGACATCAGCTCCGGCGGGTGACACGCACGCATTCCGACCTGCAGGACGAGGGGATCCACCTGCAGGTGGCGGTCTCCAGCACCTTCTAGCAGGCATCACCCATCCCCACCCCGCCCCTCCCCTCGAAGGGGAGGGGGAGATAGGGATTGCGGAGGATGGTCACAAATCAGGAAAGGGAACTGCCATGTCCTTGATAAGAATATTCTTCTTCCATGTCGGAACAGCCGCCGGGCGGAGATTCCCTGCACGCCTGCAGGGGGTGGTGAGGCCGCTGGCGGCGCTCCTGGTCCTGGTCTGCCTGCTCTTATCCGAAGCCACGGCGGCCCCGGCGCCTGCGGACGCCACCGGGAGCGAGCTGTTTCGCCAGGGGAGGTTCGGTGCAGCCGGTAAAAGCTTCGAGGCCGCGGTCGACAGCTACCGGGAAGCCGGGGACAAGCCCCGCCAATGCCAGGCCCTGATACAGCTCGCCCAGGCCTGCTACTTTACCGGCCAGCACCGCAGGGCGCTCGGCTACCTGCAGCAGGCGGCGTCGCTGGCGAACGAGCTGGGCGACCGGCGCCTGCTGGCGGCGGTACGGGGAAATACCGGCAACGTGCACCTCGCCATGGGAGCCCTGGACCTGGCCGAGGCGACGCTGAAGCAGGCCTTGGCTACGGCGAATGGAGGGGAGGGGGGAGAGACGACCGCCTCGATCCTGAACAACCTCGGCAACCTCTACCTGGCGCGGAAGTCGTACCCCGCGGCCCTGGAACAGTACCGGGAGAGTGCGGCCCTGGCCGGTAAGGCGGGGAACGTCCTTTTGGCGGCGCAGGCGCAGGTCAACGGCGCCACGGCTGCCAGGCGAGCAGGGAGGGACGACGAAGCGAGGAGCCTGGCGGAAAAGGCGGTCGCGAGCCTTGCCGGGGCGGGTGACTCCTACGCGAAGGCCTACAGCCTGATCAGCGCGGGGGAGCTGTTCCGGGACCTCCGCTCAAGCTCGACCGACCGGAGGTCGCCGGTGCAGCAGTCCTATGACGCCTTCAACGACGCCGTCAAGGTAGCCCGCCACACCGACGACCAGCGGACCCTATCCTACGCCTACGGCAACCTCGGCAAGCTGTACGAGGATGAACACCGGTACGACGAGGCGCTCGAACTCACGCGGCAGGCCATCTTCGCAGCTCAAAAGCTGAACGTCGCGGAAGCGCTTTACCGCTGGCAGTGGCAGCGCGGCCGCATCCTGGCCCGGATGGAGCGACTCGACGAGGCCATCGCGGCGTACCGCCTGTCGCTGCAGGACCTGCAGGCGATCCGGGAGGAGATGTCGTCCTGTTACGCGAGCCCGGACTCCACCTATCAGAAGACGGCGGGTGTGGTCTGCTTCGAGCTGGTCGACCTGCTCCTGCAGCGCGCTTCCCGTCTCAAGGACGACCGGATGATCGAGCCGTACCTGGTGGAGGCGAGGGAAACCCTTGAGACCCTGAAGGTGTTCGAACTGCGCGAATACTTCCGTGACGACTGCATCGACGCGGCCAGGAGCGTGGAGAAGAAACTGGACCTGGTCTCCGAGAAGGCGGTGGTGGTCTACCCCGTCCTGCTGCCCGACCGCGTGGAACTCCTGGTGAGTTTCGGGAGCCGGTTGAAGCGCTTCACGCTGCCGGTGGGGGTGGACGAGCTGACCGGCGAGGTCCGGGAGTTCCGGCGCAAGCTGGTCAAGCGCACCACCTGGGAATTCCTCCCCCACGCCCAGAAGCTGTACGACTGGTTGATCCGGCCCCTGGAGAAGGACCTCGACTCGATGCAGATCGACACCCTGGTTTTCGTCCCCGACGGGGCCCTGCGGACCATCCCCATGGCCGCGCTGCATGACGGCAACCGGTTCCTGATCGACCGCTACCCCATTGCCATAACGCCGGGGCTTAGCCTGACCGATCCGAAGCCGGTGCGAAGGGAGCAGGCGAGGCTCTTGTCGGTGGGGCTCACCGAGGCGGTGCAGGGATTTCCGGGGTTGCCGTACGTGGTGGACGAGATGAGGAGCATCAAGGAGCTTTACGGCGGGAACCAGCTGCTGAACGGCCAGTTCCGGCTGACCGACCTGGAGAAGGAGCTGAAGCGGGAGCCGTTCAGCATGGTGCATATCGCGTCGCACGGTCAGTTCGGCGGTGACGTGGCCAACACCTTCCTCCTCGCCTTCGACGAGAAGTTCACCATTGACCGCTTCGGGGAGTACGTCGGTCTCTTCAAGTTCAGGGAGGAGCCGCTCGACCTTCTGACGCTGAGCGCCTGCGAGACCGCGGCGGGCGACGACCGTGCCGCGCTTGGCCTGGCAGGGGTGGCGGTCCGCTCGGGGGCCCGCAGCGCCCTGGCTACCCTGTGGCATGTCAACGACCCGGCCGCCTACGAGCTGGTCACCGAGTTCTACCAGCGGCTCAAGGTCCCGGGGACGTCGCGGGCCTTCGCCCTGCAGGCCGCGCAGCGCAAACTCCTGGGGGACCTGCGCTACGACCATCCGGCGTACTGGGCGCCGTTTCTCCTGATCAACAACTGGTTGTAGCTGCCGCGCCTCATGGGGCTACTGCGCATGCCTAAGCGAACTTCATATACCGTCGTCCTCGTCGGGGCGCTCCTTGCCACCTCCCTGGTGCTCGCCTTGCGGTATGGCGGGGTGCTGGAGTTCCTGGAGCTTGCCGCCTACGACATCGGCGCCCGGCTGGCACCGACAAAGGTCGAGCAAGAGAGCCGCGTCGTCATCGTCGAGATCACGGAGAAGGACATCCAGGCCCTCGGCCGCTGGCCGCTGCCGGACGGAAGCCTCGCCCGGGGGTTGAAGAGGATACTGGACGACAACCCGCGCGCGGTCGGCCTCGACATCTACCGCGACATCCCGGTCCCCCCGGGGACCGACGAACTGCATCTCCTCTTCAGGGAGGACCCCCGGTTGATCGGGGTGATGACGGTGGGCGAGAAGGGAGTGGCGCCTCCCCCGGTCATCAAGGGGACCGAGCAGGCGGCCTTCGGGGACGTCATCGTCGATGCCAGCGGGGTGGTCCGTCGCGGGCTGCTATTTCTCGACGACCGGGGACAGGTCTACACCTCCCTTGCGCTCCGCCTCGCGTCCCTGTACCTGGAGAAAGAGGGGGTCGCCCTCGACCCCGATCCGGCAAACGCACAGCAGGTCAGGCTCAAGCAGGCGGCGATACCGCTTTTCGAATCCAACGACGGCGGCTATTGCCGGGCCGATGCCGCTGGGTACCAGTTCCTGCTCGATTTCAGCGCGGCCGGCGCCTCGTCTCGCAGCTACAGCTTCACGGAACTGATCGGCGGAAAGGTGCCGCCGGCCACGTTCAAGGACCGGATCGTTCTGGTCGGGGTGAACGCACAGAGCGTCAAGGACCATTTCATCACCCCCGTTACCAGCGGGGCTGTCGGTGACCAGGAGGTGGCGGGGGTCCGCCTGCACGGCCAGATCGCAAGCCAGCTGCTGCGCTTTGCCCTGGACGGCGCCCAGCCGATGCGGGTGCCGCCGGAGTGGCTGAAGGTCGTCTGGTGTCTGGCCTGGGGGATTGCGGGGGGCGTGGCCNNGGCGTGGCCCTGTTGCTGTGCGGCGCCGCGTTCGGAGCCTTCCTGCAGCAGTGGTGGATTCCGCTGGTGCCGCCGGCATTCTCCTTCGCCATCGCCGCCGCGGCGGTGACGGCCTATGTGACGGGGTTGGAGAAGCGGGAGCGGGCGACCCTGATGCAGATCTTCTCCAGCCACGTCGCGCCGGAGATAGCGGAGATGATCTGGCAGCAGCGGGGCGCACTCCTGGTCGAGGGGCGGCTGAGTCCGAAGAAGATGACCGCCACCGTCCTCTTCTCCGACCTGAAGGGGTTCACCACGATCTCGGAGAAGATGGACCCGCAGGAGCTGATGGGGTGGCTCAATACCTACATGGAGTCGATGACCGGCCTCATCATGAGGCATGGCGGGGTGGTGGACAATTTCGTCGGGGACGG
>DNJC01000135.1:612-3054 GCA_003490025.1 Geobacter sp. | reverse complement strand
CGACGTAGGCGAGGTCGTACATACTGGCCGAGTTGTCGATCATGAGCAGTAGGTTCGGCGGTATGTGCCCGGAAACGAACGCCGGCGTCACGCAGTAATCGAGACCCGGGTCGGCGTTGGAAGGGACGGGGACAAGGATCAGCATCAGCGCCAGAGAGGCCGAAACGTACAGGAGTTTTTTGACTTTTTCCACCGGGCACCTCGTTAAAAGGTTTGTGCTCTTTTGAGACAGCTCTATTTACAGGTCCTGGAACCGGAACGGCCGTACTATCGCAGCAACTCCTGCATCGCCTTCGCCTCTCGGAAGCCGGGGATGATGCGGCCGTCCGAAAGCACCAGGGTCGGCGTCGACTTGATGCCGGCAGCCTCCGCGAACTTGATGGTGTCGTCGACGGGCTTCTTGGCGTCTTTCCCCTTGGGAGCCGGCAGCGGCTGACCGGCGAACGACTGCTCCAGGAGCTTGAGCGATTTTTCACCAAGTATCACCCGGGCCTTGTCGTACGCCTTAGGGTGCATCTTGAGCGGGTAGAGCTTTATGTAGATGGCGAGGTCGGGCTCAAGCGCTACCAGTTTCTTCAGCTCGGCATGCATCTTCGCGCAGTAGGGGCATTCCGGGTCGGTGAAGACGAAAAGTTTCTTGCTCCCCTTCGGGTTCCCCATCAGGAGCGCATGCTCCTTGGTCACGGTGGCCGGATCGACCCACTGCGCCGGGGCTTTGGCGGCCTCGGCAGCGGCGGTCGCGGGGCCGCCCAGCACCTTTCGGGAGGCGATGTCGAAGACCTGTCCGGCGATGATGTGTTTCTTGCCGTAATCGATGTAGGCGTAACCGGTGTTCCCCTGCTGCTCTATGGCCACCTCGAAAAGGCCGCGCACCGGCGCCGGGTTCACGGACTTGACCTTACCGATGTCCTTCAGCAGGGTGGTTGCCTCCTGCAGCGTTATGGAATGGCAGGAAGCGCAGTCGCCGCCGCACCCCTCGCCGGCGGACATGGCGAAGGCCGGAGTCGAGAAAGCGAGGAAGGCGAGGAAGGCGATCGCCATCGTGGTACGGGCAAACAAAGTGAGTTGTTGCAAAAGTGACATGTATCAACCTCGTACAGGGTATCTTCGGCTCAATTTCGGCAGCAACTACCGTGCCGTTGCAGCCGGCGGCGCGTTAAAGCCCGTAAACAGCGCGCCGGAGAGAATCGTTGCATACTTTACCACGACGCACCGAAGAAAAACTACGCATTTTTTTCATAGCCAGCGGCGCAGCTACGCAAAAAATGGTCACTATNNGGGGAGCAAGGTCAAGCCCTCCCCCTCCGGGGGAGGGTGCCCGAAGGGCGGGTGAGGGCGTTGCCACGAAGGGAGGATGGCGCCGATTGCGACGCCCTCACCCCCGCCCCTCTCCCGGAGGGCGAGGGGAGCCGCCGTTTACCCGAGTGCGTACTCCTTGAGCTTGTACAGAAGCGCCCGATGGCTGATTTCAAGGAGTTTCGCCGCGTGCGTCCTGTTTCCCGCCGTCTGCTCGAGAGCCCGCACGATGAGGGCGCGCTCCAGGGCCTCGGCCCCCTTCTTTATCGAGAGCGATCCCGGCTGATCCGTGCACCGTCTCTCCAGCCCCACCCCGCGCCGCACGGATTCAGGAAGCGAGGTAAGTCCCAGGACACCCGCCTCGCACAGGACGAGCCCCCTTTCGATGCAGTTTTCCAGTTCGCGCACGTTGCCGGGCCAGCGGTAGCGGACCAGGGCCTGCAGCGCCTCGGGACTCGGGCGGACGCCGGCTACCCCCATCCTCTCGCCGTGCTTTTCCAGGAAGTGGTCCACGAGGACCGGCACGTCCTCCACCCGTTCCCTGAGCGCCGGGAGCGAGATGGGAAAGACGTTGAGACGGAAGTAGAGATCCTCCCTGAACCTTCCCGCGGCCACCTCCTCTCCAAGGTTTCGCGAGGTCGCCGAGACGACCCGGACGTTCACCCGGTGGGAAGTTGCCGAGCCGACCCGTCGTATCTCCTCCTCCTGCAGCACACGCAAAAGTTTCACCTGCAGCGGGAGGGGCATCTCGGCGATCTCGTCCAGGAAGAGCGTTCCGCCGTCCGCCTCCTCGAAGAGCCCGGTCTTGTCGTGACTCGCGTCGGTGAAGGCGCCCTTCACGTGGCCGAAGAGTTCGCTCTCCAGAAGCGACGCTGGAATGGCGCCGCAGTTCACCGCCACGAAGGGGGCGGACTTGCGCCCCCCGCAGTAGTGGAGGGCCTTGGCGATCAGTTCCTTTCCCGTTCCGGACTCGCCCAGGATGAGGACCGTGGTCTTGTGGTCCGAGAGCTTTCGCACCAGCTGCATGATCTCGGACATCCTGTCGTTTCTGCTGATGATGTGCCCCAGGTAGCGGCCGCGGCCCACCTCCTCGCGCAGCCTCCTGTTCTCGTCCTTGAGCCTTTCGCGCTCCTCCGCCTTCTTCAG
>DNJC01000135.1:0-550 GCA_003490025.1 Geobacter sp. | reverse complement strand
TTCACCGCCAGGTCCACCAGGTACCCCTGCTTCTTCAGCATCACCTGGAGCATGTGGCGCAGGTTCTCCTCGTCGTCGACCACGAGTATTTTCTTCTTCTCGGTCACTGCCTTTGCTCCTGTTGGTCAAAACCCTTGGCACGGAGACAATCTGAGGAAATCTGAGAAATCAAACGAAACGGTAAGGCTCAAAACTAGCCACAGAGAAAATCCGAGCGAAAAACGTAAAGACTATGGGTAAACCATTAAGCTTTTGCCTCGGTTGTCTCTAGATGTTCTCGGATTTTCTCCGTGGCCAATGGTTTCAGGTTTTAGCCGGCAGCGCCAGGGTGAAGCTGCTCCCCTTCCCCAGCTCGCTTTGCACGGTGAGCCTCCCGCCACACGACTCGGCTATCCTCGCGGCGATGGCCAGCCCCAGACCGGTTCCCCTACCCGGCTCCTTGGTGGTGAAGAAGGGGTCGAACACCCGCGGCAAATGCTCGGGCGGCATGCCGTGCCCTGTGTCCGCCACCTCTATGACCACATCGGCGCCGACTCGCCTCCCCTTTAGC
>DNJC01000121.1 GCA_003490025.1 Geobacter sp. | reverse complement strand
TAGGTTTTCTTTGCGTCTTTGCGGCTTTGCGTGAGGCGCTGCAGATTTCCCCCTTTCCCCTTTATTTCTCGGCAGATTCGCGCTATATTCACTGGCCGGACCACGAAACCCGTCAGAGGATACGCACCCGCCATGTATTGTGAATTCTTCGGCTTTCGGGAAAGCCCCTTTACCATTACGCCAAACCCACGTTTCCTGTTCATGAGCGAGCAGCACCGGGAGGCGTACGCCCACCTGATCTACGCGGTCGAGAACCGCGCCGGTTTCGTCGAACTGACCGGCGAGGTCGGTACCGGCAAGACGACGCTGCTGCGCACCTTCCTGAACCGCCTCGACTTCAAGGGGCACCGCACCGCACTCATCTTCAACCCCTGTCTCTCTTCGTTGGAGCTTCTGCAGAGCGTCAACCGGGAGTTCGGTCTCACCTGCGAGACGCAGAGCAGGATGGAACTGCTCCAGGCGCTGAACGCGTTCCTACTGGAGCAGAAAAGGGACGGGCGGAGCGTGATCCTGGTGGTGGACGAGGCGCAGAACCTCCCTCCCGACGTCCTGGAGCAGATCCGCCTGATCTCGAACCTGGAGACGGAAACGGACAAGCTGATCCAGATCGTCCTCTCCGGACAGCCGGAACTCCTCTGCGTCTTGGCCCGGGAGGAGTTGAGGCAGTTGACCCAGCGCATCACGGTGCGCTACCACCTGCTTCCCATGAGCTTCGAGAGCACCAAGCGTTATATCGACCACCGCATGGAGCTTGCCGGCAGCTACCGCGCGGCGGAATTCACCTTGCCCGCCCTGAAACGGATCTTCCGCTATTCGGGCGGCGTCCCGAGGCTCGTCAACGTGGTCTGCGACCGCGCCCTGCTGATCGGATTCACCCATGAGAGCCGGACCATCTCGGGAGCCATGGCGGCCCAGGCCGTTTCGGAGGTCGTCGGCCGGGGGCCGGTCGGCATGGTTGCCAGAATGATCAGTAGCCTTATCGGGAGACTGTCGCCGTTGCGGCGCTGACAGACGACATCAGGACGAAGGAGCCATATGAGTTCTATATTGAAGGCGCTCGAAAAGGTGGAGGAGGCGAAAAACCCGCGGCGCACTAGCGGAGCCGGCGGGCTGGGAAGGGGACGCGAACGCCGCCCCGCTTGGGTCGTTCCTGCCTGGGCACTGGGGGGGGCAGCCGTTGCGGCTCTCGCCACCTTCTCCTGGATGGGGGGCTTTTCGAAACCGGCCGCGCCGGTTGCCCGGCAGGCTGAAAAGGCGACGGCCCCGGCTACGGTGGTAGTTCCACCGTTGAACGTGGTCCCCGAGGCGCCGGCTTCGAAACCGGTGCAAAAGACCGGTCCCAGGAAAGAAACCACGCCGCCCCGTGCCGGAGTTGCCGGTGCTAAACCGTCGCCCGTTCGTTCGGCCGTGACGCAGGCAGCCCCTGCGGCGGCGACACCCGCCCCGGCCGCTGTTGCGCAGGCCGCGTCTGAAAAAGGAAGCCCTGCGGTAAGGGTAACCGGCATCGCCTGGCAAAAGGACAGTGAGTCGAGCGTTGCCATGGTGAACGGTCGTGCGGTCCGCCAGGGTGGGTTGGTTGACGGCTACAAGGTCGAGCAGATCTTCGAGAGCAGCGTCAGGTTTTCCGGCAGCAACGGGAACATAACGGTTCCGCTGGGGGCTGGCGAGGAGTAGGGGAGAGATATTGGAGACGAAGCGTGTCAGATGAGAAATTCGACCAGGAACAGTGGGAGGGGCTTTGTGAGAAGTGCGGTCTCTGCTGCTTCGAAAAGATAGAGGACGAGGACGGCAGGATACTCTACACCTCGACCCCGTGCCGTTATCTCGATGTCGACACCAGGCAGTGCAAGATATACCACAAGCGTTTCAAGATCTTCCCGGAGTGTGTGCAGCTCACGCCGGAGCTGGTAAAGACGCTGAAGTGGCTGCACAGAAGTTGCGGCTACAAGAAGGCCCTTGCCAAGGCTGAGGAAGCTTGAAGTACGNNAACATAGAACGTAGAACGGATTCTTAAGGAGCAGGAATTGGCAATAGCTGAAAACAGACAAGTAGCGGCGGCAAAATTGAGCAAGGGTGATTTCAAGGCCCTCTCTTTCAACGAGAAGAACGGCTACCTGAAGACGGTCGCCGCCAACGAGAAGATGGAGCTGATCCTTTCCGATCCGGATGCAAAAAGGCTGACGGCCTCCCTGGAGCCCCAGGAGTTCTTCTGGGCCGTCAAGGAAATCGGGGAGACCGATGCGCTGGAGTTGCTGCAGCTTGCTTCCGCTGAACAGCGGGTATTCATACTGGACATGGAGCTTTGGGAAGGCTCCGTTTATTCCGAGGAAAAGGCATTGCAGTGGCTGTCGTACTTCGTCGAGTGCGGGGAATCGGCGGTTCACGACCTGGTTAAACATATAGATTTCGATATGCTGCAGCTGCTTTTGGGGCGAGAACTGGTCGTGGGTGGCGGCATCGGCGACCAGAGCGCCGACGAGGAGCGTCTCGCCGAGTACGACCGCACCCTCGACGGCGTATTCTATCTCAACTTCAAAAACCCCAAGCACAGCCAGTTGATCGGATCGTTCCTGTCGATGCTCATAAAGCTGGACAACCAGTTGTACACGGCCCTCCTGGAAGGGGTCAAGGGTGACGTCGATATCGAACTGGAGGAGGAGTGCCTCAGATTCCGCAACGGCAGGCTGGAGGATCTCGGTTT
>DNJC01000020.1:9986-11270 GCA_003490025.1 Geobacter sp. | reverse complement strand
GGGTTGATCCGCTCCGGACTGTAGCCGATGGTGAACTCCTCGGGGCTTTTAAGACCCGACACCCTCTCCAGGATCGGGAGGCATACCTCCTCGGTCACCCCCGGGTAGACGGTCGACTCGTACACCACGATGTCCCCCCTCTTGAGCGCGTGCCCCACCGTCTCGGACGCTCTGCAAAGAAGGGAGAGGTCCGGCTGGTTCGCCTCATCGACCGGCGTCGGTACAGCCACCACGTGGAAGTCGGCCTCTGCCAGCTGCTCTATCCTGTCGGTGAAGCAGATATCCGCGCGCCTCAACTCATCCTCCGCTACCTCTCCGGTCCTGTCGCGCCCGGAGCGCAACTCCTCGATCCTCCTGGAGCTGATGTCGAACCCGATGGTGCGCTGCACCTTGCCGAAGGCGACGGCAACCGGAAGCCCCACGTACCCCAAACCGACCACTGCTATCTTTCGATCGTGTCCCATGCTGTACCTCCCTTTACGGCGACTCCAAATCTCTCCCTGCCGGGTAACGTATCGCCGGAGGCTGTTCGCCTGGCAGGGAGGATTCCTTTTATTATCCGCATGTTAACGTTTGCCCGGAAAAACATTAGTACATTTTAAGCTATTTGCCCGAAAGCTCCAGACGCGAAGCTGGAAAAGTTCNNTATTTTATCGTTCCGCGGCGGCGGTGCGAGCTTTACATGGTGCGGCGATTTTGCTAAGATGGGCACCGTTTATCCTCCCACAAAGGTTCCCAAATGTCCGAAATCACGCCCATGATGCGGCAGTTCCTCGAGATCAAGGCAGAGCACCCCGACGCCATCCTCTTTTTCAGATGCGGCGATTTCTACGAAATGTTCCTCGACGACGCCGTCAAGGCATCCCGCATCCTTGGCATCACCCTCACCTCGCGCAACAAGAACTCCGAGGGCGAAATCCCTCTTTGCGGCGTCCCCTACCATTCCTGCGCGCCTTACATAGCCAAGCTGGTCGAGGCTGGCGAGAAGGTCGCCATCTGCGAGCAGACCGAGGACCCGAAACTCGCCAAGGGTATCGTGAAACGCGAGGTGGTGAAGGTCGTCACCCCGGGACTCGTCGTCGACGACGCCTCCCTCTCCCCTAAGGACAACAACTACCTGCTCGCCCTTTGCTGCCAGGGCGACTGCTACGGGCTCTCCTGCCTCGACCTCTCCACCGGGGAGTTCCGGATCACCGAGCTGCCCGGTTTGCAGGCGGCGCTCGCGGAGGTGAACTGCATCGGCCCAAAGGAGATCATCCTCCCCTCCCTCTTCAGGGAGGAACC
>DNJC01000020.1:3279-9872 GCA_003490025.1 Geobacter sp. | reverse complement strand
GCACGCTCTCCGAGGGAAAGCGGAAGGGGTCCCTGCTGGGGCTCATGGACCGCACGGTCACCGCGATGGGGGGGAGAAAGCTCAAGCAGTGGATCAACTACCCGCTCATGGACCTGAAGAAGATCCGCGGGCGCCAGGACGCCATCCAGGAGCTGATGGAGGCCCCGGGGCTCCGCTTGGAGATACAGACGCTCCTCTCCGGGGTGTACGACCTTGAGCGTCTGAACGGCCGCATCAGCCTCGCCTCCGCCTCCGCCAAGGACTTGGCCGCCCTGAAGGCGTCGCTCTCCCGCATCCCCGGCATCAAGGAGAAGGTGGCCGGCTGCTCCGCACCGCTTCTCAGGGACCTGGACGCTGGGACCGATCCCCTGGCCGACATCTGCGACCTGATAGAGAGGGCCATCGTGGAGGATCCCCCGTTCGTCTTGCGCGACGGAGGGATCATAGCGGACGGCTACAACGGGGAGCTGGACGAGCTTCGCTCCATCAGCCGCGAGGGGAAGGGGTTCATCGCGAGGCTGGAGGCCAAGGAGAAGGGGCGGACCGGGATCAGTTCCCTGAAGATCCGCTACAACAAGGTCTTCGGCTACTACATCGAGGTCACCAAGGCGAACGTCTCCGCCATCCCCGACGACTACATCAGGAGGCAGACCCTCGCCAACGCGGAACGCTACATCACGCCTGAGCTGAAGGAATACGAGGAGAAGGTGCTCGGGGCGGAGGACCGGATCCGCGATCTGGAGTTCTCGCTGTTCCAGGAGGTGCGCGAGGCCGCCGCGGCGCAGGGCGAGCGGATCGCCCGCAGCGCGGACCGGCTCGCCTCACTGGACGTCCTGGTCTGCCTGGCCGAGCTGGCCCACGACAGGTGCTACTGCCGCCCGGAGGTCCACGACGGGAGCGAACTCAGCATCACCGAGGGGAGGCACCCGGTCATCGAGGCGATCCACTCCTCCGAGCGCTTCGTTCCGAACGACACCCTGCTCGACAACGGCGAGAACCAGCTGATCATCATCACCGGGCCGAACATGGCCGGCAAGTCGACCTTCATGCGCCAGGTCGCCCTGATCACGCTGATGGCCCAGATGGGGAGCTTCGTGCCGGCCGAGAAGGCGAGCATCCCGCTGGTGGACAGGATCTTCACCAGGGTCGGGGCCTCGGACAACCTGGCCCGCGGGCACTCGACCTTCATGGTGGAGATGATGGAGAGCGCCGGCATCCTCAGGGGGGCGACGGCGAAGAGCCTGGTGATCCTGGACGAGATCGGGCGAGGCACCTCCACCTTCGACGGCGTCTCCATCGCCTGGGCGGTCGCCGAGTTCCTGCACGACAACAAGCTGCATGCGGCCAAGACGCTTTTCGCCACCCACTATCACGAACTCACCGAACTCGCCGTCACCCGTTCCGGCATCAAGAACTTCAACATCGCGGTACGGGAGTGGAACGAGCGGATCATCTTCCTGAGAAAGATCGTCCCCGGGGGTGCCTCGCACTCCTACGGGATACAGGTGGCCCGCCTGGCGGGGCTGCCGCAGATGGTGATCGACCGGGCCAAGGAGATACTGGCGAACCTGGAGAAGGGCGAGTACGGCGAGGGGGGAGTCCCCCGCCTGGCGCGCGGCAAGAAGGCCCCCGCCCCTTCCCCGCAGCTGTCGCTTTTCGGGGCGCCCGACGACCAGATCAGGGAGAGGCTGAGAAACGTGGAAGTGGCGCTCCTGACCCCGCTGGAGGCGCTGAACCTGGTGGACGAACTTAAGAGGATGATATAGAGATGCCCGCAGAGCTGTTGGACAGGCGCCCTGCTTCCTTCTTTACGGCGGGAGGTAGCGGCGCATGAAAAGAAGGGAATTCGTCAAGCACCTGGGCGTCGCCGCCCCGTACTGCCAGTGGCTCGCCTACCGGCTGCTGGCAGTACAGGGCTCCCTGCTGCTCACACCGTTGCTGGGAGAGGCCTGGGGGGCCCCGGCCGCGGGCCTGGTGCCGGTGACCGAACTGAAACACTGGTCCACCCCGGATTACACCCGCATCTCCATCACCCTGGACCAGGAGGTCCGCTTCGAGCACCACAAGCTCCCGAACCGGCTCTACCTCGACCTCTCGGGGACGCACCTGAACCCGGGGGTAAAGGACCTCACCATCGGCGACGGCCTTCTGAAAAGCGTGCGGATCGCGCAGTTCCAGGCCTCCACGGTGCGGGTGGTTCTCGATCTGGACAGCATCAAGGAGTACAAGGTCTTCACCTTCTCCGAGCCGTACCGCATCATCATCGACGTGAAGGGGGAGCGCAGGCAGGAGATCTCGGCGTCCAAGGGCGAGGTGATCGAGACGGCGAAGCCCGAGCCGCCGCCGGCCGAGAAACCTAAGCCGCAGCAGAAGTTTCGTCCCGGCAGGATCAGGAGGATCGTGGTGGACCCCGGCCACGGCGGTCACGACCCCGGCGCGGTCAGCCCCTCCGGCACCAGGGAGAAGGATATCGTGCTGCAGATCGGCCTGAACCTGGCTCAGAAGATCCGCGAGGAGCTGGGGATCGACGCGGTGATGACCAGGTCCACCGACGTCTTCATCGAACTGCAGGAAAGGACCGCCATCGCCAACAAGGTGGGAGCCGATCTCTTCGTCTCCATCCATGCCAACGCGTCGCTGAACCGCGGGGCGAACGGCATCGAAACCTACTACCTGAACCTGGCCAAGACGGAGAAGGCGGCGCAGCTCGCGGCCAAGGAGAACGGCACCACGCTGGAGAAGGTGAGCATGCTGCAGGCCGTCCTCTTCGACCTGATGGCCAACTACAAGCTGAACGACTCCGCGCACCTGGCCGACGAGGTGCAAAAGGCGCTGCACAAGAAGGCGCAGACCGGGTATCCGGCGGTGAAGAACCTCGGCGTCAAGCAGGGACCCTTCTACGTGCTGGTGGGCGCCACCATGCCGAGCATCCTGGTGGAGACCGCGTTCCTCAGCAACGACCGCGACGAGCAGAAGCTGAAGGACCCCCAGTACCAGGACCTGACGGCGGACGGCATCCTGGCCGGGATCAAGGGGTACATCTCCTCGCTTAAGTAGGGCCGCAAAGGACGAGGGGACAGCGAGTCAGGACAAAAAAAGAGGGGCCGGCATCTCAGCCGGCCCCTCTTTGCGTTTCGCGAAAAAACTTATCTACTGCCCGGCGACGGTCGAACCGACCACCTCGACCCCGAAATCCGCCGCTTCCTTCGGGACGTTGGCTATGGCCACCACGAAACCTATCGACTGGCCGGGCTTCACCCCGAGGTTCGCCAGCGAATCGCCGAACTGGTTGTTCATGATCGACTCGATCTTCTCCATGGGTAGCGTCTCAAGCTGTTCCTTGGAGAGCCTGTTACCGCAGTACGCCGTCTTCTGCAGTAGGACCTTGCCGCTCTTGTCGAAGAGGCTCACCTTCACGTGGATCGAAGCACGCGACTTGCGGAAGTTATTCACCGCCTCGCCGTTTACCACGAACAGCTCGCCCGCCTCCTTGTTCTTGTGGAAGGAAGCGAGCGGGTTCTTGATGGCGATCTTCCCCTCTTCCGGCGTCTCCACCCCGAACCACTTGGCGACGAAACCAAGCCCCAGTTTGTCGAACTGCTGCAGGGCGGTCGGCCCGCTCTGCAGCAGATAGAGTCCGGCACCGCTCAGCGCCGCGACCACGATGATGGAAATGGCGATGATGNNGTCCTTGGCGCCGAAGCTGAAGTCGAGCCCTCCCCCCTTGCCGGCACCCTTGCCGGCAGCAGCCCCGGGGGCGACCGGCGGCGCTTCCGCTTCGGGAGGCGGGTTCTGCCCGAAAAGCCCCGCCGCGCCGGCCAGGCCGCCAACCCCTGCCGGCGGAACCGGCTCTGATTCGGGTCCTATCTCCGGCCCTGCATCCTCAGGGAAGCTGAACTCCCCGAAGCTGAACTCCTCGTCCTGCGCGGTGGGAGTTGCCGGTTTCTTCTCTTCGGCCGCAACAGGGGCCGCGACGCCCTCCTCCGGCTCGGCAGCCGGGCTCACAGGCGCTTGCTCCTCGAAGGAGAACCCGCTCAATTCCTCGGATGGCCCGGCCGGTGCAGGTTCCTCTTTCGCCGGACTCTCTTCGAAGGAGAAGTCGCCGAAATCGAATGATTCCGCAGCGGCGGCGGGAGCTTTCTCCTCCTTGACCGCGGTTTCCTCGAACGAGAACTCGCCGAAATCGAGCACATCGGCAGCGGCAGGCGCAGGCTTTTCCTCCTTGGCGGGAGCTTGCTCCTCGAAGGAGAAGTCTCCGAAGTCGAGGCCTCCGGCCGCGGCGGGCGCAGGCTTCTCCTCTTTCGGAGTCGTCTCCTCCTCGAAGGAGAAGTCGCCGAAGTCGAAAGATTCTGCGGCTGCAGCGGCAGGCTCCTCTGCTTTCGGAGCTGTCTCCTCGAAAGAGAGATCTCCGAAATCGAGATCCTTATCCGCGGCGGGCGCCTTCTCGGCAGCGGTGACCGGCTCCTCGTTGAATTCGATCTCTCCGAAGTCCCCCTCCGCGGCGGGGGCGGCCTCTTTTTCCTCAGTTGCGACGCCGGTCTCGAAACTGATGTCGCCGAAATCGAATTCATTGGTGGCAGGCGCTTCTGCCTCTTCCTCCGGAGCTTCAGCCGCCTTTGCGGCGAAATCGAGATCACCGAAATCGAATTCGCCCCCCGCCGCCTCCGGCGTGGGCTCCTTCGTTTCCTGCTCCTCCACCGCCCCCGTTGCCTGCAGGGACGAAGGCGCTGCGGCCTCCTCCCGGGGAGGCGCGGCCTCTTTTTCCGGAGCAGGGGCGCCAAGGCCGGAGAGTAGCGCGTCGAAATCCGACTCCTCATGCTTTTGCTCGGCGCCGGCGATGAAGACATGCCGGCACTTGGAGCAGCGGACCTTCACTCCGCCCGGCTTCAGTTTCGAGTCGTCCAGCCTGAATTTTGTATTACATTGATCGCACTGGAGTATCATTCACCCCTCCGGTAGGTTTTATTTAGCTTGGGTTCGGTGTGCTGTTTGCGGCTGCGTCGCATAGCGCTCCTTGAGTCGTTTGCAACTCTCGCGACAGTATGTCCCCAATGAAAGGGAAATGACAGCACCGATCCATTAAAATTTCTCCCGGTTTCCTATAACAGATGCATTTTCCAGTGTCAAATCATTCTGGCCCGGCGGGAACCTTTATGGTATAAATACCCCGGATTACTAATCCAAAAGGAGATGCAAGGGGGACAGAGATGAACATCCGACTAGCCGCTTTTTCGCTGCTCGCGAACCTTGTTGTTGCAGCCGTCGCAACCGCCGCACCGGAGCTTTCGGTGGGGAAAGGGACCTACAATTTCGGCACCGTAACCCAGGGCAAGAAGGTGACGCACGTCTTCACCATAAAAAACGGCGGCGATCAGCCGCTGCAGATAAAGAAACTTGAGGCGGCCTGCGGTTGTACCGCGGTGAAGCCCTCGACTTCGGTGGTCCAGCCGGGCCGCAGCGCCGAGATAGAGGTGATCTTCGACTCGTCCGCCTTTTCGGGTAAGGTGCAAAAGACCGTCACCATGACCACCAACGCCGGCAAGACCCCCACCTACACCTTTGCCATGGAGGGGAGCGTGACGGAGGAGCTGCAGGTGATTCCCCGCCAGTTGAGCCTCGGCTCCCTTGCCTCCGGTGTCGCCAAACAGGTGACCGTCATCGTCACCAACAACGGGGGAAACAGCGTCAAGATCCTCGCCGTCAACGTGAACTCCAACTCGCTGCAGATGAAGCCGACCATCAGGAAGGGAGAGTTGAAGCCCGGCGAGAGCGGGACGATCGAGGTGGCCGTGACGCCGCGACCGGAAGCGAAGGTCCTGAGCGGTTACCTGCACATCGTCACCAACCACCCCCAGAAAAAGGAACTCACGGTGCCGGTGTACGGCTCCATAGCCAAGTGATCGACAAACGAGCTGGTGGAAAGCGCAACCGGCAGTAGTTAACAGTGCAGGAACAGGGAGTTCCGGAGTCGAGCCAGGGGATCGGCNNATCTACGACGTTTTTGCTCCGGGGTGTTTGCGAACAAAATGCAAACATTTCGGAGCATTTTCGTTATCAGGACCCGCCATCTCATCACCCGCGGCAAGAGCTACCGTTCGTATGTCCCGTACCCAGGACGTCCTGAGGCGCGCCCGCGCCAACCTGGTCAATTTGCAAGGTCGGCACACAGGGGCTAAAGCAAGGGCAAGAGCTGCTGCATTTCAAGCTCAGCGGCATTTGAATTAAATACACTTTATTGACACGGGTTTATATGTAGGATATTTTGACGCATCACACATTTTGGAGGCAATCATGAAGAAACTATTGACCGTAACACTTCTTTCAAGTGTCATCATTGCTGGCTGCCAACCTGCCAACATCACTGCCGTCAAATGGGATACCGGTGAGAAGGGAGCTAACGTTCAGACACGTTGCGAACGCGTAGACATGAGAGACCGCTCGGAAATGCAAAGTTCATTTGCAAGATACGATGGGTGGAAGTTGATTTATATTTCCGAGTATACGACTGGCAACAAAAGCGGTACTGATGCAGCCATTTGCTTCGAAAGACTCAAGTAGACCACGTTATTGAACCGTCCAGACAGGCAGGAGGG
>DNJC01000020.1:0-3220 GCA_003490025.1 Geobacter sp. | reverse complement strand
TCGGCCACCGACTGGGTCCCCTCGGCCGAGTTCTTCCGTCCGTTGAAGGGGAAGCTGTCGGGGCTTCTCTGACACTTGCTGTTGATGTTGATGCGGCAGACCTGGTTCACCAGGGCGTCGATCAGCTGCGCCAGGAGTTCCTCGTCGCGGCCGAAGATGCTCGCCTGCTGCCCGTAGTTGGAACTGACCACGTAGTCGATGGTCTCCTTGATGTCGTCGTACACGACCACCGGGACCACCGGCCCGAACTGCTCCTCGTGGTAAAGGCGCATCGCGGGGGTGACCGGGTAAAGGAGCGCGGGGTAGAAGAAGGAGGCGCTCCTGGTGCCGCCGTCCTCGTTCATCACCTTCGCCCCGTGCGCCTCTGCGTCCCGCAGGAGCCCTTCCAGGTACTCCGGCTTCTCCGGCTCGGGGAGCGCCGTGATGGCGACCCCTTCCTGCCACGGCACGCCGCATTTGAGCGCCGCTATGCCGGCCGCCATCCCAGCCAGGAACTCCTTGGCGATCTTTCTGTGCACGAAGATGATCTTGAGGGCGGTGCAGCGCTGGCCGTTGAAGCTCAGGGCGCCCTGCAGGCATTCCTCCACCGTCAGTTTCAGGTCGGCGTCCGGGAGGATGATCGCGGGGTTCTTGGCGTCGAGCCCGAGCACGCAGCGAAGNNGCGGGGAAGCAGGCGCGGAAGGCGGAGAGGATCGGCGCGAAGAGGAGGACGCCGAAACGCGGCGGCTTCAAGAGGATGGTGTTCCCCATGACCAGGGAGGGAATGAGCGTGGTGAAGGTCTCGTAGAGCGGGAAGTTGTACGGCCCCATGCAGAGGACCACGCCGAGCGGTGCGCGCCGTATCTGGCCGATGATGCCGTGCTGGATGACGAAACGCGACGAGACGCGGTCCAGTTCCTTCAGCGCGTCAACGGTGTCGCGGATGTAGGCGATGGCGCGATCGAATTCGGCCTCCGCCTCCTTGAGGGACTTCCCTATCTCCCACATGAGGAGCTTCACGACCTCGTCGCGCTTTTGCTGCACGGCGCGGCTGAAGCAGTGCACGCAGTTGATCCTCTCGCCGACCGACATGGTGGGCCAGGCGCCCCGCCCGTTGTCGTAGGCGCGCACCGCCACGTCGAGGCATTCCAGCGCGGCCTCCACCGAAAGAAGCGGCGCCTCCCCTATCCTCTTTCCCGAGATGCCGTCCGCCGCCTTTATCTGTACCGGGGACACCACGTCCTGCAGGGGGCCGTCCCAACGGCGCAGTTCGCCGTCGATCAGGTAGAAGTCCTGTGTGAGGGTGGCGTCCAGGCGGTACGGTGCGGGGATTTCTTCTTCGGAGGGGGCGAAGGCTGCTATCTTGTTGGTCACTTTCTCTTCCTTACCAGCAAGCGAACTGACATAGGCCGGACTGACAGCGATAGAGCTCTGCTTGCTGAACTTAAACTGGTAGGTCAAGCAAAAGCTATACGCCATGAATGTGCCGTCGGTCAACAATTAACCTGATTTATTAGCGAACGGTGTTGGTATTGCTGCGACGGCAAAGGTGTCTTTCCCCTCGCCCTTTGGGAGAGGGGCAGGGGTGAGGGCGCATCCACGAAGGGAGTGTGTCGTCCGGGAGATGCTCCCTCACCCCGACCCTCTCCCGGAGGGCGAGGGAGAGATCGTGTAAGCTCGCATAGTTAATGACAAACAGGTACCAACACGTCTCGCGCAAGCTGCAGATCGGCACTATCCCGTCAAACTGAGGGGTGTTCAGGGTAGGAAAAGCAGGAAGAGCAACCCGACCACGATGCGGTAGACGCCGAAGGGGATGAAGGTGTGGCTGGTGATGAACTTGAGGAGCGCCTTGATGCCGATGACGGCGAAGACGAAGGAGGTGATGAAGCCGACCACGATGTTCTGCCAGTCTCCGACGTGAAACACCGCGTAGTTCTTGTAGACGTCGTAGCAGGTGGCGGCGAGCATGGTGGGGAGCGCCAGCAGGAAGGAGAATTCCGCCGCGTCCTTGCGGTCGAGGCCGAGCACCAGCCCTCCCATGATGGTGGCGCCCGAGCGCGACACGCCGGGGATCATGGAGAGGCTCTGGATCACCCCGATGCTGAAGGCCTGCCGGTAGGAGATTTCCTCCAGCGTGTGAGTGGTGGCGGGACGGTTTTTCATCCAGAGTTCGATGACGATGAAGGCGATGCCGCCGGCGATCAGCATGTAGCTCACCAGCGAGGGCTGGAAGAACGATTTGACCAGCTTGTACAGGAGGTAGCCGAGGACGCCGGTCGGGAGGAACCCGAAGCAGACCTTTTTCAGCAGGTCGATCCGGGAGAAAAGCTGCTTGCGGTAGATATGGACCACGGCGAGCATGGCCCCGAGTTGTATGGTGACCTCGAAAACCTTGTGCGCCTCGGACTGCTTGAGTTTCATGACCGCCGAGGCAAGTATCAGATGCCCGGTGGACGATATGGGAAGGAACTCGCTCAACCCCTCCACTATGCCAAGTATGATTGCGTCGAAAGCCGTCACTGAAACCTCGTACTCAGAGTTCGTTTCTTACCGGCGCATAAAATACCCTACCCAAGCTGCAATGTAAAGCGCCCGGAGAGGCCGATCATTTCCCCCTTCAAACCCATCCCCACCCCTCCCTCCCCTTGAAGGGGAGGGAGGGTAGCAACTACCCGCCGGCCGCACCTTTGGCGAACCTGCCGACCTGGATGTCGATCGGCTGCGGCGCCATGGTCCCGGCCGGGACGAACTCCCGGAACTTGCCACGCAGGTGCTGCAAGAGCGCCTCAGGCCCCTGGTCGATGAGGAGCGTCCCGAGCCTGACCCTCCCCTGCCCCGAGGCCGCCTCCTTGTACCAGCCCAGCACCTCGTCGATGAACTCGACCACCCGGTCGGCCGGGAGAAAGAGCGCGAACATGGTCCCGAGGGTGGGATTGTGCCCCCCTTTGCCCCCTATGCGCACCAGGTACCCTTTCCTGGAGGCGGTCCACGCCTCGGTGGGGCACGCCTTGATGCAGTCGCCGCAGTAGATGCATTTTTCCGCGTCGAAGACGGGCTTGTCGTCTACACCCATCGCGATGGCGCCGGCCCCGCAGCTCTTGGCGCAAAGCCCGCAGCTTATGCACGCCTGCTTCTCCAGCGCGGGGTAAACCACCCCCTGGAACCCGACGTCGTTGAGGTACGACTTGAAGCAGTCGATGGGGCAGCCGGAGAAGCTGACCTTCAGCTTGTGGTGGTC
>DNJC01000031.1 GCA_003490025.1 Geobacter sp. | reverse complement strand
GGAGCCTCAGGATCCACTCCTGCGAGGATTGCCAGCGCTTCGACCAGTGCCACGGCGGCTGCCCGGCGGTGGCCTGGCACCTGAAAAACGATCTTAACGGCGGCGACCCGGAATGCCTTGAGCGCTGCGTCACTTCCATCGCGGAGACGCGCAAGGAAGCGGCTGCCGCCTGATGTTATGAAATTGCTTCCCCGCAACCGGAAGGGGGACGGGGCGCAATCGCGCCTCTCCCCCGCCACCGCAGGCGGGATTCCAAAAGAAGACCAGGAGCTATGACCATGATGTTTCCGAACCTGTTTTCACCTCTGAAAATCGGCACCGTGGAGGTGAAGAACCGCATCTCCTTCCAGCCGCACCTGACGAACTTCGCGGTGAACACGCTCCCCAGCGAACGCCAGATGTACTACTGGGGCGAGCGAGCCAAGGGGGGGGCAGGGCTCATCATCACGGAAGAGATGAGCGTGCACCCGACCGACATGGCCTACGAGAAGCTGATCGACGTCTACCACCCGGAGGTGATTCCGGGGTTCAGGAAGATCACCGACTACGTGCATCAGTTCGACACCAGGATCTTCGCGCAGCTGAACCATAACGGCCAGCAGTGCGACGGCGCCATCTCAAGGCTCCCGGTCTGGGCGCCCTCTCCGATTCCGGACGTCCTGTTCCGCGAGACCCCGAAGGAGATGGAGCACGAGGACATCGAGGAGGTGGCGCGCTACTTCGCGAAGAGCGCCATCCACGCGAGGGAGGGTGGCTTCGACGGGATCGAGCTGCAGTTCGGCCACTCCAGCCTGGCGCGCCAGTTCCTCTCGCCGCTCACCAACTTCAGGACCGACGAGTACGGTGGCTCACTGGAGAACAGGATGCGGGCGCCGCTCAAGTTCATCTCCGCGGTGAGGCGCGCGGTGGGGAACGACTTCACCCTCGGCATCAGGATGTGCGCCGACGAGATGATCCCGGGCGGCCTCGACCTGGGGCAGGTCCAGGAGATCTGCGCCCGTTTCGAGGCGAGCGGCCTCATCGACTTCAACGACCTCTCCATCGCCACCTTCTACAACCTCTACCTGGTGGAAGGCTCCATGCACACCCCGCTCGGCTACACCATCCCGCTGGCGGCCGGCATCAGGGAGAGGGTCAAGATCCCGGTATTCTGCACCGGCCGCATCAACGACCCGGTCATGGCGGAGAAGGTGCTCGCCAACGGGCAGGCCGACATGATCGGCATGTGCCGCGGCCTCATCTGCGACCCCTACCTCCCGAAGAAGGCGCTGGAGGGGAGGCTGGACGACATCCGCTACTGCATCGCCTGCAACCAGGGGTGCATCGGGCGCATGGGGGTGAACAAGTCCCTGGGGTGCGTCCAGAACCCGGCCGTCGGCTGCGAGAAAAAGTGGGGCGAGGGGACGCTGGAGAGGGCGCAGGTGAAGAAGAAGGTGACGGTGGTCGGCGGCGGCCCGGGCGGCATGTGGGCGGCCAAGATGGCCGGCCGCAGGGGGCACCAGGTAGACCTCTACGAGAAGAACGAGGCGCTCGGCGGGCAGGTGCTGATCGGCATGAAGGGAGCGGGGCGCGACGAGTTCGGCGTCATCGCGAGAAACGAGAAGGGGCAGGTGGACAAGGCGGGGGTCAAGGTGCATCTCGGGACCGAGCTGACCACGGAACAGGTCCTCGCCGACCATCCCGATGTCGTGATCATCGCCACCGGGAGCAAGCCGAAGGAGCACCCGGTGAACGGCGCGGACGGCCCCGCGGTGCACAACGTCTGGCAGGTGCTGAACGGCGAGGTCGAGCTGGGGAATTACGTCTGCCTCATCGACTACGACGGCCACCACCGCGCCTCGGCCACGGCGGAATTCCTGTCCAACCAGGGGAAGAAGGTGCACGTCATCACGCCGAGCCTCTTCATCGGGGCGGAGCTGGGACCGACCCAGGACCTCTACCTCACCAGGCAGCGCCTGCTGCAAAAGGGGGTCACGCTCACGCCGGACATCGCGGTCATGGAGATCGGCGGCGAGGCGGGAGCGAAGACGGTCAAGGGGTTCAACGTCTACTCCAACGTCTGGGAGGAGTGGGGCCCGTTCGACGACCTGGTGCTCGCCATGGGGCAGAAGGCTGACGACGAACTCTACATGTCGCTCAAGGGGAAGGTCCCCGAGTTGTACCGCATCGGTGACAGCGTCGCCCCCCGGAAGGTCGACATGGCCATATGGGAAGGGCACCGGATCGGGAGGGAGATCTGATGGCGCAGCAGGGCAAGATCCTCGTTTTTGTCGACCTCCCCGAAGGGGCGCTGGACGAAACCGGTCGCGGGCTTCTCTCCTACGCGGCGCGCCTCTCCCAGATCGCAGGATTCCCCTGGGAGGTGGCGGTCCCGGCCGAGCCTGACGACGCGGCGCGAAGGGATTTCGCCCGCTACGGCACGCCGGCTGTGACCGTTCTCGCCGAGGGTGCGGGGCTCATCGACACCCCGGCCCACCTGGCCGCGGCCCTCGCCTCGCTGGTCCAGGCGCAGGGGGGCGGCATCCTGCTCCTGCCGCACAACGACCTGGGGGGAACCGTGGCCCCGGTCGCGGCGGCCCGCCTCTCTGCCGCGCTGATGACCGAGACGGTGAGCGTGAAACAGGTGGAGGCGGGGCTGGAACTCTACCGCCAGATCCTGGGGGTGAGGCTCTCCGAGGCGAGATGCTGGCAGGGGGAGACCCCGCTGGTCATCACCGTCCCGACCAGGAGGCTGAGCCAGGTGCTGATGGCGACCGTGAAGGAAGTGACGCCGGCCTACTCGACCTTCATCCCCGCCGAGTCGGGTAGCGCCACCGCGCGGGTGCTGGGGCGCATCCCCCCCGACCCGCAGACCGTGGACCTCACCGAGGCGGAGGTGATCTTCTCCGCCGGCAAGGGGTGCGACGAGGCGACCTTCTCGCAGCTGCAGGAACTCTGCCGCCTTTTGAACGTCTCCTGCGGCGTGACACGGCCGGTGTACGACCTCGGCTGGACCGGCTTCGAGCGGATGGTGGGGCAGACCGGGCGGACCGTGACCCCGAGGCTTTACCTCGCGCTCGGCATCTCCGGCTCCATGCACCACGTGGGCGGGATCAAGGACTCTCGGCTGATCGTGTCGGTGAACTCCGACGCCAAGGCCCCCATCTTCCCGAACTCCGACGAGGGGTACGTGGCGGACCTGAAGGAAATATTGCCGCGCCTGATTGACCGGGCCAGGAGCGTAGCAGGAGGTGCCCTATGACCAGATCATTCCAGGCCATCGTCGTCGGGGCCGGCCCCGCCGGCTCCTCCGCCGCGCTGACCATGGCGCGCGCCGGGTTGGACGTGGCGCTCGTCGAGCGCGGCAGCTTCCCCGGCGAGAAGAACATGTTCGGCGGCGTGCTGCACCGTCTCCCGGGGCTCGAAAAGATCTTCCCGGACTTCTGGGAGCGCGCCCCCCTGGAGCGGCACATCATCAAGAAGGGCGTCACCTTCATGACCGGCGACTCCAGCTTCAACACGGTGATCGAGGCGGGGAGCTTCGACAGGCCCCCCTACAACGGCTACACCATCTTCCGTCCGCGCTTCGACCGCTGGCTCGCCGAGGAGGCGGTCAAGGCGGGCGCCACGCTGCTCACCCGCTCCACCGTCGAGGACGTGGTCATGAAGAACGACCAGGTGGCGGGCGTCAGCATCGTCGGCAGGAAGGGCGAGCTGAGGGCGCCGGTGGTGGTGGCGGCCGACGGCGTCCTCTCCTTCACCGCGCTGAAGGCGGGCCTCAGGAGGCCTACCTTCGACCCGGGGCAGATGGCGGTTGGCGTGAAGGCGCTCCTGGAGCTTCCGAGCGACGTCATCGACGAGCGCTTCGGCCTGGTCAGGGAGCAGGGTTTCGCCAACGAGTTCGTGGGGTGCACCTCCGGCGTTCGCGGCGGCGGCTTCCTCTACACGAACTACGACTCCCTCTCCGTGGGGCTCGTCTTCCACCTGGCTAGCCTCAAATCGAGCGGTAAGACTCCCTACGACCTCATGAACGAGTTCCTGGAGCAGCCCCAGGTGGCCAAGATGGTGCGCGGCGGGAAGCTCAGGGAGTACTCGGCCCACCTGATACCCGAGGGGGGATACAAGATGATTCCCGAACTTTACGGCGCAGGCATCGTGGTT
>DNJC01000075.1:32086-81891 GCA_003490025.1 Geobacter sp. | reverse complement strand
CACGAGGTTGTCGCCGTCTTCGCCCTGGACACGAGGACGGTAACCGCCTCCGTCGCCGGCGGCAACGGCAGCATCGCCCCGGTAACCGGCACGGTCGATTACGGCAGCAACGCCTCCCTCACCGTCACCCCGGCTGCCAACTACCACCTGGCTACCCTCACCGACAACGGTGCCGATGTCACCGCGAAGGTGAGCGGCGGGCTCTACACCGTCACCGGCGTAACGGCCGACCACAACGTGGTGGCAACCTTCGCCATAGACACCAAAACGGTCACAGCCTCGGTCAACGGGGGCAACGGCAGCATCACCCCGCTAGCCGGCACGGTCAACTACGGCGGCAGCGCCACCCTCACCGTCGCACCCGCAGCGGGGTACCACCTGGAGTCCCTCACCGACAACGGCGCCGATGTCACCGCAGGCGTCGCCAACGGGACCTACACCATCGCCGGGGTCCGGGAGAACCACACCGTGGTCGCCACCTTCCGGTGGATAACCTTTAGCGTCACCCCAACCGCCAGCGCCAACGGCCTTATCAGCCCGGCGACCAAGCAGACCGTCGACGCAGGCAGGAGCGTCAACTTCACCGTGACCCCCAATGCCGGCTACCAGGTCGCCGGCGTCACCGGGTGCGGCGGGAGCCTGAGCGGCAACATCTTCAGCACTGCCCCCATATTCGGCGACTGCTCCGTCAGCGCGACCTTCGTGGCTACCCCTGTCCTCAAGGGGGACCTGAACGGCGACGGGAAGCTTGACCTGACGGATGCCCTGCTGGCGCTGCAGCTGGCCGTCGGGGAGAAGCCCCGGACCGCGGCGCTGGTAGCCACCGGAGACGTCGCACCCATCGTGAACGGCAAGTCGGAACCGGACAAGGTTCTGGACATCGGGGACGCCGTCGCACTCCTGCTCAGGTCGGTCGGACAGCTGACCTGGTAACGCAAACCACCAACATTTACGCGATGAGGTGCCTTATATGAAGAGACTCAGGCTATTGGCAGCAGTTGCATTTACAGCACTCTCCCTTGGCGGCTGCGGAGGGGGAAGCGGGGCCACGAATGCCGGGACGGACACCGGAACCGGGACCGTGATATCGGGGATGGCCACCAAGGGGCCGATCACCGGCACGGTGAACATCTACGCGGTGAGCAGCGGCGGCAAGGGAAGCCTCCTGAAGAGCGTCCCCGTCAACAACGGCAGCTACTCCGCCAATATCGGCAGCTATGTCGGGGCCGTGCTCATCGAGGCGACCGGGAGCTACACGGACGAGGCGACCGGCGAAACACGCACCATCGCGTCCACTGCGCCGCTGCGGGCGGCGCTGCCCGGCGCCTCCGGCCCGGTGACCGTGGCCGTGACACCTCTTACCGAACTGGCCGTGCAAAAATCGGGGGCACTCACCGAGGCTGAAATCACGGCCGGCAACAAGCTCATCTCCGGCATCTTCAACTTCGACATAATCGGCACCGCGCCGGTTGCACCCACGGCCGCTGCGGTCGCATCGGCCACTCAGAGCCAGAAGGACTACACCCTCGCGATAGCCGCCTTGTCGCAGCTTTGCAGCACGCTCGGCAAACCGCTCGACGAAACGCTTGCCGATGTGGCAGGCGGCATCGGCGCGGCGGGAATGAACAGCCAGACGCTGTCTACTTTCCAGAGCGCCGCCGCTACCTTCATCATCGTCAACACCCATAACACCACCGGCGTCCATGACCTCTCCGAGACGAGCCTCGCCGCGATGACCGGCAAAATCCCCACCACCGCCAGCTACACCCTCGCCCTCGAGGGAGTGTCCGCCGCGAGCGCCGTGAAGGGGATCCAGTTCGAACTGGTGATACCGGATGGGCTCACCGTCAGGTACAACGCCTCAACCGGTGCGACCCTCCCGGGCATCGTAACAACCTCCCAGGCGGTCGCCGCGACGCAGCCTTACCTCGTAACCACCTTCGCCACCTCGACCGGCGTGAGCCTCTTGAGCCTCGGCCTGATGACCGGCACCGGTATCGGCTCCGGACCGCTCGCCACCGTCACCTGCGACGTCATGCCCGGTTACGCCCCGCCGTCCCCCTCGGCCTTCAGCGTGAGGAACATCAAGGCGGCCGACGCAAGCGGAGCCACCATAAACGGCGTGAGCGTAACGGTATATTGAACTGCAGCACACACCCAGCGAAAAGAGGAGAGACAGAGTTGAAAAGATTGCTAGCAGCATCGCTTTTGGCAGGACTGATGATGGCGGGTACGGCATCTGCCGCAACGGAGAACAGGATCGGGACGGTCGACCTGCAGCGGGCGGTCACGGAGAGCAAGGAGGGAAGCGTCGCCCGCGCCGATCTGCTCAAGAAGACGGAGCAGTTGAACGCCGAACTGAGGGGACAGCTGGCCGACGCCGAGAAGGTCCGTGCGGAACTGGAGAAGGAGAGCGGGAAGCTCTCCGTCGACGAGCGGGCCGAGAAGCAGAGGCTGCTCCAGAAGAAGATGAGGGATTTCCAGAACCGCCAGCGCGAGGCCCAGGAAGAGATCAAGCAGGCGGAGTCGGACTCGATCAGGAAGATCATCGCCAAGTTCGGCGTCATCCTGGAGAAGCTCGGCGCGGATGGTGACTATTCCGCCATCCTGGACCGCAACTCCGGCGTCTTCTACGCCGGCAAGAAAACCGACGTCACACCGCTGCTCGTCAAGCAGGCGGACCAGGAATACCAGCGCTAGGCAGCCTTCTTTTCCGAACATCCCCCTCCCTCGTCCGGCCGGCAGTAGGGGCGAATGATTATTCGCCCCTACGCTGTGGCACCCCCCTGCCTTCCCGAGGGTGGACCGACTTGAACCAGAGGATGAGGTCGAGCATGGCGAAGGTCACCGCCTGCACGGTGTACCTGGTGGGAGGGTACTTGGGGTTCTGGTAGGGGGTGTGGGCGCCGTTGTCGCTGGTCACCTTGTAGACGAGCTCGCAGAAGCGGTCGACGACCTTGTAGCGCTCTATGGCCCCCTTTTCCGCGAGGTGCTTGTAGATGCCGACCACGTTCACCTCGCCCGAGACGAAATGGGCCGGCACCAGCGTAGGATCGGCCCTGTGCAGGGCGATGAAGATCTTCTCCTGCAGCCTGCGCAGTGAGATGAGCGTGTTCCTGATGACGGTCGGGTCGTCGCTTGCCATGTTCAAAAGAGAGCTGATCAGTTCCTGCTCGGCATCTTCGCCCAGACGCTCGGCAAGCCCCTGGAACACTTCCCGGTGCTCCCTGACTACCTTCAGCCATTCCAGCTGCTTCGCCTGGTCCAGCAGATGGCCGAGCATCTCGGCCTCGTCCCTCCCCTTAGAATAGACCCGGACCGTCCCGGCGTACAGCTCGCTAAGGCTTCGGTAAAGGTCCGTCTCGCCGGTCAGAACCACCAGCGGTATGTGCGGCGCCTTCTCGCCGAAGTACTTGATCGCCGCACCGAGGAAGCTGTTGTCCGGGACTTCCTGTCCCTTTTCCTTCAGGCACTTGCCGTCCAGGATGATGCCGGCCACCCCCCTCCCCTTGGCCCCTGCATGCAGCTCGCGCCCCTCCTCCAGGCTCCTCGCATGCAAGAGCCTTATGTCCCGGCGCTGCGCGTCACGGTGCAGGGATTCCACATAGGGCGTTGCGTCGTCGATGATAAGCATGGTGAGCGGCAGGGGGCGCTGAACTGTCATCAGATTCCTCTTTTGGGGAGCGTGATCCTGAAATGAAGCGGGTGCTCGTCCCGGATGATCTCGAAACTTCCATGGTGCGCCGCCACGACCTTGCCGATCCAGGCCCCGCCCAGTCCTTCCCCGGGACTGTCGTGGCTTTTCCTGCCGCAGGTCAGGAATTCCTTGGCGCTCAGGTTGTTCGGGAAAGGTTTGCCGTTGTTGGTGTAGTCGATGGTCACCCTGTTGCGGGTCTCGCGCAGCGTGAAACGGAGTTCGCGGTTCGCATGTCCCGCGGTGAAGGCGTGGGTCAGGGCGTTTCTGATCAGGTTGTTGATCGCCTCGACGAAGGAGTCGCGGTGCAAGGGGAGCGTCAGCTGCCGATCCCCGCTGACGACGATCCGGAGCCGGGATGCGTAGATCGGCACTATCTCGTCTGCTAACAGGGGAACGACGGCGGTCTCGGAAAAATCCTCCCTGCGGATCTGGTGGGTTACCAGCTTCCTGGTGCTTTCCAGGATGGCCCCGATCTGCTCGAGGCTCAGCACCGCTTTTTGCAGCGCGGCTCCCACGGTCTCGTCGCTCCCGTCCAGCCGCTGGGCCAGCACCTCGTCGCTTACCCCGCGCGCCTCCAGAAAGTCCAGCACCGCGACCAGCGGCGATTTCGCTATCTGGATGTTCGGTTTCACGTTGTGCGCCAGGTGCCCCAGGATGCTGTACTCCGCCTCCTGCTTCTCGTCCGCGATCCGCGCGCGGAGCTGCTTTGAGAGGAGGTTGGCAGCGGCCTCGACAGCAATGGCGAGCGCGACCCCGGGCATGATCAGCGGAGCGGTCAGGATGACGCCGCGGGCATGGTACGCGGCGATGGAGATCGGCACCAGGATCGCTCCGAGAAGGAGAACCGCCAGAAGCCTGCGGGACGAGGATTTGAGGTAGGTCCAAAGGGAAGCGGCGAGGATGATACATGCAGCGTCGCTCAAAAGGCCGATGGAAAAGCTCGCATGCCCCTGCCGGTTTTGCGACAGGGCTAGGCAGAGCCGGGCCAGCGACTGGGCGGCATGGGCCAGCAGGAACTCCAGCAGGGCGCTTTCCTTCAGGAAATAGACGAAGAGTGCGATGGCGCCACCGATGATGAGGTTTGCCGAGAAGGTGCGCTTGTGGGGAAGGTACATGCCGACTCTTATACTACGTCTATATGGAGGAACCGTTACGGCCGGGTAAAAGATAGGCAATTTCAGGTATCCGATGAGGGGCCGCNNGGCCGCGATGCCGAAGTTGGAGAGAGCCGGCACCGCCTCGGGTGCGGCACTCACGCTGCAGGAGGCGATAGCCGCGTTGTTGCCGGAAACGGGATCGACAGTGCTGGAGGCGACGGTGGCGGCAAACTCTAATGCCCCGGCCCCATCGGGGGTGACCACCACCTGAACCGCCCCCTGCGCGCCCGACTCCAGGTCGCCGAGGGCGCAGGTGATCGTGCCTTGGGCCATGCTGCAGCCGGACGAGGCCGAAACGAACTGCACCCCGGAGGGGAGCGCGCTCGTCAGCGTGACCTCCCTGGCAATGGACGGGCCGTTGTTGGTGACGGTCGCCGTATAGGCGGCTTCGCTTCCCGCCTGCGCGGAGATAGGGGGAGCCATGGCCACGAGCAGGTCGGCCTGTAACGCGAACTGCCAGTTGAGGTTTAGCGAACCCGAGGCGCCGGCCGCGCCGTCGAGGGCTATCAGATACTCCGTTCCCTTCCGGACGTCGAAAGTGGCGGCGGCCCCCTGGCCGGAGCCGTCGGCGACCTTCTCGAGGCTCTCCAGGGAGGATCCGGTGTACACGCCGAGGAGCGGACTGAAGCCGCTCCCGGCGCCGTCGATGGATGCCCTCCCCGACTCGGACGGTGTCCAACTCCACCATACCGACCTGCCCCCCTGCCCCCCCGCATGTGCGGGCTCCCCCGGCTCCTTCGTCGCGTTCAGGTTGTTGCCGCCCCGGCTCCCCGAGGCCTCCGGCAGCACGATGCGGTCGGCGAAGTTGTCGTTGGCGGGCGCCCCCAGCGCGGCCAGCATGTTCAGGCGCGGAGTGGTGACGCCGTTGCGCGCATCCGAGACCGGCGTCCCCGTAGCGGTCATGCGGGCTACCGTCTGCTCAAGGGTGTCGGAGGGGTGCGCAAAGCGGAGCAGCGCCGCGGCCGCGGCGACGTGGGGGGCCGCCTGCGAGGTCCCTGCCATCTGTATGCCGGCGGCGGTGATGAAGGCGCCCGGGGCAAGCATGGTGAGGAAGGAGGCGCTGTTGGAAAAGCAGGGGATCATGTCCGGGGCCGAGGCCGACGAGTCGCTGCAGACGGAGGGCGGCCCTCCCCAGGCGTAAGGACCGCCCCAGCTTGCGTCGTACACCGCCCCAACCGACACTACGCCCGGGGTACAGGCCGGGCTGGCCATGCCTGAGGTCAGGGCAGCGTTCCCCGAGGAGGCGACCGGCAGGATCCCGGCCGCACGGGCATTGGATAGCGGAACCAGGAATGGATTGGTGCCGCGGCGGTCGCAGGGGGAGGTGTAATTCCCCCCGTCGCCGAGGCTCATGTTGAGCGAGGAGATGTTGTAGGCGCTCCGGTTTTCTATGGCCCAGTCGATGCCGGCAAGGACCCAGCTGACCGTGGAGGCGCCCCCTGAAAAGGCGTTGATCGACACGATCTGCGCCCCCGGGGCTGCGCCGGCGGCGATGCCCGCCACGTTGGTGCCGTGGTTGTCGGCCGCCTGGTTCAGGGTGAGGTTATCGCCGGTGACGTCCACCGATGCGGCTACCCGGCACCCATTCGGCACTCCCGGTGCGCTGCAGGAGCCGAAGGCGGGAAGTGTGTAGTCGATGCCCGAGTCGATGACCGCGACGCCGAGACCGCTCCCCGTGATGCCGGCACCGGCCAGGGGGGGCTGGTTGATGAAGGGGAGACTGTAGCTCAGGTGTGGGAACATCTCCCTGTTCTCGTAGACCGCCACCGTCTCCGGCCGGCGCAAAAGCTCCTCCAGGGCGCCCCTGGTGCGGAACCTGGCGAAGGTCATGGGGAGGTGGCCGTAGTCTCTTACGATCTCCGTCTGACCGGAACCCACGCCGGGAGCCAGCGCCTCCTTCAGCCGGCGGAACCTCTGAGCCTTGAAACGGAGCACATTATCGTCGTCGAAGACGAGGCCACCCTGGCGGCGACGTTGCGCCGCTTCCTCTTCGATCAGGTCCGAGTCAAAGAGTACGATGAGTTCCTGCGGGCGACCGACGTTCAGCTCCGTCAGTGCCTTGACCGCGGCTGATCCGGCGGGCGCGAACGGGCTTTCGGCGACTGCGCCTTCACCCTGTCCGGCGGCGAATGAGGGGCAGTAACAGGTGAGAACCAGAATGGCCACGCCAATGGTGGCAGCGTATCTCGGGGAACACGGCATAGGACCTCCAAATCACGGGGCATCCCCCATCCCCTTTATACGGAGGGAACATTAAATACCGGTTACGGCCCGGTGAATGTTGCGTAATTTCGCCGCTTCCGGCTGCGGCCCCCAGCTCGCTCCCCCGCGGGGAGCCTCCCTCGAATGTTACAGTTTTGTGAACTCTTGCGATGCACGGGGCAACAGGTTGCAGAACTGGATCTATTTCGCTACAGTGAATACTCACATTAAAAACACGACGCCAGACTGTTAATTACCAGACGTTCTGAAGAAGCAAAATAACAAGATGGTAACGAGGGAGGTAGGCCAGACATGGTGACGAAACCGGCAGATTTGCAACGGATTAAAGGGGTGGGCAGGGTTCTCGGCAAGCGCCTTTACGAGACGGGGCTGGACAGCTTCGAGAAGATCGCGCAGACCGGAGAGGAGGAACTGAGCAAGGTCAGGGGCATCACCCACCGGAACGTGAAGTCGATACTGGACCAGGCGAGGGAGTTAACCGAAGCCGAGCCGACCGCGCGCGAGGAGCGCGTCAAGGCCCTTAAGCAGTTGCGTTCAGAGGTAAGCGAGAAGGTCCAGACGCTGGCCGAGGGGACCAGGGCGCGCTTCCAGGAGGAGGTTGCCGGAAAATCCGGCAAGAAACTGAGCGCCGACCTGAACAAGGTACTCAACGTCCTGGAAAAGATCGGCGAGTCCGGAAAGTCAGGCAAGAGGTGCTCCAAACGTGCCGCAAAGGCGCTCGGCAAGGCGGAGAAACGGATTGCCGGGCTTGAGGAAGCAAGCCTGAAGAAGGTAAGGAAAGGGCTCAAGAAAGCAAGAAAGGCGGTGCTCAAGGTTCTCTAGCCGACCTGACTCACGCCTCGAAGCGGCAAAGGAGTTCCTTTCGTGAAGCAAAACCGGCTCGCAGCCGTCGACATCGGCACCAACTCCATACGAAGCATCATCATAGAGGTCGACGCCGCCGGAAAATACAGGATCCTCGACGACGAGAAGGTGACGGTCCGGCTCGGCGAGGGGCTGAACCGCTCCGGCAGCATAGCCGCAACCGCCTGGGACCGCGCGCTCGAAGCGCTCACCCGCCAGAAGAAGATCATCGACGGCTACCGGGTCCGCTCCATCGAGGCGGTTGCCACCAGCGCGGTGCGCAAGGCGTCCAACGGCGCCGGGTTCATCGCCGCCATCAGGGACCGCACCGGCCTGGAGGTTGAGGTCATCAGCGGCGAGGACGAGGCGGAACTCGCCGCCTTGAGCGCCTTCCACAACTTCGACCTGGAAGGGGTGCGCCACCTGATCTTCGACATCGGCGGCGGGAGCCTGGAACTGGTCACCGCCGTCGGGACGCACATCGAGGAGGTTCTCTCCCTGGAGCTTGGCGCCGTATTCCTGACGGAGAAATTCCTGAAAAGCGATCCGGTCGCCCCGGAACAGCATCGCAAGCTGCGCAGGCATATCCGCAGGACCCTGAGGGAGGCGTTCGACTCGCAGGAGCGGACGGCTCTGCAGTGCATGATCGGCTCGGGAGGAACAGCCACCTCGGTCGCTTCCATGGCGATGGCGGCACGCAGCGAACGCCACGAATCGGTTCACGGCTACGAACTGCTCCGCTCGGAGGTTGTGCACCTGCTGGCGGGGCTGCTTCGGATGAGCGAGAAAGAGCGCCGTTCGCTACCGGGGCTCAGTCCGGACCGCTGCGACATCATCGTCGCCGGCGTGACGGTTATCGACGAGCTGATGGGGTTTTTCCGGGTGAACCTGCTGCGGGTGAACGAGCGCGGCATACGCGAGGGGCTGATCCTGCGGGGGCTGCGCAGGCAGCTGCTACTCCCGCAGGGAAAGAGCACGCGCTCATGGCGCGAATCGGCGCTCGATTTCGGGCGTTCCTGCCATTTCGACCAGGAGCATTCCCAGCACATCGCGCAGCTCGCGCGGGAGATCTTCAAGACGATCTCCCGCCGCTTCGGCCTGACAGAGAAGGATGGGCGTCTACTGGAGGCGGCGGCACTGCTGCACGATGTCGGCTATTTCATAAACTACTCGGGGCACCACAAGCACTCCTACCACCTGATCCGCCACGCCGACCTGTTCGGCTTCACCCCCCGCGAGCGTGAACTGATCGCCAACATAGCTAGGTACCACAGAAAATCGCTTCCCAAGAAGAAGCACGAACAGTACGCGAGACTAAGCGGCGAGGACCAGGCGCGGGTCTCCCTGCTGGGAGGGATCGTGCGCCTTTGCGACGGCCTGGACAGGCGCCGCAACAAGGTGGTGGAAACCGTGCGCCCGATGCTTGCAAGGGACACGCTGCGGCTCGGCCTGGTGGGCCAGGACGACATGTCCGTGGAGCTTTTCGGCGCCAAGGAGAAGAGCGACCTGTTCCTGGCCGCGACCGGGCTCAAGCTGGTCATGGAGTTGTCCCCCGCCCCCCGTCAGCCGTGAACGGCTGCAAATTCAAGGCGGCCTTGCTCCGCCTTAAAGTCCCCCGCTTTCCACCTGTGCATAAACGAGGTCATCCACCGCAGTTATCCACGTTTTTCCCTTTGTTACGATCTCTAACGACCACTTCATGCCCCTCGCACCGCACGAAAAGTAACGTCCCATCCATCACCACGTGATTACGGCAACTTGCGCCCACTGATCAATGACTGTGCAAAATGCTGAAGTAGCTATAGATACGTTACATTCCGGAAACAAATCCACAGCCACAAAGACCTTATCCACAAAGGGGGTGGAAATCTTTCAACCCCAGACTCCCACTTGAGTCACCCGGTTCCGGACCGACATCTCCGTCCACCTCCGGTGTTCCGTCAAAGCAATGCCGTCCCGCTTCGCCGACCACCGCAGATTCTGCTCGCTGACCGAATTGTAAGCCTTTTGTCACAGCACCGTGCAAATCGACTGATAGAATCGGTCCTGAAGCGGGGCCTGTGCGAGGGGCCGAAATGACGTCGTTTGTGCGGGAGGAAAGCAGGAAGCCTGAGAGATACTTATCCGGAATAATGATCTAGCGCCGTTCCAGGGAGAACTATGTTCATGAAAACAGCGGCGTGCCTGGCAACGCTGTCAGCCGTACTCTGCAGTAGCGTCCACGGGGCAGAACCCGTCCATACCAACATGGCGGGAAACGTCGGTTGCGCCGGATACCTGAAAGCACGGGCGGAAAGAAAGACCGCGCCTTTCGAGTTCTGGCTGAGCGGATACCTGACCGGGCTCGCGACCTACGACAAAAAGATCAACAGGATACCCAAACTGGAACTCGCCAATGGCGAGACCGGCATCCTGCTTTTGGAGCGCTATTGCAAGATGCACCCCCAGGAGACCTTTCAGGTCGCCGCCAGGGAAATGGCGCGCACCGTGTTCTACGGAGAGGGCAGGTAAGAAGCCATGCTCCGCTTTTTCAAAACTGCGAATCCGCATAAGGAGGACAATCCATGTGGCGCCTCTCTCCTGTCTCGAAGCGATCTTTTCTGGTTGCCATAGGCATGCTCGTGTACCTGGTCAATCCGCTCCTGGCCGGTGCAGAATGCTCCCTTAGCTTCCTTCCCATCGAAGAGTCGAAGTATCTCCTCAAGGGGGAGGGATTCGACGGGGTGGCCGCTCTTACCTTTACCGTCGACTATGACACCGCCTATCTCTTCGCCCCCGACGTGACGGTCATGGGGGGAAACCTGCTGGAGCAGGACCGCGGCGCATCCGCACCGCCCGGAAAACTTCGACTCCACATCCTGAACCAAGACCGCAACGCCGCCTTCGAAGCGACCATCTTCTTCCAGAAACGGGGCGATTACCCTCCGGTCATCAACTTCGTGACGGCTGAGGCCACCGACCCGTCGGGCGCCGTGAGCCCGGTGCCGGTTCAGATGGCGGCGCCGGTCAATCTGCCGCAGGAAGAAGTCCCCGCGGCGACGAGCCCGCCTAACGACGCGCCCCCCTCCTCTCAGGAAGAAGCCGCGGAATTGCTGCGCCGTGAGCTGGGCGTGCCGCGGACAGAGAGCGCTCCGCCGGCGGCGCCCCAGAAGACGAAGGCTGTGTTTGAGCGCTTCCGGGATTTCAGCGGCGGCAAAAGCCTGGCCGCATTCAGAGAACTGTTTGCCGACGTCGACGTTTGTTGTCGTCAAACCCCTTCGATAGTCATCGCAGACGGCAAGCGAACCGCACGGGTCGCGATCAGCGGGGTTGAAGCGGGCGACGGCCCTCCCGCATTCACCGTAAGAGGAGGGATGCTGGTTTCCGCGCAACGCGGCAGCGATGGCGAGGAGTGGATAGTGGTCGTGCAGCCCTTTGAAAATTGGTGGGACGTGAGCCTGAGCGCCACCTTCGCCAACGCGGTGGTCGATTTCCCACTGACCGTGACCCCCGCCATCGGGATCCCGCGCGGCAAACTTGCGCAGATCAAGGAGAAGAGTTACATGCTCCGGTTGCAGAGTTTCCTGGCCGGCAAGCCCGGAAAGGCGCTGTCGAAATACCCTCTCTGGCTGCGGGAATACCTGTACACCGCCAACTACCTGGCTGCACGAGAAGGCGCCGGGAAGTGACCGGGGATAAGCCCCTCGCCCCCTCCCCCGGCGGCGAGGGACTGGGGGTCGGGGGAAAAACATCATAGAGCAACGGGTACTTCGCAGTCCTGATTCAACAGGAACCTGGAAGCCCGAATTGGGAGCATGCCGCTCTTGGTTCGGGCTATTTTTTTTGGATCTCAAGGCTGGCAAGCACGAAAGGGGGTGAGAAGGGGTTGTCGAAGGGGGAGTGTCCGGTGCAGTTTTTGGTTTTCGAGTGATTTTTATCCCAAAGGAGGAAAAAAGATGAAAACAGCTTTAAGAAGTCTCTGCGTCATGCTGGTCCTTTTGTGCGCCACGGCGGCATTCGCCGGCATAAGGAAAGCGCCATACCTGATGTTCGAGGGCTCCAACACGTCGATGTCGGTGCTCTGGCAGACCGACGCGACCGAGTCCAACACGCTGCGCTGGGGCACCGACACCGCCTACAGCCTGGGACAGGCCACGGTCGGGGTCTACGGCGCCGATTCCCAGCACAAGTACACCATCACCGGGCTGCAGCCGGGCACCAAGTACTACTACGAGGTGGCAGGCTACGGGGCCGGTTCCTTCCGCACCGCGCCCGAGCAAAGCGCCACCGCGCTGAAATTCCTCGCCTACGGCGACTCCCGCACCTACCCGGCAAGCCATGAGACGGTGGCCGCCAGGATGCGTTCCAAGTACGCCGCCGACCCCGCCTACCAGACCCTCGTGCTGCACGACGGCGACTTTGTCGGCTCCGATACCGAGAGCGACTGGACCGCCCATTACTTCGTCTCCGAGGGGAGCTACCCGCAGATGCGCGCCCTCCAGGCCGAGGTGCCGATGGTCGGGGCCAGGGGTAACCACGAGGGGACCGGCGCGGTCTACAAGAAGTACTTCCCCTACCCGTACGCCGCCAACTACTACTGGTCCTTCGATTACGGCCCGGTCCACTTCACCGTGGTCGACAACTACGCCACCTTCACCGCCGGCTCGGCACAGTACAACTGGCTGGTGAACGACCTCGCCTCCACCACCAAGCCGTGGAAGGTCATCCTGCAGCATGAGCCGGGTTGGGGCGCCGGCACCCATGCCAACAACACCAGCATCCAGAGCGCCCTGCATCCCCTCTTCAAGCAGTACGGGGTCGACCTGATCCTCAACGGCCACAACCACAACTACGCCCGGGCCCTTGTCGAAACGAAAAACTACATCACCACCGGCGGCGGCGGTGCGCCCCTGTACACCCCGGATGCCGGCTACCCCAACATCGTCAAGGTGGACAAGTCCTATCATTACACCGAGGTCGACGTCCAGGACACCACCCTCACCATGACCGCCCGCCGGGCCGACGGCACGGTCATCGAGACGATCGCCATCAACCACGGCACCGGCAACCAGCCGCCGGTAGCCAATGCCGGCGCCGACCAGAGCGTCACCGACAGCGACGGCAACGGCTCAGAGAGCGTCACCCTGAACGGCGCCGCCAGCTCCGACTCGGACGGCGCCATCTCCTCCTACGTCTGGAAAGAGGGGACCACACAGATCGCCACCGGCGCCACCCCGGCCGTGACCCTCGCCGCCGGTACCCACACCATCACCCTTACGGTGACCGACAACGACGGCGCGACCGCAACCGACACGGTGATCGTCACGGTGCAGGGAGCCACCCCCCCGGGGAGCTTCAGCCTGGTTGCCCCCAGCAACGACAAGACCAACGTATCGAAAACTCCCTCCTTCGACTGGAGCGATGCAGCGAACGCCGCAAACTACAGCATCGTCGTGGACGATAACAGCGACTTCTCCTCCCCGGAAGTAAACGTCGCCGGGCTGACCTCCAGCGCCTACACCGCCACGGCCACCCTGGGAAGCAGAATAACGTACTACTGGAAGGTCAGCGCCACCAACGCGAACGGCTCGACCACCAGTCCGGTCTTCTCGTTCGTCACCAAAAGGTAGTTTTGCTAAACCAAAGGGACGACGGGATCTTGTTCACATCAGCAGTTCTTTCCGCCCGGTGTCAATACCCGCCAAATACAACAGACGCCGCAGCGTCATTGGGGTTGACGACTCCGCGCTGAAAGACGACCCGGACCGGGTTACCACACCGGTCCGGGTCTTTTTCGTAAACGGCAGGGAAATTACTGCGAAACTTTTACATATCTCTCATACGGATGAAACATGGGCCGTTTAAGATGGCCCATCCCGTGACCCGCGCCTCATGGTCGATGACCGGCTGCGGCACCTGCAGATCCGAACGGTTCGGCGTCGGGGGGAAAGGAAGGACTCGATAGCTATGGGAAAATCAAATCGGGGTGCCTCGGTGCTCCGCTGTGACAGGAAAGCGACATCGGGCGGGCTCGATGCCGGCACCTTCAGCCCGAAGTTTAAGCTGTTCCCTTTTCTGCTCCTGGCTCTCTTCGGGGTTTTGCTTTTGTTCCCCCTCGCCGGAGTCGCTGCGGAGGAGGACCCCGTGGCGGACGGCTTGAAGAAGAAGGCCCAGCAGGCTTTCCTGGCAGGGCGCTACGCCGAGGCCGCAGCCGGCAACCTCGAAATCGCAGCGAAGCATCCCGACAGCGAGGCTCGCCGCTACGCCGTGCAGATGCTGGGAACCCTGTATGAAAACAACCTGGTCGACGTCGGCAAGGCGATCAAGTGGCACCGCGAGTTCCTGGATCGATATGCCGACCCTCAGCAGGTCCCCTTTTACAAGGAGAAACTGGCAACTCTCCAGAAGCTGCTGCACCAGGAGCAGGCTTTCGCCACCTATCAGACCATTCGTTTCGCCAACGAGGGCGACGAGGTCATGGTGGCGAAGTTCGAGGCCCTGATGGCGAGACATCCCGATTTCCTGCTGAAGGCCGAGGTCCAGCGGGAGTTGGGATATGCCTATGCCCGCCTCGATAAGCGTCAAGAAAGCTATCAGGCCTTCCGGAACCTTTCCAGCAGCGCCGGCGCACAATTCTCCGTAGACGACCGGCTCGCCGGCCAGAAGGCCGGCCGCCATTGGCAGCTCACCCGTGCCTGGGGCGGCATCGCCTGGAGCATCGTCGCGATCCTCTGGGTGGCAGTCTTTCTGATGAAGCCGTGGCAGCGCATGACCCGGGCCTCGATCCGAACTTTCCTGATCTTGGCCGCCCTCTGGCTGCTGCTCTCCGCGGCCAGAATACCGTCCTTCTATGCCATCGATACCAGCGGCGACGAGTTTCTTTTCCCGGACGCGGCGGTTTACATCGCGGCCGCCATCAACCTGCCGGTGCTCTGCTGGCTGCTGCTTCTGACCAGGGGAGAGTTCTGGCGCAAACGGCCGCGGGCGCTCCGCTGGCTCAGCCCGGTGCTCACCCTGCTGATGACCACGTCGGTCTGCTACCTGTTCCTGATCCACCAGCCAAACGGCGCCAAGATCCTGGACGCCTTCGGCGCCAAGTACCGGCACTGGGCCGAGGAATGGCAAACCCCGCCGGCAGGGGGCCCGACTCGCCCCCCTTTGCCAAGGTCGGGCGAATGATGATTCGCCCCTACACCGAATCCACCGCAACGCCCCTTATTCCGATCAAGGAAGTGAGTCGAATGAAAGGACGAATCCTGAAGATAAAAACCGGCTACAACCCGAACTCCAGCAGCGTCGGCGTCGATATAGTCGTCTTCTTCACCGCAGGTGCGGCGGTCACCCTGCTCTTCAACACGGTTGCGGCAATCGTCTGTGCCGCGAAGGCACAGGACGGCACCCCCCTGGAAGAGCCGCAGCATCGGCCCGCTCCGGAAAGCGCGGAGGAACAGGAATGAGCGTAATGAAACATCGCATGGAATCGTTCGGCGGCATCCTGGCGTTGGAGAATCCCCCCCTGCTGGTGCACGTAGACCGGGACTTCATGCAAGGGCTGGGTCACGAGCCGAGTCCGCTCTGGGGGGAGCCGGAAACGTCTCTTCTCACCGCCCCCCTGGAGGTTCATTTCTCGGTGACCAACGCCTGCTCCCTGAAATGCCGGCACTGCTACATGGATTCGGGGGAAAAGGATGCGGGCGAGCTGTCCAGCGAGGAATTTCGCAAGGCGGTCGACCTGCTGGCAGGGATGGGCGTATTTCACATGGCGCTTGGCGGCGGGGAGGCGCTTGAGCGTCCGGACTTCTTCGAACTCGCCTCCTATGTCCGCGCCCGCGGCATGGTCCCCAACCTGACAACCAACGGCCTGCCGATGACCAGGGAGTTCGCCGCAAAATGCAGCATCTTCGGCCAGGTCAACGTCAGCATCGACGGGATGGACGCGCTGCAGGGGGGCGGCCGTGACCAGGACGCCCTCGGGCAGGCGGTGCGGGGGGTGGACCTGCTGATTGAGGCCGGGGTGAAAGTCGGCCTGAACTGCGTCGTGGCACGGCAGAGCTTCGACCGGTTGCCAGGGGTGTTCTCCTTCGCCGCTGAGCGCGGGCTGACCGATCTGGAACTGCTGCGGCTCAAACCGACCGGAAGAGGGACTCAGGCTTATTTCTACCGACGCCTCACGCCGACCCAGAACCGTGAGTTCTATCCCATGATCAGGGACCTTTCCCTGCAGCACGCGGTCCCGGCGAAGATCGACTGCTCCTTCGTGCCGATGTTCTGCTGGCACCGGCCGGACAAGACCCTGATGGAGCAGTTCTCGGTGTACGGCTGCGAGGCAGGCAACGTTCTGCTGGGGGTACGCTCCGACGGCCGGTTCGCCGGCTGCTCGTTCCTGGCCGGCGAGGAGAGCATCTTCGAACTCCCCGAGCTCTGGAACAGCTCGGTCCACCTGTCGCGCCTGCGCACCTGGATCGACCGGGCGCCGGAGCCTTGCCGGTCCTGCAGCTACCTCGACATCTGCAAGGGGGGGTGCCGCGCCGTCTCCCGTTTCGTCGCCGGCGATCGCTACGCTCCCGATCCCGAGTGCCCCTTTGCCGACGGCGCGCAGTGAACAGATGGACCCTCCTGAGGGCCATAAACTCTCCCTCGCCCTCAGGGAGAGGGTCGGGGTGAGGGAGCCGGGGGGAGAGGGGGGACTCATGAAATGCCGTGACGGCCGGGGAACCGGCAGCAAATGAGGAGCGACTACGATGATAAGGCAACTTCTGACCGTGCTGCTATGCACCACCACCTACGCCGTGATGCGCTATGCCGCCTTCGGAGACGTCTCGCTGACCCACCTGCCGGGCTACCTGATGAACAAATCGATAGCCCTCGCTGCGGCGGTGTCGCTGTTCCTGGCATCGCTCGGCTTCATGCGTACCCAGGGTGACAGGTACCGTTTCTGGAGCAGGGCAGGCTCGCATCTGGTTTTCGTACACGTCCTGCTCTCGCTGGTCATCCTTTCCAAGGGCTATTTCGCCAAGTGGTTTGAGGGTGACCGGCTGAACCTGACGGGAGAAGGGATGCTGCTCATGGGGGTGCTGGCGGTTTATTGTTTCTGGCGGCTGGCGGCGGACGAGATCCTGCCGGCCGTTCGACGGTCCCTGACCACGCTGGCCTGCGCCCTGGTGGCAAGCCATCTGCTCATCATGGGTTACGGCGGCTGGCTGCAGGTCCAGAAGTGGCACGGTGGGTTGCCGCCCATCACCCTGCTCGGCTTTTGCCTGATGCTGGGGAGCTTGATTTCATTCCTGAGGGCGAAGGTTCCGTCCACCGCCACTGAAGACTGACCACCCTTATGCCGACTCCGAGAGGGGACCGGCAGGGTCGGTCAGTTCATTAAATCAGCATCAAATCACTGGGTACTTTGCAGTCCTGATTCTTCTCCCTTCAGGAACCTGAAAGCCCGGATCGAGAGCTTGCCGCACTTGGTCCGGTTTTTTTGTGTCCAATTTGCGGATACCACGAGGGAAAGGAGGATAAGGAGGCATCCAAAAGGAAAGTAACGGAAATGGCTGAAGTACCACCGCAATTCGATTCAACCTGCATTTCAACCCGATAGGAGGGAGTAGAGAGATGAAATCGGCATTGAGAAGTACCGTTGTCGCACTGGCCCTTGTCCTGTGCGCCACGGCGGCATTCGCCGGCATAAGGAAAGCGCCGTACCTGATGTTCGAGGGCTCCAACACGTCGATGTCGGTGCTCTGGCAGACCGACGCGACCGAGTCGAACACGCTGCGCTGGGGCACCGACACCGCCTACACCACGGGACAGGCGACGGTCGGGGTCTACGGCTCCGACTTCCAGCACAAGTACACCATCACCGGGCTACAGCCGGACACCAAGTATTACTACGAGGTGGCAGGCTACGGGACCGGTTCCTTCCGCACCGCGCCGGCGTCCAGCGCAACCTCCCTGAAGTTCCTTGCCTACGGCGACAGCCGCAGCTACCCGGCAAGCCATGAGACGGTCGCCTCCAGGATGCGTTCCAAGTACGCCGCCGACCCCGCCTACCAGACCCTCGTGCTGCACGACGGAGACTTTGTCGGCTCCGATACCGAGGCCGACTGGACGGCCCATTACTTCGTCTCCGGGGGGAGCTATCCGCAGATGCGCGCCCTCCAGGCCGAGGTGCCGATGGTCGGGGCCAGGGGGAACCACGAGGGGACCGGCGCGGTCTACAAGAAGTATTTCCCCTACCCGTATGCCGCCAACTACTACTGGTCCTTCGATTACGGCCCGGTCCATTTCACCGTGATCGACAACTACGCCAGCTTCACTGCCGGCTCGGCCCAGTACAACTGGCTGGTGAACGACCTCTCCTCCACCACCAAGCCGTGGAAGGTCATCTTGGAACACGAGCCGGGATGGGGCGCCGGCACCCATGCCAACAACACCGGCATCCAGAGCGCCCTGCATCCCCTCTTCAAGCAGTACGGGGTCGACCTGATCCTCAACGGCCACAACCACAACTACGCCCGGGCCCTTGTCGAAGCCAAAAACTACGTCACGACCGGCGGCGGCGGTGCGTCCCTGTACACCCCCGACCCCTCCTATCCCAATATCGTGAAGGTGGACCAGTCGTATCACCACACCGAGGTGGACATCCAGGACACCACCCTCACCATGGTTGCCCGCCGGGCAGACGGCACGGTGATCGAGACGGTAACCGTCAACCACGGTACAGGCAACCAGCCGCCGGTAGCCAATGCCGGAGTTGACCAGAGCGTCACCGACAGCGACGGCAACGGCTCGCAGAGCGTCACCCTGAACGGCTCCGCGAGCTCCGACCCCGACGGCACCATCTCCTCCTACGTCTGGAAAGAGGGGACCACCCAGATCGCCACCGGCGCCACCCCGGCCGTGACCCTCGCCGTCGGCACCCACACCATCACCCTCACCGTGACCGACAACGCCGGCGCCACCGCCACCGATACGGTCGTCGCCACCGTGAACGCGGCAGGCGGCGGCACCCCCGTCACCGTCACCGCCCAGGTAACCAGCGGCAATGACGACGTGGAAGAGCGTCAGAGCGGCGGCACCATGTACAACAACAGCTCCGACATCGAGCTGGTCTACGACACTACCACCACCGGCAACCAGTACGTCGGGCTGCGCTTCACCGGCGTCAACGTGCCGAAAGGCAAGACCATCACCAACGCCTACATCCAGTTCACCGTGGACGAGGTCACCACCGCAGCCACCAGCCTGACCGTCAAGGGACAGGCCGCCGACAATGCGGCCACCTTCACCACTGCGACCTACAACGTCTCCTCCCGCGCCAAGACCGCCGCTTCCGTCGCCTGGTCTCCGGCCTCCTGGAGCACGGTTGACGCCGCGGGCACCGCCCAGAGGACACCGGATCTGAAGGGGATCGTCCAGGAGATCGTGAACCGCACCGGCTGGGCGCAGAACAACGCCATGGCCTTCATCGTCACCGGCACCGGCAAGCGCACCGCCAGGGCATACGAATCGGCCGCCGCCAAGGCGGCGAAACTGGTGATCACCTACCAGTAATGCGGATTTGATTTGAGCATCACAAACGGGCGGCCGCAGGGTCCGGCAGTTGACCCTGCGGCCGCCTCTTTCGGGGGTTTGCCGTGCCTGCGCATTCAATCAGAAAAACTTTCCTACTCATCATGGCGGCGCTGTCGGTGCTGTTTGCCGTTCCAGCGTATGCCCACGACGCGACCCTGGGGGGATCGAAGTGGTGTTTCGGCAAAAACCGCATCCAGGCCGCCATTGAGCTTGGTGCGTCGTTGTTTCCGGAAATAAAGGGGATCAAAGAGGGGGGATACGATCTTCGTTCTCTTTCCGATGAACAGTTGAAGAGACTGACAGCCGAAACGATCGAGCCTTACATCGCCGGGAGGTTGTCCGTATCGGTCAACGAGAAGGTGCTTCCGGTAAAGGTGACTAAAGTCGTCCTGGAAGGAAGCTTGTGGAGAATATGGCTTTCGGTGGGTGATGTGAGCTTCAGCAAGCCCGAGAACAGGGTAAAGATCGAGTACAAGTTGCTGTTTGAAGAGACGAACAACGCTCACATAAACATCGCTTATATGTACCAGTCTGAAGCCGAGGCTGATGCGCTGCAGAAGGTGTTCGATTATACCCATCCAGTGGCACAGCATTCTTTCGAATCGAACGCCCGGGTTTGGGAACTGTTGATCAAAGGCGCCGCAAATGATCCAGCGGCCGCGTCCGGACAGGCAGGCCCCACGCGAAACGTCAACTCCGGCGGCACTGGGCAGAGAGGTATGCGGGGCGTCGCAGCACCGGCGGGAAATAGCGCTGCCGCCATGACGGCTGCTAGAAAGGCAACAGACTCCTTGCCGGCTAACAGCCCGAAAGTCGTGGCCGCGTCCGGAGCAATTGCTGCCCCTGAGATAACCGGTGAGATCACCCCGAGCAGGAAAATTTCAGATGCTACTGCTGACGATAAGCGGCAAAGCGCTGGCCAGGGGGATCGCCTCGTATTGCATGGCGGTGTGGAAAAGTCCATTTGGGCCAGCATAAGCGAGTTCATAGCGCTCGGGGTGAAGCACATACTGATCGGGTACGATCACATAGCATTCCTGTTGGCGTTGATCGTAATAGGGCTCTCCGTCAGGGAAGTTCTGAAGATAATCACCGCCTTCACCGTAGCACACAGCATAACCCTGCTTCTCGCGGCCATGCAGGTCGTCAGGTTGAACTCACGGCTGGTTGAGACAGTGATAGCGCTTTCCATCTGCTATGTTGCTCTGGAAAACCTGTTCAAGAAGGAAGTCAGATATCGCTGGCTGCTGACATTCGGGTTCGGATTGATACACGGCTTCGGTTTTGCCAGTGTTCTCCAGGACTTCATAGTCGGCAAGTCGAACCTTGTGGTCTCGGTGCTCTCCTTTAACATAGGTGTCGAAATCGGGCAGATGATGATATTCCTGGCACTACTTCCCATTCTGCATCTGCTGAAGAGCACCAGGCAATTCAGCACCGTGACCGCCGGCGCATCCGTGGCCATCTTCGTTCTGGGCTTTTCCTGGCTCATCGAACGTGTCTTCAGCCTGAAACTGTTGTCGTTTTAGAGCCCCACCTCACTCCGGCCTGTTGGTCTCACACCTTGCAATCAGCCTCCCCCCTGCTTTAATAAATCGTCATGACAACATCGCAATCTTCCTGGCATGGGAGGCAACCATGGGGAATCGGCTCGACTGCGAGCATCTCGGGAACCGCGATAGCCGCCGGATAGCCAAGCCTGCTTGGGTCGGCGCTCGCTTTTTGCGGCACATCAGACGGCCGGGAGCGGTGCTCGCCACGATGGTCGCTGCGGCAGTGTCTGCGGGAGCGCTCTACCAGGCCGCCTCCACCCTGTGGGACCGCCACAGGGTGGCGCCCCCGGGGAGATTTGTGACGGTGGACGGGCTCAGGCTGCACATGCTGGCAAGCGGCGAGCGGCGCGCCGACGGGGACCCGGTCGTCCTGCTCGAGACGGGGCTCGGCGGGATGAGTTCGGCATGGGGGTGGATTCAGCCTGAGGTGGCGCGTTTCGCCAAGGTCGTTTCCTATGATCGCGAGGGGCTCGGCTGGAGCCATGCGGATTCCGCCCCGCCGTCCGCCGCGCGGCACGCGCGCACGCTGCATGCGATGTTGGAAAAGGCCGGCCTCAAGCCCCCCTATCTGCTGGTGGGGCATTCCATGGGGGGGCTTTTGATCCGCGTATTCCACGACCTGTACCCGGACGAGGTGCACGGAGTCGTGCTGATCGACGCATCCCACCCGGACCAGCGTCTGCGCAGCCGGGCGATACGCGACCACATGAACTCGGGCTTCCGCATACTTAGGGCGGCGCCGCTGCTGGCAGGGATCGGCTACGTGCGAATCAGCGACTTCTTCGCCTCGCAGGCGGAAGGGTTGCCCCCCTTGCAGCTGGACCAGGCCCGCATGTTTCTCTGTTCCTACAGCCACCTGAAGACGACCGACCTCGAGGCCTCCAACTGGGATGCCCTCTGTGCCGAGGTACGCGGCACCGCCCCTCTTGGGAAAAAGCCGCTTGCCGTCATCAGTGCCGGGGAAGGAGCGAGGCCGGGTTCAGCCGAATTGCAGGCGGAGCTGGCGCGGCTCTCATCCTGCAGCAGACATCTGGTGGTCAAGGGTGCGGACCACGTGACGCTGGTCACCCACAGGGAGAACGCCTTGCGGGTGGCGTCGGAAATCCGGCGCCTGTTCCAACTGACGAGGGAGCCGGGAGGCCATGTTGCGCCGGCGCCCCCTCATCTTCAGAGGAGCTGGTAGCAGCGCCCCTTCCCTCCCCTGCCCGGCCGCGTCTCCTCGAAGACGGGAAACTTCTTCTGGCAGGCCGTGCAGCAGAGCTGGTTCTTCTCGATGCTGGTCCACAGCGTCATGTTCCTCGTGTCACACCATTCGCAATACCAGAGGTAATGGTCCCCCGACGGCATCAGCTTCATAATCCCTCCCTGTACGTTTATCGTTCCCCCGCACTATACCCGCCAGATATTGCGGCTGCATTGCCGACAGGTTAAATCTGGCCTAAATCGACTCCACCCAAGGCTGCCGAGTACGGCTCCGTTTTCGAAGGCCGCGCCCGCGCCGAGGCCGTCTTCCTCGGCGATCCTGTTTCCGGCGCATGTTCGTGGTGCGGGCGCCGGGATTAACGGAGGTTTTACCTGATGTACACACGATCTCAATATTCGTAGGGTAAATAGAGGTGCAGCAGATAGCATCAACCATGAAGGAGGTCTGCATTGTCCCGACAGCAGGAACCATCCCCCTCGAACACCTCTTCGACCCATCCTTCGGCTACCGTCACCGAGTTACCTCCCCTCTTCCTAAAAAACATAATGACCCACCTGATGGGCACGGATGCCGGCGGTGCCGTCGACCTCGAAAGTCTCCCTTTCTGCACCGGTGACACCACAGGCGGCACGGAGACGGAGCTCCAGGCGGTAGTTGCCGGGGCAAGGGACCAGACGGATCTCCCGCTGACCATCGAGCAGTCGGACTATTTCGCCAACATCGCCAAGCGCGCCGCGGCCGGAGACTCCCCGAGAAGGCTGATTACCGATCTCGAGCGCTATCTGGCCGGCAACAAGGAAAACGTCTGGGAGAACAGCTGGGTCCGGTTCCCCGTGGGGAGGCTCTCTCCTTTCGCCCGGAAGGTCTTCGAGGACGACCTCCTGTGCGACAAGAAAAATCCCCGAGCCGGCAGACGCAGCGACGCCGGACGCTTCTTCCTGACCGGAAAGGACGGGGAAAGCCTGCTGCGGCTTCCCATAAGCTATCTCCTGAAGCTCTCGCTGGCGGACCTGCTCGGCTCCCAGATGCTCCCGCGCCCCCTGGAGGAGACCGGCAGGCGCCTCATGGGGCACTACCTGAACGACAACACGTCGCCCGAGACCTTTTCCTTCCACGTGGTGCCGCTCACCCTCAAGGGGGGGATGGGGCGGGGTCTGGCGCGGGAAACCTCTAAGCGCTTTCTCTTCACCCAGCTGCTGGTCATGTACGCCAACGAAAGCTTCGGGCTCAGGGAGAGCGGTCAGCGCGCCATGGTCTATTTCGCACCGCACCCGCCGGTCAGGCAGAAGGAGCTGAACGACCATGTCGCCGACGCCTTCTACCGCGAACTCTTCATGAGCCCCTGCCTCTCCGGCTGGGACAGGGGGGAGGAGAAGCACCGCTACATGCAGCTCTGCCACCAGGTCCTCTCCCGCAGCCAGCTGAACGCAGTCGCAAAGCTGCGCGAGGCGGGGATCGTCAGCAACAACCTGGTGGTGCTCCCCAACGTCTCCAACGTGAGCCTCGCCAACAACGGGACCCACGTCAGCCTCGGGAGCAAAAGGCTGGGCGCGCTCCTCTCCGACCCCGCCTCCGGCTTCACCCAGGCGCACGAGAAGTACCTCGGCGACCTGACCATCAAGATGGCCGAGCACTTCCTGCCGCTGTTCGTCGGTACCTACTCCGCCTCCCCTTACCGCCTGGGGTACACCGACTTCCACCCGGAGCGCGCCCTGGGCTTTCTGCCGCACGAGCTCGACTACACCCACTTGCGCATGCTCTGGAGGCGGTGGCAGAAAAAGGCGGGGATCTCGGTTTTCGGGCAGCCGGTGACGCCGTTCGGCCCCCCCTGGATCGACAGGATGGTGAGCGGCCTCTTCGGCCTGAAGGGGGATTTCGTACCGGACTACCGCCTGGTCGACTACCTGATCTGCCTGATGAGCACGCCGCAGAGCCCGGCCCTGAACGGCCGCATCGGCAACAGCGACAAACTGAAGCGCGACCTGACCGAAATGGGCGTGTTCGACAGCCAGATGTCCCTCTACCTCCTCTACAAGCTGCGCGAGTTCGGGGTGATGGGTTTCTCCGGCTTCGAGGGGCGACACTACAGCCAGTTCGACTCGCTCCAGGAGGATCTGGGGAGGGCCACGGACCTGCAGATGCTGGTCAACGCCCTCGCCTTCAAGTACATGGCTGCAGGGAGCCTGAACCACGGCGAGATTCCGGACGACCCGACCCTGGAAAGCGAGCGAAGGCAGATCTTCTTCGCTTCGGCAATTGGGAACCCGACCTTCTTCGTGGCCAAGGACACCTCCAACCGCTTTCTGCGCCGGATCGTGGAACGGACCAAGGAGGTGCGCGGCAGCAGGCGCTATCCCGGTTACGTCAGGGTGAAGGTCAAGGAATACCGGCTCGCGCTGCTGCGCCTTTTGCGAGAGGACGCAGCAGACCTGATCGAGATGATGGGACTCGGCGAGACCATTGACGACCTGGAACGGCGCCTGACCGACCCGGGGAATTTCTCCGCCGCAGGGAAGCTCACCCGCGGCATCCTGGGGGAGCTGAACGCATCCGACCCCATGCGGGTACAGGCCGATCAGTTCAACAGGGGCGCGGAGCGCTACTACCGCGAGGGACTGCGCCGCAAACACATGGAGGAGGGACTTGCGATCCTGGCCGAGGATTTCCGCGATCTCGACCTGGCCGCGCAAAGGGGCGGCGGTGTCGAGCGTGAGTTGCTCCGCGCGCTCGGCGAACCCGACGGGGCCGCGCCGTTCCTGGCGAGCGTGAGGGGAGAACTCCTTTCCGAGCGGCTCGATGCGGGCTCGCTGCGGCGGCTGATCAACCTTGCGCTCCTTTCGGTCCGGCGCGACCAGACTGCGGCCGAGACACTTTTGCGAAGGAGAAAAAGCGATGCTGAACACGCAGCACCAGTATGTAGCGCGGGATAGTGGCGCCCTGTGCGACGAGCCGCTCTTTGCCGACCGGCTGATCCGGCTCATGTACCACAGGGTCAGGGAGAACGCCCCCGCCCTGTTCCGGCTCCTGACCAGCCCGAGGATGACGGACATCCTCGGCTACATAAATTACGACCTCCCCTTCGGGGCCGGCGGATCGGCCTGCGGCAAGTTCCTGCGCCAGCTGAACGTCGACCTCTCCGAGTGCCTGGCCCGGCCGGAGCAACTCGACACCCCGCGCAAGGTCTTCGAGCGCAGGATCCGCTACTGGGACTGCCGTCCCATGCCCGGCGAGCCGGACGCCGTGGTCTCCCCCGCCGACGCGCGCGTGCTGGTCGGCTCCTGCCGCGAGACCTCCGCCCTTTTCATCAAGGACAAGTTCTTCAGCTTCGANNAGATCGACGGCGCCTTCAACTCCTGCAACCCCGGGGCGATCGTCACCGTCGCCACCCCCTATTCCAAGAACCGGCGGGTGGTCACCATCATCGACACCGACGTGAAGGGCGGAACCGGCGTCGGCCTGGTCGCGATGATCGAGGTCGTCGCGCTCATGATTGGGGACATCGTGCAGTGCTACAGCGAAAAGCGGTACGAGGACCCCAGGCCGGTGGTTCCCCGCATGTTCCTGGAGAAGGGGCAGCCGAAGTCGCTGTACCGCCCCGGGAGCAGCACCGACATCCTGGTCTTCCAGCGGGGACGGGTCGAGTTTGCCCCGGATCTCCTGGAAAACCAGACCCGCACCGACGCCATCAGCCGTTTTTCCAAGGGGTTCGGTTCCCCCCTGGTGGAGACCGACATAAGGGTCCGGGCGCCTTTGGGCAGGGCCAGGCAGTGAGGCGGTAAGCGGTGGATTTCATAAAAAGGAGAAAACAACAGTGACCCAGATCGTTTTCGTGTCGGCGCTGGCCGCGTTTTCGGCCCTGTACCTCATATGGGGGGTAAAGACCCTTCCGGCCGAGCGCTGGCAGATCGCCGCCGCGGTCCCCCTTGAAAAAAGAGGCGACGGTTCCTGGTCCGGGATCAACCTGACCTGGTACGGCATACTCACCGCCAACGCCTACCTGGCGGCGACCCTTCTGGCGCTGGTGCTGATGGGGGCGGCCGGGGTTTCCCTGCGGGCGGTCGCCGCCACCGTCGTCCTGCTTCTGGCCGCCTGCGTCCCCGCGTCGCGGCTCGTGGCCCAGGTCGTGGAAAGGAAGGCGAACACCTTCACGGTGGGGGGCGCTGTCTTCGTCGGCACCCTGATCGCTCCCTGGATCATCGCGCTGGTGAACCGGCTGCAGCTCGGGGGTCCCTCAGGCGTGCAGCCGCTTGCCGCTCTCGCCGCGATCGCCATCGCCTACGCGTTCGGCGAGGGGTTCGGCAGGCTCGCCTGCGTCAGTTTCGGCTGCTGCTACGGCAAGCCCCTCGCCGCCTGCCACCCCAAAGTCGCCTCCCTGCTCTCCCCTGTCGCACTCACCTTCACCGGCAAGACCAAGAAAATCGCCTACGCCTCGGGTCTGGAGGGGGTCAAGGTGATCCCGGTCCAGGGGATCACCTACCTTCTTTACTGCGCCGCAGGTGTCGCCTCGACCTTGCTCTTCCTGGAGGGGCGCTACGGCGCCGCCTTCCTGGTCTCGGTCGCGGTCACCCAGGGGTGGCGCGTTGTCTCCGAGTTCTTCCGCGACGACCACCGCGGCGCCGGGCGGCTCTCCGCCTACCAGGTGATGGGGATCGCCGGCATCTGCTACAGCTTCGGTGTGGCGGCCCGTTTTGGAGGCGACTCCTTTCCGCTTCCGGACCTGTCGGCGGGACTGTCATCCCTGTGGACCCCCGTGCCGCTTCTGCTTCTGCAGTCCCTGTGGATAGGGATCTTCCTCTACACCGGCCTGAGCAGGGTCACCGGCGCAACTTTGAGGTTCCATGTCAATGCTGAAAAGATCTAGCCTGCTGCTCCTGATGCTGCTGGGAGCATCGTACCTGCTGAGCCACGCCGAAGAGCCGAGCAAGGGGCGCAGGACCGCCCGCTACAGGATAACGAGCAGGGGATTCGGCGTGGGAGAGCTGAAGACGGCCCTCTCACCCGCCCCGCAGGCCGGGACTCGCGGCGTCAGGTTCGAATCCGATCTCGCCATAGACGCCAACCTGGTCCTGTTCAAGGTGTCGTCGCACAGCCGGGAGGACGCCCTGATCGGAGAGAAAGGGACGCTCAGCTACCGTCGCCAGGGGGAGGAAGACGGCAGGAGTTCCACCGTGGCGGCATCCCTGGAAGGGGAGGCGTTCCGATTCAGGCTGAACGAAAACGGCACGGCCAGGACCGTTTCGGTCCCAAGGTCGAGCTATGACTTCACCACCATGGACTGCCCCGAAACAACCATGCGGAGCGAGGGGGAGAGCATCGAGGTGCGGCTTTTGGACCTCGAGCAGGCAAGGGTCGTCAAGCGGAAGCTGCACTGGATTCGTAGCGAGGTAATCGAAGTCGGCGGCAGGCGCCTGCGCTGCAGGGTGGTCGACTTGAGCGACCCAAACACCACTGCCCGACGCTGGGTCAGCACCGAGCACGGCGTGGTCATCGTCCGCCAGGACGGCAAAGGAAAAAGCGGCCCCTATTCGTTGCGGATGGTATCGCTGCATGAGGGCGCGGACTGAAGCTTTTGGCGCGGCCGATGCAGCGGCCGGTTTCTAGAAGCAGGTTTCACGGTGAGAATGTCTTTCAACCAAAAAAAAGGGAGGATGCGCCATGGAATGTCCCAAGTGCAAGGCGAAGATCGGAATAATGAGGCATACGCAGACGGTAAGCACCGGAGCGGTCCACTGCATCAAGTGCTATATCTGCGGGTTTTGGGTTCAGACCGGCCCCTGGCAGGCGTAGGGCCGCCCCCCCCGAAAGTGACCGCGGACCTGCCGCTCGAATCCTCATTAAACCTTTACCGGGCTGTAACATGATCTCAAAGATTGTGGTTTATGCTGCGGCAAAACAAAGGAGGGGCATCGGTATGTCCCAGGAAACATCTGTTGCAAAGCTTGCCGGCATAGGCAAAAAGTGCGTCTACGCGGCCAAAGACCTCCAGGTTCAAGCGCTGCTCGGTATCTTTCAGGACGACCCCGCCCTGCTGACCATCCCGATCATAGACGAAAGCGCCTTCCTCGGCACCGTAAGCCGCAAGGACTTCCTGAACCTGCTGAGCCGTCCTTTCGCCATGGAGCTGTACGCGAAGAAGCCGGTCCTCGCGCTCTTGGAGGACCTCAAGGGGAAAAAGATCGCCTTCCCGCCGGACCTGGAGATCAACGAGGCGGCGGTGCAGCTTCTCTCCCTCGACCCGACCCTGCAGACGGACGCCTTTCCCCTGGTGGAGAACGGCCGCTGCACGGCGACGGTGGCGGTGGCGGACCTGATGATGGCGGTCGCCGAGCAGCAGAGGGAACTGCTCCACGCGTTGGACCGCCTCAGTTCACGCATCCGCGAGGAGGTCGCCTGCGGCGTCAAGGTCCAGCAGGATCTGCTCCCTGCGCCGGATTTCAGTTTCGGCGCCGTCACCATCGGCGCGGGCATTACCACCTGCTCGGAGATAGGAGGAGATTTCTTCGACTACTTCAGCATCGGCGACCACATCCTGGGCCTGGTCATCGCCGACGTGAGCGGTCACGGGGTGCAGTCGGGCATGGTGACCACGGCCGCCAAGGCAAGCCTGCACACACTGATCTCGCTGGGGGTCACCACACCTTCCGGCCTCCTGGCCGGGATGAACAACGCCATCCTCGCCACGACGCGGCGCACCCTCCTGATGACCTGCCTCATCGCGAGCATCGATCTCTCCAGCCATACCGTCACCATCGCCAACGCAGGGCACAACTTCCCGCTCATGCTGCGGGGCGGAGCCGGCAAGGCGGAAATGCTCGAAACCACCGCCGGCTTCCCGCTCGGGTTCGAGCGTGACGCGCAGTTCCCGGAAGTGCGCACCGGCTTTTTCCAGGGGGATGCCCTGTTCATGTACACCGACGGCATCGTAGAGAGCGCCAACGCGGGCGGCGAGGAGTTCGGCTACGACCGTCTGATGGATCTTCTGCTCCGGGAAAGAGACGTCCATCCTACCCTGCTGCACGACACCTTATTGGACAGGGTAGCCGCCTTCACCAGGACAGGCGTCTTCGACGACGATGTAACCACGCTCGTCGCCCGGTTCGACACCACTGAAAGCAGTTCTTCAAAGGAGAATTAAGTGTTTCAGATGCAAACCGTCGCGGTGCTTTATGCGGATGAAAACGACCGGAAGCTCTGGGATCAGGCCGTGGCAGGAATCCCCGGGCTCCTGAACATCACGGTGAAGGGGAGCCTCCCCGCGTCGCTGGAAACGCTGCGCCCGTTCCGGGGCACCCTGCGTGTCGCGATACTTTCGGCAGCGACCTATTCCGGTCACCCCAAAGTTGCTGAGCGCCTGCGCGAGATCTGTCCCGGTATCGAAATCCTCCTTATCTCGCGGGACGACTCGTCTCCCCCGCTCAAGCCCCTGTTCGCGGACGATATCAGGCATCTGGCGATCGATTCCCAGCAGCAGGGGGGGAGCCGGGAGTACCTGCCGGTCGTGGTCTCCATGCTGGTGGAGCGGCGTCCATGGGAGGTCGGCTCCTGCCTGAAGGAGGGTACCGCCGTCCACTCCTACCAGCTCGTTTCCAGCGAGGAGAAGGAAGCCCTGATCTGCGCACTGGAAGCAGCGCTGCAGGGAGAAGGCGAAGAGATGGAAATGCTGCGCCAGAAGGGGGCGCTTTTGGCGGACGAACTGCTGGAAAACGCCATGTACGATGCCCCGCGCGGCGCCCACGGCAACCGGCTGTTCAGAAAGGGGGAAAGGCGGAGCATGTTGCCGCAGGAACGGATCGTGTTCAGCTTCGGGTTCGACGGGGAGACCCTTGCGCTCAAGCTGACCGACAACTGGGGGAGCCTCGATCCGCACGAGGTGCTTGAGTATCTGGCCAGGAACGAGGAATGCGACTGCATCGCCGACGACACGGGAGGACGCGGTCTGTTCATCATCTGGCGCTTCCTGGACCGGTTTCACATCGACGTGCAACCGGGGCGGCAGACGGCGGTAGGGGGACACCTGCAGCTCTGTTCGAGCCTCGATCCGGAGTCGCCACGCGGCTTCCACATATCGCAACACGAAAAGGAGATGGCAGCATGAGCAAAACATCCGACGCCCCGAAAGAAATGAATCAGTTCCAGCATGACTATTTCGTCCTCTTAGGAACCATCGACGCCCACTCGGAGAGCTTTCTGAAAGGACTTCCGGCGCAAGTCCGGCACCCGCTGGTGACCTTCGACTTCAGCAAGGCAGGGCGGATCAATTCCATGGGAATCGCCCTTTTGCTCCGCTGCTTCAAGGATATCCGGGCCAAAGCCGAGATACGCCTGGAGGGTCTGAGCCCGATGCACAGCACGCTCTTCAAGATGACCGGGGTATTTTTGCTGGCGTCGCCCGCAAAGGACGGCAAGGAGGTATCCGCATGAGGCTGATCAACAGATATTTCGGGCGGCTCTTCCGTCAACTCGACGAACCTATTCTCAAACTGGAGGAGATCCGGGATTCCTACCGGCAACTGAACGTCGAGATCTACGGCGAGGATATGGCCCGCATCCTGAACGATTTTTAGCGCCCGCTCCGGAAAAAAAACACGGAGAAACATCTCTATGTCGGACTACGAACCGGTTCCCGTTCAACAGCAGGGTCCGCACCCTTCCATCCTCAAGGCACTCTCCATCGCGCTCGCCTCGTCACTGCTGGTGATGACCGGATTCGAGGCGCTGAAACAGCTCATCAAGCCGGACATAGGCATCTGGGCCTCACACACGGTCACCATCGTTTTCAGCAGCCTGCTGGCCACCGTCTGCGCCGCCTTCACGCTCAAGCGGTTCAACGGCATGCAATCGCAGCGCCTGCAGGCCGAGGAAGCGCTGCGCCGGCTGGCGGAAAAGAGATCCCAACTGGAGCTGTCCCAGGCGAAGCTCGAGCAGGAAGTCGGGGAGAGACGTGCGGCCGAGCGGGCACTGATCCGGCGGCAGCGGCAGATGGGGATCCTGATCGACGCCAACCGTCAGCTGAACGCCGTTCTCGATGAGCGGGCGGTGCTAAGGACCCTGATCCGCTCAGCCGCCGAACTGACCGGGGCCTCGGGCGGCAGTGCGGGTCTGGTGCAGAATGGGGAAGTGGCGGTGACTGTGCTGCTGGAGCAGGGAGAAATCCGCCCGGTCCATCGACCGGCGGGTGGCGGGGGCTCCGCCGGAAGTGTCCTGGGCAGCAGGGAGATCTTCATCGACAAGGACGGCTGCGCTCCCCACGGCATGTACCCCGGCTCGCAACCGCCTGCAACCAGCCGGATAACGGTCCCGGTGCTGGGCAGCTCGGGCGAGGTCCTCTGCCTGTTCGAACTCCACAGAAGCGGCGGAAGAGAATTCGAGGAGGAGGATGGCGCGCTGCTGCAGGGGCTCGCCAGCGGAGCGGCGGTCGCCCTGGAAAACACGCGGATGGTGTCCGAACGCCTCGAGTCGAGGCAGGCCACGGCCGCGGCGAGTTCGCTGCTCTCCGCGACCATAGAATCCACCCTCGACGGCATCATGGCCGTCGACCCCCACGGAGAAATCGTCGCGTGCAACAGCCGCTTCGTCGAGATGTGGGGGATCGAAGATGACGCCCTGGCCAGCGGCGACTCCAACAAGCTGCTCCTATCCTTGCTGGGGCAGGTGCGCGACCCGGTGCTCTTCTTCGAGAAGGTGACCCAGCTCTACTGGGAACCGGAGCAGGAGAGCTACGACCTGGTCGAGTTGAGCGACGGCAGATGCTTCGAGCGGTTTTCCAGGCCGCAGTTCCGCGACGGGAAAGCCGCCGGGCGCGTCTGGACCTTCCACGACATAAGCGAGCTGAAGAAGCTGGAAAGCCAGCTGCTGCACGCCCAGAAGATGGAGGCGATAGGAACCCTGGCAGGAGGGATCGCCCACGACTTCAACAACATCATGACCGCGGTGATCGGTTACACGGAGCTCGTGTCGGTCGGCCTCAACCCTCCCGCTCCCTTCGGCGGTTACCTGCAGAGCATCAGCGACGCCTCCAACCGGGCAGTGGCGCTGATCAGGAACCTCCTCGCCTACAGCAGAAAGGACCCGGTGCAGACCAGCAAGCTGGAGTGCAACTCGATGGTGCGCAACCTGATCGGCTTTCTGGAAAGGCTGATCGGGGCGGATATAGAGCTGGTCATGAAGCTGTCGGACAAGCCGCACGGCATACTGGCGGACCAGGGGCAGATAGAGCAGGTGCTGGTCAACCTCACCACCAACGCCCGCGACGCCATGCCCGAAGGGGGAAGGCTGTCGCTTGAGGTGGCCCCCGTCGAGATCGGCAGCGACGAGATCACAGGGATCGACGGCGCGAAGCCCGGACCCTACGTCAGGATAACCATCGCCGATACCGGCTCCGGAATAGACGAGGCGACCAGGAGAAGGATTTTCGAGCCGTTCTTCACCACCAAAGAGGTAGGGAAAGGGACCGGACTCGGGCTCTCCATCAGCTACAACATCGTCAAGCGTCACGGCGGCTTCCTCACCGTCGCCAGCGAGAGCGGCCGCGGGACGAGCTTCTCCATACATCTTCCGAGGATCCAGCCTACAGCCACACTCAAGCAGGCGCTCGCAGTCGCAAGGGAGATACCGAGGGGGGAGGAAACGGTACTGCTTGTGGAGGACAACGAGTCCGTGAGGAGCCTTATCTCCCAGGTGATGAGCGGAAAGGGATACCGGGTGATCGAGGCGGTGGACGGCGAGGACGGCGTGGAAAAATTCAGAAGCCACCTGGAGGAAATATCGCTGGTGATTCTCGACGTCATAATGCCGAAGAAAAACGGCGGGGACGCCTTCGACGAGATCCGCGCCATGAGAAGCGACATCCCCGCCATATTCATCAGCGGCTACACCGGCGACATCATCGACAGGCAGCGGATAAGCGAGGACGGCGCCAATTTTCTCATGAAGCCGATCCTGCCGGAAAAGCTGCTCATCCTGGCCAGACAGGTGATAGACCAGCAGAAGGGCCTGCTGCCGGCGGTGGCTTGAAGCACTCAGCTCGTTCTATTCTTTTAACCATTCTTCCACCTGGTTCCTGATGGCGTCGCGAATCTCTCGCGTACCCTGCAGTTTTTCCTCCTCGGTCCCCTGGAGTGCCGAGGGATCGGGGAAACTCCAGTGGAGCCGTTTGGTGACGCCGGGAAAGATCGGACACCTTTCGGCGGTCGCCTCGTCGCAGACCGTGATCACGTAACTGAAGACCGCACCCTTTCTGTACAGATCGAAGACGCCGGTGGTCTCCTTGCGAGAGATGTCTATCCCCTCTTCCGCCATCGCCTCGACAACCAGGGGGTTCAATCGACCCGGCTCTATCCCCGCGCTTTGAGCCTCGTATCGGTCGCCGGCGAGATGGTTCAAGAACGCCTCCGCCATCTGGCTGCGGGCGCTGTTGTGAATGCACATGAACAACACTTTTAGCTTCTGCATACTTCCTCCTTGATCATCTATCATCTGTGTCGGGTTGTTGGAAAATCTCCGGCAATCGGGACGGCTGCGTCCTCTCAATATTCGGGGGCAGCGCTCCGCCTCTCTTTGCGGTAAAGGAGACGTTTCACCACTGGATACGCCAGCAGGGCCAGCGGCACAGTCGTCAGGAACCATACCCCCAGGGCCCGTGCCGTGGCCCAGGCAACAAGGCGCAGTGACGCCCCTAGACCGCCATGCAGCGCATCCATCAGGACCTCGCGGCCGACCATGGGCCCTAAAGGGAGAAGAAACTCTCCCAGGCGGCAAAAGGGGAGAAAAAGCGCCAACTGCAGCGGGTAGCAGAGGTAGTTGAGCGCAAGCATCGCCGCCTGGTTCAGCTTCAGCTTGGCTGCCAGCGCCACACACAGGACGGTCGTGCCCCACACCAGGGGCATCACCCCGACGGCAGTACCCAGGCAAAGGGTGAGCGAGAGTTCTCGGGGGGAAAGCCCGCTCTGCATCAGAGCAACTGAACGAGACTTCATAATTGCGACGAGGCTTTTCGGCTCCGGGCTCGGTTGCATCTATTCTCTCCCGATTCTTCACGTTGCCGATCAGCAGCCTCGGCTGTCCAATGAAAGATATACCTTCTCCATTACAAGAGTGTGGCTAAAAGGTAACGATTCTGAAACGTCGGGTAAGCTGAAGGGAAGAGCTCCCCTAAACGGTGATATCACGCTGCCTTCGGCTTTCATCGGCCACGTATGATAGGCTTGCCTGGAAGCAGGGGCGGACAGATCCACGAGGAGGGCGAAAATGATTCATGAGAAATTAGCGAAATCGTAACAGAGTTGTAACATTCTTAGGGCATCTTGTCTGTGAGCAGATCGGCCTGAAAGCCGAGCCGTCCGCGCCATTCGTTAAAGGCGCGAAAACGATTGGGCCAAACGCCGCAGAAGGAGCCGGGGCAATGTTGACTGACAGCACGGGGGCGCAGCATTCCCGGCAGAGGGATTTGGCGTCTGAAACTGCATTACGCGGCACGCCGGAAACGGAGAACATTTTGCAAACTGTAACGAAGCGGGAAAAAGAGCAGGCGAAGGGGATGAAAGGCGACCTGGTTTTTCGCTACCTGACCACCTGTTTTGCCTTCAGCATACTGGCGATCCTTGCGCTGATGCTGTACGAAATGACCGGCGAGAGCATGCCCTCCATCAGGGCCTTCGGCTGGAAATTCGTGAGTTCCAGCGATTGGGACGCGGTCCAAGGGGTCTTCGGCGCCCTCCCCTATCTGTATGGGTCGGTGGTGTCGTCGGTCCTGGCGCTCCTGCTAGCCACGCCGCTTAGCATCGGCGCCGCCCTCTTCATCACGGAGATCGCCCCTGCGCGCTGGGGGACTATCATAGCACCGCTGGTCGAGCTCCTGGCTGCGATTCCCTCCGTCATCTACGGCCTGTGGGGGGTGCTGGTCATGGCCCCCTGGCTCCAGTCGACGGTCCAGCCTTTTCTCATCGAGCATTTCGGCTTTATCCCGCTGTTCCAGGGGGCTCCCTACGGGGTCAGCATGCTGGCGGCCATTTTCATCCTGATGATCATGGTGGTGCCGATCATCACCTCCATCACGCGCGAGGTGCTGCTGGCGGTGCCGCTGAGCCAGAAAGAAGCGGCCATAGCGCTCGGGGCGACCCGCTGGGAGACCATCAAGATGGCGATCCTCCCCTACGGCAAATCCGGCATCCTGGGCGCAGCCATCCTGGGACTCGGCAGGGCCATCGGCGAGACCATGGCCGTGACCATGGTGATCGGCAACGCGCCGAACATCTCCCTGTCGCTCCTCTCCCCCGCCTACACCATGCCGAGCGTGATAGCGAACGAGTTCGCGGAGACGACGTCGAAGCTGCACGGCTCGGCGCTGATGGAGATAGGCCTGATCCTGATGGTCGTCACCCTCATCGTCAACGGCCTGGCGAGGCTTTTGATCTGGAGCGTCTCCAAGAGCGCCAACGGAGGTGCGGCATGATGCACGGCATGGCGTACCGCAAAGCCAAGAACCACCTGATGAACCTGGTCATGCTGGCCTGCACCCTGGCGGTGCTGATACCGCTCGGGCTCATTTTCTTCCATATCCTGAAGATGGGAGTCAGTTCGCTCTCCCTCGATTTCTTCACCCAGATCCCGAAGCCGACCGGCGAGGCGGGGGGCGGCATGGCAAACGGCATGCTCGGTTCGCTGATCATGATCGGCGGCGCGTCCCTGATCGGCCTTCCGATCGGCATCCTCGGGGCCATCTACCTCGCCGAATTCGGCGGTTCCAAGGTGTCGACGGTGATCAGGTTCGGCGCCGACGTTCTCTCCGGCACCCCTTCCATCATCACCGGCATGGTCGCCTATACCCTTCTGGTGGTGCCTATGAAGGGGTTCTCGGGACTGGCGGGATCGGTGGCACTGGCGTTGATCATGATCCCGATCGTGCTGCGCACCACCGAGGAGCAGTTGAAGATGGTACCCGGCTCCCTGAGGGAGGCTTCCCTCGCCCTGGGGGTCCCCTTCTGGCGCACCAGCCTCAAGGTGACCCTGAGAAGCGCCATGTCCGGCGTCCTGACCGGCATCCTGCTGGCGGTCGCCAGGGTCTCGGGGGAGACCGCGCCGCTTCTTTTCACGGCGCTGGGAAACCAGTTCTGGAGCAGGGACATCAGCCAGCCGATGGCCGCCCTCCCCCTGCAGATATTCAGCTTCGCCATCGCTCCCTACGAGGACTGGCACAAGCTGGCCTGGGCGGGCGCGCTGGTGCTGGTGACCGTCATGTTCGTGCTGAGCCTCACCGCCCGCTTCTTCGGCAGGAGCAGGCACAGCGGTTAAGAGCCGGGCAGGCTGCTTGAAAGAGCACGAAGTATCCGCGCAGGACGCAAAGAACCTTTGACGGGTAACGAAGAACCGGGCGCCCCCGCAGTGACAACCGATGAGGATCGAATTTAAACAAGAGGGAACGATGAGCAACAAGGTACATCTGGAAGAGGTCAATATACATTTCGGCAAGACCCACGCGGTGCGGGACGTCAGCATGAGCTTTCCCGAGAACAGCGTCACCGCCATCATCGGGCCGTCCGGGTGCGGCAAGTCGACCCTGCTCCGCTCCATGAACAGGATGCACGACCTGGTCCCGTCGGCGCGGGTGACCGGAAAGATCCTGGTGGATAACGGCGACATCTACGGGCGCGGCGTGGACCCGGTCTCCATCAGGCGCCGCGTCGGCATGGTGTTCCAGAAACCGAACCCGTTCCCGGCGATGTCCATCTACGACAACGTCGTGGCCGGCTACAAGCTGAACGGGCGGCTCCCCCGGGAGGAGGCGAACGAGATCGTGGAGAGCTGCCTGAAACGCGTGGCGCTCTGGGACGAGGTGAAGGACAGGCTGAAGACCAACGCCATGACGCTCTCCGGCGGTCAGCAGCAAAGGCTCTGCATCGCGCGCACCATCGCGGTCAAACCGGAGGTCATCCTGATGGACGAGCCGGCCTCCGCTCTCGACCCCATCTCGACCCTGAAGATCGAGGAGTTGATAGAGGAACTGAAGACCCGCTACACCATCATCATCGTCACGCACAACATGCAGCAGGCCGCCCGCGTCTCCGACTACACGGCATTCCTGTACATGGGAGACCTCGTGGAGTGCGGCGAGACCAAGAAGATATTCACCACCCCTGAGCAGAAGCGGACGGAGGACTACATAACCGGTCGTTTCGGTTAACGGCTGGAGCCTGTCGCGACCGCGCGTTCCCCCGGCACGGGAGGTTTTCCTTGCGCCTTCGGGGCTCAAGTGATATCTAGATACCGACTCCCATTTCATGAGACCCTGGAGAGAAATATATGGAGAGAGAGCATTTCAGCAAGCAGTTTGACACCGAGCTGAACGACATAAGGGAAAAACTCCTGGAGATGGGAGGGAAGGTCGAGGTGATGATCGCCAACGCCATGAAGTCCCTGGTGGAGCGGGACACCGAGCTCGCCGAGAAGACCATCGCGTTCGACCACGAGATAAACAACCTGGAGATGGTGATAGACGAGAAATGCCTGGAGGTGCTGGCCCGCCGGCAGCCGGCGGCGCGCGATCTCCGTTTCATCACCCTGGCGCTCAAGATCGTCACCGACCTGGAGCGGATCGGCGACCAGTGCGCCAATATCGCCAAACGGTCGAGGGAGCTGAACCAGGAACCCTCCCTGAAACCGTACATCGACCTGCCGCGCATGGCCCAGGCCGCCTCCGACATGGTCAAGGAGGCGCTGGACGCCTTCGTGCGCGGCGACGACGCGCTGGCGATCAAGGTGTGCGAGGACGACCAGTTCGTCGACGAACTGAACGAGCAGATCCAGCGCGAGCTTCTGACCTTCATGATGGGGGATCCCTCCACCATCAGCCGCGCCATCAAGATCAACCACGTCTCGAAATGCCTGGAGAGGATCGCCGACCATGCCACCAACGTGGCCGAAATGGTCATCTTCATGGTCAAAGGGAAGGACATCCGCCACACCATCGCCTGACGGCAGCCGACGCCGGGGAAGCCCACTGCCCGCCGTCCGGCAATCCAAAGACACGCTCCTCTTAAGGGACCGCTACCGGCGGTCCCTTTTTTTGCAATATTCCGCCAGGCTCGCCACCAACTCCCCTTCCAGGGTCGGATCCACATGCGGGATCTTGCTCTGCCCCCCCAGTTTGCCCCGCACATCCCTGGACCACAGGTATATGTCGTCTTCCTTCGCCACCAGGACCATCGGCGGCCCGATCCTCCCCTGGTCGCGGAAGGCACGGTAGTCCGCGTTCATCCCCGCCAATGCCTCGTCGATATGCCGCGCCAGCGCGGCGGAGTCAGCCGAAGAGCCGTTGCCGGCCGCCAGAACCCAGAAATGGCGCCGGTCGGCGATCTGCGGCCCGACCATGAACTCCCTGATCTCCACTCCCGGCACCTCGTTCAACAGCCTGACCGCCTCCTCGACTTCACCCTGGGTGACCTTCTCCTCGAACCGATCCAGAAACCTGTCGCGGCCGGTGAACTCGATAAAGAGAGGGTCGCGTTCCGTGAAGCGGATGGTGTCTCCGATGTGGTAGCGCCAGAGACCGGCGCAGGTGGTCACGATAACGGCGTAGCGCCGTCCCGTTTCTATCTCCTCAAGCGGCACGCAGCCGGCATCCGGCTCCGGGCGCCCCCTGCCGTCCGGTTCGTCGCACGGCACGAACTCGAAAAAAACCCCGTAGTACGGCTCGAGACGCATCTGCGCCTCCCCGAGCCTCTGAAACCCCATGAATGCCTCGGAAGACGGGAGGAGTTCGAGGAAATGCGGTGCGGCGTTTCCGAACAGGTGAGCGAACTCCTGCCGGTACGGTTTCATGCTGGTGCCGCCGTGAACGATCAATTCCAGGTCGGGGAGGAGCCGGGAAACGGGAGCGTCCCCCAGTTCAGCGCAACGGTTCAGAAGGAGCAGTATCCAGGGAGGAACGCCGGATATGCCGCGGATGGTACGATCCGTCAGAAGCAGTTCGGCGAGCCTCTCCAGCTTCTCTTGCCACGGAAGCATGGCGGTTGCCGCATCAGGGGCAATGAACGGGTTCAGGTATCCGGGACGGTAGCGCAGGGTGATGGCGCTCATATCACCGCTTTTGACCCCGTTCCCCATATCGGCAAGCTCGGTATTCCCCGCCATATAGAGCAGTCTGCCGCTCATGAGCCTGCTTCTGCGGTTGGCGCTCAGGTAGCAGGAGGTCAGGTCAAGGGCCGCGCGCCTGTTGGCCGAAAACATCTCCATGGTGAACGGGATGTACTTGCTGGGCGCGGTGGTGCCGGAGGTCTCGCAGAAGAACGGCACTTTCCCGGGCCAGGTGACGTCCTGCAGGGACAGGCTCACTCTCCCCCCGGATTCTCTAGCCCCCTCTTTGAAGTAATCGTTCCAGAACTCTTCATAGGTCCTGATCGGCACGCGCGACCGGAAGCGCCGGTAGGCCTCCGGAAACGGGAGAGTTGCCAGCTCCGACAGCCCGTAGTCGGCCCCGAATCTGGTCGACGCCCCCCGAGCCACGAGGTGGCTGAAGATGCGCTGCTGGGCGGCAAAGGGATCCCTGCTCTCCAGACGGGAGGCGTGCAACGCCGCTCCCGCCTTCAGAACGCGGTTCAGAACCGGGAAGGTGGCGGATCTCAAGCTGTCTCGAAGCATCGTCACACCGCCTCGCTCAGCCTGGCGGGATGCAGCTTCTCATACCAGCTCCCGATCAGGGGGTTGTAGCAGCGGTGGTGGAAAATGAGCGAGGCATGGGCGACCGCGTCTCCGACGGTGTCGGAGGTGACCCTCCTGAAGATGCCGTTCGGGAAGAGGGCCTTTCTCCGATGCGGATTGCACAGCATCTGGAGCGTCGGCGAACTGGGTACGAGCAGGTTTTCCTCCTCCTCGGCAAGAAGGGTCAGGGCCGGACCGGCGAAGATGGGACCTCCGTCTCCCGGGCGGGTGAACTGCTTCAGGGCAAGGACCCGCTGGTAACCGCCGGTCGCGGGGGTGTCCTCGATCACCTGCATGATCTTCTTCTTGATGGAGAGATGCCTGCTGGAAAGAACACGGTTCTGGGCTCCGATCTCGAAAAGCGCCTGGAAGCATCGCCTCGCCCTCTCGATCTGGCGACCGGGAACCTCGCTGTCGTTCCCCCCGGCGCTCAGGATCCTGCGCAGGTTGCTTTCCAGCATCCTGACACCGCCTGCCTTGTCGTGGGAGGGGCGGATCAGATCATCCGCGCAGAGCACGGGGCTAGCCATTACCACCCCCCTGATCCTGGGCAGGGGCGCCTCCGGGCTCTCCTGCAGAAAGCGCGCGATCAACCCGCAGCCGAAACTCACCCCGAACAGGATCGGCTTCTGGTCCCGGTTGTTGAGCCACTCGATCAGGTCTGCCAACTGCGCGAAAAACATCTCCGAGGAGAAGCCGTGGCGCGGGTAGTTGACGTAGTAGATGCTGCCGTAATCCCTGAAGAGCGCGCGTTGGAATTCCACCTGCTCCGTGGCGTCGGGAACGAAGCCGCCCACCACTATGGTGGGGACGGAACCGGTCCCCTTTTCCTTGAAGATCTGCGCGCGGCAGGCATGGAGGCTGACCCTTTCTCTCAGAAGAAACTCCCTGCGCCTGTTTTTGGGGACGAAGGGCTTTATGGACATCTGGCGCAGCAGTCCAGTGGCCGCGCAGGCCATTCCAACCAGCGCGGGGTGTCCGGCCATGCTTCTCATTACCCGCGGCAAAACGGATCCGGTCATCTCTGTTCTCCTTGTCGTTTTTTCTCATTATGAACAAGGAGCGTTACGGAGCTGTGGCAGTGGGGATAATGTTCTGTAGCTTTTGAAATATTGCGGCGGGTCCCCCTCCCCTTCAAGGGGAGGGTCAGGTGGGGATGGGTGAAGGAAACAAAAAAGCCCGGGGGACCTGTTGTTGCCGTCCGCCCGGGCTCATCCTTGAGGTTATGTTCGAATCCTTACTTGAGGGTCTTGATCGTCTTCTGCACCATCTGGACCACATTTGCCGGCAGCGGCGCGTACAGCATCGGGGCGGCCATCTTCTGCCCCTTGGTCATGCTCCAGTTCAGGAACTCGGCCAGCTTCTTACCCTTGAGCGCGTCCTTTTGCTTCTCGTAGACCAGCAGCCAGGTAAAGCCTACGACCGGGTAGGCATCCTTGCCCGGCTGGTTCACCAGCGAGATCCTGTAGTCTGCAGGCATCTGCTTGGCAGCCCCGGCCGCAGCGGCGCTGGTGGTCTTGATGGAGGGCTCCACGAAGGCGCCCGCCTTGTTCTTCAGGAAGGCGTACGGAAGCTTGTTTTCGAAGGCGTAGGCAAGCTCGACGTAGCCGATGGAATACGGTGTGGTCTTGATCTGGCCGGCGACACCCTCGTTACCCTTGCCGCCGAGACCGATCGGCCACTTGACGGAGGCACCCTTCCCCACCTTCTGCGACCACTCCGCGTTGACCCCGCTCAGGTAATCGGTGAAGATGCTGGTGGTACCGCTGCCGTCGGAGCGGTGCACGACGATGATCGGCTTGGCCGGGAGATTGACCCCCTTGTTGTCGTCGGCGATCTTGGGGTCGTTCCACATAGTGATCTTGCCGAGATAGATGTTGGCGACATCCTCGGAGTTGAGCTTCAGGCCCTTCGCTACGCCCGGCAGGTTATAGGTGATGACCACTGCCCCCATCACGGTCGGGATGTGGATCAGCTTGCCCGGGGCCGCCTTCAGCTCCTCGTCGGAAAGGAACTTGTCGCTGGCGCCGAAGTCGACGGTCTGGGCGGTGATCTGCTTGATGCCGCCGCCGCTTCCGATCGACTGGTAGTTGAATTTCACGCTCTTGTCAATCTTGGCATACTCGCTGAACCACTTCGAGTAAAGGGGATAGGGGAAGGTGGCGCCGGCGCCGTTTATCAGGGTCTCGGCCGAGGATTGTCCCGCTGTACCCACCGTCGCTATCAGGGCCAGAGCCATTATTGCCATTTTCATGCTTTTTAACATTGTTACCTCCTTTTGCGGTTTTCCGGGAATATATACCTGCCGTGTTGCAGTTTCGTTACAACCTTAACAAGAATTTGTGAAATATCGAACCTGCCGATAAAAAGGGCGTCGCTGCAACCCGCCATCCGGAACAAATACCCAGGCCTTTGTCTGCTACCGCTGCCCCCTCTTTTCAGTCGCTTACCCGTCATGCGCTTACATGCGTCAACACCACGAAGCTGGGCGCCGATTCGCCAGCGGAACCAGGGACAAGAATATTTCCGACACATTTTACCTGACTGTAACCGTTTCTACACAAAACAGTTGTATCTACTGTATATCCAGGAACATCAGAGAGGGTGCCATGCAAACAATATTGATCATTGAAGATGAGAAGGACCTCGCCGAGTTGGTTGCCTTCAACCTTGAGAGGGAGGGTTACAAAACGATCATCGCGCTGGACGGTGCGGAAGGTCTCGAGACTGCGGGCAAGGTACAGCCGGATCTGGTGCTCCTGGATCTCATGCTGCCGGGGATGCTCGGCACGGAAGTGTGCAAGGGGCTCAAGAAGTCCGAAAGGACCTCGCGGATCCCTGTGATCATGCTGACCGCGAAAGGGGAAGAGATCGACAAGGTGGTCGGTTTCGAGGTAGGCGCCGACGATTACGTCGTGAAGCCGTTCTCCACCAGGGAACTGATGCTGCGCGTGAAGGCCGTACTCAGGCGAAGCGTCACCGAGGCCCCCCAAAACCAGTTCATAAAGGTCGGTGCGATCAGCATAGACACCGAGCGTCACTTCGTAACGGTCAACGGCGAAGAGATAAGTTTCACGACCACCGAATTCAAGCTGCTGCACACCCTGGTGATGCGACTGGGGAGAGTCCAGAGCAGGGACGTCCTTTTGCGTGACGTATGGGGATACAATTTCGTCGAGGACACCCGCACTGTCGACACCCACATAACCCGCCTGCGAACGAAGATGGGGAAGGCCGGAGACATGATAAAAACGGTACGCGGTTTCGGTTACAAGTTGGAGGAGCAATGAGGTCGAAGGTCATCGCTATCCAACTGATGATCGTCTTGCTGCTGGGCGCCGTGATCTACGGCTATGTCGGTCACCTGCTGAAACGGTACCAGACGACGGAAATGGCTCAGCACCTGTTACAGGAAGCGGGCGTGGCCAGAATCGTAGCCGCGCGGGAAATCCGCGACCTGCGCCGGGATGCTCCTGCCCTGGTTGAAACCCTAGGGCGGGAGTTGAAGCAACGAGTAACTGTCATCGCCTGGAACGGCGACGTTATGGGAGATTCCGAGGTTCCCGCAAAGAAGCTTGCGGAACTGGATAATCATCTCGACCGCCCCGAGATCCGAGATGCCATGGCCAAGGGAAACGGCTCTTCCATCCGCTATTCGGAAACTGTGCACAGGGATATGCTGTATGCTGCACTCCCCTTCAAGACGGCAGCAGGCCAGGACGCCGTGCTGCGCGTGGCTTTGTCGCTCTCCTCCATCAAGGAGGCCAAAGACCAGTTCAATGCCGTCCTTATATGGTCGCTTTTTCTGGCGGGCGCCACCGTCGTATTTTTCAGTTCTCTCCTTGCCTCGGTAAGTACCAAATCCCTGCACACGGTAGCCGCCATGGCGGCAAAAATCGACAAAGGCGAGATCGGAACACGTCTCCCGGTGGCAAGCGGCTCCGAGGTGGGTGAACTGGCCCGCGTTTTCAACAACATGGCTCAAAAGACAGAGGAGCAACTGGAGCGTCTCGCCGCCGAGAAGAACCGCCTGGACACCATACTGCACGGCATGGGAGAGGGGATCATGGTGGCGGACCCGCAGGGCGTGATCACGCTGGTGAACCCCGCGTTCAGAGATCTGTTCGCCCTGCACGACGATGTGGAAGGGAAACAACTGATCGACATTTCCCGGCACCCGGGGCTGCAAGATTCGTTCAGGGGGGTGATCGGGTCGGGCCAGGAACGTGTCGAGGAATTGCAACTCCATACGCCGAAGGAGAAAACCGTACTGACCCACTGGGTGCCGTTGCTTGAGAACGGGGCGCTGAGCGGGGTGGTCGCCGTTTTCCATGACATATCGGACATCAGGCAATTGGAGAAGATTCGCAGGGATTTCGTCGCCAACGTATCGCACGAGCTGCGTACGCCGGTCACCATCATCAAGGGGTATGCTGAAACGCTTCTGGGCGGTGCGCTGGAGAACCCGGAACAGGCGGCACGATTTGTCAACATCGTGTATTCCCATGCCGACCGGCTGGCCTCGCTCATCGGCGATCTGCTGACCCTGTCGCAGCTCGAGTCAGGCACCATTGCGCTGGAATCCAGAAGCGTATCCCTGCACGACATGGCAGAACACGTTGTGGCCCTTTTGGAGCAGAAGATCCGGGAGCGCGGTATCAGCGTCGACATCTCCGGGCTGAGCAGAGCGCCCGCAGTTCTGGGCGACCCGGGGCGCCTGGAGCAGGTCCTGGTCAACCTGGTGGACAACGCGGTGAAGTACACGGCGGCGGGCGGCTCCATCACCTTTTCCGCCTCTGCGGAGGGGGACCGGGTGACGGTCGCGGTCAAAGACACCGGCATCGGCATTCCGGCGCGCGACCTGCCGCGCATCTTCGAGCGGTTTTACCGGGTGGACACGGCCCGCAGCCGCGAGGAAGGGGGGACCGGTCTCGGGCTTTCCATCGTGAAGCACATCGTCCAACTGCTGGGCGGCACCGTATCCGTCGAGAGTTCCGGCCAAGGATCCACCTTCTTCGTTACCTTGAAAAAAGCTTGAGGCGTACAATTTCACGCGATCTTGCAGCGGATGGCACAAGCCCTACACATTCCTTGTGGATACTAGAGATGGCACGAGGGGTGGCAAGCACAGCCTACTAAGACAAACGAGGTACTTGATGGGGAAGGAGCATATGAGCAGCCAGTTCCATGCCGAACTGAGTGAACTACGATTGAGGCTTCTGGAGATGGGTGGGAAAGTCGAGCTGATGATCGCCACCTCGATGAAATCGGTGGTGGAGCGGGATTCCGACCTCGCCGGCCGGACTATCGCCCTCGATGCGGAGATCAACCGTATGGAGGTGGAGATCGACCAGAAGTGCTTCCATCTCCTGGCACTGCGCCAGCCGGCGGCGAGGGACCTCCGGTTCGTCACCCTTGCCATGAAAATCGTGATCGACCTGGAGCGGATCGGAGACCAGTGCGTCAACATTGCCCGGGAAGCTCTGGCGTTGAACCTCGTACCGCAGTTGAAGCCCTACATCGACCTTCCCAGGATGGGTGAGGCGGCAAACCGTGCCGTCAAGCTGGCGCTCGATGCGTTCGTAAGCGGCGATGCATCCACCGCGCACCAGATCTGCCGGGATGACAGGGTGGTTGATGAGCTGAACGATCAGTTGCAGAGGGAGTTGCTTACCTTCATGATGGAGGATCCGGCAACGGTGGAGCGAGCCATGAGCATAACCTCCATATCGAATTTCCTCGAACGAATCGCCGACCACGCTACCAACATTGCCGAAATGGTTATCTTCATGGTCCACGGCAAGGACATCAGGCACGCCACAATAGCCGATCCGGGGTAGTCCGAGAAAACCAGAGGGAGAGTATCCCGCTCCTGAGGAAATAGCTTGTCACACCAAAGCGTCGGCGGGGGACCGTGAGACACTTGCCGGTTTTTGTTTTCCAGCCGTTCGGTCAGGTATTCCTCCTTATCCAGGGCGTCGAGGGCGAGCGAGATGGTCTCCGGAATAGGAGCGTTAAGGGAGGCCGCAGCGCTTCTCAGCCTCTCCAACAGCTCCGGCTCCAGACGGGCCGGCAGGTGCGTTTTTTGCTCCATACCCGTCTCCTTTGCACGCGGTACCAGCGGTACCGCAATGAAAACAGCCCGTTATCGGTCTTTTTCCCGACTCTGGTGCCGCGCAAGTGCCTGTGTTTACACGAATTCCACTCGGATGCAGCCCGAAGGGCTGCGTCTGGTGATCGAAAGCCACGCCGCAGTTGGAGCTGGAACGGTAGCTGCCCTGCAGCCGACTCGTTTCCTGGAGACGCGGTTGCATAGAGGCCACGGGAGAGGCCACGCGCAACAAAAAAAGGGGCTAGCCGCATGCGACTAACCCCTTGATTTTTATGGTGCCCAGAGACGGAATCGAACCGCCGACACGAGGATTTTCAATCCTCTGCTCTACCGACTGAGCTATCTGGGCAAGAGACCAACTTTATACTGTGATTCGCGGATTGTGTCAACCCTTTTGTGCTATCAGGTAGTACAAAAAGTGTTACATCACCCTAACTGCTTTCCCTTTAGTCACAGCCATTGCCCCCGCGTCCCCTCGCCCTTCGGGAGAGGGACAGGGTGAGGGAAGCTTTTCCTAAGCCAGGACTACGCGCGGGAGATGAAGCGGCCGTCGCGGGTGTCTACTTTGATCTTTTCACCGCTCTCCAGGTACGGCGGCACCTGCAGTCGCAGACCGGTCTCCAGCACTGCTTCCTTGGTCTGGGCGGTGGCGGTGGCGTTCTTCATGGCGGGAGCGGTCTCGGTTACTGTCAGCTCGACGACCATGGGGAGGTCGACGTTCACCATGCGCTCCTGGAAGATGCCGAGTTGCACTTCGGTGCCGTCCAGCAGGAACGGGGCGATGGCTTCGAAGTTGTCTTCTTCCATCTCGAACTGCTCGTAGGTCTCCAGGTCCATGAAGATGCCGCGGCCGCCGTCGGCATAGAGGAACTGACCCTTGTGACGCTCGAAGTCGGCTTCGTCTACCTTGTCACCGGAACGGAAGGTCTTCTCAAGCACCTGGGCGGTGATGAGGTTGCGGTACTTGGTCTTCACCATGGTGTTGGCGCCACGGGCGGACGGGGACTGGAAGCTTACGTCTACTAGCACGCAGGGTGCGCCGTCCAACTGGATGACGAGCCCTTTTTTGAAATCGTTGGTTGTGTACATGCACGGTTCTCCTTTGCGAAATGTCCCTTTTTAGCAGAATTCTGTGATAAGTTCAACCCGCCATGAGGCGCGAGATTTTTGGATGTGGAGGATGTGTGAAGATTGATACGGAATTTATCAAGCTGGACAGTTTCCTGAAGGCCGTCAATGCGGTCTGCTCGGGTGGAGAGGCAAAGATCATCATCTCCGAGGGGATGGTTTCGGTGAACGGCGAGGTGGAGTTGCGCCGCGGCAGGAAACTGCGTCCCGGCGATGCAGTGGAAGTGGGCGGGAATGAGTTCCTGGTGGAGTAGGCGGGACTACCCTCCGGCGCGCTTCGCCTTGTAGCCCCGCTTGGTCAGTTCAGCCAGCAGCACGTCGGCGTGGTCGCCTTGTATCTCGATCACGCCGTCTTTTGCTGTCCCACCGCAGCCGCAACGCTTCTTCAATTCCCCTGCCAGGATCGTCAGAGCCGCGGCGTCGACGGGAACACCGGTGATGACGATGACGGTCTTGCCGCCCCGCCCTTTCGTTTCGCGTCTCAGGCGCACCGCGCCGTCACCGGCGGGGGCCGCCGAGTTCTTGCGGCAGATGCAGTCTTTGGCGGGCTTGCCGCAGCCGGGGCACATGCGGCCGAATTCGGAGGTGTAGACTACCGGGGCGTCGCTGGAGGTGGACTTTTTCATAGCTGCCTTTTTAGCAGAAAAGCCACTGCGTGTCACGCAAAGGCGCAAAGACGCAAAGAGAACCGCATCCCCCAGAACCATTGGCCACAGAGAACTTCTGAGAAAAATCTGAGACTTCAAAACCTTCAAGAGATAGAGAAACAAGATGTTTGGTTTTTCCCCTCGAGATTTTAGTTTTTTGTCCTCAGATTTTCTCAGTGGCGAATGGTTGGTTTTTTTGCCTTTCTTTGCGCCTTTGCGGCTTTGCGTGAGCTAAAGTTCCTCCGGTTTCGGAACTTCGCTCTCCATTATGGGACGGGGGGTGAGACGGTCGGGGATCTTCAAGACGGTCACCCCCGACGGCGGCTCGATCTGCCGGTACAACGGCTCGCTCCCCCTCTGGTAGGTCTTGGAAAAGTGCATCGGCAACACGTAACTCGGCCGCAACCGATCCAGCATCATGTTGAATTCGGTGCTGCAGAGATGGCGGGAGAGCTGCGCCTTCTTCCGCTCCGATGCCAGGAAGGCGCATTCGCAAACAAGCAAGCTCACTCCCTCCAAAAGCCCTGCAATGCTCTCCATGTTTCCCTCTGAAAAACCGATGTCGGTCACATACCCAATGCTGGCCGGCTTTTCAAGTTTCCTGATGCGCCGGTAGAGTGCTGCGGCATCGTGCTCCACGCGCTCCTCTACAATGTCCCCTCTGCTCCACGGGTAGCGGATCGGGCTTCCTTCCATGGCGCCGTTGTGGAACATCTTCTCCATCGTTTTCAGCCATTCTCCTTTCCTCACTCCCTCATCGGCGATACGTGCATCGTCGATGACGAACGCGGCGCCTTCATCTACGCGGTACGCCAACACCGCGATCCTGTGCTCGCAATGGACGGCGGTAACTGTCAGATGCCTGTTGCCGTAGAGGACGCCCGTACGCTCGCCTTCCGGGGTTGCGGCGAAGGCCTGCGGTCCGCTGAAGAGGGTGCTTGCTATGCTCCCGTCGTTATTCACCTCGCTGACCCTGAAGTTCCCCCAGAAGGTGTCGGCGAGGTTCCAGTCGTAACAGGCGAATTTGTTGGCCATTCGACCGGAAAGGCCGGGGGGGCCGAAAACGTCGATGGTGCGCGGGGAGGCGTGGCTGTGCCGGATGACGCTGTCCATCCCCATGAAATGGTCCATGTGGGCATGGCTGATGAAGATCGCATCGATGGAGGTGTAGACCCTTTTGGCGAGGTGGTGGATCTTGCCGCAGTCGAAGAGAATGGCGCGGCCGGTGGGGCGCACCCGGACCAGCAGCAGCGGGTCGTCGAACAACCCTGCGAAGAACGTCGGCTCCAGGTAGCGGAATGGTTTGGGCATGCGCAGAATTTTACCATTAGATTGACTTGCATCAATTGCACGACTCTCTGAACGGGTTAAAGTTCCTATCAACAAAGAGCGCTATCTGACAAGGAGAGGTCTATATGTCACAGAAAAAGGGTGTTGCACTTGGAGAGAAACTGAATCTGGCGAATCTGGCGGGGTATCAGGAAGGTGCGGTGGTGAGCAGGGCAGTCATAGACAAGCCGGTCGGGACCGTCACCGCATTCGCGTTTGATGTCGGAGAGGGGTTGAGCGAGCATACGGCGCCGTATGACGCGCTGGTGCAGGTACTGGATGGCGAGGCGGAGGTCAACATAGAGGGGACGGTGCAGACGGTAACCGCGGGCGAGATCATCATCATGCCGGCCAACAGGCCCCACTCGATGCGCGCGGCGAAGCGGTTCAAGATGCTGCTGATCATGATCAGGGCCTAAAAACCACAGAGCGCCCCACGTCGCCTTGGGCAGCCCCTTATCAATGAGTAACCGCTCCTCCCCCCGGAGGGGGGNNCCCCCTCCGGGGGAGGGGACACTAAATGCATCCATAAAAAAGGCCCGCTTCTCAGCGGGCCTTTACTTTTCTCACTATTCTACTTGCAGCCGCAGCCGCAACGCCCTTTCAGCTCGGCCTCGTACCCTTTCTTGAGCAGCTTGGCCACCTCTTTGGCGTGATAGGTGAGGATC
>DNJC01000075.1:28200-31974 GCA_003490025.1 Geobacter sp. | reverse complement strand
AGGTTGAACTCGTTTCTCACCTCGCGCACGATGTCGAGATAGGGAAGACCCGGCTTGACCATCAGGATGTCGGCCCCCTCCTCCACGTCCATACGCGCCTCGCGGATCGCCTCCAGCCGGTTGGCCGGATCCATCTGGTAGGAGCGGCGGTCGCCGAACTGCGGCGTCGACTCGGCGGCCTCGCGGAACGGCCCGTAGTAGCCGGAGGCGTACTTGACCGCGTAGCTCATCACCGGGATGTCCTTGTAGCCGTTGTTGTCCAGCGCCTCGCGGATCGCCTGAACCCGGCCGTCCATCATGTCCGAGGGGGCCACCATGTCGGCACCCGCCCTGGCATGCGACAGCGCCTCCTTGGCCAAAAGCTCCAGGGTCTCGTCGTTGTCCACGTCGCCGTTCTTGATCACGCCGCAGTGGCCGTGGTCGGTGTACTCGCACATGCAGACGTCGGTGATGACGGCGAGGTTCGGAACGCTCTTCTTGATGGCCCGGATGGTCTCCTGGATGATGCCGGTGTCGGAGTAGGCGTCGCTCCCCATGGCGTCCTTCTGCTCCGGGATGCCGAAGAGTATCACGGCGGGAACGCCCAGCTCGTAGGCCTCCTGCGCCTCCTCGACGATGTTCTCGATGGACTGCTGATAGATTCCCGGCATCGAGGAGATCTCTTTCTTGATCCCCTTGCCGAAGGCGGAGAACATCGGGTATATCAGGTCGTTGGTGGAGAGAGAGGTCTCCCTGACCATGTTTCTGAAAACTTCTTTGCCCCGGATCCTTCTCGCTCTGTACAGTGGGTAGAACATTGCTCTCTCCTTTGGGTTGTGCGGCTTATTGGCTTTTACTTGAGTCCGGAGCCTCCCTCACCCTGTCCCTCTTCCGGAGGGCGAGGGGACGCGGGGCTCGGCTCTTCACTGAATGGCTCTTCTTCCTGACGGCTTCCCCCCTCCCTGACCCTCCCCCTCCGGGGGCGGGATGCCAGGCTTGGTTCTACTCGGCAGCGAAGTACTTGATCATCTCGGCGGAGAGCGCGTCCAGCGTGTACTCGGCCGGCTCCATGTGTACTTCGAGCCCCAGTTCGCGGCAGCTCTTCGATGTGACGGGACCGATGGAGGCGACCTTCACCTTTTCCATCAGGTGCAGGAAACGGTTCTCGCCCAGGATGGCGGCGAGATTCTGCACCGTCGAAGAGGAGGTGAAGGTGGCGCAGTCGAGGCGCCCCTCCTCGAGGGCCAGCAACGCTTCCTGCGGGATCTCCTCCGGCGTGTGGTTCGCGTAGGCAACCGGCGCCATGACCTGCGCTCCCAGCCGTCCCAGCTCTTCGGGGATCACCTCCCGCGCCCGGTCTCCCTTAGGGAAGAGCACCCACTTCCCCGCCATCTCCATCTCGGAGAAAGCGGCGACCACACCTTCGGCCTTGTAATCGGCGGGAACGAGGTCGGGACGGATGCCGTACGGCGACAGGGCGGCCGCGGTCTTGGGGCCAACGGCGCAGACGCGGCAGCGTCCAAGGGCGCGGCTGTCGAGCCCCTTTTCCTCAAGCCTTCCGAAGAAGTACTTGACGGCGTTGTACGAGGTGAAGATGATCCAGTGGAAGCTGTCCAGGGCTTCGATCGCCTCGTCCAGGGCGGCGTAGTTCTCCGGGGGGGTGATCTCGATGGTCGGGCAGCAGTAGGCGCGTGCGCCCAGCTGCTCCAGCTTCGACGTGAAGTCGCCCGCCTGGTCGGCGCCCCTGGTAACAAGGACGGAGCGCCCGAAGAGCGGCCGGTTATCGAACCAGCGCAGCGTCTCCCGCAGGTTCACCACTTCGCCGACGACGGTGATGGCGGGCGCCTTGAACTCTGCCTGGCGCGCCTTCGCGGCTATGTCGGCAAGCGTGCCGACCAGCACCTCCTGCTCGGGTCTCGTCCCCCAGCGGATCAGCGCGACCGGCGTCTCGGGCGAGCGGCCGTGGGCCATCATGCTCTCGGCGATATGGGGGAGGTTGGTGACTCCCATGTAGAAGACGACGGTGCCGCTTCCCAGGGAGAGCCCCTCCCAGTCGATCTCGGAACTCGCCTTCCCCTTTTTCTCGTGGCCGGTGACGAAGGCGACCGAGGTGGTGATGCCGCGGTGGGTCAGGGGGATGCCGGCGTAGCTGGTCGCGCCTACCGCCGCCGTGATGCCGGGGACGATCTCGAAGGGGACCCCGGCCTCGACCAGCGCCTCGCACTCCTCGCCGCCTCGGCCGAAGATGAAGGAGTCGCCCCCCTTGAGCCTCGCCACGACCTTTCCGGAGAGGGCCTTTTGCACCAGGAGTTCGTTGATCTGGCTCTGTTCCCGGTTGTGCTGTCCCCCTACCTTCCCGGCGTAGATCAGTTCCGCCCCCTTGGGCGCCAGGCGGAGCAGTTCCTCGTTGGCGAGGTAGTCGTACATCACCACCTGCGCCTTGGCCAGGCAGTCCCGTCCCTTGACGGTGATCAGTCCCGGGTCGCCCGGGCCGGCACCGATCAGGTAGACGTACCCTTTTTTCCCTCTTTCAGCGTTCATAACATGCACCGATTCCAAACGGCAAAAGGCTAAGGAAGATCCATTAGCCTTTCACCTGAGAACAAAGACCTTAACCACCATACAAAGTGATGTCCGAATGTCCCCGCCCCCGGAGGGGGAGGGCTAGGGAGGGGGAGGCCAGCCAGTCCCCCCTCCCAACCTCCCCCCTCCGGGGGGAGGGGCGTTACCGATACGGAGCTGTCCACGGCGGCGTGTGAGCTCTGTGGTTGATGCTTTTCGGGTCGAAGGTTTCGGTTTAGACCGGGATTTCCTTCTCCCTGGAGACTTCGCGCTGGTACACCTCGGCCAGGATGGCGTGGCCACCCTCGGCCAGCAGCTGCTCGGCGAGCTTCACGCCGAGTTTCTCGCACTCGTCGGCAGGACCGGTCAGGCTCCCCTTCACGGAAACCTTGCCGTCCACGGAGGCGATGAAGCCGGTCAGCTTCAGCTCGTCGCCGGTCACTTCGCCGTAGGCTGCGATGGGAACCTGGCAGCCACCCTCGCAGCGCCACAAGAGCGCACGCTCGGCACGGACGGCATGGCTGGTGTCGGCGTGGTTGAAGAAGGAGATGGCATCCTTCACGTCCTGGTTGGAGAGGTTGCACTCGATCCCAAGGGCGCCCTGGCCGATGGCGGGGAGGGAGAGTTCGACCGGCAGGAGTTCGGTGATGCGATCAGCGAAGCCGAGACGGTTCAGGCCGGCGGCGGCGAGGATGACGGCGTCGAGCCCGTCGGTCTCCAGCTTGTTCATGCGGGTCTCGACGTTGCCGCGGATGATGACCATCTCCAGGTCCGGGCGGACCTTGAGGAGCTGCGCCTGGCGCCTGAGGGCGGAGGTGCCGATGCGGGCGCCCTGCGGCAGGTCGGCGAACTTGACGCCGCGGGAGATGACCGCGTCGCGGGGATCTTCGCGCTCGGTGATGCAGTAGAGGCCGAGCCCTTCCGGGAACTCGGTCGGGACGTCCTTCATGCTGTGCACCGCGATGTCGATCTCGCCGCGCAGCATCGCCTCCTCGATCTCCTTGACGAACAGACCCTTGCCACCCACCTGCGCCAGCGGCACGTCGAGGATCTTGTCCCCGATGGTCTTGATCTTGGTAAGGGTGACCGTCATGTTCGGGTAACGTTTTTCCAGCTCGGACTTGACCCAGTTTGCCTGCCAGAGTGCGAGCTGGCTCGCGCGGGTCCCTATTCTCAGCTCTTTAAGCGCCATGGTCTTTCTTCTCCTTTATAAGTGGATCTCTTCGAGATTGT